>LNDP01000015.1 GCA_001464665.1 Acidobacteria bacterium Ga0074141
GACAGTTCGGTCCCTATCTGGTGTGGGCGTAGCAGAATTGAAGGAATCTGTCCTTAGTACGAGAGGACCGGGATGGATCCACCTCTAGTGTACGAGTTGTCACGCCAGTGGCAGCGCTCGGTAGCTAAGTGGAGCATGGATAAACGCTGAATGCATCTAAGCGTGAAGCCAGACCTAAGATTAATTCTGCCCGTGAGACTCCTGGTAGACCACCAGGTTGATAGGCTGGAGATGTAAGCACAGTAATGTGTTTAGTTGACCAGTACTAATTGTCCCAAGGCTTGACCATAAAATTTGTTGACAGGCAAATGATGATCAAGCAGCTTGCAGGGAAAGATTGACGCATATATTCAGTTTTCAGGCATCGGCCTTACGCTCTTTTAAGTTTTCCGGTGATTGTATCGACAGGGTCACACCCGTTCCCATCCCGAACACGGAAGTTAAGCCTGTTGGAGCCGATGATACTGCAGCTTTCAGTTGTGGGAAAGTAGGAAGTCGCCGGATCTAATATCAAAGAAAAGGCCCGTTCGTTATTGAGCGGGCTTTTTCGCGTTTTCAAGGATAATTGTGATACACTTGAGTCACTGTCGAGACGGTTTTCAATATGCAGAATAGTGTTAGAACTACGTCAATTTGGAAGCACGTGTTCGTATTTGCTTTTCTTGCAAGTTTCAGTTCTCTGTGGGCTCAGGACACGGATGCTGGTTCAAAGGACCTAAGAACGCCTAAACTGCCGGCCGCCATATTGAATACCCCGATCGACATTGTCAATGGAAAATCCTTCCTGCTTGACGAACTTAATGGGAAGGTTGTATTGATTCAGCTATCCGCGATTTGGAATCACCCCGGAAATAGTCAGATCCCAATGTTTATCGAGATGAGGAAGAAATACTACGTTGGCGATCTTGAGATAATCGGCCTAGACATCGGTAACGAAGAACTTGAAAGAACGAAAGCAGCTGATATCGAATCATTCACGTTCCAGATGGGCATAAACTTCCCAATGGCATCGATCTCGGAAGAGACTGTTCAGGAATTCGCAAAACTTGCAAAATTCAATGGTGTTCCTATAGTTGTGCTGTTGGATCGAAGCGGCAGTATAAGGGGAACTTTTTTGGGGGCATCGCCGGGAGTTAACAATCAGATTAAAGAAATGGTTGAGAACCTTGTCTCCGAACCGATCGTCAAGCCATCTACTGAAATCGATTAGGGACCTATTGTCTCTCTGGCAAGCTGGTCCGAGTAAAGCGGCCTGGCAGCCGATGATACTGCAGCTTTCAGTTGTGGGAAAGTAGGAAGTCGCCGGATCTAATTTCAACGAAATGCCCGTTCATCAATGAGCGGGCATTTTTTGTTTCATTTCGCCGCAGATGATTTTCGTGGACACCCGGTTCCCCCCAATTTATAATCTAACGTGGTAATCGAGTGACGATCGAACGCACATTCCGGATACTTTCTTACGCCGCGGTTCTTTGCGGTTTTTTGTCACTTTGGGTAACAGGGACGTTCGGCCTGATCGGTACGGGACTTTTCATCGGAGTGGTTCTCCTCGCGTGGCGTATCGAGGATACTAGTTGGCAGGTTTCCGAGCGGCTAGGGACGGCCCTCATCGTGCTTGCTCTCCCGGCCTATTATCTGCTTTGGAAGTATCGGTTCTTTGACTTTGCGTCGACCGAAGAAGCACTTCCCGGAATGCTCGCACGGCTCATTCTGAGCCTGACGGCGATAAAGCTGCTTCAGCGAAAGTCCGACCGCGATTGGATCTTCCTCTACGTAATGGCGTTCTTCCAGGTTCTGCTTGCGGCCGGCATGAGCATCAGCGCTTTGTATTTGGGATCTTTAGTGGTGTTCGTGTTCGTCATGCTCACGACGATCGTCGTGTTTGAGTCACGTAGGACTGCGGCGTCGATAGGGGAACTTGAGAATTTCCGCCTGGGCTCGCCCGCTTCAGATGGTGTCGTCGCCCGAAGGCTTCCGGTGATTGCCGCATCGCTTCTGATCGCGATCGTCGTGATCGCGGTTCCTACCTTCTTTTTTCTGCCCCGTGTTGGTGGGGCCGGCATCGGAGCTGGCGAAGGCGGCGTCTCTACTTCGACGGGCTTTTCCGATACTGTCCGGCTCGGCAATTTTGGGCGAATAACTCAAAGCAACGAAGTCGTAATGCGGGTCCGGCTCGACCAGATGCCGGCCGATCTTTCCGATATCAAGTGGCGGGGAATCGCGCTCGATATTTTCGACAAAAAGGCCTGGCGGCGGTCGCGTCCCGCGTTGCGAAGTGTTTTCGAGAGGCGAGGGGCGGATGTGATCCAATTGGAGTCCGCAGGTAACCGGGAATTACTTCTGCTTCAGACTTATTATGTAGAGCCACTTGATGCGACGGCCCTGTTCAATCTTCCGCGGGCCGTCGCGGTCCAGGCACCGGTTCCATTCGTTCATCGAGATGTTCACGATTCGTTCTTCTTTCAGCGTTCGGGTGAGCGAAATAGCTATCGCGTCCTTTCTGATCTTTACCGGCCGGATGCCGAATTACTTCGCCGTGACTTTGTCCGCTATCCGGCCGGGATCGGCAACTATTTCCAACTTCCTGATGACATCGATGGCCGTATCGTCACCCTTGCCGCCGAGGTGACCGAAGGCGCGACAAGTCGTTATGACGCAGCTCGGATGACCGAGAGTTATCTGCAGACGCAGTTTGGCTACACCCTTGAAATGAAGGCCGGCGGCGATGATCCGCTTGCCGATTTTCTTTTCAACGTACGCGAAGGGCATTGCGAATATTTCGCTACGGCAATGGCTGTGATGCTCAGGTCGCAGGGCATAGCGACTCGCGTGGTAAATGGATTTCAGCGAGGCGAATATAACGAAACTGCCGACGTTTTTGTCGTCCGACAGCGTGACGCACATTCCTGGGTCGAGGTCTATTTTCCCGGTGAGGATACATGGGTCGCTTTCGACCCGACGCCCGCCGCCGGGCAGACAGGCGAGGCGGCAGCCGGGGGATTTACCGAGAGCGTCAGGAAATATTTCGAGGCTCTCGAAATGCTCTGGATTCAATATTTTGTTGCGTTTGATAGCCAGGAACAACGTTCACTTTTCGCCTCCGCCCGAAGGAATATCTCGGAAGCGAATCAGGCTGCAAATTCCTGGTTAACATCGGCCTATACCGCATTGCAGGAATGGTGGCGGAACTTCCGTGGTGACTCGGGCCTTGCCGGGACTGCATATGCGATCGGCGTCGGAGCCGGTGTTCTTTTATCGATCGTCCTGACGGTTTATTTCGTGATATTTCTCTCCCGTAGGCTCCGCAAATACCGTTTATGGTCGCGGTTATCATCGAGGCTCAGGCGAGAGAAGCGGGGCGACATAGTCGAATTTTACGCCCGGATGCAGCGAATTCTTGCAGAAAAGGGAGCGATCCGATCTCAGGATCAAACGCCGCTGGAATTTGCTTACGCACTCGGAGACCCGGATGTTAGAAATATCACCGAGGCCTATAACCGCGCTCGGTATGGCTCAGCCGAACTTACTTCTGACGAGAATGCAGCGGTCGAGGATTCGATCGCACGGTTAGAGGCTGAGAAAAGTTTCCCGCAAACAAGTAAGTAGTCAAATGTTCCGGGCCGGTACTTGAAACACCGCCTATTGGAGCTCATGCCAGAAACGCAAAATCTGCGTTTTCTTCCTGAACATAGTAAAGTAGAAGTAATGAAAAAGGTCGGATTTGTCAGTCTTGGGTGCCCAAAGAACCTCGTCGATAGCGAGGTTATGATGGGCACGCTCCAGCAAGCTGGCTGGGAAATAACGAATAATGCCGAGGAGGCAGACACGGTCGTCGTGAACACCTGCGGGTTTATCGAATCCGCCAAGCAGGAATCGATAGACGCCATTCTCGAGGCGACGAGCTTGAAGGCGGACGGCAAGGCGAAACGTGTAGTTGTTGCGGGTTGTCTTGTGGAGCGGTATCGCGATGACCTGATGAAAGAACTTCCCGAGGTCGATGCGTTCATCGGAACAAATGAAGTCACCCGCATACTTGAGGCCGCCGATGAACGGACGAATTTCCGCGAGCTGCCGCTCCTTCCTATCGGCAATAAGACCGCGACATATCTTTATGACTTTGACACGCCCCGTTTCCGGGCAACCGAGTCGCACACGGCATTCATAAAGATCGCCGAGGGCTGCGACCGGCCGTGTGCATTCTGTTCGATACCGGGAATGCGGGGTTCCTTTCGTTCACGGCGTTTTGGCTCGATCATCGAAGAGGCTCGCGGTCTAGCAAAGCAAGGAGTTAAGGAAGTAGTTTTGATCGCACAGGATTCATCTCGTTATGGCGAAGATCTGGGCGAGGTTGATGCCTTGGCGGCTTTGATCCGTGCCCTCGGAGAGATCGATGAACTTGAATGGGTCCGCGTGATGTATGCATACCCTTCCCATATTTCGGATGCATTTCTCGCCGCGATCGCGGAAACGCCGAAGGCGGTCAAGTATCTCGATATGCCGCTCCAGCATGCTTCGCGCAATGTGTTAAAGCTTATGAAACGCGGCGGGACTCGGGCCTCGCTCGAGAAACTCATTGCCCGGGTTCGCGAGAAGGTTCCCGGCATTGCGATCCGGACCACGTTCATTACCGGCTTTCCCGGCGAGACCGACGAAGATTTTGAAGAGTTGATGGCGTTTGTCCGCACGTGCCGTTTTGATAACGTCGGCGTGTTTACTTATTCGGATGAAGAGGGAACGCCCGCGTATGAGCTGCCAAACAAGGTGGACCCAAAAGTCGCGGTCCGCCGCCGGAATCTGCTGATGAAAGAGCAGGCAAAGATCAGCAAGTCGCTGAACAAGGCAAAGATCGGCAGAACATTTCCCGTTATCTTCGAGGGGCTTTCGCAGGAGTCAGACCTTCTTTTCCAGGGCCGGCTCGAAGGCCAGGCACAGGAGATAGACGGCTACATTCTCATCAACGACATGCCCGAGGGCTTCGAGCCCAAGATAGGCGATATCTACAACATAAAGATCACAAAAGCCCACGCCTACGACCTCATCGGCGAGATCATTGGCAGATGACATTCTTATCTGTAACAGAACTCGTCGGGTGGTATACGGTCCGATTGCTCGTGTTCTTCAGAGATCTCTGACAGTTCCGGGCTACCGAAGGCCGCCCAGTTTATTTCCCATTTCCACTCTTTTACACGAGCCAAGGTGATCGCACCTGTCCCGGCCGCTCCGGGAGCGAAAGTTAGAATGATCATGAACTGTGCGACCTGTGGATTATAGATCGACGTTGCACCGAGCACCGCCCAGATATGAGAAGCTCCCGTCAACGACGTCACATACTCTGGAATGTGCTTAAGGTTCGGTAAACCAGTCTTTATATTCTGATAAACAGCGTTCGGAACTTTTGGGTGCACCAACCACTTATCTGCGTCCGACTTGCCACTTCCTAGAAATTCCTTCTTCATAATTAAATCTTCTTCTTAAGTTCGATCTCCGTACTTGTTGTTCCTCTGTTCAAATTTCTGCTTTGCAAAAGACTATCTCGGAACCCCGTAGAGCCCGTAGATCTCATTCTCCAGTGTACTCAGGAATCTGTTCGCTCGTTCTTCGATCGAGTCCGAAATAGCTGCCGCCGGGCAATTGGAATATGAGCTCCAGCTTCCGCCGCCGGCCGCAATGACCTCTTCGACAAATGCCACGCAGTTATTAGGAAGAGCTCCCCACGTCCATGTCCGCGACATCAGCCCTTCCAGATAATTCATCGCCCCGTTCGAGTTCGGGAGGCTTAGGATCCGCCGCCTGATCTCAGATTTTCCGTTCTCGCGAAGGTATCTTTGAAATCCGGTCGGGGTCATGTATTTCGGATAGTCATGAAGCTCGGCGACATGGAAATAATTGGTATTCCCGCCGACGCCGGTCCCTATCAGCAAGTGGCCGCAGACATTTGGCCCGGTTCCGCTGACCGCCACGACCGCGACCCGAGAGCAGTCCATATCTACCGTCCCGCACGAATCCAAAAATTCTCCGTTGTATGCCATTTACTTTCCTCCAGCTCTGAATTGCCCCGGGCGGGGCGTTGATATCTTACATCTGACGCCGCGGAAATTACAGTTTTGCTGCCCGCCGGAAACAATTTACGCCAAAACTGAGTATAATCCCAATAAAGTTCCCGGCCCGCGTGGCCATATCCTTAAAAAACAAGTCCGGCACCTTATCGGAGCTGCCCGAATCTTTTGCTTCGCCCGCCGGAACCGAAAATACGCTATGAAAAAACTTCGCACTTTCGTCTCTTCTTTTCTCGCGGCCAGCATTTTGCTTTCCTCGATGGCATTTGCCCAAGCGCCGGACATAAATGCCCGCATCCGCGAGGAAGGAACAAAGAATTCACAGGTCGTAAAGCTTGTCCAAACGCTCACGGATGTTTACGGGCCGCGGCTTACGGGCTCGCCCAAGCTGAAAGCTTCCGGCGAATGGGCAATTCGGCAAATGGCCGAGTGGGGAATGAAGAATGGTGCTCTCGAGCCCTGGGAATTCGGTTTCCCGGGTTGGGAGAACGAAAGAGCTTCCGGCCACATGCTGAGCCCGGTTGCCAGCCCGCTGGTCTTTGAAGTTCTGGCCTGGACACCAAGTACGAACGGCGTTGCCAAAGGTAAAGCTGTTCAGATGGTTCTCCCGCAGCGTCCGACCCAGGCCGAGCTCGATACATATTTCGCCGGGATACGGGAAAAGGTTCGCGGAGCGATAGTAATGTATGGCGAGCCTCAAAATGTTCCGGTTAATCTCAATCCGCCGCCGAAGCGCATCCCGGACGAACTTATCAAGCCGAGATTTGATCCTAACGCTCAGCGGCAGCCCGGCCCGCAAGGCCCGATCATGATCGACAGGGAAGCAAAACCCGGCGAGCTTGATGGAACACAGATCTCGCAGGCGGTGAATAAGTTCCTGATGGATAGCGGCGTTCTTGTGCGTGTAAATGACGCCGGCCGCGAGCACGGACAGATCCGTGCGTTCTCGCCATTCCGCGGTGACTACGATCCGGCAAAAACGCTTCCCACGGTCGTAATGCGCAATGAGGATTTCGGCCGCATAGTTCGCCTGATGAAAGGCGGACGTGACGTCGAGCTTGAATTCGACATCAAGAACAGCATCTATCCGGAAGGGAAGACGTCATACAACGTCGTTTCGGAAATTCCGGGCACGGATAAGGCCGATGAGGTCGTAATGCTTGGCGGCCACCTTGATTCCTGGCATGCGGCGACCGGAGCGACAGATAATGCCACCGGATGCGCCATCATGATGGAGGCGGCAAGGATATTGACGGCTTTAGGAGTAAAACCGAGGCGGACAATTCGGGTCGCACTCTGGAGCGGAGAGGAACAGGGCCTATTGGGCTCTCAGGCGTATGTGGCCAAACATTTTGGCTCGGCGGAATCGCCCAAACCGGCCTGGTACAAGTTCAACGGCTACATTAATCATGATTCGGGAACGGGACGTATTCGCGGGCTTACGGTTTTTGGCCCGCCGTCGGCAGCGGACGAACTTCGCCGTGTCGGAGCCCCTTTTGCGGATATGAATCTCGTCGGTGCGATCTCAACCACAAGCCGGAGCGTCGGCGGAACGGACCACACTGCATTTAATAACGCCGGGCTGCCGGGAATCGGAACCGCACTCGACCCGATCGAATACGGGACGCATACCTGGCACACGAACCTCGATACATTCGAGCGGATCATCCCCGAGGACCTTCAGCAAAGCGCAATAGTCGCCGCCGCGATCGTTTACCACCTCGCGATGGCCGACGAAATGCTCCCAAGGTTCCCGGCCGATAAAATGCCGCCGCCGGTCCGGAGATAGGTAGCCACAGAGGGCACAGAGCGCATTGAGATTTTCTTTCGGGGTCGGGCATGGAATACTTTGGTTTCAATGCCTGAGCTTCAACAAAAACTCCGTGCCCTCTGTGCTCTCTGCGTTTGAAATAACTCCGTGGATCGTTGTCCGTGCGTTCTGTGTCTTTGTCTGTGTATTCTGTGGTTTGCCGTTTTCTTTGAACACAGAACACACAGATGCGGAGCACAGACCACACAGAACCGGAAACTGAAAAATTTGTGTTCACGAACGAATAAAGAACCTTCACGGATGAACCGGGAACGTTCACCGATCCGCGGAGAACGATCGCAATTGTGTTGGAAGGGCTCACGCGTTTGTCAGCAGGCGTCATCTCTCCGATGGAAAACCTCACAAGTCCCGTGTTGATCTTCGCGGCAAAGTCGTGAAACCTTCCATCCCTGTCGGCAGGTTTTACGGCTCGAAAAAAAGTGTTGCCATGCGGGTTGGGGATTGTTTAGAATTGTAAATGGCTTTGAGCCATGGGCTTTCCCAAAGCTCGGAGCCACTTGGCCAGTGTATTCTCCTTGATCGAGTTTCACCTTTCCCGGGCACTCGACCTCCCGAACAATAAATTTCCATCATGGCAAGAAAATTTTGGTGGCCACGCCGCCTTTCCAAGCAGCAGATGCTTGTCCGAAATTTCCGTGCAAAGATCGCGGGCCACGCGGCTGTTCTCGGGCTTTCGCCGGCGGAAACCGCGGCGGCCGTCGCTCTTTGCGACACGATGGTGACCGCCTACAACGTCACCGAAGCGTGCAAAGCAACGATGCAAGCGATGACGACGTGGCGGGACGAGATTCTCTTTGGCAGGGAAACGGGCGCGCTTGCTCCGGTCGCTCCGCTGTTCCCCGCACCTCCGGCCGGCAGCCTGACAATGGGTGCCGTCGATCAATTTATCGAACTCCGCAACCGGATAGTCGCCGCTCCGGGTTTTAACGAATCGATCGGCGCCGATCTTGAACTTCTCGGCCCCGAACACCGGCCAAAAGACCCATCGGAAGTTATCCCCGAGCTAAATTTTAGGGTCTCAAATGGCGGAACAATAAAGGTAACCGGCAGTCTTCAGGGAACGGACGCCGTAAGGATAGAAAAGAAGGCCGGCGACGGCGAATTTACGACCGCGGCCTTTCTTACGTTGACTCCCGGCGATTTTCAGCTAACGACAACCACGCCCGGAGCCGTAGAACGCGTCGCCCTCCGCGCCATCTTCATCCGGAAGAATAAAGATTACGGAAACTTCTCGCCCATTTATAATGTCGTGGTTGATTCGGCGGGTTAGTGAGAACAAGATTTACGTGATCGGAGTCTCGATCCGGCTTGGGCAGATGTCGGCTAGTGTGCAGATGCCGCAGAGTGGTTTGCGGGCGTTGCAAACTTGGCGGCCGTGGTAGATAAGCCAATGCGGGAACATCACCCAGTGTTTTTGGGGAACGAGTTCCGCGAGATCGGCCTCGATCTTTTCGGGCGTCTTCGCGTCGGTCAGCCCGAGCCGCTGAGAAAGCCGCGAGACGTGTGTATCAACGACCACACCCGACGCGATCCCAAAAGCATTTCCTAAAACCACGTTCGCCGTCTTGCGGGCAACGCCGCCGAGCGTCAAAAGGTCTTCCATCGTCTGCGGGACCTCGCCGCCATAGACCTCCAGAAGCCTTTCACAGGCCGCTTTTATATTCTTCGCCTTGTTGCGGAAAAATCCGGTCGAGTGGATCTCTTTTTCGAGTTCCGCCTGGGAAAGTTCAACGAAATGTTTCGGCGTCGGGTACTTCCGGAAAAGCTCGGCGGTGACAATATTGACGCGCTCGTCCGTGCATTGTGCCGATAGGATCGTGGCGATCAAAAGCTCAAAGGCATTGGTGTGGTTCAGCGCGCAATGCGCGTCCGGATAGGCCTTTTTAAGGCGTTTTATAACCTCTTTTGTCTGTGCGGCTCGGTCAGGAAGCATCCAAGCCAGATTAAAGTCCGCCCGGCAACAATGCAAATCAAGAGGAACTTCGGTAAGATTTGGTTTTTAACGCAAAGACGCGGAGACGCAAAGGTTTTTAAGTACTTTTAAACGCAGAGACGTTGAGAACGCAGAGTGTTTTGTGGGTTTTTGTAAGAGATGCGGCGAGTTATGTGGGCAGCGTTCAGGGAATTTGCCCCCGAATATTCTCATCATCTCTTTGTCTCTCTATGGCATAAATAAATAATGAAGGTTCCTTTACTTGATCTTAGTGAACAGAATGCAAAGCTTCGGCCGGAGATAGAGGCGGCTTTGGGGCGGGTGCTGGATACCAATGCATTCATCCTCGGCGGTGAGGTCGCGGAGCTCGAATGTGAGCTTGCCGGCTATTGCGGGACGAAATACGCCATAGGATGCGCTTCGGGCAGCGACGCTTTGCTTCTGGCGATGATGGCCTTTGATATCGGCCCGGGCGATGAAGTTATCACAACGCCGTACAGCTTTTTTGCGACCGTAAGCGCAATTACCCGGCTCGGTGCGACACCCGTTTTCGTCGATATCGAACCCGATACCTACAATATCGACGTCGCACAGATCGAGGCGAAGATAACCGAACGCACGAAGGCCATCCAGCCCGTCCATCTCTTCGGGCAGTGCGCGGATATGGCCGCACTGAACGCTATCTCAGAAAAGCACCGCATACCTCTTATCGAGGACGCGGCACAGGCGATCGGGGCTGAGGAGAATGGAATTCGGGCCGGGAATATGTCCGCCGTCGGCTGCTTTTCCTTTTATCCATCAAAGAATCTCGGCGGCATGGGCGATGGCGGATTTATGACCGCTAACGATGACGAGATTGCCGAGAAGTTAAAGGCACTTCGCGTTCATGGATCAAAGGAACGGTATTTTCATAAATGGGTCGGACTGAATTCCAGGCTCGATGGCTTTCAGGGAGCGGTTCTGCGGGTAAAACTTCCGCATCTTGACGAGTGGTCTGACAAACGCAAGGCCAATGCCGACAGATACGGCGAGCTTTTTTCCGCCGCCGGCATCTCGGGCGAAGTTACGTTGCCCTATGAACGCCCGAACGTCCGCCATATTTATAATCAATACGTTGTAAGAGTTCCGGAAGGCCGCGATGAGCTTCGCGCATTTCTTGCGGAGAAAGGCATCGGCACTGATATTTATTATCCGGTCCCGCTGCATCTACAGGAGTGCTTTGAATTTGTCGGCTACAAAGCAGGCGATCTTCCCGAAGCCGAACGAGCGGCCCGCGAGACGCTGGCACTTCCGATCTATCCTGAATTACAGCCTGCTCAGCAGGAATATGTGGTCGCGGCGTTTAAGGAATTCCTCGCCGACCGCTCGGCGTCTGCTTAAGAGTTAAATGTCCCGGATCGACACGACAGGCACAAAGGTAAAGATAGCGATCGGCGTCCTTCTGGCGGCGACGCTCGCTTTCGCGTGGTTTGGGGTGAGGTGGCAGATCGGGAATATGTTTGCCGAGCTTACGTCTCCGGCCCAGCCGGGTTCAGATGCAATTGCCCGCTACGCCGTCTCGCTCGCTCCCGGCGATCCGCTGGCCGCGTGGCTTGCGGCAAGCAAAGAGCGGGAGAATTTTTCGGCCGAGAGCATCGAGAACTCGGTCCTGCTCTTTG
Organism: Acidobacteria bacterium Ga0074141; assembly: GCA_001464665.1. GTDB lineage: Bacteria > Acidobacteriota > Blastocatellia > Pyrinomonadales > Pyrinomonadaceae > OLB17. The sequence goes on from LNDP01000015.1 coordinate 11,479, forward strand.
AGAACACCGTCCGGCTCTCGCCATATGATTTTCGGTGGTGGATAGAGCTCGGCCGTGCCTACGAACAGGCTGAACGGTTTGAAGAAGCCGAAAATGCGATCAAGCGTTCTATTGAATTAGCCCCGGAATACACCTTCCCGCGTTGGCAATACGGAAATTTTCTTCTCCGTCGCGGCCGCAGAGACGAGGCCTTTGCCGAACTCAACAAGGCAGCACAAAAGAGCAGCGTTTACCGCGAACAGGTATTCTCGCTGGCTTGGGATTACTTCGGGAAAGACGCCGCCGAGGTCGAAAAGATCGCCGGCGACGCTCCGGACGTAAGGGCCAGCCTCGCGCTCTTTTTCGCCGCCCGCGGAGCCTCGGCCGACGCCCTCAGAAATTGGCACCTGCTCACCCCGGAACAAAAAGCGGCGAGCGACACTCTGCCCCGCACCATAGCAATGGGTCTTTTCAGCCGGCGATCATTTCGCGAGGCAGCGGAATTTGCCCGGGACTCCGGTATCGACCCCGAAGCACGCGCCGAGCAGATGACGAACGCCGGATTCGAGAATTTCATTGGTGCGGCGGAGGATACGCTCTTCGGCTGGCGGGTTCAGCGCGGAGAACCGCGGGTGGACATGACGCCGGATTCCGCCGTCAAGCGAGAAGGGGCCCGAAGCTTCCGCCTGACCTTTAAAGGCTTTGATAAGCCTGAATTTTATAACGTCGTCCAGGTCGTGCCGGTCGTTCCGGGAAATTCTTATCGCCTGACCTATTGGGTGCGGACTGAGAATTTCCGCTCGGGTGGCCCGCCTTTTATACAGGTCGCCAATGCGAGCGATGACACGCTGATAATCAGTGGCGAGACCTTTCCCGAAGGAACTGCGGACTGGCAGCAGCGGACACTGGACTTCACCGCTCCCGAGAACTGCGAAGGTATTTATGTGAGAACGGCGAGGATAACCTGCGGGCCGGAATGTCCGATCGTGGGCACAGCCTGGCTTGATGACTTTGCGATAGTGAGAAGATAGCCGCCGGAAAGACTTTAATGAGGTCCACACTTGCACAAAAAACGGCATTCGCCCTCCTGCTCGGGCTGGCGGGATTTGTCACGCTGGCATACGGCGGAGTTCATCAGCCGATAATCTCTGTTTACTGTGTGGCGATCGCCCTGGCGGTTATGCTCGTCGGCGTGGATGCTTTCCGCTCGGGATCTATCGCCGTGGATAAAAGCTACGTCTCGGTTGTCATTCTGGCGGCTGCGGTTTACGGGCTTGTTCAGGTGATCCCTTTCGGAGAAGCTGCGGCCACGGCCGGGCTCCCGGGAATCCCGGCGACGATCTCGCTCGATCCTTTTGCAACGAAACAATCCGCTATTGGTTTCTTCGCACTCTTTCTTTTGCTCACGGCATTTGTCGCGGTCCTCAATAGAAATAAGCGGATACACAAGGTTGTCGCTGTATTAACGATCTTCGGTTTTGCGTACGCATTTTTTGCGATACTGCAATCTTTTTTGAGTCCCGGAAAGATCTACGGAATATATGAGGTCAACGCTCAGACCTCTTTCGGCTCGTTCGTAAATCGCCACAACTTTGCGGCATTTATGGAGATGGCGATCGCACTTCCACTCGGCCTTCTCTTTGCCGGGGCGGTCGAGCGGGACAAAAAGCTGCTCTATATCACAGCCGTGATGCTGATGGGAGTTGCATTGCTGCTCAGCGGTTCCCGCGGCGGGCTGGTGGCCTTTCTCGCACAGCTAGTTTTTCTCGCGATAGTTACGCTCGGAAAAGGTGGCGGCAAGAAACTCGCTCTTCGTATTGCGTTGGTCGTTCTGCTCTTTGGGGCGATCGTTGGCGGGTCGATATTTGTCGGCGGTGAGAGCTCACTTACGCGAATAGCTGACACAGCCAGTTCGGACAACATCACAAGCGACCGCTCGCATATCTGGGGCGTTACTTTGAAGATGATCGCGGCAAATATGCCGTTCGGAGCGGGGCTTGGAGCATACGGAGTTGCATATACGCCGCACGATTCGCTTACCGGCCTCGAGCGGGTTGAGCAGGCTCACAATGATTATCTTCAGGTGCTGTCGGACGCAGGCCTGCCGGGTCTGATCATCGGCGGAGCGTTCCTTTTCTTTATTTTCCGACTGGCGAAAGAGGGAATGGCTACGGGGAATCAGTGGCGGCGGGCAGTTGCCATCGGAGCCGTCTCCGGCATCTTTGCCATCCTTGTCCACAGTATTTTCGACTTTGTACTTCACATCACCGCGATCTCAGTAACGTTCGTGATGCTGATCGCTGTTCTGATCGCTGCGAGGGAGAGTTATGACGACGACTTTCCGGACGATCCCGATATTAAACATCGGCCACGTTCACGGAGTTCGAAGGGAAAGATCGCGAGATTTAGGAAGTAGCTAAGCTTCGGCGGGTTGTTCGCGGCTGCGGCGTCTTAAAAGAGAGAAGACATACCACACAACACCGTGACCGACGTAGATAGCTGAAACGATCAGCAGTACATATTCCGAATAAAGCCAGATGAGCATTCCGACCGCGGCTATCAGCAGCACGAGGTAAAGATTTCGCCTGCCGGTCCCGGCCGACTTAAAACTTGTGTAACGCAGAGTGCTGACCATCAAAACTCCAAGCACAGCAAGAAGCACCATCATCAGCATCGCATAAAAGCGAGCATGCCCTTCGCCGTAGGTATTGAGCGGCATCGGGGCAAAGTGGACTATCGAAGCCATCAGCCCGGCAGCAGGCGGGATCGGCAGCCCGACGAAATTCTTCTTATCAAGCTTGGGAGTGCCTTCCAATAGCACGCGCGGCCGCGTAGCTTGCAGATTGAACCTCGCAAGCCTAAACGCACCGCACATCAGATACATAAAAAGAAGAAAGATCGCGAAGCCGTGCTCTGACGATTTTTCGCTAAAGGCCGTAGCAAATCCCCAGCTATAAACAAGTGCGATCGGAGCGATGCCAAAGGTCAAAACATCTGCGAGGGAATCAAATTGGACGCCGAGTTCGGTCGCGGTCTTTGTCGCCCGGGCAACGCGCCCATCGAGAGTGTCAAAGAGAATCGCAAGCCCAATTGCGATGGCGGCGTAATTGAAATAGCTCGCCGCAGCTGCCGGATTCTCAAATGCAAGATGAAATCCGCGGATCGACCAGATGACCGCAAAAAAGCCCATGGCAATATTCGCCGCCGTAAATGCGGTCGGCAGGACGTAAAGCCCTTTCTTTATGCCTTTATGGCCCGGATGCTCTTCGGTTTCCATTTGGTCTATTTGATCCTGGCGATGATCGTCTCACCGCCGACAACGCGGTCGCCGATCTTTACCTTAAGCTCGACGATGTTTGGCATTAAGATATCCGTCCGCGAACTAAACTTGATCAAGCCAAAACGCTGGCCCTTCTCAAGTGTGTCTCCGACGCCATTCCAGCAAACTATCCGTCGGGCAACAAGCCCGGCGATCTGTGTACAAACGACGGTGATCTTTTCGCCGCGGATGGTCAGCGAATTCCGTTCATTAAAAAGGCTTGATTCGTTGCTCGTCGCCGGGCCTTTCTTGCCCTTGATATATTCTGCTTTTTCGATAACACCGGCGATCGGCGAGCGATTGATATGAACATCGATCGGCGAAAGAAAGACACTAACAAGCGTACCTTTCTCGCTGACATCGATGCGGGTCACCTTGCCGTCCGCTGCCGAGACAATGATGTCGTCGCCTTCCGGAATCACCCGATGCGGGTCGCGGAAAAAATACGCCATGAAGGCCGCGAGCGCCGCAAATGCGAAAGCGCCCGGCCAAAGCTGCAGGTAACCGGCTATCAGAGCGAGCAGAGCCGGAATCAGTACAAACGGAAATCCTTCTTTTGCCACAGGAAAAACAAATGCAGGTCGCAGCTTTCCACGCCCCGCCTAACGCATCAAGCGAAAGTAAGTAAAGAGTTTAGCTGATAAGAATCGGTTTTGCGAACACGAAAAAGCCCGCTGTCATCGGACAAGCGGGCGTAAAGGAGGATCAAATGAAGAACGGTCATCTAACGGGATTGTCCTTTGCGTAGCTGTAAGCACACCAGGCAGCGATAAAATGAACTACCCAGCCGAGAGTGCCCGCGGAACCTATCCACGAAACACCGGTCAGAATAAGCCATATGATACCAACGATCACACGGCCATTGTAGATCTGCCCGACACCGGGAATTAGGAAACTCAGAATACCAGCTAATAACGGATCTCTCATCGTGAATCTCGCCTCCATTAGCTTATACGCCCCAGGATGCCGGTTGGTTCCGAAAATGTGTTAGTGCGCGTGAGAAAAAAAGCTGAGAAGGTAGCGGATCAGGAAAAAGAGCCCAACGCCGCCAAATACTGAAAGGGAAACGAAAGGCCGCTTGCCGCCGTGGTGATTTACTTCGGGAATGAGGTCGCTTGCCGCAACATAAAGCGTAACGCCGGCCGCGATCGGCAGGGCATACATCACCGCATTCTCAAATCTCGCCCCAATGAGATAAAAACCAATAACGCCGAGCAAGGTCGCCGAGCCAATTAGCCCGGTGGCAAAGATCACCTCGCGAAAGCCGCGGCCGGATGCGAGCACCATCGAACCGATCGTAAATCCTTCGGGAAGCTTGTGCATAAAGACCGCGAGGAAGACCAAAAATCCCACTTGCGGATCGATCTGTGCGGCAGCGGCGATGGAAACACCGTCGAAGAACGTGTGGATCAGCAGGCCGCCGATCCCGGCATACGCAGATCGAACCGAAAGGACCGTGTCAGTATGAACTTCCTCGCCGAGGTGGAAATGCGGAGCGATGGTGTGTTCAAAAAACTGTGTTGCAAGATATCCGGCCGTGACGAGTAGAAAAGGTACTGTGTAACGTTCGGCTCCGCCCGTCGCATCGCGCGACCAGAGTTCTAGAGCTCGCGGAAAGATCTCGAGCAGGGTCACGGCCAACATAAAACCTGCGCCGAAAGCCAGCAGATAATTAAGATAGCGCTTGTAGGTCGTATGAAGCCGCGAGGGGAAAAGAAGCAAGCCGCCGACCACATTGCCGAGTCCGGCAAGTGTCCCAAAAACGATCAACTGTAAGAAGAGGTACGACATACGCTCGCAAGCCGAATAGGAGACTCTACCGCAAAAATCGAGCTATGTGAACTGAATAGATGGACCGCGGAAGGCAATATCAGAAATTCTTAAGCAGTTGATTAAATTTTATGCAGAAAACTCTTGACATTGCATAAGAGTTCGGACTAAGATAACTGAGTCTAAAGGGGCAAAAGACCAAGGGGAAGTTCAAAATGACCAAATTATCGACCCACATGAGTTTAAGCAGTTGGCGCATTTTGATCGGACTTTCCCAAATATCGCCCTTCGGACAAAGGCATCGGCGGAATGCAGGCCGCTAGGTGTCGTTTCAACGGTAACTTTTTCCTTAAGTATTAACGAATCAAAACAAGACTGGCGCTATTCGCGACAGCGGGGTAGATGTGTCTTCGGGCGGAGCAGCCTCGACAATGGAACAGCTTGATGCAGCTTCCAGACACCGATCGGTGTTGCTTGATGAATCACTCGGGTTCTTTGACTTTGCGACTTCAGAGATCATCGTCGATGCGACGCTAGGTATGGGCGGGCACAGCGAAGAGATGCTAGAACGCTCCGAAAGCCTTCGTGTAATAGGGCTTGACCAGGATGCGGCCGCTCTCAAACTGGCTACAGAACGCCTCGCGAGATTCGGAAACAGATTTACGGCGATCCATACGAATTTTGCCGATATCCGCTCCGCACTCGCTGATGCCGGGATAGAAGCAGTCGACGGTGTACTCGCAGACCTCGGGCTTTCGTCTTTCCAGATCGACTCGCCGGAGCGAGGGTTCAGTTTTCGATTTGATGCCCCGCTCGATATGCGGATGGACCCGGATTCGGGCTATCAAACGGCGGCCGAACTTCTGGAAGAACTGGAAGAGGTGGAGATCGCGAACGTGATCTACCGGTTTGGCGAAGAGCGGGCGTCAAGGAAAATAGCCCGCCGGATCGTCAAACGCCGCGAACAAGGCCGTCCGGTGAAGACCACAACGGAACTCGCTGATCTTGTCGCCTCGGTGCTTGGACGGAAGCACGGCGAGCGGATCCATCCGGCAACGCGGACGTTTCAGGCACTTCGGATAGCGGTAAATCGCGAGACCGAGATCCTTGAAGGCTTTATTGACGATGCGGCCGATGTGCTAAAGCCGGGCGGAGTGATCGCGATAATCGCGTTCCATTCGCTGGAGGACCGGATCGTAAAGAACGAATTTAGGCGGCTTTCAGGGAAATGCAGTTGCCCGCCGCGAATGCCGGTTTGCCAGTGCCGGGCGGTAAAAAAGCTGGAGATATTGACCAAGAAGCCGATCGAGCCAACGCCCGCCGAGGCAGAGGCAAACCCAAGGGCACGAAGCGCAAAACTAAGATCGGCAAGAAGGCTCGCCGAACAGGAAGCAAGGTGACTTATGAGAAAGCGAACTCCAACCATAAACAGAAAAAAGAGAACAAACGGCCGGGGCGGCAGATGGAAATATGTGTTCATCACGGTGTTTTGCGCGGTTCTCGTGATGGCGGGCTTCTTTCTGGTCGCGGTTCAGCACTTTGCGACGGTCGAGCTTGGCATAAAGAATTCTGAACTTCGGTCAAAGGTCGAAGAGCTTGAGGCCGAAAAGCGTCGGCTGCTTCTCGCCCGCGAGACCACGCTTTCACCCGCAGAGATCGCCCGGACCGCTCGTCGACTCGGATTCGTTCAGCGTGAACTGGCTGAGCCTACGATCGAGATCGCGGCGACGACCGCGTCAGCAAAGCCGGAGACACTGGCAACAAATAAGCCAGTCGAGACAGCAGTCGAGCGGATAGTATATTCAAAACCCGCAGCTGAGGATCCGAAGGCCGGGGAACGCGAGCGAAAAGCAGTGACCGCCCCGAAAGCAGAATCGAAACCGCGGATTGTGGTTGCCGCTGTAGAGAAAAAGCCGGTCGACGTATTAGCGGCGAAGTCCGAAGGCAGGCCGCGGCGGGTATCAGAATCTTCGACAAAGAGTACACTGGCCACAGCGGCGAGACTTAAATAGAGCGAGCAAATGCCAAAACGGAATCTCAACGCCAAGAAAAAGAAAACGGCCGCCGAGCTGAGACAGACCGCATTTATCCGATTCATGATCGTGATCGCGGTCTTTGTCGTCTGGTTTGGCGGAGTTGGGGCTCGGCTGGTTTACCTACAGATCACACAGCACGAGCCCCTAAGATCAAAGGCGGTCAGCCAACGGCGCGATGTTCAAAAGAGTCGCATGCCTCGCGGGACGATCTACGACCGGAACGGGCGTGCCCTTGCGATAAGTGTTTCCGTCAAAACGCTTTACGCTGATGCGACCGCGATCACCGACATCGGCAAAGCTGCCGATGACATCGCGAAGGCACTAAAGACAAAGCCGGCCGAGCTTCGAAAGACGCTCGAAGAGGCCAAAGAGCTTGGCAGGAAAGCCGTGCCGATCGCGAAAGGGCTGGATGCGACCGAGGTCGAAGCGATCGAACGGGCACTCGATACGCCGAATATGCGAAAGGCGGGAACGCCGAAGTACGAAGGCCTTTTCTGGCGCGATTCACAGAAACGCAGCTATCCGCACGGCCCGCTCGCGGCGCACGTAATAGGTTTCAGTGATGCAGAAGGCGTCGGGCAAGCGGGCATCGAGCAATCGCAGAATGAGGTGCTCTACGGTGCGGTCATCCGCCGCGAGCAAGAGCGCGATCGGCTCGGACGTGTTTACGACGAGGTCGTTACCGAAAAATCACCGCCCGGTGATGTCGTGCTGACCATCGACAATTCGGCTCAGTATTTTGCAGAGACGGCCCTTGCTAACGCCGTCAAGAACGCGAACGCAAAGGCCGGAATGGCCGTCGTGATCGCGAATAAGACCGGCGAAGTGCTGGCACTCGCGAACTATCCGACATTCGATCCTTCAAAGCTCGAAACGCTCGGCGAAAACAATCTTCGCAACGCCGCGATACAGAATATGTATACGCCCGGGTCGGTCTTTAAGCTGATCACCTACAGCTCCGCCCGCGAACGCGACCTTGTTCGGCCGGATAACCAGATCGATCTAGGAGCCGGAACCATCGAGATCGGTTCGCGTCGATTCAGCGATTCGGGCCGTTACGGTTCTGTCTCTTATTCGCGGGCAATGGCTGTTTCAAGCAACGTCGGTGCCATCCGGACAGCGATGCGGGTCGGGAAAAAGGACTTTCACCAGAGCATTGTGAATTTCGGTTTTGGAAGCCCGACGGGCATCGAGTTACCGGCTGAAACTGCGGGTGTTGTGCGGTCGCCGGAGCGATGGTTTGGCGATTCGCTCGCATCGATGGCGATAGGCTATGAAATTGGGGTGTCTGCTTTGCAAATGGCGACGGCTTTTGCGACGATAGCAAACGACGGCGTCAGAATTCAGCCACATATAATTAAGGAAATCCGAGACCATGACGAAACGATCGTTTCAGCGGCGAATCCGGCAAATAACCGGGTCGTTTCCGTCGAAACTGCGCGTGACATCAGGGAAATGCTGAAAGAGGTCGTCGTTTCAGGCACCGGAAAAAATGCGGCGCTTAGCGGTTACACCGCGGCGGGCAAAACCGGAACGGCGTGGAAGTTTGACGAAAAGCTGAAGCGGGTAAACTCGGCGAAATACATCTCGTCATTCATTGGGATGGCACCGGCGGACAACCCGGAGATCACCATCGCAGTTATCATTGACGAACCGAAGATCGGCGGCAGAGGCGGCGGTGCAGTTGCGGCTCCGGTATTCAAAGAGATCGCTGATAAACTGCTCCCGGCGATGAACATCCCGTCCGGCGGGTCGCCCCAGGTTTTGGTCGACGAAGAAGATGAGCTAATAGCGGAAACGGTCGGCAACGGCGAATCGCTTGATGGAGACGAAGCCGACTCCGCGGTTATCGAGGAAACGAAAGACCCGAAGCCGGTACCGAAAAAGGGAGAGCGGGAGAGAATTGCGGCGGCCGCTACGCCCGGAAAGAAACCGGACGTGGCACCGAAGCGGCCGGGGACATCCGCGAAAATCAAGAATGAAGCTTCGCGAAGCAACTGAGAAAATGGCGGGCAGGTCGCCCCACCTTGACCCCGCACTGGCCGAAAGCGACGTCACACGGTTTGTGATCGATTCGCGTGAGGCAGGTGCGGGGAGTGTCTTTTTTGCGCTCTCGCAACCCGAGTATGCGAACAACGGATTTAACGGAGATTTCGCCGATTCGACCGAGTACGTTCCCGCAGCTTTAGCGGCGGGAGCGACCGCGGCGGTGGTTAGAGATGAGCGTTTTACCGAGCATTCCGGGGCTCTTGAAGGGCTGAAAGGCCAGCTTATTTTTTCCGACGATGTCATCGCGTCGCTGCAGTCGCTTGCCCATCAGGTTTATCGCGAATGGAACCGGCCGGTCGTTGCGATCACCGGAAGCGCCGGAAAAACGACTGCAAAGGAACTGACGGCCCACGTTCTTTCAGCCGCGGGACTTCGCGTGCTGCGAAACAAGAAGAATTACAACAATGGACTCGGACATCCGCTAACGGTTCTCGAACTTGCGGCCGACCGCTCGTTCCAGATGGCTGTGCTTGAGATGGGAATGTCCACGCCGCTTAACGAGATCGAGCGTCTTTGCCGCATCACGCCGCCTGACGTTTCGGTCGTGCTTAATGTGATGCCCGTCCACATCGAGTATCTCGGCACGATCGAAGGGATTGCTGCGGCAAAAGCTGAGATCGTCGAGGGGATGAAGGAAGGCGGCACGGCGGTTTTGAATGCAGATGATGAACGCGTTGCCGCGATGGCGGCCCTTTCGAAGGGTCATGTAATTACCTTTGGCATCGCTAATGAGGCGGATATTCGCGCCGAGGAAATCGAATTCAGCGGCTTTGGGAACACGCAGTTCAAGTTGATAACTCCAGCTGGTGAGGCTCAGGTTGCGTTTCCGCTTAACGGAAAGCACAACGTAATGAACGCACTTGCCGCAGCCGCGGTCGGCCATATTTTTGGGATGGGCCCGGCGGATATCGCGGGTGCATTCGCGACCGTTTCCGCTCCCGGACAACGAGGCGAGATCATCGAATACAAAGCCGGATTCCGCGTAATAAACGATTCTTACAACTCAAATCCGGATGCGCTTGTTTCGATGGCCGAAACGCTTGTTGCGGGAAGCCGTCCCGAGGAGCGAAAGATCGTTGTTGCCGGTGAGATGCTTGAGCTTGGAACCGGCGCGGTCGAGATGCACCGCGATGCCGGGCAACGGATAGGCCCTCTCGGCGTTGATGTTTTGATCGGTGTACGTGGGTTGGCGGAACATATCGTTGCCGGTGCCGAATTGGTAGGGATCAAGAACGCAAGGTTCGCGGCTGATTCCGAGGCTGCGGGCGAAATGCTCGCGGAGATGATCACCGCAGGTGATGTAGTACTTGTTAAAGGTTCGCGAGGGGTTAAGACCGAACGGGTCATAGAGAAATTGGACGAGCGATTCGAGCGTAGTTAAACGGGCCGCGAGGTTGATTGGCCGGCGGGCGGTTCGGAGCCGGGACGAGGAGTGCGATGCTCTATCATCTCTTATATCAATGGTTGTTCAGGGAATACGGGGCGGTCAGCGAATCGTATTTTTTCAAAGCGCTCAACGTATTTCAGTATGTGACCTTCCGCACCGCCTGGGCGACGATCACGGCTCTGCTCGTGTCACTTTTTCTTGGCAAATGGGTGATCCGCAAGCTTGAGGCGCTCAAGGTCGGGCAGGAGATCCGTGAAGAACTCTCCGCCGAGCACCAGGCCAAAAAGGGCACGCCGACGATGGGCGGAGTGCTCATCATCGGAGCGGTCATACTTTCGACCCTTCTTTGGGCAAGGCTCGATAGCCTTTTTCTTTGGCTTGCTCTCGGAGCGACGACGCTTTTCGGGGTGGTCGGTTTCGCGGACGACTACATAAAGATAGTCAAAAAACGAAGCCTCGGGCTGACCGGAAGGCAGAAGCTTGCAGGGCAGCTTTTCACCGCTCTTGGCGTTTGGGCGGTTCTGTATTTTCTGACGAATTATACGTGGAAGCTGAGCGTTCCGTTTTTCCGAGCGACGGTTGAAACGGACATAACCAACATCGGGCCGTGGCTTTACTTGGTCTTTATCGTTTTCGTGCTGCTCGGGTCGTCAAATGCCGTGAACCTGACCGACGGGCTAGATGGGCTTGCGACCAGCGTAACCTTCATCGCTATGGCCGCACTGACGGCCCTGACCTACGTTTCGAGCGACCGGCGTTGGGCTGAATATCTCGATCTCGCCCATATCCCGGCGGCCGGTGAACTGACAGTATTTTGCGGGGCGATGGTCGGTGCAAGCCTCGGCTTTCTCTGGTACAACGCTCCACCGGCGGAGGTATTTATGGGCGACGTTGGTTCGCTCGCGATCGGCGGAGCACTTGGAACCGTTGCGATCCTGACGAAGCAGGAGTTTCTATTGCCCTTCATCGGCGGCATCTTCATCATCGAGGTGCTCTCGGTGATGATCCAGGTCTCGTTTTTTAAGTTTACGAAACGGACCGGCGGAGTTGGCAAGCGAATATTCCTTCAAGCACCGCTCCACCACCACTTTCAAATGGCCGGTTGGAAGGAGCCGAAGATCGTTTTTCGGTTCGTGATCGTGGCGATATTGTTCGCATTGCTGAGTCTTTCGACCGTTAAACTGAGGTAGTCTGCCGGTCTTCGGACTTTGGTCTTTGGTCTTTGTTTAGGAGGTTATATTCCCGAGACTGATTTTGAAAAACTAGATATTTACATGCTTTCTGAGCGGCTTTCCTTTTTGATTTGGCGGATTGCGGTGAAATGGGAGCGACTTCCGCAGAATACCGTCGGAACTCAATTAGTCCGCGCGGCGGACAGCATAGTGGCAAATATTGCCGAAAGGAAGTGGCCGGGGCAGCGACAAGGACTACCTTCGGTTTATGAGGATCAGTCGCGGATCACTCTATGAAACTAAGCATTGGTTGAGACTCGCGTTTACAAGAGATCTTTTGACGAAGGAAAATGTAGAGGAGCTTCGGGCGATCGTGGACGAGCTGACCCCGAAGCTGAATTCGTATATTAGGGTAGTTGGCAATAAGAAAGCGGCCAAGGCCCCAGACGAAGACCAAAGACCAAAAACCGAAGACCAATGATTGTTCGAGGCCGAAAAGCATTAGTACTTGGAGCGGGCAGGTCGGGAATATCATCGGCAAGGTTTCTCGCCGAGCGCGGTGCGACCGTCGCCTTGCATGATCGAAAGCCGATCGCGGAATGGAGCGAGGCGGCTAGATCTTTGAAAGAAAGCAGCGGCGTCGGACTGATCGACGGGCAGATTCCGTCGTGGCTCTTGGACCAAATCGATCTGGTTGTCATCTCGCCGGGCGTGCCGACGGGTTCGATCCCGGCTCGATATGTTGATCGAAAAGATGGCGAAGTCATCGGCGAGGTCGAGCTTGCTTATCGTTTTTTGAAAGGCCGAATGGTCGGCATTACCGGCTCGAACGGTAAGACGACAACCACGACGCTCGTCGGCGAGATATTAAAAGACGCAGGTTTGAAGACGCTCGTCGGAGGCAATATCGGAACGCCGCTCATCGACCTGATCGCCGAATCTGATGAAGATACCTGGACGGTCGCCGAGCTTTCGAGCTATCAGCTTGAGACCATCGTTGATCTGCACCCGCGGGTGGCTCTTTGCCTCAACGTTACGCCGAACCATCTCGATCGCTACGATCTTTTCTCGGACTACGCGGCGGCGAAGCATCGGATCTTTATGAACCAAACGCCCGAAGACCTCGCCGTGCTCAACGCTGATAACGAAGTGACGGCCGGTTGGGGAGCGGGCCTGCGTGCGCATGTTGCGATGTTTAGCGTTGTGAAGGAGCTTGATGAGGGATTGTTCCTTCGCGGCCGCGAGCTTGTCTCGCGGAGCGGCGGCCGCGAGAAGGTATTGACAACGCGCGATGAGATTGCGATACGCGGGCTCCACAATGTTGAAAATGTGCTCGCCGCGATGGCCGCTGGCCTCGCGTGCGGTGCCTCGCCCGACTCGATGCGGGAGACCGTCGCCCGCTTCCGCGGCGTTGAGCACAGAATAGAATTTGTCGCTGAGGTCGGCGGCGTGCGGTTCTATAACGACTCGAAAGCGACGTCGGTTGATGCAACGCTCAAGGCGCTCGAGGCACTCGGCGAAGATGCGGGAAAGATCGTCCTGCTCATCGGCGGACGCGGAAAGAACGCTCCCTATTCGCCGCTCATTCCGCTGATAGAAAAGAGCGTTCGGGCATTGATAGTTTACGGCGAGGACGGCGACAACATCGCCTCGCAAATCGGCGGGCATGCCGCGGTTGAGCGTGCCGGTTCGATGGCCGATGCCGTCCGGCTCGCCTTCGCTGCGGCCGAAGCGGGCGACTCGGTTTTGCTTGCACCGGCATGTGCGAGCTTTGATATGTTCGGGAGCTTTGAAGAACGCGGCCGGGCGTTCAAGTCGGAGGTAGCGGCAATCGCTCAGGGCGAGCGTGCCGCGGCAGGTGATGCGTAGCTATGAAGCTCGACCGGATAGATTGGATCATGTTCTTTTTGGCTGCGGGCCTCGCGGTCTTTGGGACAATGATGGTCTATTCGGCTTCGGCGATGATCGCCCATCGCGAAACGGCCGGGGCGTCGCAGTTCACCTATTTTTACAAGCAGGCGGGCTTTGCCGTCGCCGGCATCGTGATAATGTTTGCCGCAAGCCGAATCGACTATCGGAGGCTCAACAGCTTTCCGGTCGTTGTCGCCGGGCTTTTGATAACAGTGGTTTTGCTCGCGGCGGTTTTCGGTTTTCCGGCTATAAACGGAGCACAACGGTGGATACGATTCGGCGGCCTCTCGCTGCAGCCTTCGGAGATTGCGAAGATAACGCTTCCGGTCTTTCTGGCGTGGTTCCTTTCGCGACAAGCCGACCGGGTTGGTGAGTTTCGAGCGACGCTCATGCCGATGATCCTGGTCGTCGGGCTCGTGGCTGGATTGATCTTTGCAGAGCCGGACCTCGGCACGACGATGGTGATCTGTGCCGTTTTTGCAGCGATCTATTTCGCGGCGGGGGCTCGGATCCTGCACGTTGCGGCGGTTGGTGCGTTGTTCGTTGCCGGAGTTGCCGCAGCCTTGATTTTGGCACCCTGGCGGATGCGGCGGTTGGGTGCGTTTCTTGACCCCTGCGACCCGGAGAATGCGGCCGGTGCTGGCTATCAGGTTTGTCAATCGCTCTATGCGATCGGCTCCGGCGGAGTGCTCGGCGAGGGCTTTGCCCGCGGTCAGCAGAAGCTCTTTTACTTGCCGTACCCGCACTCCGACTTCATCTTTTCGGTGGTCGGAGAGGAGTTCGGGCTGGTCGGGACGTTGGCAATAGTTTTGGCGTTCGCTGTGCTTCTTTGGCGCGGCACACGGGCGGCCCTGAACGCCCCGGACCGCTTTGGAACGTTGCTCGGTATCGGTTTGATAACAGGGATAACGGTTCAGGCCCTTTTCAACATAAGTGTTGTTATATCAGTACTTCCGGCGAAGGGCATTCCGCTTCCGTTTATCTCTTATGGCGGCTCATCCGTTCTTGTGACGCTCGCTGCGGTCGGCATTTTGCTCAGCATTGCAGCCGCCGGCGAGGGCGATACGCCCGAAGAGCCCACTGGCGGGGTCAGACGCAAGAAGGCGAAGACGGGGCTCAAATGATACTTTAACGATCTGGAAATGAAGGTACTTTTCGCAGCCGGAGGCACCGGCGGACATATTTTCCCGGCAATTGCCGTCGCAAACGAGGTCTTGCGGCGCGATTCTTCGTCCGAGGTTTTGTTCGTCGGCACAGCACGCGGGCTTGAGACGCGTATCGTCCCCGAGGCCGGCTTTCAGCTTTCGCTGATAAATAGTGTTGGGTTAAAGAACGTAGGCTTCGCCGGCAAGTTGAAGGGTCTTTCAGTGTTGCCTAAGAGCTTCATCGAGGCGCGGCAGATCATAAAGCAATTTCGGCCGCACGTTGCGGTCGGTGCAGGCGGATACGTCTCCGGGCCGGTGCTCCTGATGGCGGCAATAATGGGCGTGCCGACGCTCGTGATGGATTCGAATGCACTGCCCGGATTTACCAACCGGCAGCTCGCGAGGTTCGTCGATAAAGCAGCGTTGACCTTCGAAGCTTCGCTGCCGTACTTCGGCAAAAAGGGCGTCGTAACCGGCAACCCGGTCCGGAAAGAGTTTTTTGAAGTGCCGCCAAAGCCGCGGGGCGAGGCCGCTCATCTGCTGATCTTCGGCGGTTCGCAGGGAGCCCGTGCAATCAACAACGCAATGGCCGAGGCTCTGCCGCATCTTACCGAGCTTAGTGGCCGGCTGACGATCACGCACCAGACAGGTGAGGCTGACTTTGAAAAGATACGCGAGCTTTACGGCCGATCGGAATTTGCATTCGCAGACGTGCGGCCATTTATCTCGAACATGTTCGAGGAATTTGCTAGAGCTGATTTGGTAATTTGCCGTGCCGGTGCAACGACATGTGCCGAACTCGCTGCGGCCGGCAAGGCGTCGATAATGATCCCGCTGCCGACCGCAGCCGACGATCATCAGCGAAAAAATGCAGAGGCTCTCGAAGAAGGCGGTGCGGCGAAGATGCTTTTGCAAGCAGATATGACCGGCGAATCGCTCGCCGAGCTAATTCGATCGACGATCAGCGATGCCGAAATGCTCTCGGCAATGGAAGCCGCCGCCAAAGCAATGGGCCGAGCGGACGCGGCCGAGCGAACCGCGGACATAATAGAGGAACTGAGGAACAGCATTTGATCCTCGTGTTCTTCAATGCAAATACGCGAAGGGGCAAAGACGCAAAGTTCTCATTTAATAGGTTTGTGTCCTCACAATTGAATGACAGATAAGGTTTTGATGTTTAGACACGTTAAGAAAATACATTTTATTGGCATTGGCGGTATCGGGATGAGCGGTATCGCGGAGGTGCTCGCAAGCCTCGGTTTTGAGGTGGCAGGCTCGGATATCAAGCGTTCGAAGAACACGGATAGGCTTGAGCAGAATTTCAACGTCCGCATCTTTGAGGGCCATGCGGCCGAGAATGTTGGAGATGCTCAGGTCGTCGTTTATTCCTCCGCCGTTCGGCCGGACAATCCGGAGATCGTTAAGGCGAAGGAGAACGGCGTCCCGGTCATTCCGCGTGCTGAGATGCTTGCGGAGTTGATGGTCTTGAAGCCCTACGCCGTCGCCATTTCCGGCACACACGGCAAGACCTCGACCACCTCGATGGTAGCGACCATTTTGAAACACGCGGGGCTTGATCCGACCACGGTCGTCGGCGGAGTTGTCGAAACGCTCGGCTCCAATGCTCAAGTCGGTTCCTCCGAGTGGTTTGTTACCGAGGCCGATGAAAGCGACCGCTCATTTCTGATGCTTTACCCGACAATCGCCGTCGTGACGAATATCGACAAAGAGCATATGGAGAGCTACAAGGGAATGGAGGACGTCGTTCAGTGCTTCACCGATTTTGTGAACAAGGTGCCGTTCTTTGGTGCCGCGATCATCTGCCTCGATGACCCGAACGTCCAACTCATCATCCCGAACATCAAACGCCGCCGCGTGACCTACGGCATGACCGCTCAGGCGGACATATCCGCTCACGACATCAAATACACGGACGGTTTCGGCTCGACGTTCGAGGTTTGGAAGGGAACTGAAGTGCTCGGCCGCATCGACCTGCCGGTCCCAGGCAAGCACAACGTTTACAACGCACTTGCGGCTACGGCTGTTGCGATGGAGCTTGAAGTGCCTTTCGCAAAGATCGCCGAAGCGTTTACGGGTTTCAAGAACGCGAATCGGCGCTTTCAGTTCAAGGGCGACGTTGGCGGCATTACGGTCGTTGACGATTACGGGCATCACCCGACCGAGATATTGGCAACGCTTGCAGCGGCCAAGAATGCCGCCGCGGGCCGCCGCACGGTCGTCGCATTTCAGCCGCATCGTTACACGCGAACGCAGGAATTGATGGATGAATTCGCACTGGCGTTCAACAATGCTGACGTCCTTTTCGTGCTTGATATTTATCCCGCGAGCGAGCCGCCGATCGAGGGCATTACGGCCGAGGTTCTGGTCGAGAATATCAGAAAATACGGCCACAAGAATGTGACCTACATCGGCGACATCGAGACGGCCGCGGAGAAGATCGTACCGTCGCTTACCGAGGGCGACCTTGCAATAACTCTAGGTGCCGGAACTGTTACGCGGCTTTCCGAAGAACTCCTGGAGGCTCTTAAAAACCGCGGCTAGGCAAATGTGACCAAATGGCGAAACGACCGAATGCAGTAAAGGCGAGACGCGATGCGCCGACGCGGAAGAGCAAGTCCGCCCGCCGGCGAAACGCGCCGAGTAGGGGCGGCGGTTCGACCCGCGTTCTTCCAATTGTGCTTTCGACGGCAATGCTTCTCTGCATCGGAGTGATCGCGTATTTCGGCATTCGGACAATGGTCAACTCGGATTTCTTTAGCGTAACGCGAGTCGAGATATCGGGCATCGAACGGGCTCCGCGTGAGACCATCGAGCGGATCGTGAATGCCGAAGCTGCAGAGAACAGTGCCTGGACCGCAGATCTTGCCACGGTAAAGGAGCGGATCGAGAAGCTCACGTTCGTTCGCTCGGCGTCCGTCTCACGTTGGCTGCCGAATTCGATCATAGTCAGCATAAAAGAGCATGAACCGGCGGCTGTCGTGAAAATGAAAAAAGGCGAGTTTCTCGTCACCAAAGACGCCCAATTGCTCGCAGAGGCGACGGCCCCGGAACCGGGCCTGCCGGTTGCAATGATCGGCTGGGATGAGGAGAAATCGCAGGCGGCTGACAAGGAAAATCTTGAACGCGTCAAGCTTTACGCAAAGATGATCGACGACTGGAAGATCCACGGTGTGCTCGAAAGGGTTTCGCTGGTCGATCTTTCGAATGTGCGCGTTCCGCGGGCGTTGGCAGAGGAAGGCGGGATGACCGTATCGCTAGAGGTCGGCAAGGAGAGTTTTGGCGAAAACCTTGAACGCGGGCTGAAGGCGATCGCCGGAAAGGCGACGGAGTTCGAAGGCGTCGAACTGGTCGGTTCGACCCTGAATCTGAAGCCGAGAAAGACCGCTGCGAAATGAATGTTATGAAGAACGAGATTCACGCGATAGGACTTGATATCGGCACGAGCCGCGTTCGGTGCGTGGTCGGCGAGGCCTCGGAAGACGGGCGTCTAAAGGTCGTCGGCATTGGCCGGAGCGAGTCGCGAGGGCTTCGCCGAGGCATTGTCACCGGTGCCGAGGCCGTTGCAGAAAGCATCCGCAAGGCCTTCGACGAGGCTGAAAGGGTAAGCGGGCTCGAGATAAAGGCCGCGACGGTAAATCTTTCCGGCGAACATTTTCGCGGCGAGAACAAGAACGGTGTGGTCGCCGTCGCCGGTGCCGGACGCGAGATCAGCAACGAAGATGTGGAGCGGGCGGTCGAATCGGCTTGTGCAGTTCAGCTTCCTTCGGGCTGGGAAGTATTCGATCGCGTTGCACAAGAATTCATCATCGACGGGCAGGACGGCATTACCGAACCGATCGGAATGAGCGGTTCGCGGCTTGAGGCTCTTGTCCACGTCGTGACCGGGCCGAGTGCAGGGCGGCAGAATCTAGAGAAGGCCGTACGGCGAGCCGGCATCGACGTTGAGCGGATGATGCTCGAACCGATCGCCGCAGCGGAAAGCACGCTCACAGACGACGACCGCGAATATGGATGTGCCGTCGTGAACATCGGCTCGGAGATCACGAGCCTCAACATCTTCGGCCGCGGTGCGGTCCAGCATACGGCGGTCTTCCCGTTCGGCGGGCTGCATTTTACAAAAGACCTGGCGGTCGGGCTCCGCGTTTCGATGCAGGAAGCCGCCGAGATCAAACATCGCTACGGCTGCGTTGCAACATTTTTGATGGACGACCAAGAGCGGGCAGAGATGATCGAGATAACCCCGGTCGGTCGGAGCGAAACGCGAGGGCTTTCAAAAGAGATACTTTGCGACATAATGCAGCCGCGTGCGATCGAACTGCTTCAACACCTAGCGGGTGAAGTTGCTACGGCCGGAGCCCAGATACCGAGCGGCGTTGTGCTGACGGGCGGCGGCTCGATGCCGCGTGGAATGGTCGAGATCGCGGAGCAGGTATTCGACGCTCCGACGCGTCTCGGGTTGCCCTCGCGAAGGCTATTCGGAGGATTGATCGAGCAGATCGAAACGCCGGAGTGGGCGGTTGCTTGCGGGCTCGCTCTTCGCTCTTTGCGCGAGCAAATGCGCGAGGGCGGCGGCATTCGCGGCGGAACGGGCAAACTTGGCGTTTGGTTTGAAAATTTTCGCGAAAAATTTCGTTAGTTTGGAATTGTTGACTAGATTTTTTACACAAATGGTTGTATGCTCTTCTCCCATCAACACTATATATAGTTGATATTGCACTCGTCAGCATTTCACCGAAAACATCGAATTGTCGGTTTCCTGTGTGTGCAGGAATAGATTGAATTTTGCAAAAAAGGACACGAAATGAACACTAGTGGTATCAAGATGTTTATCGACGAACCGCCCATCACCGGGGCCAGGATCAAGGTCATCGGCGTAGGCGGCGGCGGCGGGAACGCGGTGAACCGGATGATCGCAGAAGGGATCAAGGGCGTCGAGTTCATCGTGGCTAACACCGACCTCCAGGCTCTCAATGCCTCCAACGCTCCGATCAAGATCCAGCTCGGGAATCGCTCGACCCGCGGGCTCGGAGCGGGGTCGAATCCGGACACCGGCCGCGACGCCGCACTTGAAGATCACGAGAAACTTCTCGAGGTGCTCGAGGGTTCGGACATGGTCTTCGTTACCGCAGGGCTCGGCGGCGGAACGGGAACCGGTGCTGCTCCGATCGTTGCCTCGCTCGCGATCGAGCTAGGTGCTCTTACGGTTGCGGTGGTGACGAAACCCTTCGGCATGGAAGGCAGGAAGCGAATGGCCCAAGCCGAGCGAGGGCTGGCCGAGCTTCGCGGCTGCGTCGATACGATCATCACGATCCCGAACGCGCGTCTCCGCGAGGTGGAAGAAAACATCACGGTGATGGACGCCTTCAAAAAAGCGGACGAGGTTCTCTTACAGGCGGTTCAGGGCATCACCGATCTGATCACAACACCGGGCGTCGTCAATCTTGACTTCGCTGATGTGACCACTGTAATGAAGGGCCGCGGAGTTGCATTGATGGGGGTAGGCCGTGCCAAAGGGCCGGACGCCGCTTCAAAGGCGATGCGTGAGGCTCTTGATTACAAGCTTCTCGAAGAAAATTCGATCACCGGTGCCAAGGCTGCGTTGATCAACGTTACCGGAAGCTCGCGAATGGCTCTTGGCGAGATCGAGGATGCGATCGGTATGATCGAAAGCGAGGCTGACGAGAATGCCGACATTATCTGGGGCAACGTCTTCCGTGATGACATGGAGGACGAGATCAAGGTGACCGTCATCGCGACCGGATTCGATGTCGCGGCCGAGGTTGCGATGCCGCTGCCTCGTGCGGTGCCGGCGGTTGCGAATGGGGGCGGTGCTGCTTTTATACCGGTCGATAGCCGCGGAAGCGAGGATCTGGACGTACCGACTTTCATCCGACGGCAAGCGGATTGATCCTGATTAACCTCTTAACTATCAGCGGTGGTATCATTGGCGTGTAATGACGTCTTCGATGCCGCCGCTTTCAAATTTGGGCCGTCCCCGGATCGGTATTACTATCGGCGATGCCGCCGGCATCGGACCCGAGATAGTACTCAAATCGTTAGCTGAAAATGAGTCGCTTTCGTCATTGGATTTTCTGATCATCGGCGACCTTGCATTTCTCCGGTCCGAGGCCGATAAGTTTGGCATCGATCTTGAATTGAACTCGGGTGATACGCCCGAGCCCGGCAAGGCGGTCGTATTTGACCTTAAGAATTTGCCCGAAAGCGTCGTCGCGGGCAAGGAAGACGCGGCATGCGGACGAGCGGCAGGCGAATATATCGAGGCCGCAGTCAAACTTTGGAGCGAAGGCCGGATCGATGCCATCGCGACCGCGCCGATCAGCAAACATTCCTTAGGTTTAGGCGGCTACAAATTTCCGGGACACACAGAATTTCTGGCGGCATTGACGGGCACCGAGAAGTTCGCGATGAGCTTTTTTGCAGAGCGGCTGCGTGTCGTATTGCTTTCAACCCATCTCTCGCTTCGCGATGCGATCGACCGCGTTACGAAAGAGCGGGTTGCCGAACTGATCCGGTTCACGTCAGCCGAACTTGCGAAACTCCTCGGTCGGCCCGTCAGCATCGCGGTCGCCGGCTTGAACCCGCACGCTTCTGAGAACGGGATGTTCGGAAGCGAGGAGGCCGGGGAGATGACGCCGGCCATCGAGCTCTGCCGAAGCGAAGGCATTGAGGTCACGGGACCGTTCGCGGCTGATACGGTCTTTTTGCGATGCAATTCGGGCGAGTTTGATGCCGTGATCGCGTGTTATCATGATCAGGCGACGATCGCAGTAAAGTGCCTTTCATTCGGCCGCGGCGTGAATGTAACGCTCGGCCTGCCGCTGATCAGGACATCAGTTGACCACGGCACCGCGTTCGATATCGCAGGCAAAGGCATCGCCGAACACTCTAGTATGATGGAGTCGATAAGGCTCGCCGGCGAACTGGCGGGAACCCGGCCGGCCAGGAGTGCAGAAAATGCAGCCTGAGTATGCAAATTCTTGACGTTTAACGACATAAGGTGTTAGGTTTTTGAAGACCGATCTTCATTTTTCCTTTGTTTTTGAGGAGCAAATACCGTGAGCAACCGCAAGCTATTGATAGCAGACGATTCTGTAACGATACAGAAAGTAATTAAACTTACGTTCACTGAAGAGGGGTACGAGGTTCTCACCGCTCCGGACGGAGCGTCCGCAATGGAACTGCTGCGGGCCGAGCGGCCGGACATCGTAATGGCGGACGTTAATATGCCAGGGCCGGACGGCTACGAGATCTGTCGTGCGATCCGCTCGGATATTGATGCCCACGCGACTCCGGTGGTTCTTCTAGCGGGCTCGTTCGAGCCTTTCGATGAGCAGATGGCATCGGCGGTCGGAGCTAGTGCCTCGGTCACCAAGCCGTTCCAATCCATCCGCCAGTTGGTCCATCAGGTCAATCAGCTTGTTGAAAATAGCTCGATCGTAGAGAACCGAGAATTGCCTGCCGGTTTGGCTAATGATGATGCGAACCATTCGGACATCGAATCGCTCTATCAACAAAGCATCCATGATCCGGCAACATCGGTAGAGACCGTGGAATTTGAATTCAGCGACCAAGGCCTTGACGATGAGATGATCGAGACCCAATATTCAGGGTCGTCTGTTGATCAAACAGGGCCGCTACCGGAGCAGGACTACGGAGACCTTGCGTTTGAGCCTGAGAAGCAGCGTGAACAGGAACTTTCCTTGCCTATCATCGAAGAATCAACCACAGAAACCCAGCCGACGATCGAGGAAAGCTGGACAAATGGGGATACCGATATCGAAACGGACGAGGCTGCTTATGGCTTCGAGCAGCAAGCTGATCGCGAGGATGAAACTGTTGAGTTCAGCACCTCAGATCTTGCTTCCGCGATGGATTATGGGTCGCTCGATCGCGAGAATGACGGCGAGCATCTGGTTCCGGTGAGCGACGGTTTCGAATTTGAGCCTGTCGTTCCTCAGCAAGAAGAATTGCTGTCGGATGACGACGAAAATTCCTCCGCTAGCGAGCCCCCGTCATATTCAGAACTCGCCAGAACAGAACAGTTTCCTTTGGCGACAGAATCTGGGTGGAACGATGTCGACCTTCTCGAGATTCCGGTGGTCAGGAGTACATCAGAGCCGGTTCGATTCACGACCGAAAGCGAAGCGGCGAGTATCGAGGGCAAGGAACGAGTTATCGCTCTTTCCGATGAGTTGATCGAACGGATCGCAACTAGGGTCGCCGAGAAGATAAATCGGCCGATCTAAACAAAGCCACGCTTCAATTCCGCCGGCCGGTGATCTCAAGCGAGATGAAAACCGGCCGGTTTTGTTTTAGAATCTCAGTTTTATTCTTATGGAAATCGCTAAAGCCTACGACCCAAAAACGGCTGAGGAAAGCCATTATCAACGCTGGGAAGCGAACGGATGCTTTGCTCCCGAAATCAATGAAGACCCTGCGGCGCCGACGTATTCGATCGTAATTCCGCCGCCCAACGTGACCGGTTCGCTGCACATGGGCCACGCTCTTCAGCACACGATAATGGACGTGCTGACCCGCTGGAAGCGGATGCAGGGCTATCGGACGCTCTGGCTTCCGGGCACCGACCACGCCGGAATCTCGGTCCAGCGAAAGGTCGTCGAACAGCTTAAGAAAGACGAGGGCAAGTCGCCGCTCGATATCGGCCGCGAGGAATTTGTTCGCCGAGCCTGGGCCTGGAAAGAGCAATACGGCAACACCATTAACGAGCAGATGCGCCGCGAGGGCGCGTCGGTCGATTGGTCTCGGCATCGTTTCACGATGGACGAAAGCCTTTCGCTCGCTGTTCGCAACGTCTTTTGCACGCTTTACAGCGAAGGTTGGATCTACCGCGGCCTGCGCATAGTTAACTGGTGCCCGCGGGATAAAACGGTGCTCTCCGACCTCGAGGTCAAAGAAGAGAACAAGAAAGACGGCAAGCTCGTTTACCTAAAATATCCGGTCAAAGGAACCGACCGGACAATTACGGTCGCAACGACGCGGCCGGAAACGATGCTCGGCGATACTGCCGTGGCGGTCAATCCCTCGGACGAGCGGTACAGCGACCTGATCGGCAGGACGGTCGAGCTGCCGTTGACCGGCCGCGAGATACCGATCATCGCCGATGAGTATGTGGATGCCGAGTTCGGCACCGGTGCGGTAAAGATCACGCCGGCACACGACCCGAACGACTATCTCGTCGGCGAGCGGCATGGGCTTGAGCAGCTTCTCGTGATGAACGAGGACGGCACGATGAACGCCGCCGCCGGCAAAGATTTCGACGGGATCGACCGCTTTGCGGCCCGCACGATGGTCATCGAACGGTTCGAGGAACTCGGGCTGCTTGAGAAGATCGATGACTACGAGGTCTCGCTGCCGATCTGCGAACGCTGCAAAACGGTGGTCGAGCCGATCCTTTCGAAGCAATGGTTCGTCAAGATGGACGAGATGCGTGACATCGCTCTCGAGCTGATGCGGGCCGAGGGCGTTCCGCACTTTCACCCGCAGGTCCCGCACGAAAAGGTCTACACCGCCTGGCTCGAAAACCTTAAAGATTGGACGATCTCGCGGCAGCTTTGGTGGGGACATCAGATACCGGCGTGGTACGACGACGAAGGTAACGTCTTCGTCGCCCGCACCGAGGCCGAAGCGAAAGAAAAAGCCGGCCGCAAGGAACTTAAACAAGACCAAGACGTACTTGATACCTGGTTTTCGTCTGGACTCTGGGCCTTCTCTACCTTCGGCTGGACCGGAGAAGCCACCGACCAGCTAACAGCTAACAGCTCACAGCTAACAGCTGAAACAAAAACAGATCTCGAAACCTTCCTCCCGACAGACGTGCTCGTAACCGGCCGCGACATAATCTTCCTCTGGGTCTCGCGGATGATAATGCTGACGAAAAAGTTCACGGGCAAGAAGGCATTCGAGGATGTCGTTGTAACCGGCACCGTTTTAGCCAAAGATGGTAAGCCAATGTCGAAAGGTCGCGGAAATGGGGTTGATCCCATCGAGATGTTCGATAAATTCGGCGTGGACGCGACGCGAGTTTATCTGGCATCCATTGCAACGGGCGCAGATATCAGGTGGAACGACTCCGGCATAGAGACTTACCGAAACTTCGCCAACAAGATCTGGAACGCGACTCGTTTTTGCCTGATGAATTCCGAGAATGCGGCTGTGGACCACGCGAGTTTAATGGATCGGTCAGCCCTTTCGCTTCCGGACAGGTGGATCATTTCGCGGCTGAACCAGACGGCGATGGATGTTAACAGGTCGCTTTCGAGGTATGAGTTCCACACGGCGGTTTCATTGCTTTATCACTTTGTCTGGGACGATTTCTGCGATTGGTACATCGAGCTAAAGAAGGACGAGATCAACTCCGGTGATGTCGACGCGACGTCGCGGATCCTGACCATTCTTGAGATCGCCCTGCGGATGCTCCATCCATTTATGCCGTATCTGACCGAGGAACTCTGGCTGAAACTCCCGGGAACCTCGTCACAAATGCATGCCAAGGTGTACCAGAATGCCGAGGCGACCATTATGCTCGCGGCGTTTCCGCCGGGTGACGCGAGTGCGGTCGATCAAGATGCAGAGGCTGAAATGCAGCTTGTGATCGATACGATCCGCCGCGTTCGCAACATCAGGACCGAGATGAACATCAAGCCGTCCGACCGCGTCGCCGTTCATGTTGCGGCCGCCGCCGAACAACAGGCGATCCTTGCTGCTAATGAGGCCCAGGTATTAAAGCTCGCACGGGCTGATAAATTGGTTTTGGCTGAAACGCTCGACGTTCCTAAGGCCACGGCGAAAGCCGTTATCACAAACGCCGAGATCGCGGTGCCGCTCGAGGGGCTGATCGACTTCGACAAAGAACGCGAAAGATTGCAGAACCAGATCAACAAACTTGATGTAGAATTGCAGCGTCTAAACGGGCAGCTTTCAAACGAAGATTTCGTCAACAAAGCCCCGGCCGAAAAGGTCGAAGCCCTGCGGTCAAGGAAAGCCGAAATAGAACAGCAGACCGCAACGCTAAAAACAAACCTGGAGGCCCTGAATTAGATGAAGCGATTAATCTTTTTGTCAGTTGCGTTTGTGATGTACGTTGCCGTTTTTGCGGCGGAGGGATTTGGGCAGGGGAGGGAGATAACGGAGCAGGAGTATAAGGAGCTGACAGCGAACACTCTTGGGTTCTTAAGGACGGTGAGTAACCGTTCGAAACGGGTCGCTGAGATCGCAAGGCAATGCAACACGGCTAAATGCGAATGGGCCCCATGGTTTGAAACGCATGTCGAGTTTGTGCCGCCCGCAAGTCTGCGGACCGTCATATTCGACAACGGGAAAACCGAGCCAACCGAGGAAACCATCTTCGTCGGCGGAAGAAAGTATATCAAGACAGATATACGCGGTTGGCGGTTAGCGGAACTGCCCTCTAGCGTCCCCCGTGCCCCCGAGATGAAAGAAGCTTTGCCGCCGTGGGTCGAGCTACCATCGGAGAAGAACGGCTCTGAAACCGTGAGGGTCTTTTCCAAAAAGGAGGTTCGAACGATGCGGACGTTCGACGGAGAGTACCGCGAATTTACCGAAACTAAGCGCAACTGGTACAACGGTGCAGGAAAGCTGATTAAGTCCGAGACAATTACGTTAGAGGGGGCGAAGACTTCTACTATTACAAATGTCTTTACGTACCGATTTCTAGAGCTTCCAACCGAAAAGATTGGCTATGAAACGGTCCGTGTATTTATGAAAGAAGAACGAATGCAGGTCAGTGACGGATACGAATCTGTCGAAACAACACGTAGCTGGATCAACACCGCGGGAAACCTGATGAAACTCGAAAAAATGGAGACCAGATCGCGATCCAACCCCAGCAGGGTCGTAACGACCTACGAGATCGACCCGAACATCAAGATAGAAGCACCTATTCCCTGATTCTGCGAAAACTGATTGAAAAATGGCCGCGGGTGAGTGCGGAAGTGGAGTTCCGAATTCCGCACTCATCCGTGGCCAAGTGTTTTTACGGCAAGCGATAGGTCTTTGTCGGCCTAATTGCTGTCGTCGCTGTTTGCAGTGTCGTCCTCGCTGTCATCAGAAGTTTCCGGTGTTGGAGCCGGAGCCTTTCCGGCTTCGATCGTTATGGCAACGGTCTTCCCATCTTTCTTCTCGCCTGCCTCATTATGCATATCGGCGGTCAGGATGTATTTCCCGCCCGCAACGCCTGCAGGTATTGGCAACGAATACATTGCCGTTCCGCCGCCGTCCGGTACCGCGACATCGACATTCGTTCCTTTAAGCATCTCGCCCTTCGTCATGTTTGCAACCTCGTCTGCCGAAAGAAAAAACTTGACCGTAGTTTTCCCCGGTGCATTTGAGATCGTTGCGACTCCGTAAATGGTGTCGCCCGCTTTGAAGGCCGCCGATTCCTGCGTCACGGCCTTATCTTTACCGACCTTAAAGCTGCTCATGTTCGCGGTGCTCATGTTGCAGGCAAGCCCAACGGCGAGAAGCGCCGCGATAGAAACGACTAACTGAAATTTGTTTTTCACTGAGAAATCTCCTTCGAATTGAAAATTAGGTTCTGTCTGGACACGCCGAGACTACTCCTGCCCGGCCACCGTGTCAAAAGATGACAAAGTTCTAACCGGTTAAACGAAACTTTGCTATGATTTGGGTCAAGGATTTCGGTTTTATTTCGAGCATAGATATGAACTGGTTAGATAACGGAGAGGTCATCTCGGCGATCGGGCAATTTTTGGCTGAAGATATCGGCCGCGGTGATATTACTACGTCGGCGACGGTCCCGGACGAGGTTCGCGGCGTCGGCCGGTTCTTGGCCAAGGAGTATTTGGTTATCTGCGGGATGAATGTCGCCGAGGCCGTTTTTCTTCATCTTGATCCGGATATTCCCGAGATCGAAACGGGCTTCCAGGATGGCGACGAGGTCGAGGAAGGCACGATCTTTGGCTCGCTAAAGGGCTATGCCGATGTGCTGCTGACCGGCGAGCGGGTCGCGCTCAATCTGCTCCAGCGGATGTCCGGCGTGGCGACGCTGACCCGGCAGTACGTACGTGCGGTTAGTGGAACCAATGCCGCCATCGTCGATACCCGCAAGACTACGCCAGGCCTTCGAATGCTTGAAAAATATGCCGTAACGGTCGGCGGCGGAAAGAACCACCGGATGGGGCTCGATGACGGGGTTCTGATCAAGGATAACCACATCACGCTCGCCGGCGGTGTGACCGAGGCCGTGATCGCCGCAAAACAAAAGGTCGGCCATCTGCACAAGATCGAGGTCGAAATAACGAATTGGGCACAGCTCCGGGAAGCCATTGAGGCTGGTGCCGATATCGTTATGCTCGACAACCAGTCGCCGGAAGAAGCGGCAAAGCTGGTCGAAATGTCGCGCAACCTGAACCCGAATGTGCTTATTGAAGCCTCGGGCGGGATGGAGCTCGACCGCGTTCGCTCCTACGCCGAGGCTGGAGTTGACCTTATATCGGTCGGCCGGCTGACGCACTCGGCGCGTGCCGTCGATATTTCTTTCAAGATCCAGACCGTTTAAGCCCGGGCACGAACCAAATCAATGCGGTCGAAATGAGCAAGGCGATGGTGCAGGCAATGCCGCCCTCAAGCCCGTAACTTCCGCCCGTCAGCCACGCCGGGCCTGAGTCGGTTTCCATCAAAAGCGGTGCGGGAACAAGTTCACGCAGTCCGCTTACCTCGATGCCAAAGAACGCTCCCTGCATCCAGTTCCACATCACGTGCAGCCCGGTCGCGAACCAAAGGTCGCGGGTCCGGATATACGCGACCGCGAACCAAATTCCCGCGAGAAAAGTGTTACCCCACGAAAAGAGCGAGGCGTTCGGGTTGGCGTTGTGGACCGTCGCAAAGAGGAGCGAGGTCAGAACGACGGCAAAAAGCGTCAGACGCGAGCGGTCGAACGTCTGAAAAATGTAACCGCGAAAGAGAGCCTCCTCGGCGGCACCGGCTGCAAAGAAGACTGCGAAGGTGAGAGCCAACGTTTGCAGGATCGCAGACGCTCCTGCCTGATTCACCGAAAATGAAACGCCGCCGAAAGCCCACGCGATCCCGATTGCCAGTGAAAGCGTCGCCGCTCCAAGCAGACTGCCGATAACGAGATTTTGCAACCATCCGGACGAGAGCGACGCGCCCAGCGAACTGAACGGCAGCCTCTCAAACGTCCGTGCACAAAGCCACCCGATCAGCAATGCCGCCGCCGTCGTGAAAACACCATTGATCAAGAGAAAGGTTGCTGAACCGGCACCGGTCTCGATGCCAACTGGGCTCGCAATTGTGAATGCTACGATGCTGAGAAAGATGACGGCAACGATGAAAAGTGCCGAGAAAACGGCGAATCGCCAACCGCTTCTCAGCACTCCATCAGGCCCGAAAAATATCCACGAAACCGGCATATTCAGCAGAGTTTAACGAAATCCGGGCGGCGGCACAATCAGCCCGTTGGCCGCCGCACTTATGGTAAACTCTTGCAAAATGGCGAAGACGAAGGACAAACCCGACCGGCGAAAAACCGCGATCCTTACCGGGATCTTCGTCGTCGTCTCGTTCGTCGTGCTTTTTCTTTTGCAGACATCTAACCTCTGGAAAGATTTTTCTGTCCAGACGGCGAGCGACACGCTTCTCCTCTACGCACTTTCCTCGCTCAACTTTTTCGCCTTCATAATCTTCGGGTTCATCTTTCTCCGCAGCGTGCTCAAGCTCGTCCGCGAGCGGCGGCAGCTTCAGCTTGGTTCGCGGATCAAGACGCGGCTGTTTCTATACTTTTTCGCCATCAGCCTCTTGCCGATCGTGGCGATGGCCGGGTTTTCATATCTCTTTATGAACCGGGCGATCGAACGCTGGTTCTCGCAGATACCTGAAAATGTGCTGACCCAAGCCCGCGACGAGGCGATTGCTGACCATGCCGCCGGATTGCTCCGCGACGCTCGGGCTCTTTCCGCGGCGGTCGGCAGTCGGGAATTATCGGAGGCCGACCTCGGCCGGATCGCGGAGGCGGCGAACCTTTCGCACATCGAGATCATTGATAGTAGCGGTGCCGTCATCGCGGCGGCAACTCGTCTAAGCACGCCGGAGCGAAAGCCTGAACTCGACGATCTTATAGCGAGATCGAAAAGTGGAAGCCTGCCTGAGGTTTATATTAGCGAGACCGGCGGCTTTGATGCCGTGACCACCGGTCTTGCCGAGGGCAGAAAGCTGCGGATCGTTCCGAACAAGCGCTCCGGCGAGATCGCGGGCCAGAGTTTTCAGGAATCACTCGTCGAGTTTGACCGGATGAAGGAGCAGCAGATCACCGTCCGCCAACTCGGGTTTCTGACGCTCGGCGTGCTTACATTTTTGCTCATTTTCGCGTCATCGTGGACGGCGATCTACGTTGCCCGCGGCCTGACCGACCCGATCAAAGCACTTGCCGAAGGCGCCCGGGAGATCGCGAGGGGCAATCTTGGACACCGCGTTGACGCACCGGCCGAGGACGAGCTCGCCTTGCTTGTCGGTGCGTTCAATGAGATGTCCGGCAAGCTCGAAGAGAGTTCGGCGGAGATTGGCGAGCGGCGGCGGTATATCGAGACCGTGCTCGATTCGCTCCCGACCGGCGTCGTCTCGCTCGACGCAGACGGCCGCGTTACTACGATAAATCGAGCGGCCGTGCGAATGCTGAAGCTTGAGACGGCAGATTTCAAAGGGCTCGAGCTCGCGACAATGCTTGGCGACGAGAACCGTCGGGTTATCGAGACGCTCGTCTCGCGGGCAAGGCGGATCGGGCACGCTTCGGACCAGACGCAGCTTCGGCCGGAGAATGAAGCGTCGGTCGATGCGGTCGAGATCCCTGTCGCGATAACGGCGACGGCACTTGAGAATGAAGCCGGTGCGGTGGTCGTTATCGAAGACCTCTCGGAACTTATCGCCGCACAGAGGGCCTCCGCGTGGCAGGAAGTGGCCCGCCGGATGGCACACGAGATCAAGAATCCGCTTACCCCGATTCAGCTTTCAGCCGAGCGGATCGCCAAGCGTTTTGCCGAGTCGAACGGAACCGCAGAAGATATCCACACGACCGACGGCCAAACCGTAAAAGTGATCCGCGACGGCACCAGCACCATAATCCGCGAGGTGCAGTCGCTGAAGACGATGGTCGATGAGTTCTCGCGATTTGCCCGATTGCCAAACGCGAAGCCGCAGCCCGGCGACCTAAACGAGATGATCCGCCAGGCGGCCGCAATGTACGAAGACCGAAGCGACGAAGCTAGACTTGAGGCCGAACTCGCCGCGGGGCTGCCGCCGACCATGCTCGACGCCGAGCAGATCAAACGCGTTTTTGTTAACCTGATCGAGAACGCCTACGAGGCATTTGACGAGCACGGCGGCGAGAACCTGATCCGCGTTACGACCCGCCACGAACCGGCCCGCGATATAATCGTCGCCGAGGTGACCGACAATGGAAAGGGAATTCAGCCGGCCGATCTTCAGCGGCTCTTTCAGCCATATTTCTCGACCAAGGGCCGCGGCACCGGCCTCGGACTTGCGATAGTCCAGCGTATTATCAGCGAACACAGCGGCAAGATAATCGCCGCAGTAAATAAGCCGAAAGGCTCGAGGTTTATCATTGAACTGCCGGTGGTGAGCTAATGAAGAATTGGGTAGAAGAATACAAACGCCTAACTCTAAAGACCTGGTGGGTCAGCCTTCTAGGCGCGATTTTGGCTTTTGGGCTTGTCTCGATCGATTTTGCCTACTTTAGTTGGGTTCTGTATGAAATAGCACCAGAATCACCTAGTATATGGTGGCCGGTTCAATCGGAATTTGCTGTTCTAACTCCGGTGCTCGCCGCCATTGTTTTCAGAATATGGACTGTCTGGACAAAAAAGCGTTATTCCGCTGTGTTTCTGTCGACCCTAGCAGTTTTTGTCATTTCGGGTTGGTATTTCGGTTATGAGCTTTATCAGAGCGGTCCAAAAACTTTCACAACCGATGACGGAATGACTTTCACCGCTTACGATATTTCCCGTGGATCGCGTACTCAACTTGTATTTTTCGGGTACGCATTTTTTGGAGGCATGCGGTTTGTCGTAACGGCGATCGTAGCCTACATTCGTTCTCTATCGCGACTTAATTGAACCTGTGAAAGGTTTGAATAAAAGGTACGTCGAACTAATAGCACGGACGTGGCGGCCCAAAAGAGCCCGGTGCCATTAAATCCGCGTTTGTGAATTCGGTGGCGATTTCCAAATGAGGGCCGCTGTCGGCATTATGGGAACACGTTGGACGAGCGAGTATTTGCAACGTTTTGCTGCTTTGCGGATCGTGTCGATCGTTGCGGCCGCTTTGTTAGTGATTCTTTCGTTAAGGGAACTATTGTTGGTAGCATTCGCTGCGCAGAAAGCGGAGAAGCTATCGGAAGACGCGGTATTTAACGCTCTGCTGACGCCTTTATGTTTTGCCGGGGTCTTTAGTCTTCGGCTCGCTTATTTGGCGTTCAATAGATTGAGCTTGCTCGGGAATTTTGCCACGTTTGGCATCTGCTCGGTTTGTTCGTATGTTATGAGCTCGTTCTCTTTATATGGGTGCGTGTGGAACTGCGACAGCTCAAACGCGTTTCCGATTTATAGTTTGTTTACGACCTTTCCACTTGAGATGACGTCACTTGGGTTTGTTGTACTTGGAACGGTCAAATTTGCTGTGATTTCGATCATCGCCATGGGTAGTTTGCGTACGAATTAGATGAGTTCTGTTCTTATTGTTGATGACGAGCCGAGTATTCGCGAGACGCTTCGCGGGGTGCTTGAGGATGAGGGGTTTGACGTTGCAGATGCGGCGACGGGAGAGGCGTGTCTTGAGGTCACGCGGAAGGAGCATTTTGCCTGCATTTTGCTCGATATTTGGCTTGGCGATGGCATTGACGGGCTTGAGACGCTGCAGAAACTCCGCGAAGACGGCAATGACGCGGCGGTCGTAATGATCTCCGGCCACGGGAATATCGAAACCGCGGTCCGCTCGACCAAACTTGGTGCTTTTGATTTTATTGAAAAGCCGCTCAGCCTCGACCGCACGATCGTCACGGTAAAAAACGCAGTCCGCCAACGCGAACTCGAACGCACAAATCAGCAGCTTCAAAAGGACCTCGCCGATGAGTATGTGATGGTCGGCGAATCGGTCGCGATGCGGGCGCTCCGCAAGCAGATCTCGATCGTCGCTCCCTCGGATGGCCGCGTGCTGATCTCCGGCGAGAGCGGAACCGGCAAAGAGCTCGTCGCCCGGGCGATCCACTCGCAGTCAAAGCGGCGGGCCGCTCCTTTCGTCGAGATAAACTCGGCGGCGATCCCGGAAGACCTCGTCGAATCTGAACTCTTCGGCCACGTCAAAGGGGCGTTTTCCGGAGCGACCGCAAACAAAAAAGGGAAGTTTGAGATCGCCGATGGGGCGACGCTTTTCCTTGACGAGATCGGCGATATGTCACCGCGGGTGCAGGCGAAAATGCTGCGGGTGCTTGAGGAGCAACGCTTCGAACCGGTCGGCAGTAATTCGCCCATCAAGGTCGATGTCCGTGTTATCTCGGCGACCAACAAACGGCTTGATTGGCTTATCGATAACGGAAACTTCCGGGCCGATCTTTTCTATCGGCTCAACGTCATCCCGTTCCAGGTGCCACCGCTCCGCGAGCGCAGCGAGGACATCCCGATGCTTGTCGAACACTTTAACCGGCGTTTCTCGGCCGACTACGGAAGGCCGTCGAAATCGTTTTCCGAGGATGCTATCGAGGCTCTCAAGAAATACACATGGCCGGGCAAC
The DNA here is from genome assembly GCA_001464665.1 of Acidobacteria bacterium Ga0074141. Lineage (GTDB taxonomy): Bacteria > Acidobacteriota > Blastocatellia > Pyrinomonadales > Pyrinomonadaceae > OLB17. The sequence goes on from LNDP01000015.1 coordinate 45,105, forward strand.
GTACGCGAACTCAGGAACACGGTCGAGCGGGTCATAATAATGAATGCGAAGCAGAAGATCGCCGCCGCCGATCTGCCGTCATTCGGCACCGCCGATGAAGCACCGGCCGCGAGCTTCCGATTTCCGTCGTTCAAGGCCGCGACCGATGCCTACCAGCGGGAGTTCATTCTCCACAAGCTCGCCGAGCATGACGGCAACGTAAGCAAGGCCGCCGAAGAGATGGGCGTCGACCGCAGCCATCTCTACCGCCGCATGCGAAACCTCGGCATCCAGCCAAAGTAACTACGGGCCAAAAAATATTGACATCGAAAAAGCGAACGGCGTAATATAACGGGAACCTTCATTCGGAGTAGTACCATATGACCCACAAAAGTATCCCACGGCGTTCGCTGATCGCGTTCTTCATCTTCGCGGCCGCGTTAGCACTGCCGGCCGCAGCTCAGGAACAATGGACCTCGGCCCGCTCGGCAAATTTTCACCTTATCGGCAATGGAAAAGAAGCTGAGATCAAGCGGGTCGCGACTCGGCTCGAGCAGTTTCGCGAGGTCTTTGTCCAGCTTTTTCCTTCGCTCAAATATACATCACAGGTCCCGACGACGGTGATAGTCTTTCGAAACGAAAGGTCCTTTCGCCCGTTCAAGCCGCAGTCCGCCGATGGCAAGGCCGTCAAGTGGATCGCGGGATATTTTTCGGCACGCGAAGATGCGAACTACATCGTGCTTTCAACCGAAGGCGAGACAAAACAAACGTACCAGACCATCTATCATGAGTATGTTCACTACCTCGTAAACAACAGCTTCGGCAGGTCAAAAATTCCGCCGTGGTTCAATGAAGGCCTTGCGGAATATTACGATCAGTTTGAGATCGAGGGCGACATTCGGGTCAAGCTTGGGGTGATCAATAACAACCACCTTTACACGCTCCAAAACACGAAGCTTATCCCGCTACGGCAGTTCTTCAGCATTGATTACTTTACCCTCAATCAACAGGGAGGCCACAGCGCGAATATTTTCTATGCTCAGTCATGGGCGTTGATGCATTATTTGATCCACGGCAAAGGCGGGAACCGGGCAAACGAAATAAACGCATATCTGAATGCCATTGATAAGGGCGATCCGCCGGCGACGGCATTTCGCTCCGCTTTCAAGATGGAATTTGAAGAGATGGAAAAGGAACTGCGCCGCTATGTGGAACGACGCTCGTACCAGGCATTTCAGATCACTTTCAAGAATAAACTCGCAGTCGATGACCCGGTCAAGACTGAGCCGATGACACTTGCTTCGGCAAATGCATATCTCGGCGATCTTCTCCTTGGGTCCGGCCGAACCGAAGAGGCACATGCTCGGTTAGCAGAGTCGCTTGCCGCCGAGCCCGAGAATGTCCTCGCAAATTCTTCGATGGGAATGGCGAAAATGCGCCAGAGGCAATTTGCCGAAGCAAAAGGCTATCTCGAAAAGGCCAGACGGGCAGAAACAGCCGGCCACCTCGTCCATTATCGTTATGCCTATGTCCTCAGCCGCGAAGCGATGGACACGCGCGGTTTCGTCTCGCGCTATCCGGACGAAGCGGCTCGGACGATCCGCGAATCGCTGAAAAAAGCCATCGCGGCAAATCCAAACTTTCCCGAGAGCTATTCTCTTCTGGCTTTTATAGCACTTGTACAGGACGATGAGATAGACGACGCGATCGGCCAGATCAGGACCGCGCTTCGACTCTCACCCGGAAACGAGAACTATATTCTCGACCTTGCCGGGCTCCATGGACGCAAGCGCGATTTCGATCAGGCGAAAAAGCTCGCCGAGAGCGTTTACAATTCGGCACAGGATCCCTATACGCGGGCGCGTGCGCAAAGCGTTTTACAGAATGTCACTGACCTTCAGCTTTATACTGAGAATGCGAGCGGCCCAGGGCCGGGCAGTACAAGCGAGGCAGCAGGTGAACGCGGTCTTCGGCGGCAGACCGTGGTTATGCTTGATGCCGATGAGGAACTTACCGAAGAGAAGCTGAAAGAACTCACTGCCGCCGCGGAAATTGAATCGATAAACGAGGCACTAAGAAAGCCGAAGGACGGCGAGAAGCGCATTCTCGGACACCTGAATGCGATCGAATGTGCGCGAGACAACATCGCGTTTGTAGTTAAAAGTACGGACGCGACGATCCGGCTGACGAGTAAGGACTTTCAGGGCCTTGAGCTGACCTCTTTCGTCGATATGCCCGACCTTCAGATCGGCTGCGGCACCATAAAACAGCCGCTCTGGGCCGTGGTAACTTACGTCCCCGAAGAAGACCAGAAGAAAAAGACCGCCGGCCGCATCATCGCGATTGATATCGTTCCCGATAAGGTGAAATCGATCGAATAGTCCGAGAAGCCAAGAACGCAATTTATCGTCGAAACTAAAAGAGGGCAGATTCGATCTGCCCTCTTTTAGTATTCTAAGAACGTAACGTCTCTACGCCTAAAATCCTCGTTTCTTCATCAATGCCTCGACCTTTGGGTCGCGGCCGCGGAATTTGCGGTAGGCCTCGGCGGGGTCCATTGTGTTGCCGACCGAGAAGATATACTTAACTAGCCGCTCGCCGACCGCTTTGTCATACGGGCCTCTGCCTTCGGTAAATGCTCCGTAGGAATCTGCTGTGATCACATCCGACCAGAGATAGCTGTAATAGCCGGCCGAGTAACCGTCGCTGCCGAATGCGTGTGAGAACTGCGGCGTGCGGTGGCGCATCACGAGTTCACGCGGCATCCCAAGCTTATCCAGCGTTTCCTTTTCAAACTTCGCGACATCGATCTTCTGCGAACCCGCGAGGTGCAGCTTCATATCGATCAAAGCACTCGCGAGATACTCGGTCGTCGCAAAGCCCTGATTGAATGTCGCCGCCTGTTTGATCTTGTCGACCAGTCCTTGAGGTATCGGTTTGCCGGTCTCGTAATGAACAGCGTATTTCTGCAGCACCTCCGGCGTTGAAAGCCAGTGCTCAAGAAGCTGCGAAGGGAACTCGACGTAGTCACGCGAAACAGCCGTGCCCGAAAGCGACGGGTAGTTTACGTTCGAAGAAAGCCCATGAAGCGCGTGGCCAAATTCGTGGAACATCGTGCTCGCGTCGTCCCACGAGATCAAAACCGGCTCGCCCGCTTTGCCTTTGACGAAGTTCGAGTTGTTGGAAACGATGGTCGTCACCTCGCCGTCAAACCTCGACTGCGAACGGTATGCGTTCATCCATGCTCCCGACCGCTTGCCGTCGCGGGCATAGGGGTCGAAATACCAGAGCCCGACGTGCTTGCCGGTCGCTTTGTTCTTCACTTCCCAGACGGTAACGTCCGGATGAAAGATCGGCACATTCGTAACCGGCGTGAACGTGAAATTAAAGAGCTCGCCCGCGACCCAGAACATCGCGTCCCGGATCTTGTCGAGCTGCAAATACTGCTTGACCTCATTCGCATCAAGGTCATAGCGGTCCTTCCGCACCTTTTCCATATAGAAGCGGTAGTCCCACGGCTCGATAGTGAACTTCGCTCCTTCCTTGTTGGCAAGGGCCTGCATGTCGCGGACCTCTTCCTTTACGCGGGCGATCGCAGGCGTCCAGACTGCCTCAAGAAGTTCCATCGCACGCTCGGGCGTTTTTGCCATCGCGTTCTCAAGCCGCCAGTGGGCGTGCGTTTCGTATCCGAGCAACTTCGCCCGTTCGGCTCGAAGCTGAAGTATCTCCGCGATAAACGCCTTGTTGTCGGTCTCGCCGCCGTTGTCGCCACGCATTATGAACATCTTCCAAACCTTTTCACGAAGGTCGCGGCGTTCGGCATAGGTAAGGACAGGATCGACCGAGGATCGCGTATTGCGGATTATCCAACTGCCTTTGAGTCCCTTTGCGGCTGCATCTGCGGCGGCTCCGTCCTTGAAAGACTGCGACATTCCGGCAAGATCGCCTTCGCTCTTGAGTTCGATATATAGGTCATTCTCATCTTTCAGAAGGTTTTGGCCGAACTTGGTAAAGTGACCCGCAAGTGCCTGGTTTATCTCCGAGAGACGAGCCTTTTGCTCGTTATTGAGCTTCGCACCGGCGCGAACAAAATTTGTGTAATAGACCCATGCGAGCCGCTGCTGCTCAGACGTCAGCTTCGCCTTTTCGGGCGAGTTATAGACTGCTTCGATCTTTTTGAATAGGCCCTCGTTTTGCGTGATCTTGTCGCTAAACGCCGCAAGCTTCGGAGCCATCTCGCGTTGCACCTTTGCAAACTCGGGCGAACTCATATTCGCCGCCCAGATGTAATACACGGTCGAGACGCGGTCCATCTTGTCGCCGGCACGCTCCATTGCTGCGATGGTGTTCTCAAAGGTCGGAACGGCCCGGTTGTTCGCGATCGCATCGATCTCCTTCAGCTGCTCGGCCATCGCCTCTTCAAGAGCCGGGGCGAAGGCTTCGACCTTTACCTTGTCAAAGGCGGGAACTCCGCTGAACGGGCCGCTCCATTTTTGGGTCAAAGCCTCGACGGCGGCCTTGTCAAACTCCGCGGCGGAAGTCGCCGTTTCATAATTCGTTGTCATAAAGATCGTTGAAAAAGCTCCGATCGCCACGACTGCGGCAAGGCGGGCTTTCTTATTCCTGAAGATGTTCCTCATTTTTTGCTCCTAAAGATGATATTTCTCTTATTTTGCTCTCAAATGACGGCCTAATCAAATACGCGACAAACCGCTCCTTGGTTTCCCCATCGAGGCTTGGCGGAGTTTTGATTCCGGAACCGGCACAAGCGTTGGAGCAAGAGATCAGCCGCATCGACCGTAATGGTCTCAACGCGACAAAAACGTAGGATGCCACGACAAGACATTACAAAAACGTAGAATCAGTTCGGTTTTGACTGGTAGCAGGGCAGAAGTAATCGTCTGAGTTCATTGGATTTTTTCGTACTCGGCCCCACTCGTACTAATCGGCACAGTTATTGCGCCTCGGAAGGCTAAGTTCTTTTAGAGAATTGCTTAAATGTTTAGGTAGCCAATTCGAAAACAAACAGATATATGAACCCAAAACAAGTAATCCATTTCGGCTCCGATCAAGAGGCAAGGTTTGTCTCCGTTCGATTTTGCGACCTGCTCGGAGCTTGGCATCATCTCACGTACCCGATCGGCATGCTGACCGAGGACTCGTTTGAAGATGGTTTCGGTTTTGATGCGTCGTCGCTCCGCGGCTGGGCGGCGATCAATGAATCCGACATGCTGCTCATTCCGGACCCGTCGCGGTTCTGGATGGATCCGTTCACCGACGAGCCGACGCTTTGCCTTATCGCCAACGTCGTAGACCCGATCACGAAGGAAGGCTACGGCCTCGATCCTCGCTCGGTCGCCGTAAGGGCGGAAAGCTATCTTCGCTTCACCGGCATTGCCGATACGGCATATTTTGGCCCTGAGGCGGAGTTTTTCCTTTTTGACGAGGCTGCATTTCACAACGACCAGAATTCGGCGGGCTATTTCCTCGATTCAGAGGAGGGCCATTGGAACAGCCGCCGAAGCCGCGACGAGATGCGGCCGAACCTTGGCTACCACATTCGCCCGAAGGAAGGTTACGTCCCGGTCGCTCCGCTCGACAGCCTGATCGACATCCGCAACACGATTTCGCTGACGCTCGCCGAGGTCGGCATCGACGTTGAATGCCACCACCACGAGGTCGCGACAGCAGGCCAGTGCGAGATCGATTTCCGCTTCTCGAATATGCTCCACACGGCCGACAATCTGATGCTCTTCAAATACGTCGTGAAGAACACGGCCGTGGCCTACGGAAAGACCGCGACCTTTATGCCGAAGCCGCTCTTTGGCGACAACGGCTCAGGGATGCACGTCCACCAGTCGCTTTGGCGTGATGGCGAACCGCTCTTTGCCGGCGACCAATATGCCGGGCTTTCGGAGATGGCAAAGTTTTACATTGGCGGCCTGCTCAAGCACGCCCCGGCACTCGTTGCCTTCGCCGCTCCGACGACGAACAGCTACAAGCGGCTCGTCCCGGGTTACGAGGCACCGGTGAATCTCGCCTATTCGGCCCGAAATCGCTCGGCGGCGGTTCGCATACCGATGTTCTCGGCATCGCCGAAGGCGAAGCGGCTCGAATTTCGTCCGCCGGACCCGACCTGCAATGCGTACATCACTTTTGCGGCCTTGATGATGGCCGGACTCGACGGCATTCAGAACCGCATCGACCCCGGCGAACCGCTCGATAAGGACATTTACGATCTGCCGCCCGAGGAATTGAAGAACGTGCCGTCGCTGCCCGGAACGCTCGACGAAGCGCTGATCGCGCTCGAAGCTGATCACGACTTCCTGCTGAAAGGCGACGTGTTCTCGAAGGCGATGATCGAACGCTGGATCGCGTACAAGCGCGAAAAGGAGATCGCTCCGCTTCGGCTGCGTCCGCATCCGCTTGAGTTCGCGATGTACTACGACGTCTAGGCTCTCGCCCCGATCGGTAAAAGTGAAAAGGCTGTCTGAAAAGGCGGCCTTTTTCGTTTAATGCGGGGCGGCAGCGATCGCACCGGCGAAATCCTTAACAAAAAGCTGTTGCTGAGCGATTTATCGACGTCCGCAAACCGTTCCGCCACGTCGCCGAACCATTCCGACACGTCCCCAAACTATTCCGCCACGTCGCCGAACCAATCCGAGACGTGGTAAAACCGTTCCGACACGTCCCCAAACCATTCCGCGACGTGGTAAAACCGTTCCGACACGTCCCCAAACCATTCCGCGACGTCGCAAAACCATTCCGCGACGTCGTAGAACCATTTTGAGACGTCGTAAAACCGTCCTGAGACGTCGTAAAACCATTTCGAGACGTCGTAAAACCATTTATTTGGGCCGTGATATGGGCCTGCGAAGGGTCGCGGAGATGCAGGCCAAGGTGCATTTTCTATATTTCAGACCACCTTTCTTTTACGCCGCAAGCTAATTTGATTATTATTAGGAGTAATGTTTTTGCTCAAGACGTTCAGATGGATAGGAATGAATGGGGTCGCCGGGGCTTTGGCCATCGCGGCAATTGCGATCTCCGGTTGCGGCGGTTCGGGCGAGTCGGAAGTTTCGGCTTCAAATGCCTCGGGCTCGAACACGACAACGGTCGTCAAGCCAGTTCAGGTCGATCCGAATGAGGTCAATTCACCGGCCGTGCCCGGCGATGCAAACACAAATCGGCCGTTGAACCCGATCGAGCAAGAACGGCTCTTAAAAGAGGAGCGTGCAAGGCAATCTAACCTCAAGGTGCCGGACGGGGTGATCCATCCGGGGCTTCGGGCCGAGCCGCTCGCAAGGCCGGCCCCCGACAATTCGACCATTTCGACGACGCTGACGGACGTTGCGACCGAAACGCGGCAGTTCCGATCGCATCCGCAGATCAACAAGGTCGAGCGTGTAACCGATACCAACGGTTCGCGGGTAAAGATCTATTTGAAGAACGGTAAGGTGGTTGACGCAGACCCGAACCGGTTTCGGCAGATCGCCAATGTCTCGGTGAATGAATTTATCCTTGCTGCCGGCCTGACGCCGCCCGCAACACCGACACCGCCGCCTTCGACTGTACCCGGAAAGGGCGGAAACAACCCGGCGAAGGTGCCAAATGTTTTCCCGGGCCGCCCGAGTAATTGATGGATAATTAAAGGGCTTTTATGGATAAATTCTCGATAGTTTGCCCTTGCTGCGAGGCGGCCATCACGGTCGATGCCATGACCGGTGCAGTGCTCGCGCATGAGGAAAAGAAGAAGGTCCTTGGCTCTTTTGATGAGCTGAAGGGCGAACTTTCGAAACAAAAAGACCTTCGCGACCAGCTTTTTGCTCAGGAAATGGCGTCGATGAAGGATCGCGAACGGCTGCTTGAAGAGAAATTCCAGGAAGCATTGAAAAAGGCCGATAGGACCTCGAAAGACCCGTTCAAGAACCCGCTTGATCTTGATTAGCTTTTCACCATAACCTCCGTGACGAAACCCGCACCCGAAAGAATGTTATCGATGGAACCCCGCGAACGCCTCATTGTCGCGTTGGATGTGCCGGATCGAGCCTCGGCAACCGCGGCGGTCGAAGAATTGATCGGAGCAGTCGCTTCTTTCAAGATCGGGATGCAGTTGTTTACGTCGGCCGGCCCGGACCTTGTTCGCGAACTCTCGGCCGCAGGGCACCGGGTTTTTCTGGATCTCAAGTACCATGACATTCCGACAACGGTCGCAAATGCGGCGGTCGAAGCGGCTCGGCTCGGGATCTGGATGATGAACGTCCACGCCCTCGGCGGCCGCGAGATGATGGCCCGGACAGCGGACGCCGTCAATGAGGTCTGTGAGAAGGAAGGCCACAACCGGCCGATCCTCATAGCTGTTACGCTTCTTACCAGCAGCGATGCGGCCGTGCTTGCGGAGCTTGGGATCGGCGGCCGCGAGGAAGAAGCGGTTTTGAGGCTTGCAAGGCTGACGGCCGCGAGCGGTTTTGATGGTATCGTCGCCTCTGCCCGCGAGGTTGCGGCGATCAGGCAAGATCCGATCACTGCAAATTGCGTGACCGTGACGCCGGGAATACGTCCGTCGGATGGAACAAATGACGATCAGCGGCGTGTAATGACACCGGAGGCCGCCGTGGCTGCGGGCTCGGATTATATCGTCGTCGGCCGGCCGATAATGAACGCCGCCAACATGCGGGCGGCAGCAGAAGGAATCGTAAGTGCGATGGCAGCCGTCAAATAGATTGCGAGAGGAAACCTTGATCTGACAAATACTGAACTGAAATCACGTCTGCTCGGCCCGATCGCGTTGGGGCTACTTACATTTGCCACACTTGCGGTTTTTCTCTTCGCCAGCGTTCCGGCAGGAGCACAGCAACAGAAGTTTCGGACCGGCGAGAAACTGGCATATCGCGTCTCGCTTGATTCGTTTGATGATGTGGCATTTGCCGAGACGCATGTCGTTTCGTCAGGATTACTTGATGGGCGTCCGACGTACGAGATCAGATTCCGGACGCGCTCGCTCAATTTTGCTTCGGCCGCATTTTTTCTTTTCGACGAGGACCGAACGACCTTCGTTTCAGCCGATACCGGCTTGCCTCTCTTCCAACGGCGGATCGACGCTTCTGCCGGAATGCCGATCGAGACAATGATCGACCGTCGCCAGGATCCCGCGGCCCCGCTAGATCTCGTGACGGCACTTTACCGCATCCGTCAGTCGAATGGCTCGGCAAACCTTGTTTTTGCAGAGGGCGATCGAACCTATTCGCTGACCTCATCGATCAGCGGAGTGGAACGGCTCGTGCTTTCAGCCGGCGAGTTTGATACAAATATTGCCACGCTCCAGAGTGATTATTTCACAACGCTCGGGATGAGCGATATCCGATTGAACCTGACAAGCGACGAACGGCAGATCCCAGTGCTTCTCCGTGCCCGAACCACACGCGGTGAACTTCGGATCGAGATATCCGGCATCGTAATGGTCGAGCAGCCCTCGGCCGAGCCGACGCCGAACCCAATTATTTCGCCCGTAACGCCGCCGCCGACGCCAACTCCGATCCCGACGCCAACGCCGTATCAGCCCAACCAGCCGATCTCGCCTGAGCTTTCGTTCGTTCTTGGCGAGACAATGAAGTTTCGCGTAAGGGAAGCCGGCGTCGATGCCGGCCTGCTGACGGTCGCTGCCGAAGAGAGGCGGGAGTTTGATGGTATCGATTCAATTCGCATTGCCGCAAGGTTCTCCGATGTCCCGGCGACTTCGACAGCAATCCGCAATGGCGACTCGATAGTCACATTTGTAGATCCGCGGACGATGATCCCGTTCAAGACCGAAGTTCGTTTCTCGGGTGCACTCGCCGCGATGTCGCAGACTGCCACGCTCGACCGGACGACCAACGCGATCGTCTACGACGGCACCCGGTTGGATGCTCCATTTGCAACGCATAGCGTTCTCTCGCTTTTTTATGCCGTGCGTTCTTTCAATCTTAAGCCGAGCAGCGACGCAAAAAATCCGGTAAATGACACGCGGGTGTCTGTCTTTTGGCGCGACCGGGCCACGGTCTTCACCCTTCGCCCCGGGCAGGGCGAAACCTTGATGAACCGCGGGGAAGCACGCCCGGCGCAGTTGATCACCATACTCCCCCAGAATCCCGAGCTCGACCGGCTTTTTCCAAAATTATGGCTTGGGCTTGACGCAAATAGAACGCCTCTTAAGCTTGTTCTCGGTACTTTCGAGTTTGAACTAATTGATGTTCAGTTTCGCCTTTCTGCACCTCCGCGTGAACCTCAAAAAATTGACATAATGCGAAATTGAAAGTGGTTTTCAATTAGATTACACTTCAGTTTATGAGGCTTTCCGACTTGCCAGCCGGAAGTTCCGGAATTGTGACCGCGGTCGATGATGGCTCCCGCGTTGGCCGAAGGCTTAGCGAACTCGGCGTCGTTCCGGGCGTTAAGATCGCGGTCATTAAGCACGCTCCATTCGGCGATCCGGTCGAGATCCGTCTTCTCCGATACAATCTTGCTCTTAGAAAGGAGGAAGCGGCGGTCGTCCAGATCGACCCGGAAAGCACAAATGGACGGAGCTAATTCCCAAAAGGCCTCACCGGTCATCGCCCTTGCCGGCAATCCGAACGCCGGGAAAACCACTCTTTTCAATGCACTTACAGGGCTTCGCCACAAGGTCGCAAATTACCCGGGCGTAACTGTCGAACGCCGCTCCGGGCGATGGGGCATCGGCGAAGGCTCGGCTGAGTTGATCGACCTGCCCGGCCTTTACAGCCTTGATGCCACCTCGATGGACGAGGAGATCGCTCGAGATGTCCTCCGCGGTTCGGCCGAGTCTCCGGTTCGTCCGGATGCGATCGTCGCGGTCGTCGATGCAACCAACCTCGAGCGCAACCTTTACCTAATAACGCAAATCATCGAATACGAAACGCCGGTCGTCGTCGCACTCACGATGATGGATCTGTTTGAAGAACAGGGGCACGTCGTTGATCTTGCGTCGCTCGCGGCCGGGCTTGGCGTGCCAGTGGTGCCGGTCGATTCGCGAAAGGGAACCGGCATCGCGGAGCTCGGAGAGGCTGTCAGCAGCGTACTCGGGAATAAGACCGGAGTGCCAAATGGGCTCGCTGCAGAGCTCGCCGGCGAGGGAAGCGATGTCTTTGGCCGCTACCGTTTCATCTCCGGCCTCGTTCAATCGGCGGTGAAGCACAACGACCTCGACGCCCATCGTTTTTCGGACCGGATCGATTCGATACTAACGCACAAGGTCTGGGGCTTGCTGGTGCTTTTTGGCATTCTGCTTCTTGTTTTCCAGGCGATCTTTTCATGGGCGACCTTGCCGATGGATCTGCTTGAAGCCGGGTTCGGAGCACTTGGTGAAGGGGCGAGGAGCGTCCTGCCCGAGGGAATGCTGGCAGACCTCGTCGTCGACGGCATCATCGCCGGCGTCGGAGGGATACTCGTTTTTCTCCCGCAGATCATTCTGCTTTTCGTCTTTATATCGATACTTGAGGACACGGGCTATATGTCACGGGCGGCATTTTTGCTAGACCGCCTGATGAGCCGCATCGGGCTCCACGGCAAGGCATTTCTGCCGCTGATCAGCAGCTTTGCCTGCGCGATTCCGGGTATCATGGCGACGCGTACGATCGAGGATCGCCGCGACCGGCTGGCGACGATAATGATTGCCCCGCTGATGAGCTGTTCGGCGCGGTTGCCGGTCTATGTCCTTATGATCGCGGCCTTTTTCGGTGGGCAAACGGTCTTCGGATTTGTCTCGCTCGGGGCGGTGATAATGCTAGGGATGTATTTACTCGGCATTGTCGCCGCCATAGTCGTTGCATTCATCCTTAAACGAACGGTGCTCAAGTCTCCGACGCCGCCTTTCATGATGGAACTGCCGCCCTATAGAATGCCGAGCTTTCGCACGGTTCTGGCAAATGTGCTTGAGCGGGCCGGGCTTTTTGTGCGTAGGGCAGGTACGGTGATCCTTGCGATCTCGATCATTCTCTGGGCGCTCGCCTACTTTCCGCGGAGCGATGCGGCGGCCGAACCGGGCTCGGAAACGGCGGCAAGCACGCAGCTTGAGAATAGCTTTGCCGGCCGGCTTGGGCATGCGATCGAGCCGGTGATCGAGCCGCTTGGCTACGATTGGAAGATCGGCGTCGCTCTGATCGCGAGCTTTGCCGCCCGCGAGGTTTTGGTCTCAACGCTCAGCATTCTCTACAATGTCGGTGGTGATGCCGAGGAGACGGGCGGGCTTGCATCGGCACTCCGCGATGCCAAGCGAGCAGATGGGTTGCCGGTTTGGACGCCGCTTACGTCTATCTCATTGATGGTCTTTTTCGTCCTGGCAATGCAGTGCATGAGTACGGTCGCTATCGTCCGCCGCGAAACGAACAGTTGGCGATGGCCGCTTTTTATGGTCGTTTATATGACGCTGCTTGCGTATCTCGGGGCGTTTGTCGCTTATCAAGGCGGACGACTGCTCGGATTTACTTAGGGCTTGAATGGAGCTTTCATTACAGTCTGTTATCGTTTATGCCGTGATCATTGGAGCGGCGGCATTCGGCGTTGTCGGGCTGATTCGCCGCAGTTCGGCCTTCCGCCGCGGTTCTGAATGTTCCGCTGACTGCGGCTGCTCGCCTGCTTCTCGAAAACATCCGTGAGCGACGATAACTCTCTTTTAACCGCCGGCGTAAAGGCGATGTTTCTCTCGACCCTCTCGTTCGCCCTCGCGAATCTTTTTGTTAAGCAGGTCGCACATCTTCCGGCGATGCAGATCGTCTTTTTTCGATGTGTCATCGCCTCAGCGTTTTGTTTCTACGGTCTGCGAATGGCCAGGGCGGATTGGATCGGCTCAAACCGGATGCTGCTTTTGCTTCGCGGCTTTTTCGGCACCATTGCTCTTTATCTTTTTTTCGTCACGGTCCAGAATGTTCCGCTTGCGACCGCGACCACCATTCAATATCTTTCTCCGATATTCACTACAATAATCGCGATATTTCTCTTGAAGGAAGGCGTGCGGCCGCTGCAATGGATTTTTTACGCCCTCGCTTTCTCGGGGGTGGTTTTGATACAGCAGCTTGATGGTCGCGTCTCGGCGTTTTACGCAATGCTCGGCATCATTTCCGCACTTTTCTCAGGCGTTGCATATAATCTTGTCCGCTCGCTGAAGGGCAAGGAGCATCCGCTTACGGTCGTACTTCATTTTCAGCTTGTCGGGGTCGTCGCCGGCGGCATCAGCATAATGTTCTATTGGACGACGCCGGTCGGCTGGGACTGGCTTTACCTGCTTCTCATCGGAATATTCTCTCAGCTCGGGCAGATGTTCCTGACGAACGCATTGCAGCGAGAGGCGGTTGCCGGAGTGGCGATAGTGAACTACACCGGCCTGGTTTATGCGGTCTCGATCGGCTGGATCATCTTCGGCGAACCTCAGACGGTTTTCTCGATAGCCGGGATGTTCCTGGTTGTCGCCGGAGTGCTGATGAGCGTACTCTATAGCCGAAGGCAGCGAGCGCTCGAAAAGCTAGAGGCGACCGCGGCTTGAAATAGATGAAATTTGACCCGGAGATCAGAGCAGCGGTGCTGACCGCGAGCGATACACGGACCAAGGCAACCGACGAGTCAGGGACGGTCCTGGTCGGGCTTTTGCTCGGCCTCGGCATCGGCGTTACCGAGCGTGTGATCGTGCCGGACGAGTTCGATGCCATTCATGATGCTCTTGTCGCCTTTGCGGACGAAGCTCGAGTTGACCTGATTCTGACAACCGGCGGGACGGGATTCGCCGCGAGGGACGTTACACCAGAGGCGACACTCGCCGTGATCGACCGAGAAGCTCCCGGCATCGCCGAGGCGATCCGGCGAGAGACCGCCGCAAAGACGAAATTTGCGATGCTTTCCCGAGCAGTTGCAGGTATCCGCGGTAAAACTTTGATCATAAACCTGCCCGGTTCGCCAAAAGGCGTCCGCGAATGCTTCGCAGTCTTCGAGCCTGTCCTTATCCACGCTCTAAAACTGATTCGAGGCGAGACAGCTCACTAGAGCCGCTCGCCCCGAATACAGTTGCGATAAACAACCTACCTAACGCGGAACACTTCCGTTGATAAAGACGCGAATATCGTCTTTCAGCTTTTTCAGCGAACCGACCTCGATGTACATCATGTGGCCGGCCTCGTAATAGGCGGTCGAGATGTTCCGCCGGATCTCAGGTTCGAGATTGAGCGAAGCGAAGGTATAATCCGCCGCGAAATATGGCGTCGCCATATCGTAGTATCCGCTGGCGAGGAACACCTTCATATACGGGTTCTTCCGCATTGCACTCGAAAGTGCCTGGGTCGTATCTGCCCAGCCATTGTTCGTGTTCCAGTTCCAGGGCTGCGTGATGCCGCCGCCGAGGATGTAATACTCTAGGTCGGTCTGGAAGCCGAGTTCACGGCGGACATAGTCATTAAGCGTTGCCGTGTAAGGCGGCCGGATCGCCGTCATGCTCGGGTCAAATTCAGGCCCTGCGGCGCCCGCATCGCGGTCGATGCCTGTGAAACGGCTATCGAGCCGGCCGGTCGTCCGCCGACGATCGCGGAGAAGCTCTTTATTGAACTCGCCTAGTTCGACGCGGAGGTTTTGATTCGCGACGAAGGTCGTAGAGAGCCCGCTGTAAGCCGCATATTTTTGCACCACCGCGTTCCGTTCGGTAGCCGTCAGGCGGTCAGCACGCAGCAAGGCGGGAGCGAGTTCGTCAACGGCAAAAGCCTCGGCTTCGCGGAGCAATTCCTCAAGCGGTTTTCGCTGCAGTTCGGGCGAGAGCTTTTTGTGGTACCACGCCGTTGCCGCATACGAAGGGAAGATCTTCACAAGCGGCGTATCGTTGTTATCGGCAAAGCGGATCGACTGAAAGTTCGTCACCATGGAGACCATCGCAACGCCGTTCAGCCCAATTCCGCGTTCGAACAAGTGATTCGAAAGCCCGGCGACGCGGGTCGTTCCGTAGCTTTCACCAACGAGAAAAAGCGGCGACGACCATCGTTCATTGCGAACAAGGAACATCCGGATGAACTCGCCGTTCGATTCGATGTCGCCATTGACCGAAAAGAACTTCGAGGCGAACTCCGGCTTCGTCGCCCGCGAGTACCCCGTTCCGACCGGATCGACAAAGACAAGGTCGGTCAGGTCAAGCCAGCTATGATCGTTCTCGACCAGTTGATAGGGCGGCGGCGGCATCATGCCGTCGTCGAGCATCTTCACCCGCTTTGGCCCGAGGGCACCGAGGTGAAGCCACACCGATGCAGAACCCGGCCCGCCGTTAAAAGAGAACATCAGCGGCCGCTTTGACCTATCCGCAACGCCATCAAGCTGATAGGCCATGTAGAAGATACGGCCTTCGGTCACCTGCGTTTGCGGATTGCGGATCGGCATGAACCCGGTCGTAACCGTATAGTTGAGCACACGCCCGCCGACCCTTGCCGAATGCTTTGTCACAACGGGCGGGTCTTCTTTTTCCACCGCCGGCGGAGCGGGAGCGGGCGAACTCGCGGGAGCTTGAGCCATCCCGACAACGGCTAAAGAAAATGCGATCAGGAAAAGAAAAATAATTCGTTTCATTTCGAGCCTACCTCGCCTCCTCGCTGACCATTTTGCCGTTGATCATTGTCCCGACGCACTTGGTCGTGTATTCAAACGGGTCGCCGTCATACATCGCGATATCAGCATCTTTCCCGACGGCCAGCGATCCGATCCGCGAATCGAGCCCGATGATGCGAGCTGCATCGATAGTGATGCTCGCAAGTGCATCGCGTCTTCCGAGTCCGGCACCCGCAGCGACAGCCGCTTCAAAAAGCACAACGCGGGTTTTCGGTACGTAGCCTTCGTAGCCGCTCTGAATGGCGAAGAGAATCCCGGCATCCTTAAGCTTTTTGGCCGTTGCCATCGAAAGATTTTCGCGGTCGCCGCCGGGCCGGGCCATCGTCGGGTGAAGAATGACGGGAATTCCGGCTGCCTTGATCTCGTTGATAACAAGCTGGGCATCGGATGCACCATCGAGCACGATACGGATGTTGAATTCTTTCGCGATTCGAAGAGCGGTGAGAATATCCTGAGCCTTCTCCGCGGTGACCAGCAAAGGCACTTCGCGTTTGATCACGCGGACCATTATCTGGCTCTTCAGGTCGGTCGGCGGTTCCGATTTCTTCGAGGCTTCCTGAGCTTTGATCAGCTCGCCGCGCAGCATTGCGGCCTGTTTCGCACGCGTTCCCGGCGACCGGCCCTGACCGGCAAGCCCAGCTTGACCGAGAGTCACCGCGATCATCGCGAGTTGTGAGACCGTGGCTTCGTCAACGTTCTTGCCGGTCGTCTTTGCGATCATCGTCTGGCCGGAGACAAGCGCCGAAGGCTGATGGCCGGTGTGGATGGTCGTTACGCCGAGGTTGCGAACATATTCGACGAGCGTCTCCTGGGCATTGTAGGCATCGATGGCACGAAGTTCCGGCTGAAATGCAGAACCGCCGTCAAGAGCCATCTGGTCGTGCGGTTGATTGAGGTAGCCATTGAGGCCGATAACGGTGTGGGCATCGATAAGCCCCGGCGTCACGACCTTTGCATTCATGATCCGATAGCCCTCCGGGATGCGGACCTGTGCCGCGGTGCCGACTGCTTCGATCTTGCCGTCCTTTACGAGGACGACGCCGTTCGAAATCGGTTCACCGGTCATTGTCCAAACGGTTTCGCCGCGGACGGCGATCTGTGCCGAGGCAGATGTAGCGAACGGGAATGCGGCAACTGCAAAAAGCGAAACGGCAGCTAGTGCACGTCCGAAGATTCTTTTACTGATGTTTGAAATGCTCATTAGTTTCCACCTCCGATGTCACCGTCGAAGCAGTGAATATGATCGGTGTTTTCGTCATTGCCGGCACCGAAGCCGCCGACGGCGATCAGATAATCTTTCGGGTCCGATCGGTCAAAGACCTTGTTTCCTTCGACCCATGTTTCGAGGACGTTGGTGTAAACGCTCAGCGGATCACCGGAGAGTACGACCATGTCGGCGTCCTTCCCAACCTCAAGCGAACCGACGCGGTCCTGAAGGTCCATCATTATCGCGTTCGCCATCGTTAGGGCATAAAGAGCCTTCTCACGCGACATTCCGACGCGGACTGCAAGGCCGGCAGAGCGGAGGAAGAGCCGAGAATCTGTTATCGAATCGTCGGTATGAAAGCCGGTCAAAGCCCCTGCCTTTTCGAGTGCAACACCATTCTCAAACTTGATGTCCATCGTCTCAAGCTTTCCGCCGGGCGAATCGATGAAGATGATCGAAGCCGGAGCCTTTGCCGCGGCGATCTCTTCGGCGACTTTCCATGCTTCTGAAACGTGCTGAAGAACGATTCGGAACCCGAACTCCTTCTGCAGCCGTAGAGCGGTGAGAATATCGTCATGCCGATGCGTATGGAAATGTACAACGCGGGTGCCTTCCAGCACTTCAACAAGAGCTTCCATCGCAAGATCGCGAGCCGGCATCTTGCTTGCGTCGCCACCGGCCTTCTGGATCTTGTCGCGATATTCGCGAGCCTTGATCAGCTGCTCACGGATGAGCGAAGCCGATTTCGCCCGAGTGCCTGGGAAGCTTCCGCCGCCTGAACGGATCGAGTTCGTGCCATTGGCAAACTTCATCCCGCCCATGTATTTGCCGTTCTTATCGAGGATGAGAATGTCATCGATCTTCACGGCGTTATCCCGGAGCTTAAGATATAGAGTTTGACCGCTGTTCAAATGGCCCGAGCCAGGCATCACGTTGACAGATGTAATTCCGCCGGACTGAGCACGCTGGATGCTCGCAGATCTAGCATTCAAAGAATCGAGTAGCCTGACCTCCGGTTGGATCGGCCCTGAGGCATCGGCACCAGCAGTTCCGCCGATATGGCTGTGGGTATCAACAAGTCCAGGCATTATAACTTTGCCGGCCATGTCAACGACCCGAGCGCCTGCAGGTGTGCGGACGGAAGCAGACGGCCCGATGGCGGTGATCTTACCGCCTTGGACGACTATAGTTCCGCTTTCGATCTCAGGACCTGTGATAGGGATGAGTCGCGCATTTGTAAAGGCAACCGGCTGCTGCTGTCCTAAAATCGGACACGCGAACAGCGCGGCTACACTAATCAGCCTTAGTAGTTTTCGCATTTTTTTTGACCTCGTATGTGATTGCGGTTGCAACGGGAATATCAACTAAAGTGCAACGAAATCGTGTGACTGTCAAGAAAGCCCGCACTATATCGTGGGTTTCGTTCTTTGATTCGATCACTTCGATAAAATAAATCACCACCCCCAGCTCAAGAAACTCAAAGAGTTAACCGAATAATGGTGATTCATAACGCTTTGGCACAGAGGTTGACTATATAAACACTTGAAACTTCTTTTTGGGGGAGAGATATTATGAAGAAACTAGTTATAGTCTCAATTTTCTTTGCATTCATCTTCACGATGATCGTACCGGAATCGTACGGTCAGACGCGAAGAAAGAAGAAGAAGTATCCAGGGCTCGCGACCAATATAGCGATCGTCGCCGGTAGTACGGCAGCAGGTGCTTTGATCGGTCGCGGACGTAACGGTGCGATGATCGGTGCCGGTGCCGGTTTACTTTACGCCTCAAGCCGTAAGGGAACTAAGCGCCGAGCATATAATTCCAACTATCGCCGTGGTGCGAAGATCGCCGGTGGTACGCTTCTCGGTGCCGGTACCGGTGCCTGGGTGGGCGGTAAGACCGGAATGGTCGTTGGCGGACTTGCGGGTGCAGGTGCAACGTATCTTTACACCAAGAACGGCAACCGCTACTATCGCGCAAACAATGGCCGGCAGTTTTACACTCGTAACGGAAAGCGTTACTACGTGAGGTAAGGTCGTTTGATCTTTTTGAACTAAGGCGGGCATTTCGGCGCCCGCCTTTTCATTTGGCGATGGGAATTTCGACGACCACCTCGGCACCGCCTTTCTCGGCTGAACGGATCTCGATCGTACCGCCATGGGCAGTCACGATGCCGTAGCAGACGGCAAGGCCGAGCCCGGTGCCTTTTCCGGCAGGCTTGGTCGTAAAGAATGGATCGAAGGCATTTCGAGAGACCTGTTCGTCGAATCCGCTGCCTGAATCCGCTACGGTCAATCGCAAAGCATTACCCGAATGCGCGGCGTTGATCTCCAATACGCCGCCGTCCTGCATCGCATCGCGGGCGTTAAGCAATAGATTTAGGAGGACCTGTTGTAACTGGCTCGCATCGGCCATTATCTGCGGTAGTTCATCTGAGACACTCGACCGGATCTCAAGCCGGCTAAAGCTTGCATCGTAATTCGCAAGCTGAAGTGCCGAATTCACGACATCCTTTACATTTACCAATGAACGGCCCGGCGGTCGGCTCCGCGAGAAGTCTGTGAGGTCGTGCGTCACCCGTTTGATCCGCTCGATCTGTGCGGCGATGAGGTCGAGGTCCTCGTTCGTTTCCGGATCGTTATCTTTGCGGGAGCGTATAAGTTGAATAAGCGACGAGATGGAAGCTAACGGATTATTGACCTCATGGGCGACACCTGTAGCAAGTGTTCCCATCGCGGCCAGCCTGTCCGCTCGTTGAAGTTGCTCGTTCATACGCCGCAGCCGTTCAAGATCCTCGGCCATCTTTCGGCTCATTTCATTAAACGATGAAGCGAGAAGCCCGATCTCGTCATTGCTTTTTCTGAGGTCGGCCTCCGCACCGTACCGTCCATTTGTGACTTCGATCGCGGCAAGAGTTATCCGCTGAAGCGGCCGCGAGACCGAACGAACGACCATCAGCAGTAGTAGCAGGTTCGGGACAAGTGCCGAGATGATGCTGAAGATCAAAAACTTCTCCCAGGCAAAGGAAGTCATCCCATCGCGAAATGCCCACCAAGCGATCGGCACCTGAAAGATGAAAAACGATGGTACGGCAACCGCTGCAATGCTCACGGCGATCTTATAAGTGATCGGGAAAAGTCTAAATTGATCGAGAGTCGTTTGCAGCGAGAGCAGCTTGAAATTCGTTATTGCGTAGGCATAGATAAGAACTCCGGGAATGACGAACAACGAACTGAAAGGCAATAGCTCATAGCGGTCAAAGTAGGGAAGTATTAGATTCGCGAGTGTTTTTAGGACGCCGGTAATCGCGAGTGCAAGGATAATGGCTCCGAGCTGCTTTGCCCGCTGGGTGCCGGCATAGAGCCGATATTTCCGTGCGAGCACCGCGAACCCATAAAAGAACAGAAAGTAAATGTAGCCTACAAAAATGTAAGCGAGCGGCGAAAGTGCAATGGAGAAACTATCGTCGGCAAGTTCGATCGATTCCCACAGATAGCCGAGCAAAGCAGCCGGTATAAAGATCAGGCCTGGAGCGAAGAATACCGCCGCTTTCTCCCTCGGAATACGATTGTTTTCCGGAAAGACCCAAGCAAAGATGACAAGTGCGTATTGAAGGAACAGGGCAGTCGCAAAGCTTGCCGCTGCCCACCAGCCGGCTCCGAATGCGGGGTCGTTGAAGTTCCAGAAAACAAGGTCCTTTGTGGTCCAAAAGGCGAGAAACGCAATGAACGCACCGAACGTCTGATTTGCTCGGCTCCGTGGGTCATTCACAAAAACGAAAAACCCGAGCAGAACGAGTAGGATCACGACCGCGAGCTGAAAGAATGCGAACATCAAGAGCATTCTAAGCCCGCAGCCTCGATAGCGGAAACTCGCGTCCCCGGACAGGCCTAGTCGATCTCGATCTTGAAGTTAAGGCCGATAGCGTTTATGTACTTTGGAAGTCCGCCCGAATTATAGCGATTCAGGTAAAAAATTTCAGCCGAAAAATTGGAGGTCACTTTACGTTCGATCCCGATCGAAATCTCATTTCGAAAAAATCGGCCTTCGCGAAAATCGTAGAAGATTTCGTCTGCTACGAATGGCGAGAAAATCGTTTGACCATCTTTCTTGACGGGGTGCTTTAGCGTAATGCGGTTGCGGTAGCGAACTGTGTCTTGCCGGCTGTGACGAAACCTGTATTCGACCCGATTACGGTTTTTAATTGACAGTTCTCTGTATTTAAGGGAAATCGTCGTGTCGAGGCGCACCCGATGTTCCAGATCCTTTCGCCCCGGAAACTGCTCAGCATATTTGTAGATATACGTAGGTGTGATCGAGACGTATTTATTTATCCGCTTTTCAAAGCCGATCCCGACCCGCTCGTCAACAGGGTAAAGCTTGTTGCGGCCAAGGCGGATGCTGCCGATCAATAGCAGCGACAGGTCATTGTACTCCTTGTCATTCGCATCGCGTTTCTTGACCAGCGGGATATTTACTGCAGTTTCGCTCCAGACCTGAAAGTCACGCTCGCCCGAGGTCGACTGAGCGAAGGCAGTCGCGGTAAGTACCAAAAGGCAAACAAATAGAAAGAGAAAGGGCTTTATGGGTTTGGTGTAACGTTCCACGTTCTCGCTCACATCGGAGTCTTAACGACGCGCGGAATGTTAACACAAAGTTACAAGCATGTTACAAGTCGACGTAGGCGAAATGCTTCACGATCCGAGAAAAAGGGCAGCTGCGGTGCCGGAAATCCCAGCTGCTAACGGGATAAAGCGCTTGACGGCGATCTTCCCATCATCAGCGGCGAGACTATGAACAGCCGCAAACAAAGGAAGTGCAGCCGCGGCAACAGCTCCACCGATGAAGGCTCCAACGAACGCTCCGAATACGAACAAGAATATGCCGCCGGCAGCTCCGGAAACAATCCCCCAAGCGGCACCGAGGATGGGAATGAACAAGAGCGAGCGAATGAACCCGGACGCGAGAATATTGTCTAGCGATCGAGCAACAACACCGCCGGTCAAAAAGCCCACTGCTCCGGTCACGGCGGTCGCTAGAGCAGCCAGCAAAAGAACTGCCGGGTTTGGAGAAGAGGTATCCATCACAAACAATCGCACAAGAATCGCCGCGGTCGGCACCGTGCCGATCGCAAGGCCAAAGTATTTGATGGATGCCGTGAGGTCGAGTTCCCGGTTTATAAAGCTTAACGCTTTGGGCGCATTACCGGTTGCGATGGCAAGTTCATTGGCAGCATTGCGAAGCTCGTCGATCCGCCTTTCGTAATCAAGGTCGTCGCCGGCCATAAGAGGTGAAAGAGCGCTTTCGTCAACCTGCGTTATCGTTTCCATATGAACTCCCCGATATGATGACGGCGTTGTGCCCGGCAGTTGCTTGCTGTAGCTCGATGACCGTGCGATCGGTCAATAGCTCGTCGGCCAACGCCGATCCGGCGACCTCCGGAGCCCTGAGCCGGAGCGTTTCTCTCAGATCATCGGCCGAACGTCGTGCGTGGATCGTGACCCGCCGCGCGTTCCGGCGGGCGAGGCACATGCTTGCAAGACCCGGATTTGGATGTCCCGCAACCGTAAAGATCTCGGCATTGATTTGCTGCACCGCAAAGTTCTCGTGGCTCGCAAGTCGAAGGCCGACAAACCGATCGATCGCGTCAAAAAGCTCCTTTCGTAAAGCAAAGCGGCGGTCCTCTGACCTTTCGATATGACCTTCGACTGCCGATCTCAATGATGTTGCATTGCGAGTGATACGTGAATCCGATGTATTACGCGTATCGAAGGTAGAGGCAGTAATCAAAACAGGTTTTCGCTTGTATAGCAGAATGCCCAAACAGATCGGCCAAAGACCGAAACCGACGAATGCTTTTCCGAATGTTGAGAAAGTAGGTCTTGACTTCTCGGCTTGAAGCAGCAAATAGACCCCGACTGGGGATCCAAGAGCAAGATAGGCAAGAATGATATCAATGGCCATCGCGGTATACGCGGCAAGTATCGTTCCTGCGTCCAACGTGTCCGGTTGCCTGCTCCCGTTACGTCTTAGTTAACGAGAAGCAAAGGCTTTAACAATAATTTGGGAACCTAGGGCCTTGTGAATTCGTAAGGCAAAAATAGGGAAATCGCAAGAAATTGGTGAAACCGGTTCGCAAAATGCGAAATTTCCTCGGTTATCACAAAACTTTTAGCGATTATGCAAAAACTTCGATTTCAGTCGTTCTTATGGTATTGGCACGGTGATTGCAGAATGTAATAGCGGGCAATCAAGTTGGCCAAAGAGTTTTGGGAATATTTTTACCGAGATTGGGATTAACAGGATTAAAGCAATGAAGGATAGAAAGGTCAAGGTCATTAAGAAAGCGGCGTTTGAGGCATCGGCGGCTAAGAATATCAAACAACCTACAAAAGCCCGCGATGCCGCCCGGGACGCGGTTAAGACAGTCTCTGCGTGGGTGAGTGATTTCCAATCGCGTAAGAGCGAGGAGACCTACATCGCATTCGAAAAGCTTTTTGCTCAAAGCCCGAGAGCCTCAGAAGGCTAACCCAAACGAGATAAGATCCCCTTAATACCTATACTTAAGCCGGCATGTGACCGGCTTTTTTCTTTTCTTGGCTATTGACCTTTTGCAACAATTCAATCCGTATTGCTATCCTAAGCGTTCTAAATATATACGGAATCCCCAAAAAACAATGAAGGACAAGGTTGCGATCGTAACCGGTGCCAGCAGCGGTATCGGCAAGGCCACGGCGGTCAAATTTGCTCAAGAAGGCGCGACGGTCGTTGCCGTCGGACGGAATGAGGCGGGTTTCAGCGAGCTTCGCGAAGAGGTTCGTGAACTGACAGGTACCCTGCGCGTTCACCTCGCAGACCTGACGGAACAATCGCAGATCGACCGACTCGTCTCCGAAACCGTGCAGCATTGCGGTCAAATTGAC
Source organism: Acidobacteria bacterium Ga0074141 (assembly GCA_001464665.1). Taxonomy (GTDB): domain Bacteria; phylum Acidobacteriota; class Blastocatellia; order Pyrinomonadales; family Pyrinomonadaceae; genus OLB17. Next base: position 68,838 of record LNDP01000015.1, read on the forward strand.
GTTTTGGTCAATGCCGCCGGCATCATTCGCTCGGGCACGCTTGCAGACACATCGGTTGATGATCTGGACAAGTTGATGGGCATAAATCTCCGCTCTGTTTATTATTTAATGCAAAAAGTTTTGCCTTTTTTGGAAAAAACGAGCGGAAATATCGTCAACATCTCAAGCATTGCAGGTTCGAGGGCATTTCCGGGCGTGATGGCCTACTGCATTTCGAAAGCGGCGGTCGATCAATTAACACGTTGCGCGGCCCTGGAACTTGCTGAAAAGGGCATCCGGGTGAACGCTGTCAATCCGGGAGTGGTAGTTACGAACCTGCACAAACGGGGTGGAATGTCCGAGGAGGCTTACGAGGCCTTTCTCGAGAACGCAAAACGGACACATCCACTTGGGCGGCCCGGCGAGGCGAGCGAGGTGGCCGAGTTGGTCGCGTTTCTCGCTTCGGAAAAAGCGGGCTGGATCACGGGCGTAACATACGAGATCGACGGCGGGCGGGGCCAGACGTGCCTCCGATGACGCCCGATCGGGGATAGGGATTTGAAGCTAAGACTTCTTCCAAGTTCATTTGACGAGAATGGCGTCTATTCGGCCGGCCAGCACCTGACTTCGTTTTTGATCGATGATCGCGTCGCACTCGATGCGGGAAGCCTTGCAATGGCCGCCAGCGAAGCGGATCGCCGCTCCGTTCGCGATATCATTCTGACCCATGCCCATCTCGATCACATCGCCGGTCTGCCGCTATTCATCGATGACCTTTTTGCCTCCCTTACAGAGCCGATACGGATCCACGCAACTGCTGATGTTATCGAGGTCCTCGAACGCGATGTCTTCAATTGGTCGGTTTATCCGCGGTTTTCGGAACTGCAGAATGATAATGGGCCGGTGATGGAATATCGGCCCTTTGAACTCGGTGCCCGATTCAATATCGGCGGCCTGACCTTTTCGTCGATCCCCGTCGACCACAAGGTGCCATCGTCGGGCTTTGTCATCGATGACGGCAGCTCGGCGATCGCATTTTCAGGCGATACATCCAGTTCGTCGGCGTTTTGGGCGAAGGTGAATGAACGAGATGACCTGAAGGCAGTTCTTATCGAATGTGCATTTCCGGATCGGATGTCGGAACTCGCCGAGGCCTCACATCATTTCACCCCTGAAACTTTGAAGGTCGACCTTGGGCTGCTCAAACTTGATGTGGAGGTTTGCATAATAAACATCAAGCCGATGTATCGAAGCGAGGTGATCGACGAGTTGCGGGCGACCCTTGACCGGGACGTGACGATCATTGAGCCCGTCAGGCAATATCATTTCTGAAGCGTGACTGGAGCCGGTCGAAGGAAATTGATCGGCTCGAACGAGCTTTGCCGGTGTTCATCCGGAAAGTCATAAAGTTTGACCCGGCCGTTTGGGCGGACCTCTTTAACCTTGAAGGTTCGCTCGTCGCGGGTCTTCCCGGGCATTATTTCGGCTCGGAAAGTGACCAGCATCTCGGGCCGTGCCCAGATGTGCTTCTTGATCGGTTCCTGTTTACGTTTACTAAACATCTGAATTGTCTTCCGTCGGGGTCTTGTGTTTGTGCTTGCTCTTTCGGCCCGAAGGATAGAGCTTTTCCGCCGGTTTGTTCGGGTCGATCTTACGGCTCGGCGGTGCGGTCGGCTTCCTGATCGATTCAAAGATCGACGTCCGCTTCTTTTTCCTTCCCTTGGTCACAGCGAGCGGTATTATAGCAGAGGACGCAAGTACTTTGGTGCACCAAACCGCGATGAGGAAATGACAACATTGACTAAATGGCCGAAACGATACAGTATTTACGTCTGAAATGACGGGCAGGCAAGCAAGTACATTGAGCCGAGCAGACCGGCGTGTCGGAGCGAATCGTGGGCCGCTGGCTAAACGCGAGCCGTTTCGGCTGCCCGCGGCGGGTTTTTATATCGCGTTTGTTCTTTTTTCCCTGCTTGTCGCTCTGTTCGTATGGATGGTGCTCCATGAGACCGGAGATGAATCGGCAGCGAACTGGGCGATAATTTCGGGAGTCGCCTGCCTTTCCGGAGCGGTCATATTTCGCGAGGCGTTCCTCACGAGCATGAGGAAAAAGATGCTTTCGCGGGAACGTCGGCTTATCAGCAATGTTTCCGGTGAGTTCGAAGTTCCGAAGCCCTCGTTTAAGCTTACCGTAGAGCATAATGCTGCCTGGGTCCGGTCGATGCAGCAGAAATCCGAGGCGGCGAATGTTCTCGGCGGGCTTGCCGACGGACATCGCGAGGTCTTTCTCCTTTGTGAGGAATATCTTGAAGTGATCAAAAGCGAATTGCCCCGTGTTGCAGCGGGTTCACCGCGGTTTGCGGCGTTCAGAAAGGGAACCGTGGTCGCCAACCGGCTTCACTATGAGCACATGATCCGTTGGGCAAAGCTGGAGGCCGCTGGAGTCAATATGTCGTCTCTCGATGGTCATAGTGACGAGGCTAGGCAAAAAAGGTCGCGACGGGCGGTCTACGCATTGGATGCCGCATTGTCGCATTACCCGGAAGAGCGGTTGCTGATCGAACTTCGAGAGACGTTTGCGGCTGTAGACAGAGTAGACGGCTACGGCAACGTCATTGATGTTGAAGGCGAGGTGATAGAGGCCGAATCGTAGCGGGGCTCCGCGAACACCCAGTAGGAGTGCAACACATGCGAACCTTTTGTAAGATTTTGCGCTAAAAATGTTAATTCTTTGTTAGAATATTGCCCATCGGGCTTGATGCAATGCTGAAAGCAGCAAAGCACTTTTGTTAAATGATCTCTCAACGTTGTCCAAAATGTCGTAGTAATCGCATCCGACGCGGTTATCGACCCACGCCCTTTCTTCTAAAACTCATATTCCGATTTAACCTGCTTTGCGATAACTGCAACCTGGAATTTCGTGGTTTTGCCGTTCCGGGGACGGTTAATTCGCGTTCAAAAAAGCGTGAACGGGCGGGTTAGTTGTTTATCCCGGGCGATCCCGCATAAAACACTCACGATTTTTTGTTTTGGTGTGTGTCGTTTTGCATCTGATTTCGTAATATAAGGAAATTGAGTCGTTTTTACACACCTAGCTCGCTTTACCTTGTGCTCTGGATCGCCGCTGTGCTCGCAGGGGTCACAGGCGTTTCCGGACAATCGAATAAAATCACGACAATTCATTATGGTGATCGTATAGAGATCGACGTGCTCGGAAGTTTTGAGTTTGACTGGCGAGGCGGAATCAGCCCCGAAGGATTTCTCGACGGGTTTGATCGAGTTGAGGAGCAAGTTTATGCCCTCTGCAAGACGGAAGCCGATGTGGCTGCCGAGGTCACCCGGCTCTATTCGCGGTTTCTTCGCGAACCGGTGGTAACGGTTCGGATAATCGATACATCTGGCCGGCCGAACGTGTTTTTGACAGGCGGCGTTCGAAATCCGCATAGATTTCGCCTTGCGAGGCCGGCAAGCCTTCAGGAACTTCTTGTCTTGAGCGGCGGGTTGACAGAGCTAGCGAGCGGTGAGATCACACTTTTTCGGCGTCCGGACACGAGCTGTGACCCGGCTTCAAACGGCGATCGTGCGCCGCAGACGTTGCGAATCAAGATCAGCGACATCCTCGCCGGCGACCCTGCGGCGAATCCGCAGGTTCTCACCGGCGATATCGTAGATGTGAACGAAGCGTCTCCTATTTATGTGATCGGCGGTATTGCGAGGCCCGGCCGACAGCTTTTTCGTTCCGAGCTAACGCTTTCGCGGGCGGTTGCCGCCGCGGGCGGACTGGACAAGAATGCCGTCGCGTCGCGAGTTGTAATATACAGGCGGGAGGGCGGTACGGGTTCGATAATTGAGGCGGACCTGGAAAAGATCGCATCGGACCCATCCATTGACGTAGAGCTAAAACCATACGACGTTGTAGATATTGGAATCAGAGGCCGGGAACGAAGGCAGTTTCCGCCAGTCGTCGAGGGCTTCGGACCCGCGGCGGTTCCACGAGAGGAACTTCCGCTAAGGGTCATAGATTAGATTTGATCTCGTCGGATTGAAAGCAAACGTTGTAAAGAGTTCCCGAATCAGTTTATTATTAAAAATTGCCGTCAATTCAACGGCAGTGTTATATGGCTGAAAAAAGAAAGCTTAGCAGGCGGATGTCCGCCCTTATTTGGTTGGTCGGAGTCGCGATCGTGATCGGTGTTCTCATTGCGATGCACCAGATCGCTGTGATCTACCTTCTTGCGACCGTTGCTTTGGTGGTATTGCTCCTGATCGTGGCATTTTCCGATCTCGAGAACATTGATCGCCAGGACCTCGCCGGTTCGGAAGCGGACTAGCTGTTTTCTGGGCGGTTCGTTTTGATGAAACGAAGCCTCAAAAGTCTTTTTCTTCTGGCGGTGCTGATCTTCGGCGCTCAGATGGGCCACGCCGCTTCTCTCGATACGGATTCTGGCGGCATTCCAGAGCTGCGTTGGCGCGGAAACACGATCCGCATCGGCATTTCGACATCACTGACAGACCAGAGCCCGTCGATAAAGCGGGGAAGCGATGCAACGGCCGCGGTCGAGCGAAGCCTTCAGCGATGGGCCGAAGCAGCAGGCATTAGCATTCAGGTCTTTCAGACCTCGATCGAAAACGTCAGTCCGTCGGGGCCGCGAGGCGATGGCGTTTCGCTCATCACCATCGCTTCGACATCGGAGAACACCCTCGTATTCAACAAGAACGGACACCAGCTTCCGGCCGCCACGCGGATATTTTTCGACCGCAGCGGCAATATCTCCGAGGCGGATATCGTTCTCAACGCGAGTCACCAGTTCTCGACCGACGGAACATTTGGCACCTATGACCTCGAGACAGTTTTGATGCACGAGGTCGGCCACTTGCTCGGGCTTGATCACGCCCCAACCGTAGGCAGCCTGATGTGGCCGCAGATAAGCCGCAACGGCCTCTTTTCTGTCAATTCTTTTTTCCGACGTGAGCTTTTAGAAACTGACGTAGCATCTGTTCGCGAGATTTACCGCTCGGAGACGGGCGACGAGGGATCCTCCGGATCGGTCGAGTTGAAAATTTCCGGTGGCAAGATCAAGGCCAGTGAGGCCGGATTCATTTGGCTTGAAGATGCCGTCAGCGGCAAACTCGTCACGACTGTTTCGATCCCTTCGGATTCCGACAACATACAACTTCGTTCGGTGCCTGAAGGAACTTACAACATCTTCTTTGCAAATGCGGAGTCCGAAGGGATAAGCAGCGGGAAAACGGCTGGGACCGTTGACGTAACGAACGGCGAGCCTAGCGTTTTTGAGATCGTCGGAGAGGCATCAACCGGTTCCGCCACACTCATCGGCCTCAACGGCGAGACGACGGCTCTTAGCTTGCCCCTGAACGCCGGCAAGACCTTTTCCGTCTCCATGGTGCTGACGGAGGAAATGGACCTCCGACCCGTTCTTTATTCGAATTCTCGATATATTGTCGTCGACGAAAGTAACATTCTGCTAACGAAAGACCCGCTTGGGCGTGCCGTCGCGATTTTTGACGTTACGATCTCAGAGGACGCCCCGAACGGGGCCTATTCGCTCTGCACTATCAACCGCACCGGCGGCGAAGCCTGTTTTCCCGGAGTTTTTTCCATTTCCGGCCATCAAAACCCGTGGTATAAGCGGGACTTCTCAAAATATTAAGAAAAGTTTAAAAACTTCTTCCATTTTTTTCCGATATTGTGCATAATCGAGGCGTTCACCTCCCCGGTGAACATCGGTCCGCAAGGGGTGAGGACTTGCGGCCAAAACGGGCGGCGGTGTGGGAGACGCCGCCCATTTTCTTGTTCGGCCTCTGATTCGCGGCCTTCCTTTGCGGCAATTCATGGCAACTTTGAGAACCACATTGTCGATCCACTTTGGGTTTTGACCCGCGGTGGTATATCCTCACAGTGTTTTTCTCGCGGAGCATCTATTTGAATGCCCGTGATTGGCGGCATGGTTGAAAGAAGAGCTGTTTCTCGCATATTTGGTTGAGAGGCGGTTCTTTTAATATTTTATGGCTCTGAAAAAGCGCGGCAGGCTCGGCCGGTGGATGTTTGAAGGCGTCCCGGAGGTCGAAGGTCCTCACGAACCCGAAGGCCGCCACCAGAAGCATTCCTGGTGGAAGGTGATGTGCCTTACGGGCGTCGACTATTTCTCCACACTCGGTTACCAACCGGGAATAGCATTGCTCGCGGCTGGAGCTCTATCTCCATTCGCGACCATCGTTCTCGTATCGCTAACGCTTTTCGGAGCGTTGCCGATGTATCGTCGGGTTGCCGAGGAAAGCCCGCATGGCGACGGCAGTATCTCGATGCTTGAACGCCTCCTTTCGCGATGGAAAGGAAAGATGTTCGTGCTCGCCCTGCTCGGCTTTGTCGCAACAAGCTTTATTATTACCATCACCCTTTCCGCCGCCGACGCAACGAAACACATCATCGAGAATCCGTTCGTTGATGAGAATCTGCATTTTCTTCACCACGAGGTGATCGTCACCTTGGTACTCATCGTCTTATTAGGTGTCGTTTTTCTTCGCGGCTTTAATGAGGTGATCGGGATCGCGGTCGGAATAGTTATCGTTTTTCTTACCCTCAATTTCATTACGATCTGTGTTGGCATACATCAGATCGTCTGGGTCCAGCCGGAGATCGTGCCGAACTGGAGCGCTCTTGTTTGGTCGCAACCGAATGTGAATGGCAGCATCTTCATGCTCATTGCGGCATCGCTGCTTACCTTTCCAAAACTTGCCCTCGGGCTCTCGGGGTTTGAGACCGGCGTGGTCGTCATGCCGCTTATCAAGAGCGATGTCGAGGTCCAAAAGTCGCAGCTTGTTGCCTTTCATTCGACGCAGGTCGATCACTCTGAAGCACCGGATGACGTAAAGGCTCATATCGAGGGACGCATCCGCGGAGGCAAAAAGCTGCTTACCGGTGCCGCCGTGATAATGAGCTTTTTCCTGATCGGATCGAGCATCATCACCACAATGCTCGTGCCGCAGTCGGAGATCGGCCCCGGCGGAAAGGCGTATGGCCGAGCGATAGCGTATCTCGCCCACGAGTATCTCGGTCCGGGCTTCGGTACGGTATACGACCTTTCGACGATCGCCATTCTCTGGTTTGCCGGTGCATCGGCGATGGCCGGTTTGCTTAACATAGTGCCTCGCTACCTCCCGCGGTACGGCATGGCTCCCGATTGGGCACGGGCAACGCGTCCGCTTGTGATCGTTTTCACGGCGATCTGTATCGTTGTCACCATCTTTTTTGAAGCAAGTGTTTCGGCCCAGGGCGGAGCCTACGCGACCGGCGTCTTGATGCTGATGACCTCGGCAGCCGTCGCGGTCACCATCTCGTCGAGGCGAAAGAAAGAGAAGCGATGGGTTGCGTTCCTGATCATCACGCTGATATTTGCCTACACGACGGTCGCGAACATGATCGCCCAGCCGAGCGGTATCCAGATCGCGGCACTCTTCATCATCGGAATAATCGTTACGTCGTTCATTTCGCGTGCTCTGCGGACGACTGAACTGCGGATCGACGAGATCGAATACGACGAGACGGCGCTCGAGTTCATTAAAGAAATGGCCGAGGGCGACATCCGCATTGTCACCAACCGCCGCGAGGTCGGGAACGTCGTCGAATACCGTTTCAAGGAGCACGAAAAGCGGATCGACAACCACATCCCTTCGACCGATCCGGTGATCTTTTATGAGGTAGACCTCGGAGACGCGTCGGAGTTCATTGGCACAATGGCGGTTCGCGGCATCGACGTTGACGGCTACAAAATTCTGCGGACAGAATCACCGGCAGTACCGAATGCGATCGCGGCTCTTCTGCTCGATCTTCGCAATCGCACGGGCAAGATTCCGCATGTCTATTTCGGCTGGAGCGAGGGCAACCCGATAATGTACCTCGCCCGTTACATACTCTTCGGCGAGGGCGACACAGCGCCCGTTACGCGTGAGATATTGAGGCAGGCGGAATCGGACCCGGAACTCAGGCCGAATGTTCACGTCGGTGGTTAACTTCCTTACTCGTGCGGCGGCAGAAGCGAAGGGTTGAGCTCGAGGTAGCACGAGCGGCAATAGACCGGACGGCCCTGCGAGGGATAGAACGGAACGGTCGTATTGCATCCGCATTTGGCACAAGCGACGAGGACCTCGATCCGTTGTTTGACGCCAAGCTCATGAGCTGCGTTGATCGCGGCTATCCGTTCATTTTTTGCCTGTTTGCAGGGTTTGCACCGCTTTGGCGGGTTTTGGAGGTTCTTGTCGTGGAAGAACTGCTGTTCACCGACGGTCCAAACGAAATCGCTGTGGCAATCCATGCAGTTGATCGTTTGGTCGGTAAATTGTGGTTCTTCAGCACTTGCCTGTAAGGGGGCGCTGAATGAATCTGAAAAGCCGTTATCTGACATACCCTACCTCTTAATCGTCAATAAAAATCAAGATCGCAGCCTGAAAAACGCGACCGACAGCCGAACCGTAAGTGGTCGGGAAGTGTTGAAATTGCCCTTTGTCACAATTGCCGGCATCCGGGAGAACAGGCAAATTTGTGTAGGGAGTGGGCCAAGCGGGAACAATGTCTGAACTTATAAAATTAGCTAATGCATGTCAAGGATGTGCGATTTGAATTGACCCAGGTTCTCTGCAAAGATTGTCGGAGCGTATGAAGATTCTAGTTATCGGTTCGGGCGGCCGCGAGCACGCCATATGTTACGTCTTTCAACGGAGCCCGCGGGTTGAGAAGGTCTATTGTGCGAACGGAAACGCGGGGATCGCTTCCATCGCCGAATTGGTCGACATCAAACCGGACGAGATCGATCGCCTGGCCGAGTATGCAGAGCACGAAGGCATTGATCTTACCTTCGTCGGCGGCGAGACGGCACTTGCACTCGGGATCGTTGATGTTTTTGAATCTCGCGGACTGCGAATCATCGGAGCTTCAAATGCGGCGGCACGGCTTGAGGCGAGCAAGTCGGTTGCAAAGGATTTCATGCAGCGGCACGGTGTCCCGACCGCTAACTATGCGGTTGCGGCATCTCCGGCCGAGGCGATAGAAATTCTTGAAAGCGGCCGGTTTGGCGACGCTTCAACCCCGGTCGTCGTAAAGGCCGACGGGCTTGCCGCCGGCAAAGGAGTCGTCGTTGCCCGCGACCGTTCGGAAGCGATCGAAGCCATCAATGAATTAGAGAGTTTGGTCGGAGCAGAGGCGGCTTCGACCATCGTTCTCGAAGAATGCCTTTTCGGCCGCGAAGTCTCGCTCATTCTTTTTGCTGACGGCGAAAGCTTCTCGCTGATGCCGCCGACGCGTGACCATAAGCGCATCGGCGAAGGCGATACGGGCCCGAACACGGGTGGTATGGGCACCTTTACAGACGACGCGTTGCTAACGGCAGTGCAGACCGAGGAGATCGTTGAAAAGATAGTCCGCCCGACTCTTAAGGGCTGTGTTAATGATGGTTTTCCGTTCCGCGGCATCCTCTTTCTTGGCCTGATGATGACGGACGCCGGCCCGAAAACGCTTGAATACAACGTCCGCTTCGGCGACCCCGAGACTCAGGCGATTTTGGTTCGGCTTGAGACCGATCTCGTGGATATCTGCGAGGCGATGCTTGAAGGGCGGCTCGCTGAAACCGAAATAAAGTGGCGAGCGGGTTCCTCGGCATGCGTCATTCTGGCGGCCGAGAACTATCCGGCAAAGCCGCGGTCGGGCGACGCGATCAATGGGCTCGCCGCAGCGGAGGCCCGCGAGGATGTTGTCGTTTTTCATTCGGGAACGAAGCTCAACGAAGGCAAAGAGTTTCTGACCGCAGGCGGGCGTGTGCTTGGTGTCACTGCGGTCGGCGATGATCTGGCCGCGGCGCTTGAAATTGCATATGCGGCCGCAGCGGAGATCTCGTGGCCCGGAATGCAGTTCAGGCGCGATATCGGGAAGTGAGAAGATTCAATATTCCGCGACGCTTTTCTGATAGGACTCGAAATTGCGGAGCATTTCATCAAGCGAATCGCCGCCGAATTTCTCCCGCATCGAATTCGCAAGAACGACCGCCAGCATCGCTTCGCCGATGACGCCAGCGGCGGGCACGGCCGTTATATCAGAGCGTTCGAAAGCGGCCGGCGATTCTTCTTTCGAATCGATATCGACCGACGTCAACGGCTTTCGCAGCGTTGAGATCGGCTTCAGATAGCCGCGGACGCGAAGTTCCTCGCCGTTCGTAATCCCGCCTTCGAGCCCGCCTGCACGATTGGTGGTGCGGACAAAGCCGGCGTATATCTCGTCGTGAACTTCCGAACCGAAGCGGCCTGCATTCGCGACGCCCTCGCCGATCTCAACCGCCTTTACCGCGTGGATCGACATTATCGCCCGGGCAATGCGGCCATCGAGTTTTTCTTCCCAAGAAGTGTGCGAGCCGAGCCCGATCGGCAGCCCGTGGGCGACTACCTCAAAGATACCGCCGAGCGTGTCGCCGTTCGCTTTTGCTTCATCAACTAGGGCGACCATTTGCGCCTCGACATCATTATCGACGCAAGCGAGTGGGGCATCCGCGGCAATCGCAACTATCTCTTCCCACGAAGCACTTATAGGCGTTTCAGGCACCGAGCCGAGCTTTGCCACGTGGCTGCGGACCGCAATGCCGAACGCCGCGAGAAGCTGTTTGGCGACCGCACCTGCGGCTACGCGGGCTGCGGTCTCGCGGGCGGAGGCTCGTTCGAGGATGTCGCGAAGATCGCGGGTCTGGTATTTCTGCCCGCCGGCAAGGTCTGCATGTCCTGGCCGCGGCCGCTTTACGATCCGCGGGTTCTTCGGCTCAACTTCAAGTTCCTCGGCAGACATTACTTCTTGCCAATGGACAAAATCGCGGTTTTCGATCGTCAAAGCGATCGGCGAACCGAGAGCACGGCCGTGGCGCACGCCTGAGAGCACTTGAACGGCATCAGACTCGATCTTCATCCTGCCGCCGCGGCCATAGCCCTGCTGCCGCCGCCAAAGTTCATGGTCGATAGCGGCTTTGTCGAAAGGCATTCCCGCCGGCACACCCTCGATTATCACTACCAAAGCCGGGCCGTGCGATTCGCCTGCAGTTGTAAATCTGAAGTTCATTCGTTCGCTTTAAGCTCGCGGACTCGCCGCCTGAAGACGATAAGCCCAATTCCTGAGAGGATCAGAAGCCCGCCGATCAGCGTTTGCGGCGGGAGCGTTTCGCCGAGAAAAATGTTGCCGACCACGACGGCGATCAGCGGCGTGACGAGCGAGATCATCATCGCCTTTGTTGATTCTATCCTCGCAAGAAGCCAGTAATAAAGCCAGAAAGCCGCGATCGTCCCGGCGAGCGAGAGATAAAGCACGGACGCGACGGCCCGCGTGCTCCAGTTATGCTGAAATGGCGAACCCTCGACGACAAGAGCATAGATCACCAGCGGCGGCAGCCCGCAGAGCATCTGCGAGAGAAGGATCATTGCCGGGTCTATCCCGACCGCCTTTGCCTTGACCAGAATCGACGCCTGGGCCGCGGCATAAGCACCGACAACGATCGCAACAGAACCCGCAAACGCCAATGCACTTTCAACCCGAAGCTGGTCTATAAAGATAATGCCGACCCCGACGATGCCGATCAGCACGGCGATTATCTTCAGCGGAGTAATGCGTTCGCTCGGCAAAAATATCCAGGCGAGCACAAGTCCAAAGACCGTTATCATCGCCTGCAAAACGGCGGCGAGGCCCGAGGTAATGTGTTGCTCCGCCCAAAAGACCGTGCTGTAGTTGACGGTGAACTGCAGAACACCAGTCAACGCGATCAATTTCCATTCTCGCCCGCTCTGCGGCCAGGCGATCCGCGCAAAATAAACGACCGGCAAAAGAAGCACAGCGGAGAGGAGAAAGCGGCTGACGGCGAAGGTGATCGGCGGAAGGTCCTCGAGCCCGATCTTGATGAAGATCCACGTCGTTCCCCAGATCAGGCAAAGTATCAGCCAAACGAAGATCTGCATAAAGTTACTCCGCCGGCCGTTAGCTGCGTTCGTAAAAACTCAAACGCGTCTCGCCCTGTTTGAGGATCCGCCAACGTCGGATATGGCCGACCGCGTCCGGGAGCACGGTCTTCGCGTGGTGCTCGACCACAAGCAGACCGCCATCTCTTAGCAAGCGGCTGGCGGCCGCGCCAAATTCATGAAGCACAGGCGAATAGTTCATCTCATATGGCGGATCGAAGAAAACAATGTCCCAGCCCTCCGCATGCTCGCGTCCGGTAAAGTTTTCAGCCGAAAGCGAAAGCACCTCGGTCTGCTCCTCGGGAACGACGAGCGTGTCAAGATTTTCTTCGATCAGAGCACAGGATCGCCGTGAACGGTCAACGAATGTAGCGTGTTTGGCACCGCGCGAGATCGCCTCGATCCCAATTGCTCCGGTGCCGGCACAAAGGTCGAGGAAGCGGGTGTGCTCGTCGATCTTTGGAGCGAGGATGTTAAAGAGCGTCTCGCGAAGGCGGTCCGAGGTCGGACGTGTGCGGTTATCCGCGGGGCTTTTCAAGATCCGGCCGCCGTAAGTCCCTGCAATGACACGCATAAACTCCTATCCTATCCCAGCGAGCCGATATTTCGAATCGCCGCGGACGCGTTTGATAAGAGCGGCAGTCTCAGGGTTCACCCTTTTTGCGGCAAGGAGTTTTTCGGCGTCACTGCGGGCGGCCTCGAGGATCTCGAAATCGCGGATGATATTGGCGATCTTAAACATCTGCACACCGGACTGACGAGTTCCAAATAGCTCGCCCTCGCCGCGGAGTTCTAGATCCTTTTCGGCGATCTTAAAGCCATCGTTCGTCTCTTCCATTATCCCGAGCCGCTCCTTCGCGACCGCCGTCTTTTTATCGCCGGTGAGAAGCACGCAGTAGCTCTGCTCCGCACCGCGGCCAACGCGTCCGCGAAGCTGATGAAGCTGTGAAAGGCCGAACCGCTCTGCGTGTTCGATGACCATCGTTGAGGCATTTGGCACATCTACGCCGACCTCGATAACGGTCGTCGAGACGAGCACCTCGACCTCGCCCGCGACGAAGGCCCGCATCATCGCTTCCTTTTCATCGCTTTTCATTTTGCCGTGGAGCAAGCCGACAGAGCGGTGCGGGAAGACACGCTGGCGCAGTTCGTCGTACATCGCGGTCGCGGCCTTTAGGTCGAGCTTTTCCGATTCGTCGATAAGCGGATAAACGACATAAGCCTGCCGGCCAAGCTTCAACTCGCGTTCGATGCCTCTATAAACACCCACACGTTTGTCTTCACCGACGACGACCGTCTTGATCGGCGTTCGCCCGGGCGGAAGCTCGTCGATCACAGAAACATCGAGGTCGCCGTAAACCGTCATCGCGAGTGAACGCGGGATCGGCGTTGCCGTCATCACCAGGACGTCCGGGTTCTGGCCGCTTTTCTTGAGTGCGGCACGCTGAAGCACGCCGAACCTGTGCTGTTCGTCGATGACGGCAAGCCCGAGGTTCTCGAACTCGACGCCATCTTGAATTATCGCGTGTGTCCCAATGATGATCTGCACTTCACCGGTCGCGATGGCGTTGCGGGCTTTCTTTTTCTCCGCGGCCTTTAGGCTTCCGGTCAGCAAACGGACAGAATAGCCGGCCGGCTCAAAAAAACGGACCGCGTTTCTATAATGCTGTTCGGCGAGGATCTCGGTCGGTGCCATCAGCGCGGTTTGGTAGCCGTTCTCCGCCGCGGCGAACATGGCGATGAAGGCGACGATCGTTTTGCCGCTTCCGACGTCGCCCTGGATGAGCCGGTTCATCGGAGCGTCCGACGTCATGTCGCCAAAGATCTGCTTGACGACGCGGCGTTGAGCATCGGTGAGCTTAAAGGGAAGCAATCCGGCGATGCGTTTCTTGACCGTCTCGTTTATCTCAATAACAGAGCCTTTCGGTTCCTTTTTTCGCTCGCCGCGGACGAGTTGCAGGGCGAATGAGAGCCAGAAAAATTCCTCGTAGATCAGCCGCCGATGAGCATCGCTGCGAAACCGCTCATAGTCTGAGATCGAAGCCGTTTCAGGCGGGAAGTGGACCTCGCACATCGCGTCACCTCGGCTGATCAATCGGTTGGATCGGACCAGTTCGTCTGGCATAAACTCAGCGACCGAGTCGCGGTCGAGCACGCGGGTAACGGCATAAACGATCTCGCGAAGCCGTTTGGTTTGAAACGGGCCGAGCTTGCGGTAAACCGGCACGTGCCGGGCAGTGTGGATGGTGGCGAACTCATCATGCGATTCATCTGCGCCGAGTTCGTCATCGGACTCTTCTTCATTGTCGGCCACCAGCGGAAGCTCAACTGCGGCTTCGTCGTCCGGGAGAACCTCGAGTTCATCGGGCTTTGTGACCTTGAGGACGAACGTGTTGCGCCGGCCGTCCCATTCCCAGCGGCCGTGGGCGACGAAGCGTACGCCGCGTTTGAACTTGCCGGTGTAAAATTCAATGGCGTGCTTCGCCGCCTTCCCCGAAAGAAACCACATCACGACGACGGGCTTTCTGACGCGTTCGCGGTCGCTTCCGGTGATCTCAAAGATGTATAGCGGCGGCTGCTTTGGACCGCGGTTTTTGCCGACCTGAAACGCTCCCGAAACACGTACGTGAAGCTCGACCGAGGCTTCGAGGCCGTCATAGAGCTGATCGATCGGAAGCAAATTAGAGCGGTCCTCATAACGCGTTGGAAAGTAGGAAAGCACGTCCTCGACCGTCGAGTCGAGCGGCTCAGGCCGCCCGGCGTAGGCTCCGACCGCCGCCGCGAGCTTGCGAGCCATTGTCGCCGAGAGATGAACCTCGGGGAACCGCGGTAGCTCAAGGATCGGAGTTTCAAGCGTAAGGGGCATTGCTTCGCAAGGATTTTAGCAGAAAGCCGATGGGCTGGCATCACCGCCATTCACTGCCTCAGGTCTCGAGGGTGAACGGGTTGAAGTTCGTGTCCTTGTCGTAATGATCTACGTTCTCCGTCCGCTTAAGGAAGCCGACGATGATGTAGGTGAAAGGTGTTGCGAGGACCTCCCAGAGCACCTTCAGGATATAGTTGCCGATCATAACGCTAACGACCTGCTCGGTCGGCCAGACGCCGAGAAACGCGACCGGATAGAAGATAAGGCTGTCTGCCATTTCGCCGAAGATCGTCGAACCTATGGTCCGCGTCCAAAGCCAGCGGCCGCGTGTCAGCAGCTTCATTTTTGCGAGGACGAAGGAATTGACGAACTCGCCCGCCCAAAAGCCGAGCACCGAGGCAGCGACGATCCGCGGCGTTTGCCCAAAGATCATGTTGACCGCTTCGACATATTCCGGCGGCATTGTCCGAGCGACCGGGAGATTGGTGACCGTTACGGCCATCAGCGAGGCAAAGATCAAGGCACCGAATCCGGCCCAGATGACTCGCCGCGAACGGGCATAGCCGTAAACCTCTGTCAGGATGTCGCCAAAGAGATAGCTGATCGGGAAAAAGAGGACGCCGGCCCCGTAGATGTATTCACCGTAGAAGGGCAGGTTTACATAAGAGACCTTGTGGACGCCTATCAGGTTAGAACACAAAATGACCGCGACGAATGCGGCCATTATCAGGTCGTAATATTTGAATTGCCGTGTTGCCAAGCAGGTTAGCGAGCACCTTGGTTTATCGGTTCAAGTCTAGCAAAAGAAATAGGTTATGCAATACGAAAAAACGGAGCACGCTCGAAAACGTGCTCCGGAAATAGGAGGAATATAGAAAACTTTACTGTTGGGCTATGGCCGAAACGTGCTTGGTAAGCCGAGCCTTGTAACGGGCCGCCGTGTTGCGGTGAATAACGCCCTTATTTACCGATTTATCGATAAGCGAAACCGTCTCGCCGAGCAGTTCAGTGCTCGTTTTGGAATCTGCGGCTCCGATGGCCGTACGAAGCTTCTTGATCTGCGTCCTGAGCTTACCACGGTTCGAGCGGTTGATCTCGCGACGCTTTTCGTTCTGTCGTATACGCTTTTCGGCTGATTTGTGATTTGCCATTCTTAACTATCCTCAAAAGCTGCCTTTATCGGCAAACTCCAAATGATAGTATTTCGCACAGTTCAAGTCAAGTTTCGAGACGGGTCAAGATCGAGTGGGCAAGGTCAGCGATCAGAACAAATATGGGCGGGTAAAAGACGAACTCCGGGTTGAGGGTCACAGAAAAGATTCTCGGCATTGTGACGGCGAGAAACTGCGAGTAATTTCCGATGACCAGGCCAAGAGTAAAACTCAAAACCACCGATCCAAGGATCAATGCACCGATGGTTAGCCGCGAGTACGGCTTTCCGGCTTCCGCCGGGGCTTCGAATAGGGAATCGTGGATCTCGTCATCGTAATAAGTAAAGCGGTCGAGCCCCTGCCGAATGCGGCCGTAGATATGAAAAAGCCCTGCTGCAAAAAGAAAGACGATCACGATCTTGATGATGACCGGTGCATTCAAGAAGTAATGCGGCTTGCCAAACGCGACGAGGAAGGTCGAAAGTATCAACGCGACCGCGGGAAAGATCAGCTTCTGAAGCTCGGCCGCCTGCCGGCGTTCTTCGGCGACCATGCGGTTGATTATCTCGTTGTAGCGATGCTCGTAAACGAGTTGCCGCCAGCGGCGAGCGTGGCTATTGCGCGACGTGAATATTGAATCGTCGCCGCTGCCGTTGCCATTCTGGTACTGATGTTCGAGAAGCTTACGGTCATAGCGGGCCCGTTCACGCGGGCTTCCGAGTACTTCATAGGCCTCGGCGATAGCCGCAAAAGCTTTCGCCGTCTCCTCAGAGCCCTCGTTTTTATCGGGATGCAGCTCTCGCGCAAGACGGCGATAGGCCGACTTGATCTCGTTCTTCGAGGCTCGCTGCGAAACCTTTAAGACGTCGTAATAATTCACTTACCGAATGCTCGAAACGATCAAAAAATTGGGGAGCGGACTCGGGTGGTGGAACACCCAATATCTACAAAATTGTATCATATTCCGGGTTACATTTTCTTCCGAAACTACTTCTCTAACCGATCGATCTGCAAGCTCACCGGCGAGGCTCCGGCCAACTTCACCGCATCGACGATCCGGGCGACCGAACCGTAATCGAGGCCCTTCGGAGCTTTGATGAAGACCGTGCGCTCGATGTCTGTCTTTCCGGTTTTGGAATCGGTGCGGAATGCGTGGTTCTCGGTCCGCTCCGCAAACGTTTCTCGGATCAGCGACACGAGCGCATCGGGTTCGGCGATGGTTGCGATCGGATCGCTTTGGTTGACGGAAAGACTGCCGTTGCGGTCGGCGTTTACGATGATCGTGTCCGGATTCGGTTTGACCGGCAATGCGTCCGCCGGCTCAGAAGGAACCCGCGTTTCGAGGCGGCTTGGGCGGGTTGGTGTGATGATCATGAAGATGATCAGAAGGACGAGTAAAACGTCTATAAGCGGGGTTACATTAATTTCGGGCTGGTTCATTTCGGGTTCCTCCAATATGTTTTTAGACACCGAAATGGAGAAATTGTTCCCGAACGCCCGAGTTCTATTTCACGCCGAGGGCTTGAAGGAGGGCTTTTGCCTTGAGCAGAGATTCGCGGTATTCGCTGTCGGGGTCGCTATCGATCACAACGCCGCCGCCGACGTTGAAGACAGCTCGGTTACCGGAGATCGTGATCGTTCGGATCGCGACGTTCGTATCAATGAATGGTCCCAAACTTTTGAACGCCTTGCCGCCAATTGCGATGCCGATCGACCCCATCGAGAGCCCGCGAGCAACCGGTTCGATCTCGCCGATGAGCTGCATTGTCCGGACCTTCGGTGCACCGGTGATCGAGCCGCTCGGGAAAAGTGAAAGAAGCACCTCGCTGAGTCCCGCATCCTGCCGAAGCCTGCCGCTCACCGTTGATACCAGATGAAAAAGCGTCGCGTGTTCCTCAATGGTGCAGAGCTGATCGACCGCGACCGATCCGTATTCGCAAATGCGGCCGAGGTCGTTGCGGAGCAGATCGACGATCATCGTGTTCTCGGCCCGATCCTTTGCACTCGCGGCGAGAACCTCACGGAGTGCCGCGTCTTCTTCCCGATCGGCACTACGTTTGATCGTGCCCTTGATCGGAGCTACGGAGATTTGATCGCCTTCAATCCGAAAGAACCGCTCGGGCGATGAAGAGACGACAGCCGTTCCACCACGTTGAACGAACGCGGCAAAGGCCGACGGGTTTTGGCTCCGTAGCCTCGTGAAGACCTCGCCAGCAGGAATCGCGTCTTCAAATTCGATCGCGAACTGCTGTGTCAGATTCACCTGATAGGTATCGCCGCGGCGGATGTGTTCCTTGACCCGGTTGATGGCAGCGACGTACTCGTCTTTCGTGAAGCTCGATCTGACCGAACATACCGTGGGAATGCCGCCGACCGGCCCTGCGGCCGTAGCCAGAAGGCTCTCGAGCTCATCAAACCGAGCTTCGTTTCCGTCAATATAAGTTCTTCCGGTCGCGTAGTCGTGGATGATCAGAGCGTCGAACTGGGCAACGTATGCCAGCGGTTCTTTCGACTTTGCAGCTTCGGGTATTCGTATCGGCTTTGGTTGGAGCGAGGCACCAAACTCGTAAGAGAGAGTGAAGATCGAGGCGAAGTTCGTATTGAGAAGACCTGCGAGTTCGCTTAAGCCTTCTAGTCCGCCCGTTCGCACCTCGAACGTTTTTACCGGATCAACGCCGGCGATGAGAAGATGCGAGCCCAGATACCCGACGCCGGAGCTGTCCAGAATAGCCGCTCGCCGCTCCGGCGGAAGCGCGGAAAACGCATTGACCACATCGGCGGCTGTTGCACTGATCTCCTTCACCGAAAAGGATGATATCACGCCGCCTTTCGCGTTTTTCAAAATCGCCGAATTGACGTAATATACCTCAGACCTCACTTTCCGGTTCTGCTCGACAAATTTATGACCCTCGACACAAACGATAAGTACGCACTTGTTCGCGGTTTGGGACTCATCGCCGCCGCGTCGGTGATCATCGGTAACGTAATTGGTACCGGCGTGTTCTTTAAGGCAAGGATCATGACCTGCAACGTCGGCGAACCGACGTGGGTCATCATTGCGTGGGTCGCCGCCGGCCTTCTCGCACTTGCGGGTTCGCTGACCTACGCTGAGCTTACGGCGATGAAGCCGCAGGCGAGCGCGGAGTATGTCCTTCTCCGTGATGCTTACGGCAAGGTCGCGAGCTTCCTTTACGGCTGGATGCAGATGCTTATCGCGAAGACCGGCTCGATGGCCGCTCTTGGTGTTGCCTTCGCGATCGCCCTGAATAGCTATCTGGACGAGAAGCTTGGCTATACTCTTCTCTCGATCCCAGTTGGCGGGTCAAATGTTGAGATCACGACGCTGCAGATCATCGCCATTATGGCGATCATCATCTTCACGACGCTCAATAGTGCATCGGTTGCTATTAGCGGCCGGATCGCGACTGTGCTCACCTTCGTTAAGATCGCACTGGTCGTCCTGGTTGGGCTTGGAGCATTTATGTTCGTGACTGGTGGCAGTTTTGAAAATTTCGGAATGACCTCTGCCGGTGCCGAGTGCCTTGACGTAGCCGAATCGCAACGATACGGGCATGTCAATTATTCGTTCTTTGCTGGGTTTGCGGCCGCGATGCTCGGGGCACTTTGGGGCTACGACGGCTGGAACCAGCTAACGTTCGTCGCCGGTGAAGTTAAGGACCCGAACCGCAACATCCCGCTCGCGATCATCGGCAGCACCGTTCTGATCATGGTGCTTTATGTGTTCGTTCACATCGCATATTTCTACGTTCTTGATCCGGCCGCGATCGCCTCGGTGGACAAGGACGTCGCTGTCGCCAATGTCGTACTTGGTAAGTTCTTTGCGGCGGATGCGGCAACAATGCTGACCGGCGTTGCGGTCGCCATCTTTACGATGGGCCTAGTGCTGTCGTCGCTCGGGTCGCTGCACACATCGATCTTGGCCGGTGCCCGCGTTCCATACGCGATGGCACGCGACCGGCAGTTCTTCTCGCGGTTTGGCACGCTTTCGGTCTCTGGCGTTCCGATCGCCTCTCTGATACTTCAGGGAACTTGGGCGATCCTGCTCATTCTCTCGGATTCGTTCTGGCGGCTTTACAACCCCGATAGTGCGCTTTTCGACATGTTGACCAATTACGTGGTCTTCGGCTCGTTCATCTTTTACGCGCTGATAACCTCGACGGTCTTCATTTTCCGCAAGCGATATCCGGATGCCGAACGGCCATACAAGACCTTCGGTTACCCGGTCGTTCCGATCATTTTCCTTCTTGTGACGGGCTGGCTGCTGATCCAGACGCTCTACGACGATACGGCCAATTCGCTGATCGGTATCGGACTGATCCTGCTCGGCCTTCCGGTCTATTATTATATGAATGGCAGGAACAAGGACGCGGCAATAGAAAATGACGACAAATGATAGAAGAAGCGGCCGCGAACGGCGTGCGGTCGCTCGGTCGAAGGTGACCGTTGACATCGAGTGGGAGAATCACCTCGGCCGCCACACAGGCACGATCAGCGACATTGGTCGGAAGGGGTGTTTTGTCCTAACCGGCGGCGATTTCGTAAACGGCGAGACGGTCTTTCTATACCTGCCACTATCGACCGGAAATCTAATGCGAATTCACGGCGAGATCGCGAACAACGTCTTTGAAATCGGATTTGCGGTCAAGTTCGAGGGGCTTTCAGAAACGGAGCTTGAGTTTATCGACAATTTCATAGCCTTCCACGCAGAGGAAGGATAGAAGCTAGCCGTCGGCCAGCGACGCGATCGCCTCGCGGGCGGCCTCGCGGTCGTCGAAGTGAAATTTGTCACTCCCGATGATCTGATATGTCTCGTGGCCTTTGCCGGCGATGATCACAACGTCGCCCGGATGAGCCACACGGATCGCCGTTGCGATAGCTTCGCGGCGATCTGAGATGCTCATTCGCTCGGCTTTCGTTCCGGCAATTCCTGCCTCAATTTCGGCGATGATCTTCAGCGGATCTTCAGTCCGCGGATTGTCGGATGTGATGATCGCAATATCGCTCAGCTCGCCGGCGACCTTTCCCATCGGAGCCCGCTTCGTTTTGTCTCTATCGCCGCCGCAGCCAAAAACGGTGATGACCCGGCCCGTGGTCAATTGTCGGGCGGTGCGAAGCGTATTCATGAGAGCATCGTCCGTGTGGGCATAGTCCACGACCACCGCGAATTCGCCACCGTGCGGGACAAGCTCGAACCGCCCAGGAGCCCCAACACATTTAGAAAGCCCTTCCGCGATCGCGTCGAGCCCATAGCCTAGTTCGAGAGCCGCAGCAGCGGCCGAAAGCATATTGTAAACATGCGGCCTACCGACCAGCGGGGAAGTGATCTGCCGCTCGCCCTGCGGCGTCTTCAAAAGAAAAGACGTTCCCTTTAGAAGCGAGACTTCGATATCCTCTGCGGTCAGGTCTGCGTTTTGAGCCCCGCCTTCACCCGGCCGCTGAGAAAAAGTAACAACCCGCTGGCCGTCTGCACGTAGTTCAACAGCTAATTTCGCACCCCAATCGTCATCGATATTTATCACGCTGGCACCGGGACGTTCGCCCAGACGGCCGTCGAAGAGTTTCTTCTTCGCGTCGAAGTAGTTCTCCATCGTGCCGTGGTAGTCGAGGTGGTCTTGCGTGAGATTGGTGAAGATCGCGACGCGAAAGCGGAGCCAATCGCAGCGATGCAGGTCGATCGCCTGCGATGAAGCCTCCATCGCCGCAAAGCCGCAGCCAGCGTCGACCGCCCGCCGCAAAAATCTGTTTGTGTCCGAGGCTTCGGGAGTCGTTCGCACCGCCTCTTCGCTTTCGTCGCCGATGCGGTACTCAACAGTGGTCAGCATCGCGGGTTTCACGCCGGCGGCTTCGGCAAGTGCGTAACAGAGATATGTGGTCGTCGTTTTTCCATTGGTGCCGGTAATGCCAATGAGGTCGAGCCGATGCGAGGGCTCACCATTGATGATCGAGGCCGCTTTGGCGAGAGCGACGCGGGCGTCCGCAACCTTGAGCCATGCACCGGCAAAACCTTCGGGTGCATCAAATTCTGAAATTATGCCGACCGCTCCGCGACGCATCACATCCTCAACGAACCTGTGCCCGTCAACCGTCGCACCCTTGATCGCCGCAAAAAGCGTCCCCTCGCGAGCTTGCCGCGAGTCGTGTGAGACGTCCATTGCAATACCTTGCTTTGAGCCTGAAAGCGATGCTCCAAGAGACTCAGCAAGTAGTCTGAGATCGGTACCTAGAGATTCCATCTATTATCCCAAATCGCACGAAGTGGAGAGTATCAAATTGTGTCTGATTATAGGACAACCGGGAACTGCACGCACACTTTGACCGCAAAGAAGCGCGGAACTGCCCGAATCAGTCGACTTGGCAACGTAATTGGTGGGGGTTAGTTGCGAAGCTAGTTCGGAAAAATCTTAAGGAATTCGGTAATGGTTGCATCGTTGAGCAGAAGCTCAACCGGCGAAGGGCGTATATACCCGTTTGTACCGTATGCCCGATGAGGATTCGGATCCGGCCATTTCACGCCTGTATGACGCGTTAGAACCTCTTGGTGTTTGATCATTCTCTCTTCAAGACCCTTTCGCCCGTGAGCCAGCGGATCTTCAGCAGCGAGCGAGTAAACAACAAGAAAGGCCTCCATTGGACTCAAAGCGGAATCGCCCGCTCCAAAACGTGCCGGCTCCACCTCAGCGAGAAACTTCACTTTGTCCGTCACTTCTCTCCCCAACTCGTATGCAAAGATCTGACGCATTATGGCCCCGACGCCTGCGTCTCGAAGAGTCTTAAGCTCTTTGACGAAAACGTCTTCGTTCATCCAACCGCGGCCATCAGCTCGCAGTGTTATTATGTCGCGGCCTTTCTTAAACCCCTCCGGAATCTCAGGAAAATAAAATCCCTTCAGATTTTCGGTAATGAAGTCGATCTCATCATCGTTGAGCTTTGGGATTCGATCGGCTGCGATCCTTGTAAGATGCCGGCTTAAATCACGAGCGGAAACGCCTTTGTTCGTTGAACGATAGGCAAACTCCAGTTCCTTGAGACGAGCGAGGTTAGCGTTACTGATCTTTAAGCCGGAGCGATAAAAGACAAAATCCGCAAGCCGATCCCCGCCAGCGTCGATCTCCGTTTCGATCGGGTTCATCGGAAGACCGATCTCAGCGAGGCCGTCACGAACGTCATTCTTGAACTTTTCACGAGCCTCGTTGCTTTGGGTCGTTGCGGAACGAGGCGTAAGAATGAAGCCGAAGAAAGCAAGCGATGCAAAAAGCAGGACGATCAGTGTGGGTTTGGCAAACATATTGGATCTCCGGAAATGCCAAGGAGTCGCGTTGGAAAACAATTAGCATTTTATAGGAAACTCGAGTCCTGAACAAGATTTTTCTTAGGGAACAATATACAGCCGCAATTCGTTAGTTTTAGTCAAGTGAGGTTTCGCGGGATGAAATTTATAAAAGTAATTCTTACGCTATTGGCCATAATGTTTGGGGTGATGGCGGTCTTCTGGCTGCTAGGGATCGTTTGGACGCTTTTCGGCTACGCGTTCTGGTTCGGCGTCGTCGCCGCGATCGGGTACGGCGGTTACAAACTGTTCAAGAAAGTCGAGAACAAGACTCTCTCAAGCGGCACTGCCTTTCCCGAGATAGAGGACCGCGATTACTCGCTCTCATGGGAAGAATACAACCGGAAGTATCTGAAAAAGTAAGTCGCTAGACTTTTTCGCCTCGTTTGGCTAGATTGGGTTAGGCACCACTGCCGAGGTGGCGAAATTGGTAGACGCACTAGACTTAGGATCTAGCGTCGAGAGACGTGCAGGTTCGATTCCTGTCCTCGGCACCACATTCTTGATCAGACGGCCGCTTGCTGCACCCCCAGCTCGGCCGTTTTTGCTTTTTGTGTACAGACAGCGTATTCGACTTTTCTGCCCCGCTTAGCTATCCTTTTCAATTACTTGACCGGTATTTGATTCGTAAATGAAAAGCCAATTAAAAGAGGTCTCGCCGACAGAGCGAGAGATAAACCTGACGATCGAAGCGGCGTCCTTGAAAGATGCTTACGGCAAGATCAGCCAGCGTTTTGTTAAGGGAGCCAACATTCCCGGATTCCGCAAGGGCTATGCACCGCTCGACGTCGTTCGCCTTCGCTATAAAGAAGAGATAAAGCAGGAAGTGCTCCAGCTCCTCGTCCCGGAAACGGTCTCCGCCGCCATTCTTGAGCACGGGCTTCAGCCGCTCTCCGAGCCGCAGCTTCACATCAATGATGTTGAAAATGTAAAGGTCAACGGCTCGCAGGATGTTGAATTGCACGTTCACGTCGAGGTAATGCCGGAGATACCGCAGCCCGACTACAAAGGCCTCGAGCTTACCCGCCGCGTCAAACCGGTTGATGAGTCTGAGATCGAAGACCTGATCGCCCGCCGGATCAATGAAGAGGCAGCATTGGTGCCGGTCGAAGGACGAGCTTCGGAGGACGGCGACACTGTCATTGTCGATCTGGAAGGAACATTTGCAGACGACCCGGCTGCCGAGCCGATCACTGCCGAAGACCTGGAGGTCAAGCTCGGTGACGAGCTGATCGAGAAGTCTTTTTCGGAGAATTTGGTCGGTGTAAAGGAAGACGACGAGAAGGAATTTACCGTCAGCTATCCGGACGATTTCTCTTCGCCAGCACTTGCCGGAAAGACCGTTCACTACAAGGCGACGATCAAGTCTGTCGGGATCATGGAAACGCCCGAGCTGAACGACGAATGGGCGATCGCTCTTGATGAAGGCTACGAGTCTCTTGCAGATCTTCGGACAAAGCTTCGTGCCGATCTCGAAAAGCTTGCCGAAACGGACGCCGACGCACGGCTTCGCAACAACGCGATCGCAAAGCTCATTGAGGAGAATGAATTTCAGGTTCCGAACTCGCTGATCGAAAGCCAGGCCCGCAACCTGCTAAACAATTTCGCACAGGACCTTCAGCAACGCGGCGTTGACCTGAATAAGGTCGAGCCCAACTTCGTCGAGATGGCCTATTCGCAGATGAGGCTCCAGGCCGAGCGTGATGTTCGCGGAGCGATATTGCTTGAAAAGGTTGGTGACGCCGAAGGCGTTAAGGTCGAGACTGCCGAGGTTGATGAAGAGGTCGGGAAGATGGCCGAATATTACCGCACCGAACCGGCCGAGATGCGGAAGATGTTTGAGGCTCAAGGCGGGCTTGCCAATATCGAGAACAACCTCCGCACCCGCAAGGCGATCGAGGCTCTCGTAGCCGCGGCAAAGGTGACCGACGGGCCGTGGGTAGATGAGAATCAACCCGAGGCCGAGGCTGCCGAAGCTGAAGAAAGGCCGAAGAAGGCCGCAAAGGCAAAAGCCCCGGCAAAGGCTAAGAAGTCGACGAAGAAAGCGGCGGGTGATGAATAGGCTCCGCGGCCGCCGGCTTTATTGTTTGCATTTTTAGGAGAAATGTGTAGAATCGGCAATCGGCTGATATCCAACACTTTACCTCCGCATTCTTAAGGCTAAGCTTTAAGGAATTTCCGAACAGAGGTTTTACGAATATGGCTTTGGTCCCAATGGTGGTCGAACAGACGTCTCGCGGCGAGCGTGCCTTCGACATCTTCTCGCGTCTCTTAAAAGACAGCATTATCTTCATCGGTACGCCGATCGACGACCAGATCGCGAACCTGATCGTCGCCCAGCTTCTATTTCTTGAGGCGGATGACCCCGAACGCGACATCAATCTCTACATCAACTCGCCCGGTGGTTCGATCACGGCCGGAATGGCGATCTACGACACGATGCAGTTCATCAAGAACGATGTCACGACGATCTGCGTCGGGCAGGCAGCATCGATGGGAGCTCTCTTGCTAACGGCCGGAGCGAAGGGAAAACGTTTCGCATTGCCGCACTCGCGGGTCCTTATCCATCAGCCTTCGGGCGGTGCTTCGGGCCAGGCGTCAGACGTCCGCATCATGGCCGAAGAAATTCTGCGTATGCGTGAGATGACCTCGCGGATCATCGCAAACCACAGCGGCCAGAGCTTTGACCAGGTCGAGCTCGACGTCGAACGCGACCGCATTCTTTCACCGGTCCAGGCAAAGGCCTACGGCCTGATCGACGAAGTGATCGAGCACCGGGAGAAGTAGAGGGAAGTCTAGGAAGTCGAGGATGTCTAGAAAGTCTTGGAGGTCTGGAAGCTAACGGATATTGCTTGAATTAAAAGGGACGTAACTCGAAGAGGACATCTTTTTCTTTCAGAAACTTTAGCGTCGACGGCTTCCAAAACTTACCGGACTTCCTTGACTGACCGGACTGACCAGACTTCCCAGACTTCCTAGACTTCTTGGACTGACCAGACTAACGATATGGCTAATTTCCGACGACCAGAAGAATTGTTGTGCTGCTCGTTTTGCGGGAAGACGCAGAATGACGTTAAGAAGCTGATTGCCGGCCCGGGTGTCTACGTCTGCAATGAGTGCATTGATATCTGCAACGAGATCATCAATGACGACGACAAGGTCGATGGACAGCTATCTCGCACGCACCTTCCAAAGCCCTCGGAGATCAAAAAATTCCTCGATGAATACGTCATCGGCCAGGACGGAGCAAAGAAGCGGCTCGCAGTCGCCGTTTATCAGCATTACAAACGGCTTGAGCTCGCCAAGCGGCGTTCGGACATCGAGATCCAGAAGTCGAACATCCTCCTAATCGGCCCGACCGGCACCGGCAAGACGCTACTTGCCCAAACGCTCGCACGCCAGCTCAGCGTTCCTTTCTGCATCGTTGACGCGACCAGCCTGACCGAGGCCGGCTACGTCGGTGAGGATGTCGAGACGATATTGCTTCGGCTTCTGCAGGCCGCCGGCAACGACGTCGAGCTTGCCCAGCAGGGCATCATCTACATCGATGAGATCGACAAGATCTGCCGCAAGGACGACAACCCCTCGATCACCCGCGATGTCTCCGGCGAAGGCGTGCAACAGGCATTGCTCAAGATCCTTGAAGGCACGGTCGCCAATATCCCGACCGGCGGCGGCCGCAAGCACCCGCAGCAGGAGTTCACTCAGCTTGATACGACCAATATCCTCTTCATGTGCGGCGGAGCGTTCATCGGGCTTGAAAAGGTGGTCGAGAAGCGGCTCCGCAACAAATCGCTCGGCTTTCAGGCTGACGTCAAATCAAGCAAGGAACGCCGCAACGAGGCATTCGGCAAGCTTGAGCCCGAGGACCTTATCCACTACGGCCTTATCCCCGAGTTCGTCGGCCGCCTGCCGGTCGTCGGCGTGCTTGCCGAGCTCGACGAGGCCGCACTCATCCGCATCCTTACCGAGCCGAAGAACGCCCTCGTCCGCCAGTATCAGCGGAAGTTCGAGTTCGACAATATCTCGCTCAAATTCACCGAGGGAGCTCTCAAGGCCGTCGCCCACGAGGCCCATAAGCGAAAGGTTGGTGCCCGCGGGCTGATGATGATAATGGAAGAGATACTGCTCGAATCAATGTACGAGCTGCCCTCTGACACAAAGATCAAAGAGCTCCTTATCACCCGCGAAATGATCGAGAAAAAGACCCCCGTCTTCGACGTAGTAGCCCCAATAGAACAAGCCGCTTGATCGTGGTTCTTACCTGCATTCGTTTTCCATAACGCGCCTTTGTGCACGTTTAACCATCAACTATCCAAGGAGAATGCACATGCTAGAAAAGGCAAGACCGACCATTTTAATCTTCACTTTCGTACTTGCTCTGGTAACGCTCGGAACAGCTCAATCGGGCGAGAAAGAAGTTCACATCGGCTTAAAGGGCGGATTCAGCCTTCCGAACCTGGTCGGCGGCGATGATCAAGAGATAACGCGTGACTATAAGTCACGGTTCGCACCAAATTTTGGTGCATATGTCGAATTTGGCACGGCACGGAACCTTTCGATCCAAACCGGGATCGACTACGCACCGCAGGGCGGCAAGCGAGACGGTATTCAGCCGATCACGGCTCCGATCCCACTGCTTCCTCCGCTCCCGGCTGGACAATTTTACTACGCAGACTTTAAGAACACAGCGAAACTCGAGTACCTTGAGTTTCCGGTGCTCGTAAAATACACCTGGCGGCGAGAGAGTTCCTTGCAGCCGTATGTCAATGCTGGGCCTTACGTTGGTGTGCTTCTAAAGGCAACTCAGGTAACGAGAGGTTCAAGCACGATCTATTCCGACCGAAATGGAACACCCATCCTAATTCCGCCGATAAATCAGCCGCTACCTTCGATCTCGTTCGATGCGGAAACCGATGTGACCGATAACTTGAATCGGGTCAACTTTGGTCTCACTGGCGGGGGCGGGCTGAAGTTTCCGGTTAAAGGGAATTACTGGTTCCTTGATGTTCGGGCTTCATACGGCCTTACGACCCTTCAGAAAGATACCGCCAACGACGGAAAAAGCCGGACCGGAAATCTCGTCATCTCGGTCGGATATGCTTTCAAGGTCAAGGGGCAATGACTTGTCCAAGTCAAAGTAGTTAACGAATCTGTACGATCAGTCGAGCGGGAAGGCAGATGAATTGGAATCGGATCCCAATAAAGGCGAGTGTTCCCAGTTACCCTTTGAGCGAGCTTACCGCCCGCAGGGGACGCCGTGCCCGTGCACCAGACGCATGCAATAAAAGAAAAAAGGGTGTCGCAGAAAACTGCGAAACCCTGAAACGAAATTAACTGGTGCACCCGGCATGATTCGAACATGCGACCCCTTGATTCGTAGTCAAGTACTCTATCCAGCTGAGCTACGGGTGCCCGAAGCGAACTATTAGATTACGAAGAGCGGCCGAGGCTGTCAAGTAAACCCCGTCAGGCTAGCGGGCGAAGTAGCCTTGCCGTGTGCGTGAGATAAGTCCGGGTTCGTTTACCTCGACGCGGATCTCTCGCCATTTGCCGTCGCGGGCGATGTTGGTCGGTGCGTATTCGATGGTATAGAGCGTGCGGAGATCAGCCGCGACCTCGGCATAGAGCCGGCCCATTTCCTCGAGCCGCTGAATCGTGTTGAGCGTCCCGCCGGTGCGGTCGGCGATAAATTTTAGCCGCGAGCGTGCTACGCGAAACATCTCCACCTGCCGCGGCGTCGGGTCGGCAAGCCGGGCCGGATCACCGGTCGGGAGTGCAAGCGGGTAGATGGTCACGCCCTGCTTGTCCGCTCGGTCAAGAATCTCATTGAGCTTTGCGTTGTCCTCGGTTTTGAGAAAGCTCGGTATCTTGTCGTCCGCAAGGTCCGCGAGCGTTTGCCGGTCGCGGTCTTGGGCATCGGTGTCGATGCCGTCAGACAAAACGACGATCGCCTTTCGGCGGGTGTTCTCGCGTTCAAGACGCTGAAGCGAAAACTCCACCGCCTTATATAGGTCAGTCTGTCCTTGGCCATTGGCGAGCTGGATCGAGGTTGCTGCACGCCGCTTGTCGGTCGTGAAATCATTTAGCATTCGCACCTTGTCGTAAAACTCGACCACGGCAATGCGGTCGTCCGGAGCTAGTGCGTCAAGAAAACGCGAGGCCGAGAGCTTGATGTTCTGGCGAAACGACTTGGTCGAGCCGCTCATGTCGAGCAAAACGACAACGCTAAATGGAGCGGTCGTTGTCTCAAAACGAGCGATATCCATCTTTTCGCCGTTCTCAAAGACCGAAAAATTGGAGAGGTTAAGAAGCGTAATCGGCCGGCCACGCCCGTCCACGACGCCGATATTTAGCCGCACCAAGGCGGCATCCACGCGGATCGGGTCGTCGTCCTGGGCAATCACAGCCGGAGCCGCAAGGCCGAGGAGGACGAAGAATGCAAGAAGGCAGAAAAGGGAACGCTGCATAAGCTCGGTAAAATGATAACAATCAGACGCCGCCAGCGGAAGTTTCGTTGTATCTGAACAATGCGTTCCGCTCTTAACTTATTGACCCATTTGGCTTATACTTCTGGCAATCCGGGTTACGGGCCTGGCGAGAAAGTAAATGCTCTATCGGCCAAAATTCTGCTGCAGCTGCGGTGAGCGGATCGAACGGGCGGAGTGGGGATTGCTCACCAGCCGCCGGTTCTGCGATTTTTGTGCAACGGAGAACATGGGCTTTGAGTGGGCGAATAAAGGAACGCTCGCCCTTGGCTTGGTTCTCGGCCTTTTCGGCTTCGTGAGCTTTCTCGGCGGCACCGGAAACGGAACTCCGGCCCGGATGGAAGCTCCGGCCGCGGTGGTCAATGAGAAGCGTTTCCTAAAGCCGTTGCCTGTCGAAGTAAAGCAGGCCGAGCCGGCGAGGCCGCTCTCGCAAGTTCCGGAACCGGTTCAGCCATCGCAGGCTTTAATTGCTCCGGCCGAGCCGGTAAGGCCCGTTCCGGCTGTAGCAAAGTTTTTCTGCGGTTACCCGACAAAGAAGGGAACGCCTTGCTCTCGAAAGGTGAAAGTGAAAGGTGCGAGGTGCTACCAACACGACGGGCTCGAACTTCCCGAGTGATTTTTGTTGCACCCTTTTGCCTCAATTTTGAATCACTTATAACTGGCCCTGATGTTATAAGTATGCCTGGCGTGAGAATTCTTGTTGATGTTTAACCATATTTGTAAGAAAATGTCTGAGATTAGGCCTCAAACATTGTGTCACCCATTCTTCAGTTCATCAGCCTAAAAACGAAATGAAACCACTTGCACAAAATACGATGATCCAGGGCCGCTACCTGATCGTCCAGCTCATCGGCAAAGGCGGGATGGGTGAGGTCTATCTCGCCGTGGATCAACGTCTTGGGAGTGCCGTCGCTCTCAAGCGGACATTTTATGCCGGCGATGAAGCTCTCGGACAGGCTTTTGAACGCGAGGCTCGTACGCTTGCCCGCTTGCGGCACCCGGTCTTGCCGAAGGTCAGCGACCACTTCACCGAGGGCGACCAGCAGTATCTGGTGATGGAGCATATCTCGGGCGACGACCTGGCAAAGCGGCTCGAGGTTGCACAGAAGGCGTTCCCGATCAACTGGGTGATGTTCTGGGCCGATCAGCTTCTCGACGCACTCTCGTATCTGCATTCGCATGAGCCGCCGATCATCCATCGCGACATCAAGCCGCAGAACCTTAAACTTACTGACGAGAATCACATTATCCTGCTCGATTTCGGCCTCTCGAAAAGCTCGACAGGTAACACGCTGATCCGTGAAGATGGGACGGGTACGTCCTCCGGAAGTTCTGGAAGCGTTGTCGGCTATACGCCTCATTACGCTCCGATGGAGCAGATACGCGGCATCGGGACGAACGAGCGAAGTGACCTTTATGCTCTTGCGGCAACGCTCTATCAGTTGATGACAAACGTCGTCCCGGCCGATGCTCTAACGCGTGCCGACCGAATGCTTGCCGGTATCGAAGATCCGGTCGAACCGCTGTACATAGTGAACCCGGAGATCTCGAAGGATGTCTCAGATTCCATCGCAAAGGCGATGGACCTCTCGCAGGATAAACGCTACGCGACCGCCCGCGAGATGCAAAAGGCCTTGCGGAAGGCCTACGCGGCGATGCAAGCCGCAACGTCTGAGAAGACCGTCGCATTCACTGCTGAGGAGTCGGCGAAGATCACTGAACAAAGCACGGCCGAACCGCAGGTCCCGGCTACGACCTCGTTCGACAAGACCGAGGTAATGGACTTTTCAAACGCTGCCGGGCTCGCAGGAGCAGGTGCGATCGCCGGGTCGGCAGCCAACGAACCGGAGCCGGTCCCGGTCGATATGGATGCTACCGTTGCGTTTAATTCTGACGCAGGCGGGTCGGAAGTGAAGCAGTCAGACCTTAAAACAGAGGTCTTCATTGGGGGTGCCGGCCTTGGCGATTACGGAACGCCGGCAGAGACGCCTCCCGAGCAGTTCGTTCAGGAAGAAGCTGCACCGAGTGATTACTCGACGCCGTACGACGGGTCTTCAGAGCAGCCATACGACGCAACCGTTGCCAATTTTAATGCCGGCGGGTACGGTTCGGACAGCGGGCCTTCGCAGCCGGATGAATTTTATACCACGCCGGGATTCACGCCGGATTCTGAGAGCGGAACAGACTTTCAGAACGAGGCTCGTTCTGACGATGAGGCTCCGTTTGAAGAACCAGCCGTAGCGGCCGCGGCGGCGGGCTCGTCGCAGCCTGCACCAACAGCAAAAAAGAAAGGCTCGGGCGGCAAGATCCTTGCGATATTTGCCGGTTTGTTCGCGATATTTATACTTGCTCTCGCGGGAGTCGGCGGCGGTTGGTATTACTATACGAATTATTATGCCGGTGGGCAGACCGATCCGGAGCCGACACCGCTTCCAACATTTGAGGCAACGCCTTCGCCGGAACCGACCCTTGACGTAACGTTCGACTCGAATGTGAACAGTAATTCGAATTCGAATTCGAATTCGAATGCGAACGTGAACGTGAACGCCGCGACGCCAACCCCGACTCCGACCCCGGTCGTTGAGACAACGCCCGGAACTCGGGGGCAGCCAACGCCGCAGCGGACCCGAACACCCGCAGGTACGCGTACACCGCAGCGGCCAACGCCTCAGAGGCCGACGCCGACGCCGCGGCGAACAGGACCCGGAATTTTGCAGTAATTTGCGATGGAGACCGAAATGAGAAAGCTCGTCAATGTTGTTGGAATTGTGATGTTCGCTGTGCTTTTTGGCACAGTGTTCTTTTCATCTGAGGCCGCAGGGCAGAATCGCCGTGATGTACAGCGGGCGAACCGGCTTGTTACGGAAGGCAATCAGTTGTTCAATCAGCGGAATTATAACGCGGCACTCGAAAAGTATGCCGAAGCGATCGTGCTTGTTCCGCGTAATGCCGGTGCATATTTCTGGAAGGGAATGTCGCATCACAATCTTGAGCAGGGGGAAATGGCCCTTGCGGAATTTGATAAAGCGTTGACCTACGGCTATGAGCGTCCGCTCGATATATATCGCGTCCGCTGGCGAATACATTTTGCCCGCAAAGACTATGCGGCCGCACTCAGCGATGTCCAAAATGGTTCGTCGATCGACCCGAACAATTTCGAATTCGTGTTGGCCCGCGGCGACCTGAATTTTGTCCAGAAAAAATACAACGATGCCATTCCGGCATACCTTGCCGCGATCGAAAAGCAGCCGACGAATGGAGCGATCCAGCTTAATCTCGCGTGGTCCTATTACTACACCGGAAATACGAACGCGCAGTACAATTACGCGAAACAGGCATTAAGCCGCGGCGTGCAGAACCCGGCCGATGCCCATTTGCTGATAGCAGACGCTTCCTATAAGCTCCGGCGATATCAGGAAGCAACCGAGTCTTACAAACAGGCATTGCGGGCAAATCCGGATAACTATGAGATCTATCGGCGGCTGGCGGATCTCCATCGTATACAGAATCAATACGACGAGGCGATCACGGTTTCCCGTCAGGCCCTGACGCGGCTATCAAGTACCGGACAGGCCACGCGTGAACTTCAGGGGCAGATCTTCACTGACCTGAGTTGGTACTACAGCCTCAACGAACAACACACCGAGGCTTCGGAAGCCGCAAAGGCCGGAACCACGTTCCTTCCGAACGAGTATATGGCCTACACAAATCTTTGCCGGGCCTATAACGACCTGAACAAGCCAGAAATGGCGATCCGCGAATGTAATAACGCTCTAAAGTTCCGCCCCGGCGATGGCGAGACGCATTTCTATCTCGGATACTCGAACAGCCTCCTCGGCCGAACGGCTGAAGCGCAGCGTAATTATAAACTCGCGGTTGCTGGCCTTGAGCAATTTACCCGAGAGAACCTTACCTATTCGGACGGTTTTTATCTGCTTGGGAATGCCTATTTTGCCGATGGCCAGACCGACAAGGCGATCACAGCATACAAGAAGTCCATCGAACTTAGCCCCGGGTTTCCGCGGGCACTCTATAATCTCGGTTTTGTTCTCGTGCAAAAGCGGGACAAAGCAGGAGCAATGGAACAATACGAGAACCTGAAGGGTCTCGATTCAAAAAGGGCAGATCAGCTAAAGAAGGAGATCGATAAGCTCTGATATTTTGTAATTTCGATCGACCTAGGAATCTCTGGGTCAGTTGCGATCGATTGGCGTTCTCCTTCAAACACTCGGCGGTCTCTGCGTTCAGATCAATTGAACGCAGAGGCCGCGAAGTATATGCGCGGAGCTAGCCGATTGCCAGCTCGCTAGTTGAATCCAAAACTCGGAAGAATGTCTCGCGGATTTCCGAAGAGAAAGAACGCCAGGTTCGGGCTTTCGTGAGATCGGTCGTAACCGACGAGCTCGGCATACGCCTTTCCTCTTACCGATTCCCCCGCTGCCGTTCCGCGGACGCGGCATGAACCTTCCCAATAGACGATCATCGTCGTTCCTCGGGTATCGAGTTCCTGGTCGCGAAACATCGGAGCGACACGCACATCAAGTTCGAGCATCGGCACCTTGATCGCCCATCCGCTCGGATATGTCGCATTAGTGTTCGGGCTCGTCCAGTGCTCGGTTGGTACGATGGTGAAGTCCTCGTTGCGGAGCTTGGTCACATTGCCATGCTCGTCAACATAGGTGCCGCTCGAATATGGCGAGGTTTCGTTCTCGCTGTTCCTTAGGTGATAGCACATCAGCTCGCAGCCATTATCGAGCTGTATCGAGAACCAATCCCAGCCCTTTTGGTTCTCGGTCGGGAGCCATGTGCCAAACTCGCGGTCCATCCATCCTGAGCCGCGGAAGTGCTCGGTCTTGCCGCCGAGCGTAATATCGCCCTCCATCTCCATGCGGGTATAGGCAAAGTAGCGCGAAGCTTCTCCGGCATCTTTGAACGAGACGCCGTTCTCGCCGTTGAGAACAACCGGCTTCGTCGGTTTGAGCGAGGCTTCGAAGATCGTGCCGTCTTTTAATGTTGCTCGAAGGATGTGAACGCCGCCCGATTCCCGCACCGACCAATCGCCAAGCCGCAGGTAATAGTGCGATTCGCTCGCTGCGGCCGGTTCATCCAAGACGCCGTTCGAACTCTTCTTGTGATCGTAGCGAAACGATTGGCTCTCAACGTCCGAGATCGCAAAATGAGCGAAATAGAACGGGTTGCCAATCAGCCGCACCGGAACTATCGAAAACTTGTCGAGGTCCGTCCGGCGCTTGAAAAAGACCAGTTCAAAGCCGAATTCGCGGCCCGAGTCGGTCTCGGCATGGCCGGTGTAGTACCACCATTCGGTCTGCACGTCGGAATGCGCTGCGAGGTCGCGGGGAAGCTCGACCGGGTCGTGCTCCGTGCCATCGCGAAGCGTGCTCGCCCGGCCCGAGACCTGCTCGGCGAGAGATTCAAAAATGCCTTCGACCGCTCGGAGCGGTTCGGCTGTCACCTGTTCAAAAAGGTTGCGGATGTCCATAGGTTTGGTTTTCGGGTCGCCAACCCCATCAGATTCAAAAAAACAAAGCCGCGGTTGTTCATTTCCGCGGCTGCGATGGCAAGTAATTTTTTTGAAGCAATTTTAATTAACCGGCGGGGTTTGCCTCATATCTACATCCACGGTCTGAAGCTTTAGCACGACCCTTACGCTCTGCCCGCGGCGGTCCATACTAGCCGGAACGAACGGTGCAAAATCCGGATCGGATTGCAGAGCTTTTTCAAGGTCACGAATTGCCTGGTCGTCGTTGAGCGGCTCTACGACCTCGGCGATGCGGGCGAGCCCGTTGCCGAAGACGTCCGCAACCACAACAACCTCTTCATCCTTCATTTCGCCGCGAAGCAGCGACCGCGTCAATGCGACCAATGCCCCCTGCGGATTTACACTTGGCGATTCGGCCGAGACAGAATACCGCGTACTTGCGTACTGAAAAGGCGTAAGTTCAACCGAAAGCGGGTCGCTTCCTGTCAGGTAGATCGGCCGTTCAGCAGGCTGCTGCGGCGTTCGGTTCGCGGCCACGTTCAACCCCTCGGCCGGCGACATTAGCAGCCAAAGTAGCGTGATACCCATGACGAATGATGCGAATGAGCCGATCGTCGAAGGAAACAGCCAACGGTCGAACCAGTTTCCGGTACTTTCGATCAACCTGAAGCCGGGCGCCGCTGTCGGAGATATCGGAAGGCTCTCGGCCACGGCCGCACGGATCATTCCGATCCGCTCGGCCGATAGCCGCGGCCGGCTAAGCGATGCGATCTCGCTCTTTAGATCTTTCAGGTCGGCAAGCCGCTGACGGCAGACAGGGCAGCCGTCAAGATGCCTCTCTATCTCTGCGGCGTCACCGGAGCGAAGCCCGCCGTCAAAATACAACGGCAGAGTGAGTTCGATCTCTTTGCAACGCATTGACCTGTTCTCTCCGCTCATACTTCCCTTATCTAAATCGTTCGAACGGATCATCGGCTGGCACCACTCGGCTGCCGGAATCAGAGAAAATGCACTTCCTCGAATCCTGCAGGTCCCTTCGGTTTTTATCGCCACATCGATTTGCTGGTCAATGTCTGTAAAGATCAAGGCGACTCGTCACGAAAAGCACTGCAGCTAACCGGAGCAGAGCGTTTTCTGACCTCTCGTTTGGCACCGATACGTCGATTTTAGGCTGCTCGAGCAGGTGCCAGCGGATGATCCTATTCGATTGTCAATAACCTTTGAGCTTTCTTCTAAGCTCTTCACGGCCGCGGGCGATCCGCGATTTAACCGTGCCCATTGAGATGCCGAGCACCTCGGCTATCTCGTCGTAACTCAAACCCTCGATGTCGCAGAGCACTACGGCTTCGCTAAAGATCTCGGGCAGCTCATTCAGTGCCCGGCGGAGCGAAAGCTGCCTTTCGCGCCAGATGGCTTCGTCCTCGGGCGAACGCGAGCCCGCATCGAGAGTATCGCCGATCGTTTGCTCCGAAGGGCCGATAGGCGAATCGATCGAGATCGTCTTCGTCTTTCCCCGGCGGAACCACCATCGCTTTCTATTGCGGGCGTGGTTGATCGCGATGCGATAAAGCCATGTTTTCAATGCTGAGTCGCCGCGGAACCCCGTGACCGACTTTGCGGCACTCATGAACGTCTCTTGCGTAAGGTCCGCGGCTTCATCGGCATCTTCGGTCATGCGATAAAGCGTTGCGAAGATATCGCTCGAAAAGCGGTCGATCAGAGTGTCAAAAGCTTCTTGCCGCCCGGCCTTCAGCCCTTCAAGCAATTCTATTTCCTGCCTCGAGATGGCCGAGTCGAGTCCCGACGCCGAAGCTGCTTCGTTCAGCGTGTCCTCATCGTAAGCGATCGATCTGCTAAGGGCCATTTCGTCTGTCTGACTCGAAACCGCCGGGCTTTTTCAAAAGTGCCGTGGGGAACCATATCCCCTGTAACTATGTTTAGACACCACTTTCTGAAAAATGTTCCCGGGTTTCGTAACTTTTTTTCTTCGGGAATGTTCCGCGAGCCTGTTATTTGCTCTTCCGTCGCATATAAGCTACATTTACTCTTTTGGAAACTTCCCGAATTTCCTTATTATATAACGATTTGGATAAGAGAAATTGCATTTTTTGTAATGGCGAGAAAGAAACGAAGAATTGAACAGGCCGTTCCCGTAGCGGCGAATGAGCCGGCCGAGAAGCCGCGTTACCAGGATCCGTTCCAGTCGGCCGTCACTAGCCGCATAGAAGAAGCAGGCAAGGTGTTCGAAGGCAAAGGCAGGACGATCCTTTATGGCCTCGGCGCTCTGGCCGTGCTCGGGATCATTATTGCGGTCTTTGTTCAATGGAACAACAGGTCCCAGGCCGCAGCCCAGACTGCACTCGGCAAGGGCATCGAGATAATGCAGGCACAGGTGACGGACGTTCCGCCGCTTGCGGGTTCAACCGAGAAGACCTACAAGACGCAACGTGAACGTGCCGAGGCCGCGATCGCCGAATTCGAATCGGTTGCACGCGAGCATGGCGGTGCGGCTGCTGAAAAGGCAAAGTATTTCGCGGCAGTGAACAGACTGAGCATTGATCGCGAACTTGCTCTGGGCGAGCTCGAAGCCATGGCGGCCGGCAGCGGCGAGGTCGCAACTCTCGCGACGTTTGCTTCGGCGCAGGCACGATTCGATGCAGGCCAGTTTGATCTGGCTGCTGCTCATTACCGAAAGCTCAGCACCGGAGACGGAACGATCATCCCGCTTGATACCATCAAGCTCGAACTCGGCAATACGCTCGAAAAGCAGGGAAACAAGGAAGAGGCGGTCAACATTTTCTTTGAGATCGCAAAAACCGCAAGCGAAGCGAAGGATAAAGAAGGAAAAGCAGTACCGCAAAGTGCGGCCGCTCTTGAGGCAAAGGACAGGTTAAAAGAACTCGCACCTGAGAGGGCTAGTGAGATACCTGAACCGGATCCAGCCGCCGCCGGAATGCCGTTCGGATTCTAAAAATCTCCAAGCAGTTTGATGGCCCGGGCAGAGAGAATACTTGACGCCCGGGCCATTCTGCATTTACATCTAAAGGTAGTGATAGAAGAAACGACCGAACAAACCAAGAACGACCACATTGCCGCTAGGGTAAGCGTTCGTGTTTCACCGGGGCCATATTTGACGGCGATATCGCTTCTGCTTTTGATCGCTTTATTTCTTCTTTATCTCGAGCTTTTTGCTGCTGCCGCTGCGCTTGCCGTAGGGTCAGTCGTCTCTGTCTTCGTCTTTGCCGCGACGGACCGCGTCGTTTTTGACGGTAAGCGGATCCGGCGTACGGGCGTACTTCCGCGGATCGGCTACCGTATG
The DNA here is from genome assembly GCA_001464665.1 of Acidobacteria bacterium Ga0074141. Taxonomy (GTDB): domain Bacteria; phylum Acidobacteriota; class Blastocatellia; order Pyrinomonadales; family Pyrinomonadaceae; genus OLB17. Next base: position 107,486 of record LNDP01000015.1, read on the forward strand.
TTCGGCCTCCGCGATCGCTTGAAGCTGACGGACATCGAACAGGTAGATAGCCAGTCGGTGCGTGGCATCCGCCGCAGCGGCCGGTTTCCATATCGCCACCGCACGACCTTTCGGGGCAAGGGCATTGCGATGACGGTCGTATCTGGAGGCGAGCGTTACAGGAAGTTCGTGCGCGAGGTGCTCGGTAGGCTGGACCCGAACGTGCTCGATGCCAGATCGCTCGAACTCCGCGAATACCTCTCAGACCCTGCGACGATCGATCGGCTGATCGAGCAGTTCCGCATTCCCTCGGCCGAGGTGCTCGAGCCCTCGTTCAAGAAATGGAAGGCCGCACGCAACTCCGATGTTCTTCCGGGCGAAGGTTCCGGGCAGGAGTTTAGCCAAAAGGCACGCGAGCTTCGCGACCTCGGGAATCGGCTTCGATTTTCGGGCTCGCTGATCCAGGCGGCCGAGGCTTTTCGCCGAGCATTGCGGCTTGACCCGCGTGACGGTTGGGTGCTTTTCGACCTCGGGCGATGTCTTCTTTCGGTTGCCGGTTATGAGCGTGACAGCAAGCTGCACCGGCGGGCGGTCGCACTTATGAGGTTGGCCGAGCGGCGGGCCGGCGAGGACGGCGAACTGCTTTCGCGGCTCGGCGAGGCTTATTTTCAGGTTGGCGATTGGAAGCGGGCAAATACGGCGTTTAGGCGTGCGATCGACGTTTTGGGCGACGGCTTTCGTGCCATCCGCGGGCTTGCGGAGATCGCACTTCGCGAAGGAAAGATCGCCCACGTCATCCACAATTTTGGCGCGGCTAATCGTTCGGCAGAAAATGCCGCACTTCGCCGTTGGGCCGGGACCGAGGCAGATTATTTCTCGCGGCTTAATGCCGATGATGAATACATGGAACTCGAGGTCAGCCGCGTCAATCTGCTCGAAAGGCTTGAGCGAAATAGCCGCGTCGCCGTCCGAGCTTCGTTTGTTGGGCTGCTTGTACTTTTCGGGGGGCTGGTTTTTGAACAGGTGATGGTCGCCAACTTCGGCTGGGCGATCATTTTCATCGCTGTCGGCTTGAGGCTTGTCCTCCTCATCGGCCGCAAGATGATGACCAACCGAATACCGTTCGAACTCGTCGAGCGAGACCGTGAGGAATAGAAGGCTCCTATCATAAAAAAGCCCCGCAGATCTTTCGGATCCGCGGGGCTTTTTTATATTCGGCTTAAGCCTAATTTCCGGCCTTTTTAGCTCGGGTCTTTTTCTCTGCCGAAGCTTTAGAAGTGGTTGTCGGCCTTGCTTCAGTTTTCGCCGGGGCTTTGGCGGCCCTAGCTGCTACTTTTTTTTAGGCTGGCTTGCCGGGTTCAGCCTTGCCGACCAGCGGTATTCCGGCGCTTCCCATCCTTCCTTTAGCTTCTTGAGGATGAACTCGGTCATGTTTTCGACGATCCAGTTGTGGTTATATTTGCCGACCGAAGCGAGTTCGGCGTCCGGTGCCGGGTTCATAAAGTCGATCGCGTAGGGAACGCCGTCCTTGATCGCGAACTCGACCGTGTTGAGGTCGTAGCCGAGAGCCTTGCAGATCGTTATGACGTCCTGCTCGACCCGCTTGTGTAGTTCGGGCGTCAGGTAGTTTTCGACGTTGACGTACTGCATCCCGCTCAAATACGGCTTCGAGGGGAGGTTAAAGTTTGAATTTGTAAGTGTTTCGTGGTACGCTCTCGCAGCTCAAATTAGTACTGACTTCACCTATTGAACGGAGAACTTTCGCGTTGAAGTTTTTGCGTAACTTTTGTAGTGGACCTTCCTGTGCGCTGAACGTACGTGTAGCACGGGGACGGTGCTCTCGAGATTAGCCCAGAATCGGGTATCGAATAGACCTCCCCTTTTGTGTTCCTTTTAAGCGAAATATCTCGTTTATGTAGATGATAGCAAGAATTGTGAAGCGGAAAATTGATCCGATTGCACCGGAGTTGAACAGATTATCGGTGGCTTAGGATCGTTTTATCATGAAGCCAGGAGGAAGCCGCCCAGCGCGAACCAAAATAGAGGAGAAAATCAATGAAGATACGATCAAAGTCTAGAAGATCCAATCAAGGCGCATTTCGAACCATGGTTGCATTTCTCATAAGCATGGCAATACTCCTTGGCCCTTTCGGGACGTTGAGCTCAAAAATATGGGCTCAGGGTACTCCAACCGCGCAGGTCTCAGAGGTAGATGCCGCGTTCTTCCACCGGGGTGAAAATGTTTCCTACTTTTTTAAGGGAAATCAATATTTTCGTCTCACCGGAACAGAGGTAGATCCTGGCTATCCTAAGACTCTGCCCGGTGAATGGAAAGGCCTTCCGGCTTCCTTTCACTCAGGTATTGACGCAGCGGTGCAGGATCCAAACTCGAATGGAATCTATTTCTTCAAAGGGAATGCGTACTCGGCTTTCAATCCGGCTACTAAGACCGCTTACCCAGGATATGACAACGTCACACTTCCCGGCGGTTGGCAGGGTCTGCCGGCGTATTTTCATAGCGGGATCGACGCTGCCTTGGACGATAACGGTTCCGTCATTTTGTATAAGGGTAACCGCCAGGCTGTCATCACGAACGAAAAGTTCGTTAGCGAATCTGCTGTCCCGGCAGGTTTACTGGCATCGGGCCCGCTAAGCGCTGCATTCAAATACTCTAACGGCAGAAACTACTTCTTCTCGGGCAGTAAAGTTGCTCGGGCAACTGGATTTGTTGTCGACTCCGGATGGCCGTACCCGATCAAGGATACCTGGAAAGGGGTGCGTGCCTCTGGGCAAGAGGTCGCTACGGGCGATATCACGATCACATCGTACGATGGGAACTGTCCGGCTGGACAGTTCGACGCCCTTCCTACAGTGGCTGAAATCCGTTGCGTGCCTCAGGTTTACTTTCACCAAGTCTACCTTCCTTTTGCGACAAGTCAGTGGGACGCTATGGTGATCGCAAGAGAACGATATTGGGTTCTGGCGAACCCAGACGAGGTTCAGGCGAGTATAACTGCTGGTAAATTGAGCACTGGCGGGCCCGGATGGGCGGCAGATGGAAACTATGTGAGTCCGGCCAGCGACGGAACTCTCACCCTTAATCCAAAATACAGCTTAAATCCCGATGGTTTTTACTATGTGCTCGAAACTGCGGCGAAACGAGTTCAGGCAATACCCCATCGGGTAAACTATGGCAGAGGAGTTCTGATTCCGGTCGATGGATTGTTGCCTAGCGCATATCAGTGGCAAGCGACTCCACGCCTTATCCCCGGAAACTATTGGAGCTCGGACTGGCGTGATCAGCACCCCGCCAAAGCATTGTTTGGCCTGCTCGATGCGGTTTTGTTACGTCGAGCCGCGCAAAAGATGCTCCGGACAAAAGGAATGAGTGCTCGAGCAGGTGACGTAGAAGACCTTTTGAATCTGATCATTACAGATCCCAAAGCACGATATACGTTTGCGATATATTTGGTCGGCGAAGCATACGAAGCCCTGTCAACTCCGCGGCCAACTCCAGAGCAACTAAATTTCCGAAAAATCTTCGAAGCCCGTCTGAGCTACGAGAGATACGCAATGGCCGGAAATACATATGATAGTTGGCGTGAATATAACGGTCAAAATCCCTTTACTGTCAGGAGCGGCAATTCATACGCAGCGCCTGCAGCAAATTTCCTGCCAAAAATCCCGGATGCCAGCGGTTTTCTGTCAACATTGAACAATCGGAATCCTACGGGGATCCCATCAAGTGGCGCCGTAGCGATCCGAGATCTTATTGAGCCGGCGATTCTGGCTGGGACATTAGGCGATTCGCGGCTTTCAAACGACCGGTACGGCCTTGATATGGCTAATGTCGGTGTTGCGGCGGGGTTTGGCGGTACGATCGCAACTGCGGCTGGTTCATTTGCCCTAGTTGCCGGAGCGGTTACGACTGTTGGCGGGTCCGTAACCGCGATTCCAATCGCGACAAGTGCTGTCACGGCGGCTATGACGGTTACTCAGACCGTCCCGGGAATTAGCTACGTCGTGCCCAACGCCGGGTTCCTTGTGAGCAAGGGTGTTCTATCCGCCACCTCAAGCGCAAGTTTGGGAGGTTCGGCTGCGATCGGAGTTTTGATAGCCCTTGCTCTTGCAGCCTTGTTATCCAAATCCTTTGCCGACCTCGCGATAGCGCAAGCCTTGGACAGAGATCTGCGAGCGAAAGTGGATGCGGGGCCTCAACCGGTTGATGTGTATCAAATGCTCTCGACTCCCGATGCAGCCCAGGCCAAGACAAATCGGGCTTCAATCTTCCTGTCTGTGCTCAACATGCTTATTGCAGGCCCAGTAGATAGAGGTCTACTGACAATCGAGCGTCCGCCGATCCCGGAGATCATACTGCCGGAAGGTGAATTTCCGCCTGTCCCGGGGTATGTGCGCCTCCAGAACAATTGGTACAAGACCAGCTACGTCAACATTGAGCAGGGCGGCGTGGCGATTGGGGAGATTCAGCCGAATTGGTTGCGCGGCATGTGGAAGAAGGTGCCCACGATCGACGGATTTTTCTTGCTCCAAAGCGCAGGTAAGACCAACGAATATCTCCACATACAAAACGGCACGCTTCAGGTCGGCCCAATTCCAGGTGGCGAGCCTTGGTGGAGTGCACAGTGGAGGGAGGTGCCAGCCAACGATGGTTGGGTCCGCATTCAAAATCGTTGGAAGCCGAATCTTTATCTCAACAATATGCGAGACAGGGTTGATGCGGTTGAAATCCAGCCAAATTGGGCCAGTGCTCTTTGGAAAGTGAAGTAGTAAAACCTCGCCCGGCAAGGCAGGCACGGGCAAGGTGATCCGATCTTTTGCGAATCCCCGTAATCGAGGGGCGTACAAGAAGAAAAAGGTAAGGGCCGGTTCGGTCCTTACCTTTTCTCTGTGCAATCACTGGGCGTGGGTTACGCCTTTGACTTCTTCGCCGCCGCTCTCGCCTTCGCGACGGCAGGTTTCTTCGCAACCGTCTTTTTTGCTGCTGTAGTCTGCTTCGTGGTTACCGATGCCTTAGTTTTCTCGGGCGGGTTCAGCATTGCCGACCAGCGATATTCCGGAGCGTCCCATCCTTCTTTTAGCTTCTTGAGGATGAACTCGGTCATGTTTTCGACGATCCAGTTGTGGTTGTATTCGCCGACCGACGCGAGCTCGGCGTCAGGTGCCGGGTTCATAAAGTCGATCGCGTAGGGAACGCCGTCCTTGATCGCGAATTCGACCGTGTTGAGGTCATAGCCGAGAGCCTTGCAGATCGTGATGACGTCCTGCTCGACCCGCTTGTGTAGTTCGGGCGTCAGGTAGTTTTCGACGTTGACGTACTGCATCCCGCTCAAATACGGCTTCGAGGGGTCGTACGGCATGATCAGCACCTTTTCTTGCCCGACGCAATAGCAGCGGACGAAGTGATCGTATTCGATGCCTTCCTGAAGCGTCATGCAGAGCGTGCCCGACTGGTTATACTCCGACCAAAGTTCCTCGAGCGAGTTGACCTTGGAAACGTTCTTCCAACCGCCGCCGTCGAACGGCTTTAGGAATGCCGGAAAGCCGACGTAATCGACGATGCCTTCCCAATCGATCGGGAACTCGAGGTTGCGGAGCGATTCGCTGGTGATGTCTTTGATGTAAGCGTGCTGCGGAAGCAAAACGGTCTTCGGGATCGCGATTCCGATCTTTGCCGCGAGCGAATAGTTAAAGAACTTGTCGTCAGCCGACCACCAGAATGGATTGTTGATGACGTAGGTGCCCTCGAGAGCCATTCGCTTGAGCACCGCCCGATAATAAGGCACCTCGTGCGAAATGCGATCGATGACGACGTCATAACGCTTCTCTTCTTCGTGGCGAATGCCGCCAACCTTTACCATTTCGGCAACGACCTCGCCGCCGCCCTTTTCATTTATGCTATTAATTATAGATTCGGGAAACGTGACCTCACGCCCGACCAATATGCCAACTCGTTTCATATCTTGATAATATTCCTTATTGAAATTGCTGCCGGGGCGGAAGGCTCCGACAAAGTAAAACCTAGATTGTAAGCGATTGCCCCCCGCCGGGCAAGACAAACAAAAGCCTTGCGCAACCGGCCGGTAAGACGCTATTATTCAAATACGGCCATCTGCGGCCCCGACTAGTCGTTCCCAAACTCTCGAACTAGTTTTACCCGGTACCATCATGGACACTAACCCAACTCTTCCAGTGGAGCAGTCTGCTCCCGCTACGCCCGTTACACAGCCGGCTCAATCTGCGAAGGATATTTTTCACAACATCCTTCGCCGGATGCTTGCGGCTGGCGACAAGGTCAGCGACCTTATCTTTTCGCCCGGAAGGCCGCCGCAGGTCGAGCTAAGCGGCGACCTTGAACCGGTGCCGATCCCGGGCTACGAAATGCTCAAACCGCAGCATATCAAGGCATTCGTCGATGTGATGCTCGAGGGAAACCGGCAGGGAAATGAATCGCTCGATGCAAAGGGCTCGGCGGATATCTCATACAGCGTGCCGGGCCTCTGCCGTTTCCGTGTAAACATCTTCATTCAACGCGGTACGCATGCGGTCGTGATGCGTGTCATCCCGACGCGGCCGCCAAACTGGCAGGAACTCGATCTTCCCGAAGCGGTCCGCAACGTTGCCACCATTAAAAATGGCCTTGTGCTTGTAACCGGGCCGACCGGTTCGGGCAAATCTACGACACTTGCGGCGGTCATCGACCTGATAAACAACACCAAGAAATACCACATTGTCACCATCGAGGATCCTATCGAGTTTATCCATGACCATCGCCTAAGCACGATTCATCAGCGGGAGCTTCACTCGGACACACCGGACTTCGCTCTTGCTCTTCGGGCCGCTCTTCGGCAGGCCCCGAAAGTAATTCTTGTCGGCGAGATGCGCGACCGCGAGACGATCGAGGTAGCGATGGAAGCCGCCGAAACAGGCCACCTCGTGCTCTCGACGCTCCATACTATTGACGCGGCGAAAACCATCGACCGCATCATCGGCGTTTTTCCGAAAAACGAAGAAGCCGCTATTCGTACGAGGCTTTCGCAGTCCTTCCGGCGAATCGTTTCACAGCGGTTAATGCCAAAGGTCGGTGGTGGTCGTATCGCCGCGATCGAGATCCTCGTCTCCAATTCACGAACCCGCGAATACATCGAGCGGGGCGAAAAAGAGGGCCGTTCGATCACGGACGCGATGAAGGATGGTGAACTCGACGGGATGCAAACATTTGACCAGGAGCTCGAAAAGTTGATCCGCAAGGGGCTGATCACACGCGATACCGGAATGGCCTACGCATCCAACGCGACAAATCTCGGGCTGGCGATCGCCGACCTCGACGGCCCGCCGACCTCGTTCGAAGAACATCCATCCGCAAACGGATACTCAGCCCCCCGGCAGGAAACATCGGTCGAGGCCGAGATCATGTTCGAGGGATTTGAACGATAAATTGTGAAAGCCGCCAACTGGGCGGCTTTTCACTTGTCACTTTCTCTGGGGTCTAGCGATTGCCTTCGGGCAGGAGTTCGTAATTGCCCATTTCGCGGTTGTAGGCGTCGAGCTGGCCGACGGAGTCTGCCGTCGCGTCGAGCATCTGCTTGGTCATCGCGATGGAATCGGAAAGCTGTTCGAAGTCGAGAAGCGAGAATTTCTCCGGCGTTGACATCGTCACGATCTCGTCATTGAGGTAGCTAAAAAAGTTCTCGATCGACTGCAACTGGCCCTCAACGAGCTTGACGCTCCGCTCGATCTCATCGAAAGACGCAATTCGCCGTTTCAGTATTTCGACGTTCGTCTGCTGGATCCGCTTGGTCTTTTCGTCGGTCGAGGACTCGGCGGCACGATATGCCTGCGAGAGCTGGTTGTGAACGGCCTGGCGATTGATCGATTTCAAGTGTTGCTTTCGCCGTCGGTAAACATCCAGCAGATCAACAAAATCTTCCCATCGCTGGTCGAGCGCGATCAGATTGCCTGGAAGCCTTCCGGCTCCCGTGAATTTGCGGTAGTTGTCCTGGATCTTTTCCTTAAGCCAGCGGAGGTACTCAACCGCTTCGCGTTCGCGGGGTGTGAATGATTTGATCAGCTTCTCGCGGTTCGACTTCGCTAATTGAAAGAGCCGATCCTTTTCGCGCTTCTGTACGATCTGCCTGTACCACGGCAAGTTCGGCATGACCATTATATAAACCACCTCGACGATCAGCGCGACAAGAAGCGGGATAACGCTTCCGGTATAAGCAGCGGCAACGGCAAACCCCGCGAGCCCCCAAAAGTTCGCCGGTTCTTTGATAGCTTCCTTAGCGTAGCTTGTTTGGAATTTTTCCAGACTCTGCTGGTACTTTGCCAGATCTGCCATATAAAACTAGATGCCGCCGAGGTCCGATTCGTTCGAACAAATTGTAACGGTCAGGACTTTGCTTCGTTCGCTTCGGTCTCGATAACCTGTTCCAGGATCTCTTCCTCAGTGGCGGGAGCTCCCGAGCCGGCTCCGATCTGCTTGCCCGCATCATTGGACGAGCCCGCACCGAGCAAGCCCATCTGCTGCTTGTAGGAAAGAAGCTTGTCCTGGAGTTGAATGTCCATTGCCTCGCGCTCGATGTCCGCCATCTGCGAATCGACCGACGAGGACCCGAGCTGGAGCTTTGCTTCCGCAGCGGCAACTCGGCGCTCGATCTTTTCTCGCATTTCGTTGAAGGTCGAAGCATCGTCGCCGATGTTGAAGCCTTCCATCGTTTGGGCGAGCTGTTCCTGAAGCTTGGCCTGCTTTGCTGCGGAAATGAGCTGCATTGCCTCGGAGGTCTTTTTCTTCATGTTCAGGACGTAATTGTCCCGAGCCTTAAGCGCATTGGCCGATGCGGACTGTGCAAGTTCAACCTGTGCAGCGGTTCTTTCAAGGTCGATCTGCGCCTGTTGGAGCTGGCCGATGTAGGCGGTCGCGATATCGTCGCGGCCCATCTTGACCGAAGCTTTGATCTTCGAATCGAGATCCACCACCTGAGTTTCCAGATTCTCTTTGTTCTTTAGGAGCAGACGCTCGGTCGCCATTACCTGAGCCACCGAATTATTCAGTTCCGGCACACGGTCGCGCATGTCACGGATCGTCTGTTGAAGCACGAGTTCCGGGTTCTCGATCTTGTCGAGAGCCGCACCGGTGCCTGCCCTGAACATCCGCTTTATTCTTTGCCACAATCCCATTATCTTCTGATTCTCCTCTATAGGTTGACGAAAAACTTCCGCCGGCCAACATCTGTACGTCGCCATACGGTTCGAAGTTCAAAAATCGGATTAAGTATAACAGGAATTGCGATTTAGTTAATAGTAGCGTCCGCTGGGGTGCAAAAGTTTCACTGGATTTCACAGAGACGGAGCCTAACGCTATGATGGTCGGCAACACAAGGAGGCACGATGAACGATGAACTGAAGCGAGCGGTACGAGAGCTTGATGACGATCTGGTCAGAAACAATCGGCGTAATGAGGAGCTTTTCGCGAGGCTGACAGAACTTCAGGTCTCGCTCGGGCTTTTGCACGACGACCGTCCGATATGCCCATTTCTGCGGCCGTTTTTTCTCTCTCGCGATCTTTATTCGGAGATATCAAAGGCCGCACGCGTCGTAAGCGGTGCGTTTGCCCAGGTTGCTCTCGCCGCGTTAGAAGATCCGAAGATCGCCGAAATGCTCGGAGTTACCGAAAAAGAGATGGTTTGGGCGAAGCTCGACCCGGGCTATAACGGCGTAACCGTCAACAGCCGCCTGGACACATATCTTCACGGCAACGACTTCAAATTCCTCGAATACAATGCCGAAAATCCGGCTGGCATAGGCGATCAGCAGTCGCTAAAGACGCTTTTCGCCGAGGTTCCGGAGGTAAAGAAATTCCTTGCCGCGAACGAACATTATTTCCCCGAGCCGCATCAGACGCTTCTGGAAGCTCTTGTTTCCGCATATCGCGAGTTCGGCGGTACTGAAGAGAAGCCGCAGATCGCAATAGTTGATTGGGACGGCGTTTCGACTGCGGCCGAGTTTGAAATTCTGGCCCGGCATTTTGAGGCGTGCGGCCACCGAACGCTGATCTGCGACCCGGAGAATCTTGCATACGATGGAAAGGTTCTCAGTTGCGGCGATTTCCGTATCGATATATTTTTCAAGCGGGTGATCATCCATGAGTTTCTCGAGCGTTTCGACGAGTCGCACCCGCTCTATAAGGCTTGCAGCGACGGCAATGTCTGCATGGCGAATGCTTTTCGGTCAAAGCTCGCTCACAAAAAAGCCGGGTTCGCGATCGTCACCGACGAACGGTTCAAGCATCTATTCACGCCGGAGCAGTTGGCAATGACGGAAAAGCATTTGCCCTGGACGCGAAGGGTCACCGACGAACGAACGACGTACGACGGACGCGAGGTCGAGCTTCTGGAGTTTCTTCGCCGCGAACGCGATCGCTTCGTACTCAAGCCAAGCGATGACTACGGCGGCGAAGGTGTAAAGCTAGGTTGGGAATCGAGCGAGAGCGAGTGGGAGGCGGCGCTCGAAGATGCGGTCGATAATGACTTCGTCGTGCAGGAGAAAGCATCGGTCGATAAGATCCGCATTGCCTCTTATGCGGATGGCGAGGCCTTTCACCAGGACCTTTTGGTCGATTTTGATCCGTTCCTTTTCCGCGGCAGCGTCGAGGGCGGGATGGTCCGGCTTTCCGCCGATTCGATCGTTAATATCACGCAGGGCGGCGGCGAGACCGGCCTTGTTGTTCTAGGGTGACCGCCAATACTATGGCGATCAGATCTGAAACCGACGTCTCTCGAATTTAATTCGGTGGTGCAAGTATTTACTGTTCGGTCCGTTCCAAGACCAGGCAATGCTCGTTTGCCCGCGTTCAAGTCGCGGTCAAAAGAGCAGGCCAAAATATAACGAACGGGAAGTTAATGTAATGAGAAAATTTACTGCTTTGGTGCTGTTATTTACGATCTATACGGGGGCAGTCGCTCCCTTTGCCGTTTCCGGACAGATCGTTGGAAGGACAATGGAGATCAAGCTAAAAGATGTTCCTTCGGGACTCACATTTCGGCTGAGCGAAGGCACTGAGGGTGCCGAGACGCGCGAGGTCCAGCAACCCGCGACTGCGGAGCAGCTAACCGACGACGCCTCCGGCAAATTGCTCGGCCGGCTGCCGGCGATCAAGACCGACCCCGACGACAAGGCCGAATTTGCAAAGCGTATAGGCACGCTTCCAGCACCGAAGACCGGCGACAAGATACCGGTCAAATTCCCGGCCGATACGCAGCAGCCGATCCCACAGACCGGCGATGCAAAGCAGGCGCTCGAGGTCGTTCGCTTTTCACCTGAGGGCGATGTTCCGCTTGCTCCCGATCTAAACATCACCTTTTCGCAGCCGATGGTCGCCGTTACTTCGCAGGAAGAAGCGGCAAAGTTTGCCCCGGTCGAACTAAGCCCGCAGGTCGAAGGCCGCTGGCGATGGCTCGGAACGCGAACGCTGATGTTCGATACCGTCAAGCGTTTCCCGATGGCGACCGTCTTTACCGCCCGCGTGCCCGCCGGAACGCGTTCAACGAACGGCCAAGCTCTCCAAAAAGATTTCATTTGGACATTCAAAACACCGCCGCCGAAAGCTATTCAGATGATGCCGAACGGCCAGACGACCCGCCGCGATGCGGTCATCTTCGTCGGCTTTGATCAGGCGATCAACCCGGCAGCCGTGCTCGAATCGATAACAGTTACTGGCGGCGGCAAGCGGCTCCCGATCCGCCTCGCGACCGAGGCAGAGACGGTTCAATTCAAGTATTACATCGATCAGGCACAGCCCGGCCGCTGGCTCGCTTTTCGTGCGGTAACCGCCGATGGCGGAGTCGAAAATGCGCTGCCCGCTGATTCGCCGATAACGGTGACCATCGGCAAAGGAACGCCCTCAGCCGAAGGCCCGCTAACGACGACCGCAGCACAGACATTCAGCTTCCGTACCTACGGAGCGATGAAGGCAACCGATTTCGTCTGCGGCTGGCAGCGGAACCAAAACTGCTCGCCCTTCGAGCAGTGGATGATCACGTTTACAAACACCATCAATTCTTCGGATTTCAAGAAAGAGATGGTGACAATCGAGCCCGCCGTCGAGGGCCTGAACATCTATCCGTCCGGAAACCGCATTTACGTTCAGGGCCCGAAGAAGGGACGGACCTCATACAAGATCACCGTCAGCGGAGAACTCACGGACATTTACGGCCAGAAGCTCGGAGCACCGGCCGTCGGCACGATAAAGACCGGATCGGCCGAAAGCAATATGTACGCCCAGGGCGGTCCGATGACCGTGCTCGACCCGATGGCGAAGCCGAATTTCTCGTTCTATTCGACCAATCATAAGAACGCCCGCGTTCGGATCTATCGCGTCCAACCCGAAGACTGGAACGCATATGTGCAATACGTCCGGTATCTGAACTACGACGATGGCCGCCGGCCCTCAATGCCGGGCTCGCTCGTCTCTGAAAAGGTGATGCCGATCGAATCGGTGGCCGATGACCTGGTCGAAACGCGCATCGACCTTGCCCGCTTCCTTAGCGGCGGCGTCGGCCATCTTGTGCTTGATATCGAGCCGACGGTCAAACGCGATCAGTATGACCGGACGAGGATATTGACATGGATCCAGTCGACAAAGATCGGGCTGGATGCGTTTGTCGATAACGAAGAGCTTGTCGGCTTTGCGACCGAGCTTGCGAATGGAAAGCCGATGTCGGGCGTGGACCTGAAAATTTATCCGAACAACGGTGCAGTGATCGAACGCTCGGCGAACGAGGGCGAGACCGGAACGACCTTTTTTGGTTCGATATGGAATTGGATCTCGAGCTGGGGAAGTGCCGACCCGACGGAGAATTCCTCGGTCGATACCGATGGCTCGGCGGTTGAACTTGAAACCATCGAACCCGCCCAAAGCCAGCAGACCGGTGCCAACGGCATCTTGCGGATCGCTCTCGCCGAAAATGCCTCAGATAAGGGCCAGAATCTTTTGATCGCCCGCCGCGGAAATGACGCCGCTTTTCTGCCGGAGAACTCCGATTACTTTTGGCAGGATTACGGCAATTGGCACAAAAAGGGCACGACCGACTCGCTCCGTTGGTTCGTCTTTGACGACCGCCGGATGTACAAGCCGAACGAAGAGGTTTCGGTCAAAGGGTATCTCCGCAAGCAGACCGCCGGAAAATTTGGCGACATCGAGCCGCTCGGTGATGCGGCATCCGGCATCACTTGGACGGCCCGCGACCCGCGCAATAATGAGATAGCCAAGGGCACGGCCAACCTGAACGCCTTCGGTGCGTTTGACCTCAAGTTCAAATTGCCTGACAACGCGAATCTCGGATACGCGAGTGTCCAGTTCACGACGGCGAGTGCACTTTCCGGGGCGAGCTTTTCACATCAGTTTCAGATACAGGAATTTCGCCGGCCGGAGTTTGAGGTTACGGCAAAGGTCGATAGCGAGGCTCCGCATTTCGTCGGCGAAAAGGCAGATCTTTCGGTCGAGGCTAAGTATTACGCAGGCGGTGGGCTTGCCAATGCGGAGACCAACTGGACCGTGACCGCAACGCCGACCAGCTACACGCCGCCCAATCGCGATGACTTCACCTTCGGCACATGGGTGCCCTGGTGGCGAGGCGATTTCTATGGCGGCCCGCGTGGTTCGGGTTCGACGCAGAATTTCAAAGGCACGACCGACGCCGAGGGCAAGCACCACCTCAAGATCGATTTTGAATCGGTGAAACCGCCGCGGCCTTACACGATCTCGGCCTCGGCCTCGGTGCAGGACGTAAATCGCCAGGCGTGGGCCGGTCAAACCTCGCTGCTCGTTCATCCGTCGGATCTCTACGTTGGCATCAAGACGCCGCGGACCTTCGTCCAAAAGGGCGAGAAGATCACGGTCGAATCGATCGTGTCTGACATCGATGGCAAGCTCGTCGCCGGTCGCGATGTCGAGATCAAGGCAGTGCTCAAAGACTGGCGGTTCGACGCCGGTTCGTGGAAAGAGGTTACGATCGACGAGCAGGCCTGCAACGTCAGATCCGCCGAATCCGCGGTCAAGTGCGAATTCGTCGCCAAAAACGGCGGCCGATACGTCGTCACCGCGACCGTGATGGACGACCGCGAGCGTTTTAACGAGAGCGAGTTCATGGTTTGGGTTCCGGGCGGAAAGACGCCGCCGAACCGTGGCGTTGAACAAGAAGAGGTCCAGATAATCCCGAGCCAGAAAGAATTTGCTCCGGGTGACGTCGCCGAACTCCTCGTCATCGCTCCTTTCACCCCGGCCGAAGGCGTGCTTACTCTCCGCCGCGACGGGTTAGTGAAGACCGAGCGGTTCACGATGAAGGATTCGTCGATAACGCTCAAGATACCGATCGAAGAAAAGTATCTGCCGAACATCTACGCCCAGGTCGATCTGGTCGGAGCCTCGCCGCGACAGAATGACAAAGGCGAGGTCGATGCGAAGCTCGGTTCGCGGCCGGCATTTGCCACAGGGAACCTCAACTTGCCGGTTTCGACCGCGGCGAGAAAGCTGACGGTCACGGCCGAGCCTGCGGATTCAACGCTCGCTCCCGGCGGGCAAACAAAGGTCTCGGTTTCGGTCAAGGATCATCGCGGCGAACCGGTCGCGAACAGCGAGGTTGCGATCGTGATTGTTGATGAGAGCGTGCTTGCACTCTCGCGATACACGATCTCCGACCCGGCAAACGTATTTTACACGCCGCGTGTTTCGGGCGTTCAGGACCATCATTCTCGGAAGGATGTTCTTCTCGGCAATCCCGAGGATGTGCAGCCCGTTCCGCCGCCTCCGCCACCCATGCCCTCACCGGGTGTCCTTAATACGTCTGACGCATCATTGGGAGCCGGCATCAGCCAGCGCAAGTTGTCCGCACTCCCAACTGCAGGCAGGGCAACGAACCTGTCGGCTTTCGAAATAGCAGCTGCTGATCGTGACGATTCCGGCGGTGACACGCCGATAAATCTGCGGGAGAACTTTGACGCTCTCGCCGTCTGGTCGCCTTCGGTACGGACGGATTCGAACGGCCGTGCGACCCTCGATGTAAAGCTTCCGGATAACCTTACGCGTTACCGCATAACGGCCGTCTCGGTCGATAGCGGCAAGCGGTTCGGCAAGACCGAATCGAACATCACGGCCCGAAAACCGCTGATGGTGCGGCCCTCGGCGCCGCGGTTCATGAACTTTGGCGATAAGATCGAGCTTCCGGTCGTGATCCAAAATCAGACCGACCAGGACATGGCGGTCGATGTTGCCCTGAGGGCGACGAATGCCGTTTTGAGTCCCGACTTTGGTCGGCTAAATGCTGAATCTCAGTCGGTTGATGGCGGCACCCAAAACGCAGGAAAGCGTGTTTTGGTCAAGGCCAACAGCCGCGAGGAGGTTCGCTTCCCGGTGGCGGCAATGAAGGCGGGAACGGCCCGCTTCCAGTTTGCCGCAAGCTCGGGCAAGAACAACGACGCAGCCGAAATATCACTGCCCGTTTGGACGCCCGCGACGACCGAGGCATTTGCCACCTACGGCACCACCGACGCCAACGGCGCGATCTTCCAGCCGGTCCAAACTCCCGGCGACGTTTGGCCGCAGTTCGGCGGGCTTGAGGTGACGACCAGCTCGACTCAGCTTCAGGAGCTGACCGATGCCTACATTTATCTCGCGAATTATCCGTATGCCTGCTCCGAGCAGATATCCTCGCGGATGATCTCGACCGCGGCCCTTCGCGACGTGCTCTCGGCCTTCAAGGCCAAGGACATGCCGACGCCGGCCGAGATCGAAGCGCAGTTCAAGCGTGATATCGAGGTGCTCGCCTCGCGGCAGCGAAGCGACGGCAGCTTCGGACTCTGGAAGCGTGACCGCGAGCGGTATGAATATCCGTTCCTGACGATCCACGTCGCCCACGCTCTCGCCCTGGCGAAGCAGAAGGGCTACAAGGTTCCGGACGAGATGCTCAACCGGACGAAGCCATACCTTGCGGATATCGAAAGCAAGCTGAAGGATCAGCTCTATATGTCGTCGCCGCAGGTGCGTTGGTCGATCTCGGCCTACGCTCTTTACATCCGCAATTTGATGGGCGACCGCGACGCCGGAAAGGCGAAGAAGCTGCTCGCCGAAGCAACGGTAGAGAAGCTCAACTTCGAGGCTCTCGGCTGGGTTCTCTCGGTACTTGCCGAAGATAAAGGCTCGGCCGCCGAGGTCGAGCAGGTCACGCGGTTCTTAATGAACCGAACAACCGAAACCGCCGGTGCTGCGAATTTCGTCACCAACTACGCCGACGGCGGCTGGCTGATAATGCACTCGAACCGCAGGGCGGACGGCATTCTGCTCGAATCACTTATCCGCGTCCGCGGGGATGCTTCTGCAGCAGCGGGAACGCGGGCGGCGGTTGAGGACCTTATTCCGAAACTTGTCCGCGGGCTGCTTGCTCACCGCAAGAAAGGCCATTGGGGCTCAACGCAGGAGAATGTCTTCATCCTACTCGCACTCGACCGGTACTTTAACGCCTTCGAGAGCGTGACGCCCGACTTCGTTACGCGAATCTGGCTCGGCAATACCTACGCGGGCGAGCAGGCGTTCAAGGGCCGCAGTGTCGATTCGAACGTGCTGAATATCCCGATGTCTTACCTAGTCGAGCAGGGCGGCACTTCGAACCTTATCCTCGATCGGCAAGGTGCGGGAAGGCTCTACTACCGCATCGGGATGCAGTACGCGCCGAAGAACCTGAAGCTCGAACCGGCCGATTATGGCTTCACCGTGCTAAGGAAATACGAAGCGATCGATGATCCGGCGGATGTTCGGCAAAATCCGGACGGCTCATGGGTCGTCAAGTCCGGTGCTCGCGTCCGCGTTCGGCTGACAATGATCGCACAGGCACGGCGTTACCACGTCGCACTCGTCGATTATCTGCCCGCGGGATTTGAAATACTGAACCCCGCTCTCGCGACGACCGAGGCGATACCCGCAGATGCCGGCGGCGGCAGCACGGGCGTGATGGAGGTCGGCGGGCGTTCGATCGGAAGGAACTATTACTGGTGGCGGCAATATTGGTTCGAGCACCAGAACTTCCGCGACGAACGCGCCGAGGCTTTCGCGTCGCTGCTCTGGGAGGGTGTTTATAACTACACCTATGTCGCACGTGCGACGACGCCCGGCGAATTCGTCGCCCCGCCCGCCAAGGCCGAGGAGATGTACGCCCCAGAAACCTTCGGCCGCACCGGCACCGAGTTCGTAAAGGTCGAATAGGAACTAACGGAATGGCCGTGGCCGTTGATAAGCGGCCGTTTCTTCCTCTTTCTGTGGGTTTCGATTCTGTGTTTTCTGTGGTTGTCGCCCTGTTTGCAAGGCGGCTACCACAGAAAGCACAGAAATAAGACACAGACGGCAAAGCTTGTGCGGAGGCTTGAACGGCTGATACTTTTTTCGGCGTCGTCTTCGAGGAATGGATCGATTTTGCACGGGGGAATCGGCGAAGCCGATGGAATTAATGTAGCCCACATCGTAAGATGTGGGACGGGATCGCAAAAATTCGGTGAGTCGTCGAAGACGACGGCATTCACACCTCATGGCACATACTTATACCAACCTCCTGACGCATATTGTCTTTAGCACGCGGGGCCGCATGAAGCTCTTGAGAAAGGAAATGCGTGCGGAACTTTTTGACTACATATCTGCCTTGGTAATGAAAAAGGGCGGGAAGGTTCTGGCCATCAACGGTATCGACGATCACGTTCACATCTTGATCGAACTGCCGCCGACCGTTGCGCTTTCCGACGTAATGAAGTTCCTAAAGGCTAACTCGTCGCGATGGTTGAAGGAGCGTTTTGGCAAGCCGTTCGCCTGGCAGCGTGGCTTCGGGGCATTTAGTGTTTCGCGGTCGGTAGCGCAGAGCGTTGCCGATTACATCCGCGATCAGGAAGCTCACCATTCCGGGCGGAGTTTCGATGACGAATTCATCGCGCTGATGCGGAAGAATGGCGTGGAGTTTGATCCGGAATATTTGTGGAAGTGAGATGCCGTCGTCTTCGACGACTCGGGTGTTGTTGGCGCGGTTCCCACGTCTGGCGACGTGGGCTACATTAATGGCGTCGTCTTCGACGACTAGTCGAAGCGCATCTGTCTTCGACGACTCGCGGCTTGAAAAAAGCGGGCAGATTCCGCAAACTTCCCCTCGTGGCAGAGAATCATACGAAGATCCGCGAATTGCTGATGCTTGAGGCTTCGGCGGTTGAGCGTGCGGCGGGCCGATTGACGGCGGCGGACGCGGATAAAGCGGTCGGATTGCTCGTCGGCTGTGCGGGAAAGGTCGTCGTTCTCGGCGTCGGGAAGTCGGGCGTCATTGCCCAGAAGATCGCCCAAACGATGACCTCGACCGGAACGGTGGCGATCTATCTTCACCCCTCGGACGCGCTCCACGGCAGCCTCGGCGTCGTTTCCGCGGGAGACGTCATCATCGCACTCAGCAACTCCGGCGAGACGGACGAGATCATCGCGATTCTGCCGACGCTGAAATCGCGGCAAGTTCCGATCATTGCTGTCGTCGGTAATCTCGCATCGACGCTCGCCCGCGAATCCGACGTCGCGCTCGACGCAAGCGTTGACCGCGAGGCTTGCCCGCTCAATCTAGCCCCGACAACATCAACGACCGTCGCCCTCTCGCTCGGCGACGCACTAGCGATGACTGTTATGGAGGCGAAAGGCCTGACAGCCGAGGACTTTGCGGCGAACCATCCTGCCGGGCGGCTCGGCAAGCGGCTGACGCTCCGCGTCCGCGACCTCATGCACCCAAGCCCGAACGTCGGCCCTGCGGATGGCTGGCTCTCGGTCGTGAAGGCTATTTCGGATGGCTCTCTTGGTGCGGTAAATGTCGTCGATGGCTCTGAACTTATTGGTATCATCACAGACGGCGATCTTCGCCGCACCATTGAGCGGACCGATCCGGCCGAGTTCTCATCGCTGACGGCCGAGCAGATGATGACCCGCTCGCCAACGACCGCGTCCGACGAAATGCTCGCCTTTGAAGCGCTAAAGGTGATGGAGGAACGGCCGTCGCAGATCTCCGTACTTCCGGTCGTGAATACAGAGGGCGAATGCACGGGAATGCTGCGGCTTCACGATATAGTCCGGGCCGGCATCTAACCGAACAACGCATTGCCCGCTTTTTGCGTCTCAGAAAGGGTTCAAAGTGAGGACAATGGATATGAAAAAGTTTCGGGCTTTCGGATTTCTATCGGTGGTGATGCTTGCTCTTTCAGTCGTAGGCCACGGCCAACGGACTGAGATCACCATCTCGCTCGGCGAGCAGTTTTTCGAGACGGTGATCGATTCGGTCTTTGCCCACGCGGCTCCGCCGGAATTTTCGATCGCCGGAAACAACGCGAAACCCGGCCCGCTTGCGAATGAACCATGGTCGGCCCTCACTATTTCATACCCGAGCTCGTTTCTTCCTAAGCCTAACCCCGCACCGGCCTGTCGAGAATCCATCACGCTCCGGCGGGACAATTCCGGCGTCCGTACAGCAGTTCTTTTCCGCGACGGCCGGATAACCGCTCCGCTTGCGTTTTCGGGTGGTTATAATCCGCCGCTTGTCGGCTGCGTCCAGTTCGCCGGGCTTGCCGATACGAACCTCGACCTCGAGTTTGACGAACCCGGCCAACGGCTCGTAGCCCGTGCCCGCGTCGCCAACGTGAACCTAAACGGAACCGGCGGCATCGGCGGTAGCGTAATTGCCCGGCTTGTCCAGAGCTCCATCGACCGAAAGATCAATCCGATCGAGATGATCAGCCTTGATAAGCTCTCCTTCCTTTTGCCGCTGCAGGGTGATTCGAAAATGAGGATGGTCGCAAAAGCGATCCGGCCCGAAGTTCATCCGGGCCGGCTTGATATTCACGTTACTTACGAGTTTGCCAAAGCTGAGTGATCAATTCGCACTGGTCAGCTCAACGCCTTGTGCCCCATAGGGCGAGCGAACTTCCTGCTTGACCAGCCCAACGCCCTTCGCAAACCAGTTCGTGCCTTTGATGGTCATTCCTGGCACCTTCTGGCCGCCCATTGTGAGGTTAATAACGATCTCCGTATCGATCTTCGCTGCCTCGTATTCCTTGCCGCCCGCCGAGACTTTATCGTTAAGCGAAACGACCTTGTTGCGAACAACGACGTCGCCGTCCGAGCCAAGGTTCATCCCGCCGGCCTGTCCCTTGACGCGGACCTTGTAAGTCGCGTCCCATGCCTTTCCAACCGAAAGTTCACGAGGGATGGTCAGGCCTTTGCTCTCCAGCGTTTCCATGTCAAACGCAGCATTCTCGACCGAGATATTGTTGCCGTACTGGGCGTTACGAAGGCCGTCTGCATCGCAGATCCAGTTGGTCGTAACATTCACACCCGAATCAAAAGCCCGCGTCTCGCTGAACGAATTTGGGTCGTTCAGCTTTTGCGTCAGAGTGTAGCTGCCCGGAGCCGCACCGGTGACCTTGTAGTTGTCCGCTCCGCTGTTGATCGGATAATAATCATTTGCACAATTTCCGAGCGTTGCCGTTTGCGTAGCTGTCTCGGCAGTATTCGTTTCGGTACTTGGGGCCGTAGTGTTCGCCGGTGCCTCCGCGGTATTTGAGCTTTCGGTAAAGCGCTCGAGCGAGCCGCAGCCCATTACGATCAAAAGTGCAACAAGGCAAAGCCCGCCGGAGATCAGCGCTTTATGTGAAGGTCCTGAGGTGTTGTTCTTTTGCATTTCGATAACTCCGTGTTGCCAACTGTGGGAGGCAAATTGTATGAATAGTGTTTGCTTATTTGTTTGACCGTAAGCAATTTACCACACCGGACGGGTTCGTGTGAATCTCAAGGGGAAGCAACCCGATCCGGTCTGATGGAGAAGAATGGCACTACCGCTCGTAGCTATAATCGGCCGGCCGAATGTCGGCAAATCGACGCTCTTTAACCGGCTGGTCGGTTCGCGGCGCTCGATAGTTGGCGACGAGCCGGGCATTACCCGCGACCGTATTTACGGCGAGGTCGAGTGGTCGCAGAAGCGTTTTGAGCTTGTCGATACGGGCGGCATCGTCCCGGACGATGAAGCAATAATCCCCGCGAACATCTTCAAACAGGCAGGTTTTGCCATCGATCAAGCCGAGGCGGTGATATGGGTCGTCGATTCGCGTGCCGGCATTACTCCGCTTGATGAAGAGATCTCGGTGCTGCTGAGAAATCTAGGAAAGCCGATCTTCATCGCCGCCAATAAGGCCGAGTCGAAAAAGGCGACCGAAGAGGCGGGCGAGTTTTATCAGTTTGGCTTCGAGATGTTTCCGGTCTCTGCCGAACACGGCACTTCGATCGGTGATCTACTCGACGGCGTAACCAGCGTTTTGACCTTCGACGAAGAGGCCGAGGATCATCGGCCCGAAGAGATACGGCTGGCGATAGTCGGCCGCCCGAACGTCGGCAAGTCTTCGCTGCTCAATAAATTGCTCGGCGAGGAGCGGGCGATCGTGTCGCCGATCGCCGGAACCACGCGGGATACCGTGGATACTGCAGTCGAGTTTGAAGGAACCAAGTTTGTTCTCGTAGATACTGCCGGGATCCGTCGACGCGGCAAGACGACCGAAATGGCCGAAAAAATGTCGGTGATAATGGCAAAAAAAGCTCTCGAACGCGCCGATGTTGCGGTCTTGCTTATCGACGCCGAAGAAGGCGTAACGAACCTTGACGCAAACATTGCCGGCCTAGCGGTCGATTCCGGTTGTTCGGTGATCATCGCACTCAATAAATGGGACGCCGTTGAAGAGAAAGAAACGAACACCATCTACGAATATGAACGTGAGGTGCGGCGGCATATGAAGTTCCTCGATTGGGCGCCGATCGTACCGATCTCTGCCTTGACCGGCCAGAGGGTGAGCCGCGTGCTTGAGATCGCGATCGAGGCGAATGAGGCAAGGAATCTTCGCATATCGACCGGGAAACTTAACAAATTCTTTGAGGAAAATATCTCGCAGCCGCGCAGCGGCGGGACGCCCGCACCGGTCAAAGGCGGTGTTTCGCGGCTCAAGGTGCAATATATTACCCAAGGCGGTGTACGCCCTCCGACATTCATTTTGTTCACGACCGGCGGAGGCAAAGGGGGAATGCACTTTTCGTATTTGCGGTACGTCGAGAACCGGCTTCGCGAGGCGTTCGGCTTCTACGCGACGCCGCTAAAGATCAAAGAGAGGCACAAGACAAAACCCAAATGAGCGATGAGATATTGCTGATATTGCGTGTTCTGCTCGCCGCCATTTTTGCGCTCGCGGCGGTCGGTAAATTACAGGACCGAGCCGGTGCCAAGAAGGCAATGGCAGATTTCGGCGTGCCCGAAAGTGCCGCATCGTCCGCATCGCTTGGGCTTGCTCTTGCCGAGCTTGCGGTGGCCTTCGGTCTGCTTTTCCCGAGCGTTTCATGGTATGCGGCGATCGTTGCAGCGCTGCTCCTCGCTATCTTCACCGGCGGAATGGCGTATCAGATGGCCAAAGGTAACGCTCCGGATTGCCACTGCTTTGGGCAATTGCACAGCGAACCCGTCAACATTTGGAGCCTCGTCCGTAATACCGTTTTCATTGTTCCGGCTGTGCTTCTCGTCATCGCGGGCCGCGGTGCTCAGGGGCCTGCTGTTGCGATTACGGCCCACGAGTATTTCGTCGTTGCGATCCTTGCCGCACTTTTCTGTGCCGCCGCGGCGATCGCCGGATTCGCAAAGCAGATCATTGCGAATCAGGAAAAGATCATCCGTCGTGTCGAGACGCTTGAGCTTCTCTCGGGCGGCGAGCCCTTGCTCGAACGCAACGAAGCCGGCGATCCGGCCGACGGACTTGCCATCGGTTCGCCTTTTCCGGACTTCAAACTTCCGGACATCAACGGAAAGGTCGTCACCTTCGACCATCTTTTCGCCGAGGGCGGTCCGATGCTCTTTATGTTCATCGGCCCGGACTGCAACCCTTGCAAGGCGCTATTTCCGGAGTTCCGCTCTTGGGAACGCGAATTCGCCGGCCGGCTTCGCTTCGTTTACATAAGCCGCGGAGGTGTTGCCGAGAACGCCGACAAGTTTGCAGAAGGCTCGGGCATCCGGCTTTTGCTGCAGAAAGAAAGGGAACTCGCCAATGAGGTCTACGCCAAATGGACGCCGACCGCTATTTTCGTAGATGCTAACGGGAACATCGCGAGCCACACCGCTGCCGGCGACCAGGCGATCCGCGAGTTGATAGACAAGCTTCGCAAAGCCGATCTGAGCCGCCAACATATTTACTTCCGGTCAAACTTCGTCAAAACCCGCGAGCCGAAGATCGGGAAGCAGATCCCGGAATTCTCGTTAAAGGACATCACCGGCGGTGAGGTCCGTAAGTCCGACCTCATCGGTAAACGGAGCCTCGTGTTTCTCTTGACGCTAACCTGTACCTATTGTCAGGACGTCGTTAAAGACATCAAAAAACGCGAAGCGGAAGAGAACGGGCATCGGCCGCAGTTCATCGTCCTCGCCGATGGCGATTCCGCTGAACTCGCCGAATGGGGACTGAAGTCGCCTGTGCTCATTGATAAAGACTACAAGACGGCGGTCGAGTTCGGGCTCCACGGAGCTCCTGCGGCGGTTTTGATCGGCGAAGACGGCACCGTGCTTTCGGAGTCGGCAGTTGGTGCTCCCGTCATTTGGCCGCTGATCGGTGAAAAGCCATGAGCGGCGGTTCGGAAAAGGCCATCGAATGGACCGTTGAAGCGACGGACGGCCGGGCGCGAGCGGGGACGCTCCGCACGCGTCGCTCCGTCATTGAGACGCCGGTCTTTATGCCGGTCGGCACGCAGGGCTCGGTCAAGGGCGTGCGATTCGAGTGGCTCGAGGACGAGCTCGACGCCCGTATCATTCTCGGCAACACCTATCATCTCTTCCTTCGGCCCGGGCCGGATGCGATACGAAAGCTCGGCGGGCTTCATAAATTCACTACCTGGAAGCGTTCGCTCCTAACAGACTCCGGCGGTTTTCAGGTCTTCTCGCTCACCGATCTCAGAAAGCTGACCGAAGCAGGCGTCGAGTTTCGATCGCATCTCGACGGAAGCCGGCAATTTATTTCGCCCGAAGTTTCGATGGAGATCCAGGCCGCCCTCGGGGCTGAGATCGTGATGGCATTTGACGAATGCCCACCCGGCGACGCCGGTCATGAAAAGACCCGCGAGAGTATGGAGCTTACACTTCGCTGGGCCGAGCGTTCGAAGAAGCGGTTCTTTGAATTACAAGAATCCGGCGAAGATACAGGCCGACTTATAGCCGAGGGACTTGCCGGGCGGCAGGCCTTGTTTGGCATCATTCAGGGTGCAGGCCACCACGACCTTCGCAGCGAGAGCCTTGAACGCACCGTCGCCATCGGCTTTGATGGTTACGCGATCGGCGGCTTGAGCGTCGGCGAAGCGAAGCCGGTGATGTATGGCGTGCTTGACCATATTGCGCATCAGATGCCCGAGGAAGCTCCGCGTTACTTGATGGGCGTCGGCACGCCCGAGGATCTGCTCGAAGCGGTCGGCCACGGCGTAGATATGTTCGATTGCGTAATGCCGACGCGAAACGGCCGGACTGGCGGCGTCTTCACTTCTCGAGGAAAGATAAACATCCGCAATGCGAAATTTGCCCTTGATGAAGCTCCGCTTGATGACCGTTGCGGCTGCTCCGTCTGCCGTCGTTACTCGCGGGCATACCTTCGCCATCTTTATCAGGCGGGCGAAATGACGGCCGCGACGATGATCTCGCACCACAACCTTGCATTCTATCTTGAGCTGATGCGACGAGCGAGGGAAGCCATCCGCGAGGGGCATTACTCGGCCTTCAAACACGAACAGCTCGCCGGATTTGCTGAGAATGCCGCTCCCGACGTTTGATAATCAAAGGGCTACTATATAATATGAATCTTTTACTTTCTGGTCGGTACACGCAATGAACCTATTACTCTTTTTTCAGGACGGCGGATTCTTAGGCGGCTTCGGATTCCTTCTTCCGTTCGTATTGATCTTCGCGATCTTTTATTTCCTGATCATCCTTCCGCAAAAGCGGCAGAGACAGCAGCTTTCGGAGATGATCGCCGGACTCAAGATCAATGACGAGGTCGTGACCAACGGCGGCGTGATCGGAAAGATCAAAGAGGTTCGCGAAACGAGTTTCGTTATCCTGAGCGCAGAAAAAACGCTAATCGAGATCGGAAAGACTGCCGTCGTCGGCAAAAAGCCGTAAACAAGCCGACAGTGGCGCCCTGCGATCAGCAACGCCCTGCAAGACAGCAAGAGCTTTAACTGAATTTTATGAACACAAAGAGTTTGAAAGTACGGACTCTGATCATCCTTGCCGTGACCTTGGCAGGGATCTACTTCGTCTTTGGCCCGCGTCGCACCCCGACAGGCGCCGACTTTACCTGGACAGGCATCAAGGCGAATCTTGAACAGAACATCAGCCTCGGCCTTGACCTAAAGGGCGGTACGCATCTCGTTATGCGTGTAAAGACGGACGAATACCTCAAGGTTTTGACCGAGAACAATGCACAGGCCGCGCTTACTGCCGCTCAGGATGCAAAGCTTCAGGTGACCGGCAGCAACGTTGTTGCCGAGGACGGGACTTACGAGATAACACTGAATCTCGGGCCGGATGCCCAGGGAGCAGCCGTCGCCGAAGAGGTCAAGAAAAAGGTCGATTTTTTCAATTGGTCTGAGGACGTTTCTGCAAGTGCCGTCACCTGGTCGCTGCCCTCGACCATCCAAACTAACCTTAAGAACCAGGCGGTTGAACAGGCACTCAGGATCATTGAGAGTCGCATCAACGCCTTTGGCGTAAAGGAACCGACGCTTCAACGGCATGGAGCCGAAGCATCCGGCCAGATACTTCTTCAGATGCCCGGCGTCGATGACCCGGAACGTCTAAAAGAGATCATCGGTGCGGAATCGAACCTGATGCTGATGAAGATCGTCAGCCAGCCAAATCCTTCGCCGGTTCAAACATATCCGTCTCGCGAGGCCGCACTTCAGTCGGTCGGTGGTGCATTGCCCCCTAACCGCCAAATTTTGCCATATGCCGAGCGTGACGCACTGGCAAGCGCCGATGGCGCTCAGCCGCCTCCGAGTTTTGTGGTCGTTGAATATCCGCCGGTCGTGGACGGCAGCGAACTCCGCGATGCCCAGGCAGTTACGCGGACGGGCAACGAAGGCGACTACCAGATCTCGTTCTCATTCAAGCCGGCTGGGGCCCAAAAGTTTGGCGAATGGACAGGCCGCAATATTGGAAACTACATGGCCGTCGTTCTTAACGACGAAGTGAAATCGGCCGCTTTTATCCGGTCGCAGATCTTTGACCAAGGCGAAATTTCCGGACAGTTCACCAAAGCAACCGCCGAGGACCTTGCCCTAACGCTTCGCTCCGGTGCGCTGCCGGCGAAGATCGAATACCTTGAAGAGCGAACCGTCGGGCCGAGCCTTGGAGCCGATTCGATCGCGGCAGGGCTTCGCGCATCGCTCGGCGGCCTGATTTTCATTATCGGCTTCATGGTGATCTATTATCGGGCTTCTGGTGTGAATGCCGTTGTCGCATTGCTCCTCAATGTGCTTCTTACAATAGCGGCCGTGGTGATGTTTGGTGCGACGCTCACCCTTCCGGGGATTGCCGGCTTCATCTTGGGGCTCGGTATGGCGGTCGATGCCAACGTACTTGTATTTGAGCGAATTCGTGAGGAACTGCGAGCCGGCGTGCCGGTTAACAAAGCGATATGGAACGGATTTGACCGGGCGTTCATCACCATTGTTGATTCGAACGTCACGACGATCATCTCGTCGCTCATTCTATATCTTTACGGCTCGGGCCCGATCCGCGGTTTTGCCGTGACGCTCATTTTAGCGTTGCTCATTAACCTGTTCACGGCAGTCTTCGTTTCGCGGACCATTTTTGGATGGTTTTTGAGCCGCAACCCGGAACCGAAATCATTAAGTATCTGACCCTTTGCTTGGCCGTGGCTTCGACAAGCGTGCGGCCAAGAACATTTTGCAATGTTTCAAATTTTTACCGATCTAAAAGTTGACTGGATGGGCCTTCGCAAGCCCTTCGTCTTTATCTCAATCGCGATCCTGCTTGCGGGCCTTTTCTCCGCAGCCGGCCGTCAGCTAACCGACGGCGGCACGGACGCCTTTAACCTCGGTGTCGATTTTCAGGGCGGGACGGTCTTGACCGTTAAATACCGCGAAAAGCCGAGTGCTGATGCGGTGCGTAATGCGCTCAACAATGTCGGCATCACCGAAGCGGTGATCCAGGATTCGACCGACAAAACGGACGAACAACTGATCAAGATACCGATCATCGAAGGTCAGCAGGCCGCCACTCCGCAGCCCGCACCGGAAGCTAACGCCAATGCGAATAATGAGGCAGGCACTACTACAGGCGGAACACAGGTCGAGGTCGGCCGGGCGAGCGTTAAGCGAGCTCTCGATACTTTCGGTGCCGAGGCTGCTACAGAACTTAGCCTTGAACAGGACGCCGCAGCTTCATATAAGATCGTTGGTACCGATTCGGTCGGCCCCGTTGCAGGCGAACAGCTCCGCGACGCAGCAGTTATTGCTACGCTGCTCGGCATGGTCGGCATTTTGCTGTTCATCGCGTTTCGCTACGACTGGACCTATGCGGCTGGTGCCGTGATCGCGGTGTTCCACGACGTTCTCGTCACGCTGGCATTCTTCACCATTTTTCAATGGGAGGTCAGCCTCACGGTGCTCGCTGCGATGCTTACGCTCGTCGGTTTCTCGGTCAATGACTCGATCGTCATCTTTGACCGTATCCGCGAGAATATGAACCTCAACCGTACTGATTCGGTCTATAAGCTGACGAACCAATCGATCAACCAAACAATGTCGCGGACGATCGTCACCAACGGGTTGACTTTCCTGGCGGTTCTTGCCCTTGTGCTCTTTGGCGGCGAGGTCCTGCGGACGTTCTCGCTGGCACTTCTTGTCGGCTCGATAGTCGGTACTTATTCGACCATCGCCATCGCCAGCCCGATCGCACTCTGGTGGCAGAGCAAGATCGGCCGGGCCGAGATGAAAGACGTGACTGCCGAGAAAACGAGCGGTGAAAAGCTCGCCTCGGCCTCGCGTCGTTCGGTTACGCGAAGGCCGGTGACGCGCTAGCATTTCGAGATTGGCTCGGTAATGGTTTTGGTTATTAAGTTTTTGTAAAGAATTAGTTTCGCTTACGGAAATCGGCGATTTTACCTTGACTTTACGGAGTCGAAAAATTAGACTTTGCCTGTTGCTGGTCAATTTATTTCGTTTTTCGTTTGCGTCCTTTCATTCAATGAATTGGAGAGGCTCGCGGATTTTCGTTGATTGTGGCCGGCAGAGTTCCAGTTTGCCCCGCACTTAGTGAGAAAGATCTTTAGTATTCGGAGAACGGGCTCGGGAGCCTTGTTGGGCGCACCCGAGTTATCAGGTTCGTTTACAACGCGAATTAGGTGATTTTACATCGAAGTCGTTGAGTGATCGAGTTACCCCCTGACCTCAAGTTTGGCACCGGAAAGAAAGGGAGGACCCAGGATGTTAGACCAATTAGTAGAATCAACCAGCCATTCCGAAGAGAATCGGCGCAAGAGCGGACTGCTGCTCACCACCTTTGTGATACTTTCAACGGTATTGCTTAGCTCGTGGGTTTACAGCCTCTTCGCGAAGGATTATGGAATGGGAGGCGACGAACTTTCGCTCCAGACTCTGGTAGCGCCGCCGGTGGTCGAAGAACCGCCGAAGCCGGAACCGGAAGAAAAGCCGAAAGACGCACAAAAAGACCCGAACGTTGATATCCGCAAGGAGATCATCGCGAGCATGACCGAAACTCCGCCGAAACCGCCGGATAAGGTCAGCACGACCCGGAACGAAATTCCGCCGCGTGACCCAAATCGTCTTACGATCCAGGGTGACAGGAATTATACGGCAGCAAATCCCCTTCCGCCGGATTATCGTGGACCGGTCAACACCCAAGGTACGGGTAGCGATAGCGGCCGCCCGGGTGGAGGAGGGAATGAAGAACGCGGTGCTCCGCCACCGCCTCCGCCGCCAAAGCCACCGCCACCATCAAAGCCGATCTCGGGCGGTGTGCTTAACGGTAAGGCCCGTAGCCTTCCGAAGCCGGCGTATCCGCCAGCAGCCCGTGCGGTTCGTGCCTCTGGCCCCGTTCAGGTTCAGGTGGTCATCGATGAAAGAGGCAATGTTATCTCGGCAAGCGCAGTTAGCGGACACCCGCTGCTTCGTCAGGCCGCGGCAGGTGCCGCTCGCGGAGCGAAATTTAGCCCGACGATGCTTTCGGGCCAGCCGGTCAAGGTGCAGGGTATCATTACCTACAACTTTGTCGCACCATAACGTTAACAATGGATCTTCGGGCCGGCCGTTTCTGCTCGGTTTGGCCCGAAGCCCAAAACAAGATCTGCAATCATAGACATTCACGATTTTCTTTGGAGGAAAAACAATGACTTTAATCGCAAGCCTGCTGGGTAGCGACTTCTCAGCCGCTCTGCTCTTTGCCGGCCAAATGAGTTTTGGCATTTATGACATCGTCAAGAGTTTGACGATCCCGGGTTGGGTAGTTATTTTCGTGCTGCTCGTCCAGTCAGTTTATCTTATTGCCGTCGGCATCGAACGCTGGCTCACCTACAGCAAAGCAAAGCAGCAGTCGCGGGCCTATGCCCCGAAAGTCGCTCAGGCTTTGAAGAACAGCAACATCGACGAAGCTATCAACATCAGCGACAAGCACAAGGATTCGCACCTCGCGATGGTCGTTTCAAGCGGCCTTAAAGAGTTCAGTGCACACCTTGGCAATGAAGAGATCACCGCTGACCAGATGGAAGCTTCGAAACGAGCTCTTGAGCGTGCTATCGCCGTCAAGACCGCCGAACTCAAGCGCGGCCTTTCGGGCCTTGCTACCGTCGGTTCGACCGCTCCGTTCGTCGGACTATTCGGAACGGTCGTCGGTATCATCTCGGCGTTCGTTGCACTTGCTCAGGCCGAAACAGCTGGTATCGCAGCGGTCGGTGGAGCTATCGCAGAAGCCCTCGTCGCGACGGCGTTCGGTATCGGTGTGGCAGTTCCGGCCGTGTGGCTGTTCAACTACTTCACCAACAAGGTGACGAGCTTTGGCGTCGAGATGGAAAACTCGGCTTCGGAACTCGTTGACTACTTCATCCGCCAGCGCACCAAGCGTCTGCACGGCTAGTAGTTTTAGTTAAGCGGCCGCCCCGATAATAGGGGCGGCCCAGAGCAAAAGTTCGGAGAATTAAGCAATGGGTGCAAAAGTCGGTGGAACCGATGAACTCAATTCGGATATCAACGTGACCCCGATGGTGGATGTCATGCTGGTGTTGCTGATCATATTTATGATCGTCACACCGCTGCTCAACGAGGGTGTCGCCGTTAATCTTCCGAAGGATATGGCTACTCCGGTCGAGGACGCCGAAATAACGAAAGATACTTCGGTCGTTATCACGATTCCGGACAACAGCAACTTCTATGTCGGCAAGGATCCTTTTCCGCTCGAGAATTTGGCGGAAAAGATCCAGACGATGATGCGGGACAAAGCTCCCGATAAGCGAATCGTTTATATCAAGGCCGGTATCGAGGTTGACTATGGAACGGTCGTTCAGGCGATCGACGTCATCCGCAAGCAGGATATCGATAAGATCGGCCTAGTCGCTGACCGCAAGAAAGGCGGTGAAGGCAGCGAAGGGAGCTAGTCTTATTGGCGGCGTTGGAAGTCTTACGCCGCAAGGAGAACAAAAATGGGAATGTCATCCGGTGGTTCGAAAGATGGAGCCACACCAAACATTAACGTAACTCCGCTGATCGACGTTCTGCTCGTTCTGCTCATCATCTTCATGGTCATTACGCCGCTCAAGCCGAGCCGGTTCGAGGCCAAGGTTCCGGCGGAACCGAAGGATCAGCAGAATCAGGAGGTCAAGCCGAACCCGCTTACACTTGTTGTCGCGATCAAGCGGACGTCCCGCGAGATACTGCTCAACAATGAAGCGTTTGGCACGGTCGATGAGCCGGAGCGGCTCACGGAGCGGCTAAAGGCGATCTTTGCCGAAAGGGAAACGAATAACGTCCGGCGTGAGGACAGCAACGAGATCGAAAAGACCGTTTTCATCAAAGCCCCGACACTTGTTCGGTACGGCGATGTTGTAAAGGTCATTGACGCGGTCAAGTTGGCTGGGTCCGAACCGGTCGGATTGCAGATCGACGATCTTACAGCAGAATAAACGTAACACCGCCCCGCAATGCAAAAGGCATAGAGTCGCGGGGCGGTACTTTTTATATGGAGTCTAGAATGAGTTTTTCTCGTTTAGGGGTAATTGTATTCTTAGGCGCGCTGGTCGCTGTTTCAACCGGTTGCGAGGCATATAGTCGGATCCTTTCTCGTAAGGACGTGGTTGACGGCTCGACGGCTTATAAGGAACGGAAGTTCGCTGAGGCTGAAAGCCTCTTCCGCCAGGCCGCAGCTCGCGACCCCGAAGGGAAGACGGAAGAAGGCAAGATCGCCCAACTCTTCCTTGCCCGAACGCTTCACTCGAGGTACATCGGTAATCGAACTGAACGGTCGTTAGCAGAGCAGGCGATTGCTGAGTACAAGAAGGCCCTTCAGAACGATCCGAACGAGCAGAGTGCTTACAAAGCAGTTGCGAGTCTTCTTGATACGCCCGAGTTGCAAAATGAATGGCGTGCATGGGTTACGGAACGTGCCAATAATGAAGGCATCCGCTCGGAAAACAGGGCAGAGGCCCTGACGTCGCTCGCCGCTCGCGAGAATACCTGTTCTAACGAAATAACCGATACCGAGGCCACGAAGAAACCCGGAAAGCGTGACGGCCAGGATGTATTCCTTTTCGTCAAGCCCGAAAAGCCGGAGGACCTCGAACGCCTCAAGCAGTGCGTCGCTCGTGGTACTGAGTATGCAGACAAGGCTGCCGGGCTTGAGCCGCCGGACGTCGAGGCAGCTAAGAGTCTCGATCTGACTGCACTTTCGGCTGCGGAGCTAAATTCAAAGCACGAGCTGGTCAAGATCTTCGAATCAGCCCGCTCTTACAAAGCCGCAATGCTCAACCAGTCCGCGCGCCTCGCCGAAATGGAAGAACGTACTGAAGATGCGGCCCGGCTTCGGACTGAGACCGATGCCGCCCGCACACGATTTAATGAGCTTTCGCAATTGAATAAGGCGTTCCAGACCGAAAAGGACCGCCGGCTGGCTGTTGAACGTGATGCTGAGAACGCGAATGCGAACGCGAACGCGGGCAAATAGTACAACTTCAGTTTTACATTACAGAGGCTGGCCGCTTGGCCGGCCTCTTTTCTTATCTGCCCCGGGCCGATCATCTCTGGTATAAACACGCATTGTGGCTATAGAATGGTTGTAAGGGTTTTCTTATGATCCGCATCGATGACGTCATCGAAAAGGTAGAGCACAACCGCCCGAGCTCGAATATCGATCTGATCCGGCGGGCCTATCTCTTTTCTGCGCTTCATCATAAAGGCCAGACCCGGGCTTCCGGCGAACCCTATCTTGTTCACCCGCTTGCGGTTGCAGATATCCTCGCCGATCTCCGCCTGGACGAGACCAGCGTTGCGACCGGGCTGCTTCACGACGTCGTCGAAGACACGCTTGTCGATCTTGAAACCATTCGCAATTACTTTGGCGACGAGGTCACATCGCTTGTCGATGGCCTGACGAAGATCGCACAGATCAGCAACCTCTCAAAAGAAAAGCAGCAGGCCGAAAATGTCCGCAAGATGGTCCTCGCGATGGTGACGGACGTCCGGGTCGTGCTGATCAAGTTGGCAGACCGCCTGCATAACATGCGGACGATGCAGTTCCTCAAGCCCGAGAAGCGCGCCCGCATAGCCCAGGAAACTCTTGATATCTACGCCCCGATCGCCCATCGGCTCGGAATGGGTAAGATCCGCGGTGAACTCGAGGACCTTTCGTTTCAGAATCTCTATCCGGTCGAATACGAGCGGCTTTCGAAAGAAGTTGAGATTCGCCGCCCCGAGCTCGAGGCCGCACTTTCCCGCATCACCTCAACCATTGAGGAACGGCTCAAAGTGAATGACGTGCCGTACATCAAGGTCGAAGGCCGCGTAAAGCGTCTCTTTTCGCTCTGGAAAAAGCTCAAGAAACAGAAGATCGCCATCGAGCAGGTCTATGACCTGATCGCCGCCCGCGTCATCACCGAAAATCAGAAGAAGAATTGCTATCTCGCCCTAAGCGTCATTCACGACACGTGGACGCCCGTTCCGGAGCGTTTCAAGGATTGGATCGCCATACCGCGTGATAACCTCTACCAGTCGCTGCACACGTCCGTGATCGGCGATGGCGGCCAACCCTTTGAGGTTCAGATCCGGACGCAGGAGATGCACCAGATCGCCGAGGAAGGCGTCGCTGCCCACTGGAAGTACAAGGAAAAGCGGCTCGGCTCGGCCGAGGACGACGAAAGCCTCGAAGAACTCCGCCGGACGGTCGAAAAGCTTCTGCTTCCGCTGGTCGAGACCAACGAAGATAATCCTGATTCCGAGGACTTTATCGAGTCCCTCAAGCTCGACCTTTTCCCGAAGGATGTTTACGCATTCACCCCGATGGGGAAGGTGATTCAGCTTCCTCGCGGCTCAACGCCGATCGATTTCGCCTACGCGATCCACTCCGAGGTCGGCGATACCTGTACCGGGGCGAAGATAAACAGCCGCATCGTCCCGCTCAAGACCGAGTTGCAGAACGGCGATGTGGTCGAGATCTTGACCACTTCGAACTCAAAACCCTCGCGCGACTGGCTGACCTTTGTTGTTACATCCAAGGCTAGAAACCGGATCCGCCACTGGATCACCGAGCAGCAGCGGTCCGAGTCCATCGACCTCGGCCGTAAACTGCTTGAAAAAGAAGCCGACCGCTTTAGGGTCGCACCGAAAAAACTCATCGGGAATGATGATGCGATGAAGCGTATCGCCAATGAATACGGCCTCGGCCGGGCCGAAGACCTTCTCGCCTCGATCGGCTACGGAAAGACGCTTCCGAGGAATGTCCTCGCAAAGTATCTCGGGCCTGAAAAATTTGCCGAGCTCGACCCCGAAAGGCGTAAGGAAACGCGGCTTGAGACCGGAATGCGGGCCGTCAAAAAGTTCATTGGGCTTGGCGAGGATGCGATCGTCGTAAAAGGCGTCGATAATCTTCTTACGACGCGTGCCCGGTGCTGCAACCCGATTCGCGGCGAGGACATCATCGGCTACATTTCGCTCGGCAAGGGGATTGTCGTCCATAGCAAACGCTGCAAGAATGTGAAGCAGTTGATGGTCAACCGCGAGCGGATCGTCGAGGTCGAATGGGCAAAGATCGAGAAGGAAGAGGTGCAGTCTGTCCGCTTGCTCGTAACGACCGAGAACCGCACAGGTATGCTTGCCGGAATCACAAATGCGATCGCAGAGATCAAGACCGGCATCCGCGATGCCTCCGCCAGCGTCTCTCGGTCCGATCAGGGGCTTATTGAGGTTACCGTTGAGGTCTTCGATAAGCGCCATCTTGACCGTGTGATCTCTTCGGTCGAGGGAGTTCCCGGCGTGCTTTCGGTGGAAAGAATGAACGCGTCCTGACAAAGTCCTTGCTTTCAGACCTGACTGGTGCTACTATTCGACTACCTTATTTTCGGTAGGCAACTTTTTGTCCCAATTCCCCCGGGCTGCTTCCGAACCTCTTGAATAATTCGATATTTTCCATTATTCGGCTTGATATCTGCGTTTTGCAGCGAAAAGCTGGGCAGTTCCAGTGCCCGATCTAAACAAAAAAGGAGAACTTGCGAATGAAACGTTTTGCATTGGTCGCCATGCTCGGGATGATCGCCGGCGTCATAGCCTGGTCGGTTCCGGAGCTCAAGGTCGAAGGGCAAGAACAGAAGGGAAAGATCCTCAGATCCGAAGAAAAGATACCGAATCGGTACATCGTCGTTTTTGAGGAGTGGGCCGCAGGTGCCCTTGGCGAGGGCTCGAATGCGGAGTCTCTTGCCGCCGAATTCGGCACGGTCTATGAGGGCAAAGTGGATCGCGTCTATAAACATGCCCTCAACGGTTTTTCGGTCGAGATGAACGAAAAGCAGGTCGAGGCGATGAGCCGCGACCCCCGCATCAAGTACATCGAGGAAGATACCCCGATGTCTATCGACCAGACGACGCAGAACAACGCCACCTGGGGCCTCGACCGTATCGACCAGCGGAACCTGCCATTGAGCGGGACATACACCTATGACGGTAACGGAGCGGGCGTTTGGGCATACATCGTCGATACCGGCATCCGTGCCGCGCATAACGACTTTGGCGGTCGCGTTGTTAGCGGCTATACAGCGATCAACGACGGCCGCGGTACGGACGACTGCAACGGCCACGGGACGCACGTAGCGGGCACGACCGGCGGAAACACCTGGGGCGTCGCCAAGGGCGTTACGCTGGTTCCGGTTCGCGTGCTCGATTGCCGCGGTTCGGGTACGTCCTCGGGCGTTATCGCGGGTGTTGACTATGTCACCGCACAAAAGAATGCGAACCCGACGCGGCGCATGGTTGCAAATATGAGCCTTGGCGGCGGAGCGAATTCCTCGCTCGATTCGGCGGTGAGTAATTCAGTTGCAGCAGGTGTCACTTTTGTCGTAGCCGCGGGAAACAGCAACGCCAACGCCTGCAACTATTCGCCCGCACGTACCGCGAACGCGATCACGGTCGGCGCGACGACGAGCAGTGACGCACGGGCTTCTTACTCAAACTTCGGAAGCTGTCTTGATATCTTTGCACCCGGCAGTTCGATCACATCGGCCTGGTACACGAGCAACACATCGACAAGCACCATCAGCGGCACCTCTATGGCATCGCCGCACGTGGCGGGCGTCGCAGCGTTGTATCTGGCGGCAAATGCGGGTGCGAGCCCGGCACAGGTATCCTCGGCGATCACCGGAAACGCTACGACCGGAAAGGTAACGAGCGCAGGATCGGGTTCGCCGAATCTTTTGCTCTATTCGCGTTTTGGTGGCGGTGCGGAGCCGACTCCAACTCCAACTCCAACTCCAACGCCGACTCCTTCCCCAACTGCGACTCCGACTCCGACGCCGTCACCAACACCAACACCCGGCGGCATCTCGCTTTCAGTGACAATGACGAAACAGCAAGGAGTCAACCGTGCGAACCTTTCATGGTCCGGAGCGACATCGTCGGCTGATGTATTCCGCAATGGTGTGAAGATCACGACCGTAACTGCGACCTCGTACGTTGATAACCTCGGCCGCGGGAGCGGATCGCAGACCTATCGCGTATGCAGTGCGGGCACCTCAACGTGTTCGGCTGATGTTACGGTGAGTTACTAGCGGCCTTTCATAGGCGTTGTGCTTTGCGGGCGGGGCGATGTTCCCGCCCGCATCGTTTTGTTTATCGCGGCAAATCTGTTAATATTCGCCTTTTGCTTGAGGTAAGCAAGCGACAGCTATGAAGGTGATCTCGACAGAAAAAGCACCCGGCGCTATTGGGCCATATTCGCAGGCGATCGTTGCCAATGGGATGGTCTTTTGCTCCGGCCAGATACCGATCGATCCGGCGACCGGAGATTTTGTTTCCGAGGACGTAAGCGAACAGACCGAGCAGGTCTTTAAGAATTTGAGTGCTGTGCTCGAGGCCGCCGGAGCTTCGCTTGAGAGCGTGGTCAAAACGACGGTCTTCCTCGCGGATATGAATGACTTTGCGGCGATGAATGAGATTTACGGGCGGTATTTCGATACGAACAAGCCCGCACGAGCGACCGTGCAAGCCGCGAGGTTGCCGCGTGATGCCCGCGTTGAGATCGAGTGCATTGCACTCGTTTAGATCTTTGTAAGTGAAGTGGCCGGAAAGCTTCCGGTCCTAATGGTTAATTGGGAACACAAGAAAAGCCAAACGCCTTTTGAGCATTTGGCAACTTTCTTGGAAAAGCAAGACTCAAAAAGAGTTAAGCAGCTTTAACGATCTTTCCAGACTTTATGCAACGTGTGCAGACCTTCGCCCGGGCGTTTCCGCCAGACGGCATCTGAACACGAACGTTCTGAAGATTTGGGTTGAATCGCCGACGCGTTTTATTGTTCGCGTGGGAAACGTTGTTTCCGAATTGCGGGCCCTTGCCGCATATGTCGCATCTTTTTGCCATTATTATCGCCTCCGTAAAATTGCGGTGCAAAGAGTTTGTAAAAACTCAAAAACAATTTTTATACCAGATAGGTCTCTAAGTAGTCAAGTAATGATTGAAAAAGGACATTTCAAAGGAGTACTTTCGAAAGTGCAAATTTCCAAGTTTCGTTTAGGTTTGGCCGCCGTTGTGGCGGTCACCGGCGTTTTTCTTTCGGCATGCGGTGATTCCGGTACGGCCACGGGCCCGAGCGGCGATCCCAATGTGGTCGCAGCAAAGGTGAATGGCAAGGACATCAAGCTCGAAGAGGTTGAGAAGGGCATCAAGGCACAGGCACAGGGTGCCGAGGCCAACCTTTCGCCGCTTGAGCTTGCCTCGGCAAGGCTTCAGGTGCTTGAGCAGTTGATCCAGACCGAAGTGATGTTCCAGCGTGCCGAGAAGGAACAGACGGTCCCGACCGAAGAAGAGGTGACGGGCGAGATGAACAAGCGCCGAACGGCGAGCAACCTCTCGGCCGAAGAGTTCCAGAAGCAGATGACCGCCGCCGGTGAGACCGAAGAGAGCTGGCGACAGAACGTCCGCAAGGAAATGGCACTCTCCAAGCTCCAGGAAAAAATAACCGGCAAGGTCGAAGCTCCGAAAGACAGCGAGATCGAGGCCTTCTTTAACGGCAACCGTGAGCAGTTCAAGAATAAACGCGGAGCACAGCTGGCCGCGATAGTCATCGACCCCGCGAACAGCGGTCAGGGCGATACAACGACCACCGACCAGGAAGCTCAGCTTCGGGCCAAAGAGGTTGGCCAGCGTGCATTGAGCGGTGCAGATTTTGCAACTCTTGCCCGCGAATTCAGCGAGGACTTCGATACACGTGCCCGAGGCGGCGACTGGCGTTATTTTACAGAAGAGGAGATGACGCAGGTATTTGGCCAGGGCGTTGCCGCCTTCGTGATGGGCCAGATGCAGAATGGCCAGATAGTCCCACAGGCTATCCCGTTCGAGGGCCGTTACCTGATCATCAAGCTGCAGCGTAAGGTCGAGAAGGATGAGGACCGCACGCTTGAGAGCCCCGAGGTTCGGCCGCAGATCACGCAGTTGCTGATCAACGCACGCAAGAACCTGCTTTGGCAATCGTACATGGCCATTGCACTTAACGAGGCCCGCATCGAGAACCTGCTGGCCCGCAAGGTCGTTGATAATCCCAACGAGCTGAGCGGTGCCCGCCAGGCTCCGGTGGCAACTCCGGCCGATGCCAATACGAATACGGCGAACGCAAACGCGAATACGCCATCGAATGCGAACGCGGCAGCAAACGCTCCGGCAAATGCGGCAACGAACTCGGGCTCGGCGAATACTGCCAACGCCAACACGGCGAACGCAAACGCCAATCGTTAACATCGCCCACGGGGGCGTTTCACAATAACGCCACGGGGCGGATCGCTTGAAGTTAATGCGGTC
This sequence comes from Acidobacteria bacterium Ga0074141, assembly GCA_001464665.1. Classification (GTDB taxonomy): domain Bacteria; phylum Acidobacteriota; class Blastocatellia; order Pyrinomonadales; family Pyrinomonadaceae; genus OLB17. Next base: position 146,131 of record LNDP01000015.1, read on the forward strand.
CGCCCGTGGCATTTCTAGTCAAGAATGCTGTTCAGATTCGGCGACATCACTAAGAGCTACGGCGGCACGGAGATCCTCCGCGGCGTTTCGTTCCAGATCAATCCGGGCGAAAAGGCCGGCCTTGTCGGGCGAAACGGAGCGGGCAAGACGACCGTTTTTCGCCTGCTGACCGGAGCCGAATCACCGGATTCCGGCGAGATATCGAAGATCAACGGCCTCCGTCTCGGCCTGCTTGATCAGCATGTAGATTTTGCTCCGGGCGAGACGGTCCATACGGCCGCACTTTCGGCTTTCAAAGAGATCCACGACATCGAGGCCGAGATGCGGCAGCTTGAGAAGCAGATGGAGACCGACCACTCGGCTGAGATCCTCGACCGATATGCCGACCTCCAGATCCGATTTGAACAGGCCGACGGCTTCACCTACGCCGCTCGGGCTGAGTCGATCTTGCTTGGCCTCGGATTTACCCGCGAACAGTGGTCGCACGATACGGGCATCCTCTCCGGCGGGCAGAAAAACCGCCTCGGCATGGCCCGGCTGCTGCTTTCGGGTGCGGACGTCCTTTTGCTCGATGAGCCTACGAATCACCTTGATGTCAACGCTGTCGAATGGCTCGAGGGATTCTTGGCTCAGTACGAAACGGCGTACGTCGTCATTAGCCACGACCGTTATTTTCTTGATCGGACGACCGACCGGATCATCGAGATAGAGAACGGCCGTGCGGTTACGTACAAGGGAAACTACTCAAAGTTTCTCGTTGAGCGTGAACTCCGCCGCGAGCAGCAACAGCGGGAATACGAGAACCAGCAGTCGATGATCAACAAGACTCAGGAGTTCATCCGCCGCAACCTTGAAGGGCAAAAGACCAAGCAGGCGAAATCCCGCCGCAATATGCTCGAGCGGATGGAACGGCTTGACGCGGTCATCGCCGACAAGTCCGGCGGAAGCTTTGGGCTGAAGAAGGTCGAGCGCACAGGTAACAACGTGCTGATGGCCGAGGACCTTACGATCGGTTACGGTGATACGGTGCTAGCCTCGGACATCAACCTCTCGCTCCATCGCGGCGAGGCCCTCGGCATAATCGGGGCGAATGGCACCGGCAAGACGACTTTTCTCAAGACCATCCTAGGGCAGATACGCGAACTCGACGGGAAGTTCATCTGGGGCACGAAGGCCGACATCGGCTATTACGCGCAGAATCTCGACGACCTCCACCCGGCGAATGAAATAGTTCAGGAACTTCGCCGGGTCGATCCGATGGCAGATAATGGAACGCTTCGGTCGTTTCTGGCACGATTTCTTTTTGTCGGCGAGGACGTTTTCAAACGCGTCGGCGACCTCTCGGGCGGCGAGAAGGGAAGGCTGGCACTTGCCAAGCTGATCTATTCGCGAAAGAACGTTCTGGTGCTCGACGAGCCGACGAACCATCTCGATATTCCGTCCCGCGAGGCGCTCGAAGACGCCCTACGCGAATACGACGGGACGATCATAACCGTCAGCCACGATCGCTTTTTCCTCGACAAGATCGCGACCCAGATCCTTGCCTTCAACGCCGACGCAGTGCACGTCTTCGCCGGAAACTACACCGAGTATCACGAATGGGCAGAGACGGCGGCGAAGGCCGAAGGCAAGAATGTCGGGGTCACGCTGAAGGTTGAAGAGCCACTTGCGATCGGTGCAAGCTCTGATGCCGGTTCGAGCAACGGCCATTCGGTTACGATCGGTATCGCTGAAACGGCCGTTACCGGCACTAAGGAAAAGAAGCCGTCACGTTTTAGCAAAAATCAGCTTCGGCAGATGGAGCAACGCGTCGTCCGGCTCGAGGAGCTTATCGCCGAGTGCGAGGACCGACACACCCGACTCACCGCCGAGATGTCCGAACCCGAAACGGCAAAGAGTGCCGACCGGCTTGCCGAACTCGTTCGCCTCATTGCCGAGACCGAGACCGAACTCGGAACTCACACCGCCGAATGGGAGCAGCTATCGCTCGACCTAGAATCGTAACATCCGCTATTTGCCGGAAAATTCGGCCCGCTCGCCGAGCAATTCATCCATCAGGTTTTTGTCCGACTCCCTGACCGCATCTTTATCTTTCAACTGTTGGGCGATCTCAATGGCTTTTTCGATCGAACTGATAGCCTTCTCACGCTGCGAGGTCTCGAACTGGGCCCGTGCGAGCAGCCGATGGGCGATCGAGAGGTCGTATTGATAGGTCAGCGATTCCTTATCGGCCTCTGCGATCGGTTCCATTATCCGGATCACGCCCGCGAGCGGAGCCAAGGCCTCGGAATACTTTCGGAGAGCTACCAGTGCTCTTGCGCGTTCCGTTTCGTAAATAGCGAGGTTTCGTTTGTATTCGTTGTTTTCCGGATTCTTTTCGCTCAATCGAGCCATGACGGCCGAGGCTTTTGCCGTGTTTTCGACCGTTACGGTAAAGTTCTCTGCAATACGATTCGCCCGTGCGACGTTGAAATACGATATCGCAAGGTCATAGGCCACAACGCCATTCTCGGGTTCCTTTGCCAGAGCGTTCTCGGGAAACGCGGTCGTCGGAGAACAGGTATCGACCGCCTGCTTGCCATCCTGTTTGCCGATGAACAACTCGCACTTCATTAGATGGGTCAGCCAGACACTTCGCTGAACGCGAAAATCATTCGGGAACTGCTTGGCAAGATCGTCGCTGATCGTTATGGCCAGATCGAATCCACGAACGGCCGCTTCGTAATCGCCGAGCGAGCCTTTCGCCTTGCTCATTATCCGGAGCAGACGCGTTTGCGCCTTTTTGAAGTCGCCGTTTTCCGGGTCGCTTGCTCGCAGCTTTTCGATGATCGCGAACGCTTCGTCGAAGAGCACGACGGCCTTTTCCGTTTGCGAATTGAAAACAGGTATCGCACCGTAGTCGATCAGCAATACCGCAAGCCGGTTTTGGTGATCGGCCGATTCCGGCAGGTCACGGACAAGCTCCCGGCGTAGGCCAAGGGCCCGCTCAAATGCCTGTTCGGCCTCCGCCGTTCGGCTACTGTTCCATAGCGTTCGTGCGGTCGTGTAGTAATTATTAGCGAGCTTTTCTTTCGCTTCGAGGTCGCTTGGGTTCGCGGCGTAAACCGCTTCACGGAGCTTCGCCGCTTTTGCATAACTGTCGAGGCCGGCCTGTACGTTGCCGAGGCTCGAGTTGCTGAGAGCTCCTTGCACATCCCCGACCTTTTCGTAAGCGGTCGCAAGCTCGCTCTGAAGTGAGAGATCGTCGGTTGCTTCGCTCGAGAGGCTGTCGAGATACTGGAGTGCGTTCGTGATGATCTTCTCGCGAGCCTTCAACGACCCCTCAAGGTTCTCTATCTCGGGATAAACGTCGAAGAGGTATGAGTTAGCCAGCGTGCGAACATCGTTGAATCGCTTCTCGGCCTTGGCACGTTCCGCCTGGGCGACTCTCGCCTGCCAAACGGTCGCGACAACGCCCGCCAAGACGGCGAGTATCACAAGCCCCGCGCCGATCGCTCCGGCCTTGTTCCTTACGTAAAATCTTTCGATTCGATATGAGAATGTGTTCGGTCGGGCCGTCACCGGAAGACCGCGTTGGTGTCGGTGAATGTCTTCCGCGAGATTTTCGGCCGACGTATACCTTCGCTCGGGCTCCTTACGGAGTGCTTTGAGCACAATATTGTCCAGATCGCCGCGAAGGCTCGTGGCATTTATGCTAGGTTTGCCCGGCAGAGTGATCTTCTGCCTTCCGGCATCTGTGTTCGGACGAGCCGCCAATGTAGGTTGTTCCTTGGCTTTAGGCGAGGCGGCGAGCACCTCTGTTCCCGCATCGGAAAGTGACTGGTAAACCCTTGCGGCCGTCACGACCTGATCCGACGGCGGCCGCGGTTCTGCCTCAAGAACTGCTTTGAATATTTCCTGAAGGTCCGCTTCTTGTTCCCTGAACGGCCTGCTGCCCGTCAGCAGTTCGTAAAGTATGACGCCGAGCGAATAGATGTCGGTCGCGGTCGTGACGCTTTCGTTGCGAAGCTGTTCGGGTGAAGCGTAGCTCGGGGTCATTACGCCGAGATTCGTCACCGTCGATGCGCCGAACGCAGACAACTCCTCCGAGAGAACTTTCGCGATGCCGAAATCAAGTAGTTTCGGAACGCCGTCGCTATTGACCAGAATGTTCGAGGGCTTCAGGTCGCGGTGAACGACCAGATTTCGATGTGCGAAGTTTACCGTCGAGCAGACCGTCCGGAAAAGATCGAGGCGCTTCGCAAGTCCGAGGCCGTGCTTGTCGCAATAAACATCGATCGGCAGGCCGTCAACGTATTCCATCGCAATGAACGGGACTTGATCGTCCGTGGTGCCAGCGTCAAGAAGACGGGCGATATTTGGATGTTCGAGCGATGCGAGTATTTCGCGTTCGTGTTCGAATCGGCGGCGGAGAGCGGCGGTGTTGAGTTCACGTTTGAGAAGCTTGAGAGCGACCTTTTGTTCGAATTTTCCGTCCGAGCGTTCGGCAAGATAAACGACGCCCATACCGCCGTAACCGATCTCTCGGGTTATCCGATAGTTTCCGATCTGCTGGCCCACGAGCTTCTCATCGGCCGAATCGGCAAAGAAATCCTTCGAAAACTCGACAGCAGAGAGCCGCAGCACGTCCTCGGACTCGGTCTCGAATGCAAGAAACGAATCGACTTCGGCTCGCGTTTCAGGCGGCAGGCCGAGACCGTCGATGTACGAACGCCGTTCTGACTCGGGCAGATCCAGGGCATCCGCAAGAATTTCCTTTACTTCCTTCCAGTTGTCGGAACCCATAATTGTGCCGGATGAAATGAGCTTCTCCTCAAAATTCAATGCGTCGGAAACGAGAATTTGGTGCCAACAAAAATTAAGAGCGGTTTAACTCGCGAAACAACCAGAGTCGAGCCGATTGCCATTCGCGCACGACGGTCCGTTCGGAAATGCCAAGTGCTTCGGCGATCTCGGCATTGCTCATCCCGCCAAAAAATCGCATCTCGACGACCCGTGCCTGCTGCTCGTCGATCGCGAAAAGCCGGTCGAGCACTTCATCGACGATCAGGATCGAATCGGCCCGCTGCTCGACAGGAATATCTATATCATCGGCGGAAAAGTGTATCGCGTTGCTACCGCGTTTTGCGGCGCCGTGGGTTCGAGCATGATCAACAAGGATCTGCCGCATCAGCCGGGCCGAGATGCCGTAGAAATGTGCCCGGTTCTGCCATTCGATGCCGGTTTGCTTGGCAAGCCGCATGAATGCCTCGTGAACTAGTGCCGTTGGCTGGAGGGTATGATTCGGCCGTTCGCGCGACATTAAAGCCCGAGCCTGCCGCTTCAGTTCGTCATAAACATACGGAATCAAGCGCTCGCCCGCCGCGTCGTCGCCGCTGTTCCAATCTTTCAAGATCGTTGTGATCTCGGAAACCGCCTGATCGTTCATATGTATCGGTACTGCGAGGTATTTCCGGCAATGTTAACCCAAGTTCGGCGTAATATCCATTTTTATGGCGTCCATTTTCGCGATCTTCCGCATAGACCATCAACTAACGCGATCCGCTTTCGGACAGACGACCGGAAGAATGCTCGCAAGCGTTTCAAAGCAAAATGATGGCGCGTTTCGGAAAGTGATAAGTGAAATTCCGAGTGGCTGCTGAACTCGTACTGCGACAAGACGTCGAAAAAAACCGAGACCAACCTTTAGGAGACAACATGAATTGCAACCTTAAACTGTATCGACAAACTCTGATCGGGCTCATGCTCGCGATCACCTGCTTTTTCGGAACAAAGATCTACGCACAAACGCTTGATGCATTCAATCCGAATCCCAACGGTAGGGTTCGAGCGGTAGTCGTCCACCCGGACGGTAAAATTCTGATTGCGGGTGATTTTACAAGCGTCGCAGATCAGCCACGGAACCGTATTGCACGATTGAACCCCGACGGCACGCTCGATCCGACATTTAACCCCAATGCGAACGACAATATATATTCAATGACTCTTCAATCTGACGGAAAAGTGTTGGTAAGCGGCGACTTTACCAGCATCGGCGGTCAAACACGCAACCGCATCGCCCGTCTCGACGGAGTGACGGGAGCCGCCGACTCGTTCAATCCGAATTTGAACTCCGCGGCTTTTTCAACCGTGATTCTGCCGGACGGTAAAATTCTGATCGGTGGCAATTTTAACAGTATTGGCGGGCAAACCCGCAACCGACTCGCCCGACTTAATCCTGACGGCACACTCGATACGGCTTTCAACCCAAACGCAAATAATTTCGTTAGTTCGATTGTGTTACAGCCGGACGGTAAGATCTTGGTAGGAGGTGCATTCACAAATATTGTAGGCATGGCTCGCAGTAAACTCGTTCGCATTAATGCCGACGGTACAATTGACACCGGCTTCAATCCGAGCCCGAGTAGCGACATTTATAGAGTGGCGTTGCAACCGGACGGGAAGATCCTTGTCGGAGGCAGTTTCACCAGCATTGGCGGTCAACCGCGCAACCGTATTGCGCGTCTCGACCGGGCCACCGGAGCGGCAGATAGTTGGAATCCAGGTGCGAATGGAACCGTCTCTTCATTCGCTGTTCAGAACGACGGAAAAATTCTAGCTGGCGGCAGCGGATTCAGCAACATCGGCGGACAACCTCGCATTAACACTGCCCGGCTCGACGCTGTAACCGGAGCTGCTGACAGTTTTAATCCCGGTACGGATAACCACGTTGAGGCAATAGCGATTCAACCTGACGGGAAGTTCATTGTTGCCGGAGCTTTTTTCTTTATCGGAGGGCAAACTCGTAGCCGCGTTGCACGGTTTGTTCCGGAACCGGTCACCTTGACCAACAAACCGTTCGATCTTGACGGAGATGGGAAGACGGATGTTTCTGTGTTTCGGCCGAATGGTGTTTCGGGTGGTGCGGAATGGTGGTATTTGAAGTCGAGTGACGGTGGAAATGGGGCGTTTGCTTTTGGGGCGGCTTCTGATACTCCGGTTCCGGCGGATTTTACCGGCGACGGGAAGACAGATGTTGCTTTTTGGCGGCCTTCGACCAGTGAATGGTACGTCATCAGAAGCGAGGACAATACTTTCTTTGCGTTTCCATTTGGATCAAATGGCGACGTCCCAATGCCGGCTGATTTTGACGGCGACGGCGAAGCAGACGTTACCGTTTTTAGACCTTCCTCGAATACATGGTTCACATACCGTTCGTCTGATGGCCAGGTGACGACGACTCCGTTTGGTGCGGCGGGCGACAAGCCTGTGGCTGCTGACTACGACGGCGACGGCAAAGCGGACATCGCGATCTATCGTCCGTCAGGCGGAACCGGCGGCGGCGAATGGTGGTATCTGCGAAGCTCAGACGGAGCGAATCGGGCGTTTGCGTTCGGCACTTCGACCGACCTTGCGGTTCCCGGCGACTACACCGGCGACGGCAAGGCGGATCTTGCCTACTTCCAACCTTCAACCGGCGAGTGGTACGTCCTGCGTTCGGAGGACTCGAGCTTCTACGCATTCCCTTGGGGTGCCGCGGGCGACCAGCCGGCACCGGGCGACTACGACGGCGACGGCAAGATCGACGCCGCCGTCTTCCGGCCTTCTAACTCAAACTGGTTTGCTCTGCGTTCCACGGCAGGCCCGCTCATTCTCCAGTTCGGCATCTCCGGCGACCGGCCGCTGCCGAATGCGTTTGTGAGGTAGGTAGCGAGAAGTCAGAAGACAGAAGTCTTGCGGCCTCCGTGGTGGATCATTCCATCGCGGAGGCCATTTAGCTTTTGCAGAAACGTGACCGACAGCGGTGAAAAAAAAGAACCGCAGAGCCGAAAGGCAAGCTGCGGTTCGTTAGCCCCCCGACGGGAAAGTTTCGCTTACAGAGGAAGGATTCACGGAGAGTCGGAAACAAAATCGAGTATGAATATTGAATCCTTTACGTTTATGACCCTGACGGGATTTGAGAAGGTTGCTCGCTTCGCGCGTACCTCGGCAATATAAGTCTGGCCCACGGCGACATCTTCGATCTGGAAATACCCAAAGGAATTTGTCAGAACTAGCCGCGGCTCGGACAAGCCTGCGCCCGTGAGCGTAATGGTCGCATACGGAATGCCGAAGCCGCCCGCCGTCGTAACCCGTCCTTGGATCGACCCACTCGCCGAGGTAGGTGCGAGCGGCGCGATGGCAAAGGGCGAAAGGGAAGTCGTCTGGGCACAGACCGCCCGGGTAGCAAAATCTCGCGTTGTTGTCCGGTTCACCCAAGTGCCGTTCTCGAGGTGGAGCACGAACAGCGTTGCGAAGGCCTCTGCAGTCGTGAACGCCGGCAGGTTAAAACACAGATCAACGTTGCCGAGAAATTCGGCAGTGGTCGCGATGTCGTGGATCAACGGCGAAGCTGGATTCGCTGGCAATGCAGGAAGTCCGGCACCCGAAAGCGGGATCTGCTGAGTGACGCCGCCCGTGGTCACTTCTTCGAAAGTCACCGTTACATCGCCGAGAGTCGTAGTCGAAGGATGAAAGTTTGAGCCAAAGGATGACCCGTATGTCCAACGTGAATTCTCCGGAACACTCGGTTCGCCGTAAGGCGATATCCTTTTCTCAGCAAGAAGAATCGGTTCGGCTATTGAGGCTTCAGAACTTGCAAGGTGGTCAAGTATCTTTACTGATCGAGATCCAGAGCCTTCATCGAATATGGCCAAGATCTCTGCTGAGGACAGAGCTCGGTCATAGATCCCTACCTCATCCAAAGCCCCTTTCCACGCATATTCCGGCGGTGTGGGGCCCGCGGAACACGTCACACCTGGCTCGTGTCCTATCATCGTACAGAGGTTGGCGTTTGCGACGTTTCTGATCGTTCCGGAGGCTGGCTGACTAAATATCGATGTTCCGTTTCTGTAAAGAACGATTTGCGAGCCGTTATATGTAAATGCAATATGAGACCACTCATTTAACGGCAGTTGACTTGTCGTTGCGGTTGGAAACTGATCTCCATTTGAAAGCCTAAGGTCAGCCAAAACGAAGCCATTTCGGACCCTCAGCGCGAAACCGTCACCGTCGGTGTTTGATATAACGTTCTGTCCGAGAAATTCGTTTCCTGCATAGCTTGTCGGATAAACCCATGCCTCAACACTAAGTTGTGCATAAGGTGCATGGAATGCGTCATCCGGAAGTGCGATCGCTTGATTCGTGCCGGAGAACTGAAACGCTTGGCCGACATGGCCTGGGGTGAAATTCACGCCGCCGATCAACCGGCCGTTGTTGCCGAAACCCGACGAATCTAGTGCGTTCCCCTCACCACGCCACAATCCGATCTGTCCGTTCCGAGGCGAAGTGATCGTTTTCTTCAGCTTACCGCCCGCTCCGGCGTTGAAGATGGACTGAACCTCAGCGGCTGATAATGCACGGTTGAAAACTGAAGGCTCGTCGATCTGGCCAAGGAATCCGAAATCGGTGGCGTTGCCGAGGCGAACGTTTTCAGTGTTAATCCCAATGCCAAGATTCGTGGTTGCCTGTGAGGCTTCCAGAATCCCATTCACGTATAAACGCATCGTGTATCCATCCCATGTAAACGCAAAGTGCGTGAACTCGCCGGCTGGAAGTGCTTGGATTGATCCAAATATATTCAAAGTGCTGTTCTGATCGAAGATCCCGGCACGCAAAAAGCCCGGCCCAAGCGGATTGCCATTGCAAGTGATCTGCGTAAGCCATCCACGATTGATAATCGGAACTGAGTGAGCGATCCTCATGACATTACTTGTGGGGTTGCACCCAACAAAGCTTTCTGGGCGTATCCAAGTCTCAAGAGAAAATCCGGCTTGCGGAAACAATGCGGGATCGTTTGGAATATCGACGTACTGATCTCTGGCGGTAAAGTTGAATGCTTGTCCGACCTTTCCGACCGCATAACTCGCTCCATTCTGGAGCATGGCGTTGAATGAACTTGCCGAAATATCGTTCGCATTTCCGTCGCCGGCCCACCAGCCGATCAGGCCTGAAGGAGCAACGGTCGCCGTCGGTTTGCATTTTCCGGCAGTTCCCGCGTTATAGATCGCCGCTATCTCGTCCGCCGTCAACGAGCGGCTATAGACCGAAGGCTCATCTATTTGTCCTACGAATCCGAAATCGATAGCGTTGCCGATCCGTAATGCGTCCGAATTGATTCCAAGTGAACTGATCGTGGTTGGTGCCGAATTGTCGAGAACTCCGTTTATATAGAGACTCAAAGTAGTACCGTCCCACGTGAATGCCACGTGAGTAAAGGTTCCGGCAGGAATGGTTGAATTTGATGCTAGGACATTCCTTTCCCCGGTCTGGGAACGAAGTTCTGCGGCAAACCGATTGTTCGCGCAATTAATCAAAGTCAGCCATCCGAGCAGTTGTGTCTGCATTGTATGTGCAATTCGATATGATGAATTGCAACCAACATAGGTAGAAGGATTCACCCATCCTTCAACGGTGATGCTAGTTGATGGGAATAGCGCGGGATTGTTGGGGATATCTACATACTGGTTCTGGGCTGTAAAGTTAAATGCCTGTCCGCTGTTTCCCAAGGTAAAACTGGCACCGTTTGGTAGTGTGCCGTTAAAACGAGAACGCGAATCAAGTGCGTTTCCATCGCCTGACCACCAGGAGACCAAGCCGGGAGCCACTGGTGTGCAAACCTGGGCGTGCGTGGCATGAACGAGCAACACGGAAAGCAGGCAAGATAAATTGAAAAGGCACTTGATCGTTGAGCGCATATAGTTTTCCCAGGCTTGCCGTAGTTCGAGGACGGCATGGTTGCTTCAAAATAATTGTCTAAACAGGGCTTGTGAAGTAAAATCTTGATACGTTTATAACCAGCTTTACCCTAAAAGTCCTAAATTATTTCTCATACGTTTCTCAATTAGTTCTCGTTTTGACCAAAAATGGCAGATCTGGACGGAAATAGCGGGTTTGAATTTGGCGAATTCGTTCTGGACGTCGAAACAAAGATACTTCGCCGCAATGGTGAGGTTGTCCCATTGCCGCTAAAGGCCATCGAACTGCTTGCTGTTTTGGTTGAGAATAACGGCGAAGTGGTCTCAAAAGACCAACTGATGGAACGCATTTGGGGCGATGCTTTTGTCGAAGACAGCGTTCTCACCCAAAACATCTATATTCTCCGCAAGGCGTTTAAATCAAGTGGATCGGCCGCAAAGATAAAGAACATCCCGCGAAGAGGGTATGTTTTTGAATACGAACTTTCAGAGCCGGAGTCGGTTTCAGACGTTTCTTCAGAGGCCGAAGGTGTCCCGATCGATGATCAAAGGTCGCTCCATGGCAAAACCACGAATTCAGTTCCGACTGAGGAAACGGGTCGCCATCGTCCAACTCGATGGGTGCTCGCATTTTCTGTTTTTGTTGTCGTTTTCGCCGCAGGCTTCGCCGGTTATCGATATCTCAATGGCAACGCGACGGCATCAATTGCCGCCCCCGGCACGGTTCGTTTGCGGCCCGCGGGGCAGCCATCGGCGCTGAAAATAGTTGCGGTATTGCCGTTTCAAGGCACAGATGTAGTTGCGTCAGCCAATTTTGCCCGCGATCTCTCCATTCGCCTCGGCAGCGTTAATAAATTCAACGTAGTGCCGATGCAGCTTATTCATCAATACGAAAAATTTGGTGCGGAGCTAAGGGCCGATTTAGTCTTGAGCGGAGAACTGACGGCCAATGAACAGCGGTATTCCGCCGTCGCCCGCTTAGTGAAGACAGCGGACAACAGCGAAGTCTGGAGCGGTCGCTTCGAGTTCGACAATATCATTCAGCTCCAGGACGCCATCGCAAACGCCGCGGCGAAAGCAGTCATTGACAGAATGACAAACGCAGAGCGGACGGTTATCGCTAAACGCCTGCCTACGAACCTGTCTGCTTACGAGCATCTTCAAAAAGGGCTGTTGCTCTGGCGAGACCGCCGAGAGGCCGAGCCGTTCCTGACAAAAGCGATCGAACTGGATGCAAGCCTCGCACAAGCTTACGCAATACTCGCCGGAAGATACGCGATGGCCGGCAAATGGACCGATGCTGAGCAGGCGCTCGATAAAGCGTTCGCGCTCAACGATAATCTGTCGGACGCATATGCGGTTCAGGGATTTTTTCGAATTTTCCATCTCCATGATTGGGCTGGAGCAGAAACGAGCTTAAAAAGTGCGGTCGAGCTTGATGCAAACAACATCAACGCCCGGCACTGGCTAGGCGTGTTTTATTCCATTCATCGCCGGCTTGACGAGGCGAAGGTTGAAATGAAAACCGCCCTCGAACTCGACCCGACTAACCCGACTCTCCTCGCCGATATTGGGCAGCTCTACTATTTTGCGGGGCAGATAGATAAATCGGCCGAATACTGCCGGCGTGCACTGGAGATCGATCCGGGACATGGGTTTGCCGCCAGATATCTCTCGGAGTATACGCAACCTTCGACCGTCGACGCTGAAACACTTCTGAAAGAGGCCGAGGAGGCTGCGCAAACTAGATCTTTCACGTTGCCTTACCTCAATATCGATCCGAGATATGAACCCGTCAGGTCAGATCCGCGGTTTCGGCAGGTTATGCACAGTATGGGACTCTAGATCGATCAGCTTTCGATCCTGTAATTCGGGGCTTCTTTAGTGATTATCACATCGTGGACGTGCGATTCGCGGAGGCCGGCGGACGTCATCCGGACGAAGCGAGCATTGGCCTGCAGGTCCGCGATGTCGCGGCAGCCGGTGTAACCCATACCGGCACGGAGCCCGCCGATGAGCTGCGTTACCATCTCCGCGACCGAGCCCTTGTAGGCGACGCGGCCCTCGATACCTTCGGGCACGAACTTCGAATCAACCGTCGTCATCTCTTGTGCGTAGCGGTCGCTTGAACCACGCTTCATCGCGCCGATCGAGCCCATCCCGCGATAGGTCTTAAAGCTGCGTCCTTGGAAAAGAATGACTTCGCCCGGGGCTTCCTCGGTACCGGCGAAAAGCGACCCGATCATTACGGTATCGGCACCGGCAGCGATCGCCTTGACCACATCGCCGGAGAACTTGACGCCTCCATCGGCGATAACGGGGACGCCCGTGCCCTTAGCGGCCTTAACTGCATTTGTAATTGCTGTTATCTGCGGCACTCCCGCACCGGTAACGACCCGCGTCGTGCAGATCGAGCCCGGGCCGATGCCGATCTTTACGGCGTCAACGCCCGCTGAGATGAGCGCCGCGGTTCCTTCCTCGGTGGCGACGTTCCCGGCGACGACCTGCATCGCGGGGAACTTCTGTTTGATGGCCTTTACCGCTTCGAGCACACGGGAACTATGGCCGTGGGCCGTGTCGACAACGATTGCGTCAGCCCGTGATTTGACCAGAGCCGTCGCTCGCTCAAGGAAGTCGCCCGTCGCACCGACCGCCGCCGCACAGCGAAGCCGGCCGAAGTCATCCTTTGCCGCGTGAGGGAAGCGGATCGCTTTTTGAATGTCCTTTACTGTGATCAGCCCCTTCAGATGCCCGTCGCCATCGACCACCAAGAGCTTTTCGATGCGGTGCTTTTGGAGTGTGACCTTCGCGTCGTCGAGCGTTGTGCCGACCGGCACCGTTACGAGTGGCTGCGGCGTCATTACTTCCGAGACCGAAATATCAAATCGCGTCTCAAACCGCAGGTCGCGGTTCGTGATAATGCCGACCAGAAAGCCGTTTTCATCAATGACCGGAACACCGCTGATCTTGTAGCGCTCCATAATGTTGAGCGCCTCGGAAACGAGCGCATTCTTGTTGATGGTGACGGGGTCGACGATCATTCCGGATTCGCTCCGCTTGACCTTGTCGACCTCTTCGGCCTGTTCGGCGATGGAGAGATTTTTGTGGATAACGCCGATGCCGCCTTGCTGGGCAAGAGCGATGGCAAGTCCGGCCTCGGTCACCGTGTCCATCGCCGAGGAGCAAAGCGGGATGTTCAACTCGATGCCGCGGCTGAAGCGTGTTCGGGTATCGACCTCGCCCGGCAGTATCTCAGAATAATTGGGGACGAGCATCACGTCGTCAAATGTAAGGCCTTCTTTAATTTCGTCGATGTTCATAAAAGCGTGTTCTATTTACAAAAAAGCCCGCAAGTATCTGCGGGCGGCGCAATCCATGTAATTTGGCGAAGCGTTGTGCTTTTCGTAAGGAGCGTATCGCATCTTTAGGGCGTCTGCGTTGCGGCCGGTGTCGTTCTGGCCGGCGGCGTTGTGCGTGCGGCGGGCGTCGCGGTTCGGGCCGGGGCCGGCGTCGCCGTGTTTCCGCGGATAACGGGCCCTGGGCTCAGTCCCGGAGTTGTCACCGGATTCGTGCTTACCGTTGCGGTCGGAACGGCAGCCGGTGTCGCGACGGGAGCAACGGTCGGGCTGGGTGTCGCTTCGCCGGGTTGAACAAACCTTCCCGCCGTGTAGATCGCCTCGGCATTCGCCTTATCTATTGTGAATGTGACCGAGCTTCCCCGAGCCGGAGCCGGAGGAGGCTCGATCGCTTTGCCATTGAGTTTCAACGCGACCTTATCGGAAAAGCCGGCCCAATAGCTAAGCCGTAGGGACTCGCGAGCGGTGATCACCTTTGGCGTTCCTGCAGGAACAACCTCCGAGATCTGTTTTCCATCTACCACGGAAGTCAGGCTGATCGCTTCAGCGGTCGGTGTGAACTCGATGCGGATCTCATTAAAGCTCGGGGCCGGTGTTGGTGTCGGGACTGCTCCTGTCCGGTTCGCGTTCACATTTGTGTTCGCCGCCGGTGTGGCCGGCTGGTTCTGCAAATAATTCAGGAGAAAGAGCACTCCGCCGGTTATCAAAGCGAGGATGATACCCGCAAAGATCAGGGTCGGGACCATCGAGTTCGCAACGTTATCGTCGGTTAGAACTTCGGACCTGTAAACCCGAAGTTCCTTATCTTCAAGCCCCTCGGTCTTTGTGACGATCCTCGAGTATTCCTGAACCGCTTCGTTTTCATCGAGCCCAACGAATTTCGCGTAGGATTTAACGAAACCTTTGTTAAAAATACCGCCGGGGAGTGGTTTGTAGTCGTCGCGCTCTATCGATTCGAGATAGAGGCCGGAGATGCGCGTTTGCTCAGCAACCTCGCCGATCGATAAACCTCGCTCCTCGCGAGCCTCTCGCAGTTTTTCACCAAGGGTTTGAGACATTTCTATGATCGGTAAGCCGTTCCAAAGCCATTCGCAACCAACATTTCCGTAAACTTGAAATATAGCCCTGAAAACAAGGCGATGTCAATCGGAAGGCCTATTTGAGCTTTCCGTTAGGTTGCTTGATTATTCCGCGCTACGCGTGATACGTTTACACATTGATCATCAACGGCATGCGGGCCGCGAAGGCCGCCTTGCCACAAACACAACAGGGAGCTAGATCGATGAGTTTAGAGGCACTAGGAATGGTCGAGACCAAGGGTTTTGTCGGTGGCGTTGAAGCCGCAGACGCCATGGTCAAGGCCGCAAATGTTCAACTGGTCGGCAAAGAGTATATCGGCGCCGGGTATGTGACGATCTTCGTTCGCGGCGACGTCGGTGCGGTCAAGGCCGCGACCGATGCAGGCGCTGCGGCGGCACGACGCGTTGGCGAGCTTATCAGCGTCCACGTTATTCCGCGGCCTCATCAGGAGGTCGAGCGTGTCATCCCGACGGGCGGCAAGGTCGGCTACAGCCCGGATGAAAAGGCGCTCCAGGGCGGCGGAAAGCAGATCGCTTCCGGCTCGGAAAACGACAGCAGCAAGCTGAAGTCCAAGTAATTACTAGCTCCGGCTCTCTCCGGTAACGGCTGTCCATGGGCGATAAAGATCTTGTAGCTCAGCAAGAGGCCCGCGACGCGGTCGAATCAGCTCACATAGCCTGGCAGAAGCTTGCCGCTTTTGACCAGGCTAAAGTTGACGCCATCTGCGACGCGATGTCCGCGGCCGCCCTTCGTGAAGCGGGACGGCTAGGTACACTCGCGCACGAAGAGACGGGCTTTGGCCGGCCCGAGGACAAGCGGGAAAAGAACCGCTTTGCCGCCGAGGACGTTTGGAACCACTTCAAAACGCTCAAGACAGTAGGCGTCGTTGCCGACCACGGCGATATTGTTGAGATCGCCTCGCCCCGCGGCGTCGTCGCTGCGATCATCCCGTCCACAAATCCGACCTCGACCGCGATCTTCAAGATAATCATCGCCATCAAGGCTCGCAATTCCGTAGTGCTCTCGCCGCACCCCTCGGCCGCACGCTGCATCGCGGAAACGACCCGCGTTATGCGCGACGCTGCGGTCGCGAATGGCCTACCCGCCGAGGCGATACATTGCCTTGAGAACTCGACCATTGAGGGAACCGAGGCGCTGATGCAGCACAAGCGAACGGCCGTGATCCTCGCAACAGGCGGCATCGGGCTCGTCCGTGCGGCCTATTCTTCGGGCAAGCCGGCCTTTGGCGTTGGGCCCGGAAACGTGCCGGTTTACATCGATTCGTCAGCGGATATCAAAAAGGCGATCGCCGATATTCTGACCGGAACGTGTTTTGATAACGGCACGATCTGCGCTTCGGAGCAATCGGTAGTGGTCGATCGGGCGATCGCCGAAGCCGTCCGTGCGGAGTTCACTGCTCAAGGCGGACACTTTCTGGACCGAGCTTCCGCCGACGCCGTTGGGAAGATCCTCCTCACGCCTCAGCGCACGCTGAATGCTGCAATTGTCGGCAAGTCGGCGGCACATATAGCCGAGCTCGCGGGTGTTTCAATTCCGCAGGGTGTTCGCTGCCTGCTCGCCGATTGCGACGGAGTCGGCCGCGATCATCCGTGGTCGATCGAAAAGCTCTCGCCGACGCTCGCATTCTTCGTGGTTGACGGTGCCGAGCAGGCCGCCGCTCGTTGCCGCGAGATACTTCAGTTCGGCGGCATGGGCCATACGGCGGGAATGCACTCCCGCGACCGGGCCGCCGCGATCCGCTTCGGCGAGCTTATGCCGGCCTCGCGGGTCATCATCAATTCGCCGACAACGCATGGTGCCATTGGGCTCTCGACCGGGTTGCCGCCCTCGATGACGCTCGGCTGCGGATCCTGGGGCGGAAACGTCACCTCAGACAATGTTTCGCCCGTGCATTTGATCGATATCAAACGCGTCGCATTTGAAACAAAACCGGTCAATCGGCAGGCCGCGTCGCCGGCTCCGGCAAGGGCAATCGCACCGACGCCCTCGCGTAAGATCAGCCGCGATGCGATAGCGACATTGGTCGATTCGTTTCTAAAGGATAAGCTCGCGAATGTTACTGCAGAAGCCGAACCGGCTCCGGCTCCGATAGCGCAGAAGCCCGAACCGCCGAAACCGCCAGCGGTCCCTGAAAGCCCGGTGAGGACAATAATTCACGAACTCCGCCCGACGCAGGAAAGCGACAACAAACCGCGAGTCGCGGTCGATTTCGTCAGCGAAGCGGACGTCCGAATGGCGGTCGATAAAGGCGAGAAGATCTTCATTAATAGCAAGACCATCATTACCCCGGCGGCTCGCGACCTCGGGGGAGAAAAGGACGTCTTTGCCCGCGTATAGATTTTTGATGCTGCGGATCGCAATATTTACCGGGATCGCTATGCTTTCGCTCAGTTTGTTGGCGGACGCTCAAGCGCCCGAGGCCGAGAGCGAACCCGCGACACAAACTATCGGTTTTTTGGTTGATAATTCAGGAACGTTTCGGCGAATGCTTGATCGATCGATTCGCATCGCGTCCGGTGTTGCTGTGGGCTTGCCTGAAGGCTCGGCCGGGTTTCTGATAACCTACACCGACCCGGAAAATGTTTATCTGAGGCAGGACCTGACGAACGACCGGGAAATGCTTGCGGGAGAGATCGAGAATATTTTTGTGCGTCCGGGCCGAACCGCGGTTTGGGACGCACTCCGGGTTGCGGCAAATCATTTCCGCAAACACACTCCCGCTGGTGGTCGCACGCTCATCGTATTTACTGATGGCGACGAACTGGGCAGCGTCTCTAAACCCGATCAGGTGATAAGGGACCTGCAGGAGTTGAATGTAACTGTGATCGCCGTCGGGCTCGCTGAGCGGCAGGTGAATCAAAAAATGCTTGATCGAGTGGTTCGCGAGACCAACGGCCTGAAGATCGTTCCGCAGGCGGGCAACGATCTCAAAGCGGTCGCTGCCGAGATAGTTGCTCGAATTCGTGATGGAAACTAGCACGGTGGAAAACCGACCAGCACAATCGGTCTGCCCTTCATGTTCTGTCGAGATCCGCGACGGGGCGATGTTCTGCTATAACTGCGGCACCGCGACGCCGACAACTGACGAGACCGAATTCCTCGAGGCAGCAGTTGCCGAGGCCGATACCGAGGCGAAGGTCATCGAGGAAAAGCAGGCTGAGACGAAAGATCCCTGGAGCGTCAGCGCTCCTATCGAATCACGGCCAATAGCCACTCCGAAGAAGCGACGCGAAAAACGCCGGCACTCAAAACCGCAGGCCATTGAGATCGTTCCTCGAAGCGGCCCGCAATGGCAGTTTGTTATCGCGACCGCGGTGCTCTTCATCATCGGCTTCGTGGTGGTCCTTCTGGCTCTCTATTTCAAGTAGGCCTTAAATGGAGATCGCAATACTCATCTTCTTCGCCGCCATTCTAGGCGTTGCTGCCTTTGTCCTCATCGGCGTATTGATACTTCTCTACCTCAGAAAGCGCAAATAAAAACGGCCGCTCGTTCGGCGGCCGCATTTCAAAGCTTCAAGTGTTTTCTAGTTCCTTTGCAGCGTTGGGGCATTGCCCGTCGGCGTTGCGTACCTTCCGGTGCGAGTGACGGCGATCCGCCGTTCGCGATTGGGCCCGTCTTTGATCACAACACGAATATTGCGAAAGGTGCCGTCGGTTGTTTCGTTTGTCGGGGCATAGCCGATCGAATACTGCATCCGCATCTCGTTTGAAATGGATGCCGCTATCTCATTTAGTTCGTTAACGCTCGCCGGAAAATAAGCCCGGCCGCCCGTCTCCGTTGCAAGTTTTGTCAAAAGATTCTTCGCACGGTTATACGGACTACGGCGAATGAAACCGCCCTCTTTCGGAAGTTCGTCGAGGAATCCGATCGTGTAGATCTGAACGTCAAGCTCTTTGAGCAATTCGAAAAGCTGCTCTTCCTTGAAATAGCTGTCGCGGTCCTCGCCGTCCGAAACTACGATCAATGCCCGACGCTTCCGATCATTCGGCCCGAGGCTTTTGTCGTGTTCGTTCACATTTTCCGCGGCTAGGTAAATGGCATCGATGATCGCCGTCTGCCCGCCCTCGGTGTAAAGATCGTCCAGAGTTTCGCCGAGATATGTCTTATTGGTTGTGAAGGGCTGCTTGACCTCGATCTTCGCCGAGCTGACAAAGCGGATGATCGATGTCTCGTCCTCCGGGCGGTTCGCATTGACCAAGATCTTGCCGGCTTCGATGACCTTTTCGATCTGCTGTCGGAGCGAGTTCGAGTTGTCGATCACAAGCGAGTAGTTGGTCGGCACCTCCGAACGCGAGAAAAACTCGATCTGTTGAGGAGCGTTGTCCTCAAAGACGGTAAAATCCGATTGTGTGAGGTTGGCTATCGGCCGATTGCTCCGGTCGACAACGCGGACGTTCAGATTAACGAGTTCGGTCTCGATCTTGATCGGCTCGTCATCGTCTATGGTCGGTGAAGGTGTTGGCGTCGGTGTTACGGCACTGTTTACCGTTCGCTCGCGGCTCGTGTCTTGAGCCGCTGCCCGATCGGCAAAATAAACACCCGCCGATATGAAACACATCGCCGCAAGTAAAGTGCTGAAAAGCTTGAACTTATTCATCGTATCGATTCCGCCCTACCGGTAAGTGACCTGTGGAGTGGCGTAATAGCCCTCCCGGCTCCGAACCGTTAGACGCGGCAATCCGCGAGGGGGTTTGACGCGAACTCTGATCTTGCGCCATTTTCCATCAGGGTTAAAATCGGGTGGTGTGAAGCCGACCGAGTATTGATGCCGAAGCTCAAGGGCGATGCGTTCAAAGATCTCGTCCATTTCAACCGCGGATTTCGGATAATGGGCACTTCCACCGGTAACGGCGGCAAGCTCATCGAGAAACGCCTGCCCCTGCATCCCGAGTTGTGACGAGACATCGCCGCGGTCCTGAATACCGACGGCATAGGTGACGACGTCCGATTCCTTCATCAGCCGTTTGACCTCGTTAAAGTTGTATCGCGAGGAGTTGTCTTGGCCGTCGCTGATGATCAGCAAGGCTTTTTTCTGATGTGTGCCCCGCGTCACGCGGTCAAGTCCGAGATAGACAGCATCGTAGAGCGCGGTATTGGCCCGCGGGTTAACGAGCGTAAGCTTTTGCAGGACAGCGTCGCTGTCGCGGGTTCGGTCAAGTAATAGCTGGGCTCGGCTGTTAAAGCCTATAAGGTAGTACTCGTCGTTCGGGTGGCTCGCCTCAATGAACCGCCGCAGGGCAGTGCGGGCCTGGCCGATCTTCTCGCCGGTCATCGATCCTGAAACATCAAAGAGAATTCCGACCGAAACGGGCGCATCGCTATCGCTGAAAAAGGTGATTTCTTGTTCTTTATTGTTGTCAAAAACGGTGAAGGCGTTCTTAGAAAGACCCGAGACGTAACGGCCATATAGGTCCGTCACGGTCAGCGTTAGGGTCACGAGGTCCGTCCGAACGGTCACCGGGCGGGTCGGGTCATCAGGCGGCGGCGTTGCCTCCGGCTCCGGATCCTGGGCAAACGCAGCCGCCGAAAAGATCAACAAAAGGCCAAGAGCCGCCAATGACCGGTAAAGAATACCGCCACGGACAACCGACAAATCGGAAAAAACACGCATAGCGTCACCTGTTAGCTTAATACCATCTTAGAAAAAAGGTACACGTATCGCAAGATTTTTCTTTGATGAAGGAAGTTCCGCTACGGTTGTTTGCAAGCGACACGAAAATCGCCATCCGATTCGCAGGAACATTTTCGACGCATATGCGTGTTATAATTCAGGAATTCCGAAAGGGGCCGCAGCGTCGGTTTGTACCGATCTGATTGCGAAGTCCCTGTACTTCATTTTCTATGCCCGAATTCGTTTGCCGGCTTGGCACTCCATCCGGAGAGATCGTTACGCGAATAGTCGAGGCCCACGCCGCCGGCGAGGCCCGCACCGAACTTGAGCGCGAGGGCTACCGCGTCTTTGACGTAAGTTCGGCCGAGGGCGGCATGGCCTCGATCCTATCGTTCGGCGGTGGATCGTCGAGGCCGAAGGTCAAGCAGTCCGATTTTCTCCTTTTCAATCAGCAACTTTCCGCACTACTTCGGGCGGGCATCCCGGTTCTGCAGGCGATCTCGCTTTTAAAGACGCGATCAACTTCAGCCGCACTCCGCGAAGTGCTCGGCAGCGTTGAAGAAAAGATCAAGAACGGCATTCCGCTCTCTAAAGCGTTTGAAGATCAGGGGATCTTCCCTCGCATTTACACAGCATCGATACTCGCCGGCGAGCAGAGCGGATCGCTCGACGAGGTGCTGGCCCGCTTTGTCGAATATCTTCGCCGCAGCGTTTCGATAACGCGAAAGCTTCGCGGAGCACTTGCCTATCCGGCATTTCTTCTCGTCGCGGCCGGTTTCATGATCGCGTTCCTTACGCTTTACATCGTCCCGCGAATGTCAGACCTCTTCCGAGGTCTCGATGCGAACCGCGGCCTGCCGGCGATCACGAATTTCGTACTCGCCGTTTCGACCGGCGTTACGCAAAATATTTGGTGGCTGCTGCCGCTCGTCATCATTCTCATTACGGCCCTCGTAATCTGGCTTCGGACTGCGAGCGGGCGGCTTGTCCTTCATAAGTTCCTGCTAAGGCTTCCGGTTGCCGGCACGCTGATCAAGCAAATGGCGACGGCCCAGCTCACCCGCTCGCTCTCGACGCTCCTTTCGGGCGGCATCACCGTTCCGGACTCGTGGGAGATCGCCTCGCAGGCAATTACAAATACCGAGCTCCGGCGGCGAAGTGAGTCGGTACTGCAGCTCATTCGCGAAGGACGCGGCTTTACCGAAGCTCTCGAACAGGCAAACTGGCTGCCGGACCTCGCTCTTGACATGATCGGCATCGGTGAAAGATCGGGAAGCCTTCGCGAAATGCTCGATGAGGTCGCCAAGTTTTATGATGCCGAGTCCGAGGTCAAGCTCGAACAACTGACGACGCTCCTTGAGCCGGCGATCCTGCTTGTAATGGCCGGCGTGGTCGTGGTCATCCTGCTTGCCATTTACCTTCCGATCATCGATACGATCTCCGCCGGGCCGAGCGGAGGACGAAGATAGCCTAGAAATATAATGAACGTGGAAACACCTACGACAACTAACGTCTCATCGCCGAAGATAGAGCTCTCAGATTTTCTTGAAAACGAACCGCCTGAGGTGCTTCATGCAAAGCAGATGGCCAAGCGGTATCGCTTGCCGTATATCGACCTGCTGCCGCCGGACGCCCCCTCGCCGATCGATTACGACGAGCTGGCGAAGATCCCGGTCGATATGATGCTCCGCAATCACTTCGTCCCGCTCAAGCGCGAAGGCCGCGACCTCCACGCCGCAATGGCCGACCCGACCGACCTCGAGAAGATGGACGAGATGGAGAACGCGCTCAACGTTCGCATTGTTCCATATATCGCGACGCAGGGAGCCATCGACGTCGTTCTCAAAAAAGGCGATGCGACGCAGCGTGTTCTGCAGGAAGCGGCATCGGGCTTCAAGATCTCGCTTGTAAAGGAAACCGAGCACGGCGAAGAGGTCCTCGACCTCGACCGATTGGCGACCGACGCCGATATGTCGCCGATCATCAAGCTGGTCGATACAATTATCTATAATGCGATGGAATCTCGAGCCTCCGATATTCACATCGAGGCCGGCGACCGCGACGTCAGCGTCAAATTCCGCATTGACGGAGCGCTTTATTCAAAGGTCGATCCGATCGATATCGCCTATCACCAAACGCTCGTCTCGCGCATCAAGGTAATGTCCGAGCTCGACATCGCAGAACGCCGCATTCCGCAGGACGGCCGTTTTCGTGTGCGTTACAAAGGCCGGACGGTCGATTTCCGCGTCTCGATATTGCCGGCTGCATTTGGTGAGAATTGCGTTATTCGTATCCTCGATAAAGAGCAGATCTCAGAGGAATTCAAGAACCTCAGCCTGGAGGTCGTGGGATTTGACGAAGATGACCTTCGCCGTTTTCGTATTTATATCAAAGAGCCGTACGGGATGGTGCTCGTGACCGGCCCGACCGGTTCCGGTAAAACGACGACGCTTTACGCCGCCCTCAACGAGATCCGAAACGAAGAGGACAAGATCATTACGATCGAAGACCCGGTCGAGTATCAGCTCCAGGGCATAATGCAGATCCCGGTCAACGAGAAAAAGGGACTGACCTTTGCCCGCGGGCTTCGTTCGATACTCCGCCACGACCCGGACAAGATAATGGTCGGTGAAATTCGTGACGAAGAAACGGCGCAGATCGCGATCCAATCGGCGCTTACGGGCCACCTCGTTTTCACAACCGTCCACGCCAACAACGTCATCGACGTCATCGGCCGCTTCTTGAACATGGGCGTCGAGCCCTACAACTTCGTCTCGTCGCTCAACTGCGTGCTCGCCCAGCGGCTCGTCCGGCTGCTTTGCCAAACATGCAAACGGCAGTATGAGCCGACCGAAGAGGAACTGAGGGAATCGGGCATGCGTCCTGAAGAGGTCAAAGATCGCGTCTTTCTTCGTAACGTCGGCTGCGACGCCTGTAACCATACGGGCTACCGCGGCCGGACGGCGATCCACGAGCTCCTGGATATGTCCGATAACATCCGGGAAATGATCATCGAACGGCGGCCGGGCTCCGAGATACGGCGGCAGGCCGAGAAAGAAGGGCTTTCGAGCCTTCGCGAATCGGCAATAAAGAAAGTATTCGCAGGCCAAACGACGCTTTACGAGATCAACCGTGTGACCTTTGTTGAAGAGGCGAAATAGATGAGCCGACGAATTCTGATACTTTTAGCCATAGTTACCTTTTCCACTGCCGCCTTCGGCCAGATGGAAGGGAACCCGCCAAACTGGTGCCGCGGGGGCTTCTTTACGTCCGAATCGGAGAACTTCTCGATCGGTACAGTTAAAGGCAAGCGGGGAACACGCTCTTACTTTTACAATGATGACCGCGAAGACTGCCCCGCGGGCAAAAACTGTCGGGCGAGATCCTACGTAGTCACCGGCGACGAGGTGATCGTCAATCGTATCTATAATGGCTTCGCTTGCAGTTGGTTTCCTAGCAAGAACGGCGGGACCGTAGGCTGGCTCCGGGCCGATACGCTCGATATGCCCGAAAGGGTCTATGACGTCTCTCCCGCGGCGTGGTCCGGCGAATGGAACTACGCAGAAAACTCGATCAAGCTTGTCCCCGAGCGAGGTTCCAGTTGGCTGCGTGTGACCGGCAATGCTTTCTGGAAAGGCCTTGGCGATAACATCCACATCGGCGAACTCGATGGACGCGCCGAGGCGAAAAACGGCCTGTTGCGATACTCCGACGGCGACGATGAATACGACTGCAAAGTGACAATGCGACTTCTCGGTAGCTACCTCATCGTTTCTGATAATCAAAAATGCGGCGGTGCTAACGTATCTTTCTCGGGTGTTTACTTGAGAACGGCGAAGTGATACTCCCGAAACTAGCCGATTAATGATCGATAAACTACAGGGTCGACATTCCCGCCGCTGACGATCAGACAGATCTTCTTTCCCGCGAAGCGTTCTGGCTGTTCAAGTAATGCACCGAGCGTCAATGCTCCCGTCGGTTCGGATTTCAGATTCGCGAGGCCGTAATAAAGGCGCACAGCCTCGGCGATATTTTCGTCCGAGACCTCGATAAAATCTTTCACGCCATTTTGGATTATCGGCCAGTTCAGATTCCCGAGCGAGATCGTCCTCGCTCCGTCGGCGATGGTCGTCGGCTCGGTTTCGTTTGGGATCAAACGGCCTTCGCGGAACGAACGTGCGGCGTCGTTTCCGAGCAATGGCTCGGCTCCGTAAACCTCCGCCGTATCGCCGTTTTGGCAAAGCCCGGTGACCACGCCGGATATCAGTCCGCCGCCGCCGACCGGCACGAGGACGACGTCAAACCCCTCGCCAGCAAGCTCATCACCGAGCGTCGAATTGCCCGCGATGACAAATTCATCGTCGTAGGCCGAGGCGTGATAAGCATTCGGCATCTGGGCGGCGAGCTCCGCAACGCGCTCATTGCGGCCGACCTTTTTCGTATCTATCAGATCGACAGTCGCCCCAAATCCGCGAACCGCATCGATCTTGACCTGTGCCGAAGTCTCGGGCATCACGACCGTGCACCGCTTGCCGAGCAGCTTGCAGGCATAGGCAAGTGCTTGCCCGAAATTGCCTGAAGAGGCCGTCAGGATCTCATCATTCGGCACGTTCAATGCCAGTTTGTATCCCGCCCGGAACTTAAAACTCCCGGTATGCTGGAATGTCTCGGTCGCGATCGTGATATCAAGTCCAAGAAGATCGCGAAGCTTTGAGGATACGACAAAGGTCGTCGGGCGAATGGCGTCTTTGAGTGATAACATATCTCGTGAAACCGAGTTTAATGCTCCCGGCCAAAGCGGGCAAGTTCGTCGTCGATGCGGCCAAATTACTAGAACTTTATGAAAAAACCGGAAAAGGAGATGAAAGAGCTTTTGGAGCTCATATTTCTTCAGGCGCAGATGCAGTTTGGCCCGGCGATCCGCTCGCGGTGGCTACACGCGGAAGACGATTGCCCGGGCTGCGGCGGCGAGCTGAATGTGGTCAAGTTCAAGAAAAAGAAGGCTCTCTCGCTCAATGCCTTTATCTTTCGCGAGCGCGGCGTGCTGATCGCATATTTGCTCTGCAGCAAATGCGCAAATGCCGTGATAAAGCTCGGCGAAACGCACCCGCATGGAACGACGCCGCTCCATCAGGAGATCGAGAAAAACTTGAAGGCCGCATATCTGAAACACCAGGGACACTAAATGGCGAACGCAGAATTTGGAATGGTCGGGCTCGGGACGATGGGCCGCAACTTTTTGCTAAATGTGGCAGAGAATGGCTTCGCGGCCGTCGGCTACGACCTCGACGCTGATAAGCGTGACCTGCTCGAACAGGAAGGCGCGGGCCTGCCGGTAAAAGCCGTAGCGGACGTTGCCACGCTTGTTGCTTCGCTTGAGACGCCGCGGCGGATAATGATGCTCGTGCCCGCCGGGCCGATCGTCGAATCGGTCATCAATGAGTTGCTACCGCATCTTGAGCCGGGCGATATAATCATCGATGGCGGCAATTCGCATTTCCCCGACACCACCCGCCGCGAGACATTTCTAAAGGAACACGGCATCGCCTTTCTCGGCGTTGGCGTTTCCGGCGGCGAGGAAGGAGCCCGCCGCGGCCCAAGCATAATGATCGGCGGCGACCCGGCAGTTTATCACCGCGTCAGCCCGATCCTCGAGGCGGTTTCGGCAAAGATCAATGGCGAACCCTGCGCTGCCCATGTTGGCCGCGGCTCGGCCGGGCACTTCGTCAAGATGGTCCACAACGGAATCGAGTACGCAATGATGCAGCTCATCGCCGAAGCCTACGACCTTCTGCGCCGGTCAGAACCGCCTGCGTCAGCGGGCGGCCAGTTTGCTTCGAATGACGCCATCGCCGAGATCTTCGCCGAATGGAACCGCGGCCGTCTCAATTCCTTTCTGATCGAGATCACCTCGATCGCCTTGCGAAAGACCGACCTCGAAACCGGCAACTCGCTTGTCGATATGATCCTCGACACAGCCGGCCAAAAGGGCACGGGCAAATGGACCTCGCAAGCCGCGATGGACCTCGGCGTCCCGATCCCGGCAATTGACTCCGCCGTAACAATGCGGCAGATCTCCGCGCAAAAAGCATTCCGCGAAAAACAAAGCAGCCAATTTCCCCCAATTGGCAATTGGCCGATTGACAATTGTCAATTGGACGAAAAAGTCATTGAGTCGGCTCTTCACAATGCATTTATCGCGGCCTATGCGCAGGGCTTCGCGATGCTGCAGGCGGCTTCTGATGAGATGAACTTTGAGCTTGATATGGTCGAGATCGCGAAGATCTGGCGGGGCGGATGCATTATCCGGGCCGCGACGCTTGAAGACATTCGAGCCGCTTTTTCAGATGAGCCAAAGCTCTCGAACCTTATCGCTTCGCCTCATTTTCGTGATGAGTTAGCGGCCGGTCGCGAAGATCTGGGCCGAGTCGTGGTCGCTGCCGCCTCTGTTGGCGTTCCCGCCATGGCCTTCGCCGCGACGATAAACTACCTGAACGCCTTCACCTCCGAACGCCTCCCGGCTAACCTGATCCAGGCCCAAAGAGACTACTTCGGCGCCCACACCTACCAACGCACCGACCGCGAAGGCACATTTCACACTGACGATTGGGAGGAGTAGCTATTCCAGTATCTCCCAGGCAGATTCGGTCTTTAGGAGTTTGCTCATCAGGGCGGCGTGGACGGCGTGGCCGCTTTTTTCGGCGGTGATCTTTCCGAGGACGGGGAGGCCGACGAGGGCAACGTCGCCGATGATATCAAGTATCTTGTGGCGGACGAATTCGTCATCGAAACGCAGTGGGGTTTCGTTCAGCATCCCGTCGGGCGTCAGGACTATGGCGTTATCGAGCGAACCGCCGAGAGCGAGATTTGCCTTCCGGAGCATTTCGATCTCTTCCGTAAAACCGAACGTCCGGGCCGAGGCGATCTCCCTGCCGTAGCTGCCGTTGTCGGCAGTAAAAGTGAAGCTTTGTCGGTTGATGAACGGGTGCTTGAAGTCGATCACGCATTCGATCGAAAAGTTTTCCGCCGGCTCGATCGACATCCGCCGGTCGCCCTGCTCGATTTCCACCTTTTCCCGGACTTTCAAATAACGCCGCGGTGCGTCCTGCTCGGCGATGCGGGCTTCTGCGATCAGCTCATAAAAATTCTCGCTCGAGCCGTCCAGAATTGGGATCTCGATGTTATCGAGGTCGATGAAACAATTATCGACGTCCGCACCGCGAAGCGCGGAGAGCAGATGTTCGCACGTAGAAAGCACAACACCGCGGCGGACGAGCGTCGTCGCATAGCTGCAATGGCCCACGTATTCGACTGACGCCGGGATCTCGAAATTATCGAGGTCTGTCCTGACAAAAATATAGCCGGTGTTCGCCGGTGCCGGCCTCAGCCGCATATTGACCGGAACTCCCGTATGGAGCCCGACGCCGGTAGCTTCTATAGGTTTTGCGATGGTCGTTTGCCGCATTTTCAATAATCAGCTACAAACCGCGTGCCAACTCCGGCGGACAGTAGATTCCACGCATCGGACAAAGGATCATTGCGAAATTGTGGCGAAGAGCAACACCGAATGTGGCTTTTTAACCTCTTTCGGGATTTTGGGAACCCGTCCGCATCGCCTAGAATTGTAGGTTGTCCCTATGCCCGTAATTTCAACATTTTATGGCCTTATTGTCCTGATGTATTATTTTGATAATAAGCAACATCATTTGCCTCACATCCATGTAAAGTATGGTGACGAGGAGTCGGTGGTTTCCTTGCCCGATGGCGACATTCTCGAAGGAAGCTTGAAGTCATCGAAAAAGAAGTTGCTCGACGCGTGGATCGAGATCCACAGGGACGAATTGATGGCAAATTGGGAACTAGCAGTAAACGGCCAGTCGGTGGTGAAGATCGATCCGCTTAAATAGATAATGAAGAAAGTAATTTCCGCAAAGGCACTAGAAGGGCATAGGCTTCAGCTTACATTCAGTGACGGATCGGTGCGGGTCTTTGATGCCACACCGTATTTGGAAAAGGGAATTTTTACGGAGCTGCAGGATCCGAATTATTTTCGCGATTTCAAGATCGCATTCGGGACGGTTCAGTGGCCCAATGAGCAAGATTTTGCACCAGAAACTCTTTATCTAGAAAGCGAAATATTAGACTTAAAGAAATAAATAATGGCGATTCAAACTGCGGGCCAGAAAACCGCAAAAGCAGTAAAACTCAGGATCGAGAACGCGTCTTCGCTTGATATGCCCAAGGGCGGCGAGGAAACGATACGGCAAGTTATCGATTATGTCCCGATCGAGCAACTCCGCGGGCTTGAGCGCGTGAAGCTTGTCGATTTCATCAACGATCCGCGGCTCAAGAACGTGGACGTACCGATGAAGGGCGACCTTCCGGGGCTTTATCATCCGAAGGTCGGCAACCAAAATGCGTGGTTCGAGATAGCAATGGGAGCACTGCTCCAACCGACCGAGGGCTTTGCCAAGCGATGGATGGCTAAGACGTCGTTCAAGGCAAATATCGCGGGTCTTCTATTCTCGTTGATCGGCCAACACTATTACCTGACGCTCCGCCACTCGGTCAAGAAACAGAACTTAGAACCGCAGATACGGCAATACACTGAAAAGAACCTCCGAGCATGGAGCGAACAACAAAACAAGAACAGCTTCCGGGCAAAACTCTTCAAACCCATCCGACCCTTCGTTGAGCGCATGGCGAAATGGCTGAACAAAAAGGCGGCGAAAGCGCAGAAGAAAGTCTAGGAAGTCTAGGAAGTTTGGGAAGTCTGGAAAGTCTAGGAAGTCTCGGGGGCGGCTTCGGCGAATAATATGGGGACGTTCAAACGGTTCGAAGATATTGTCGCTTGGCAGAAGGCCCGCGAATTGAATCTCGCAATTTACCGTATTTGCGGTTCCGGGCCGTTTTCGAAAGATTTTGATCTTCGCAACCAGATCCGTCGATCATCGATATCGATTGCCGCGAACATTGCCGAGGGGCAGGGACGGCGCACGGATAAAGATTTCGCACATTTTCTTAATATCGCACTAGGTTCTGTTGCCGAAACGAAGTCACACTTATACTTGGCTTTAGACCTTGGATACATCGACAAGACGACGTTTGACGAACTATTCACTCGGCTCGATGAGATCGGACGGATGACCTTTGGTCTCATTCAACATTTGCGAAGTGCGAACAAAACGATTGAAGTTTAGGAAGCCCGAAACGGTTCAAATCTGTTCAACACAGACTTCCAAGACCTCCTAGACTTCCAAGACTGACTAGACATTAAACCTATGAACTACTGGATGGTTAAACAAGAACCCGACTCCTATTCCTGGGACGATTTTGTAAAGGACGGGAAGACCGATTGGACCGGCGTGCGTAATTATCAGGCACGGAACAACCTTCGCGATATGAAGGTCGGCGATAAGGTGCTTTTTTACCACTCGAACATTGGCAAGGAAGTGGTAGGCGTCGCGAAGGTGACCAAAGCCGCATTCCCGGACCCAACCGCGAACGATGACAAATGGGTCGCGGTCGAGCTTTCGCCCGTAAAGCCGCTCAAAAAGCCTGTCGGGCTCGCTCAGATGAAGGAGAACCTGGCCCTCAATGACCTCAAGCTCATTCGGCAGTCGCAGCTTTCCGTGATGCCGGTTACAAAAGACGAGTTCGACGAGATACTCAGCATGGCAAGGTAAACCGAATGACAAGAAAAGAAGCCGTTGAGTACTATCACGAATTGCTCGAAGACGCCGACCTCGCTCGTGAATCTGCCGAAGCTCTCGACCGTGGCCTCGAATCGGCCCGCCTTGTTTTCGGCGGCCGCCGCCTGACGCCCTATTTGCGGCCGCATTTCATCACCGCCGAAGAATGGTCGATGGCCCGAAAGGCGTGCGAGACCATCTGGGGAACGCTTCAGAAGGTAAAGGACGCTGCGGTCGAGAGCGACGAACTGCTCGACGAACTCGGAATCACCGAGTTCGAAAGGGAACTCGTCAAGATCGATCCCGGTTACGAACAGGTCTCGCCGACCGCACGGCTCGATTCCTTTCTCGGCGAGACGGCCTATAGCTTTGTTGAGCTAAATGGCGAGAGCCCGGCCGGTATTGCGTATTCGGATTCGGCATCAGACATCTTTCTTGACCTTCCGATAATGAAGCGGTTCACCGAACGCTATCCGGTGACGAAGCTCGAAGGCCGGTCGAAGCTTCTGCAGGTACTTCTTGATTGCCATGCCGAATACCTGGGAAACCAGCCCGAAGAGAAGCCTGTCATTGCAATTGTGGACCTCAAGGGCCTTCCGACACAAAAGGAATTCGAGCTCTTCCGCGATTTCTTTGAATATTCCGGCTACACGGCCCTCATCTGTTCGCCCGAGGAGCTCGAGTTTGACGGTAGCAGGCTGCTATATGCCGGCGTTGCTATCGACATTGTTTACAAGCGGCTGCTCGTCAATGAATACCTGCCGATCATGGCGCATGCTCCGGCATTGCTTGATGCGTATCGGGCCGGCGCGGTCTGTATGGTCAATAATTTCCGCGGCAAACTTGTACATAAGAAGGCGGTCTTCGCTGTGCTGACCAATGAGCGATACGCATCGCTCTTTAGCGCCGAAGAGCTGGAAGCAATCGGCCGGCATGTGCCTTGGACACGCCGATTTCGGAATGAGCGAACGATGAACCACGGCAGCGAGATCGACCTTGTCGAATGGACGCGTGCCAATGCCGCAAAGCTCGTTCTGAAACCAAACGACGACTACGGCGGCCACGGCATCTATATCGGCTGGAGCCTGAGCGAGGAAGAATGGGACGATGCCATTGCGGTCGCCCTCGAAAACGGCGACTATCTTGTCCAGGAAAAGGTTCAGACCGCGAAGGAATATTTCCCGATGCTGTTTGACGAACACGGAAAGTGGGGCATGGTCGAGCAGCTCGTTGATCTCGACCCGCTACTATTCAATGGCATCGTCGGCTCGGCATTCACACGGCTTTCGTCCTCGGAGCTTGCAAATGTTTCAAGCGGCGGCGGGATGGTTCCGACCTTTATTTTGGGAGAAGCGTAACTATGAGAACTACGGCAATTGGACTTTTGTTTGTGCTTTTCGCGTTCCTCGCCGGCGGGGCAAACGCACAGTCGTCCGTTCGCCTTTTTTCGGTCACCGAAGCTTCTAGCCCATTCGCTGAGAGGTCATCGATCGCAGCGAAACGCGAATCTGTCATCGTCGTAAACACTGGCCAGGCCTTAATGGCGGAGGCTTTAGAGTTGCCGGTGGCGGAGGCCAAAGCGTACCAAGCCGTGAAGTCAGAAGCTGAAGTGCGAGGCGTTGATGACGTCACTTGGCGAGGAATGATCAGTGAAAAGGGCTTTGAAGGCGATGTCATATTGACCTTCCGCAAGGGCCACGTCGCCGGACTGATCTACACGCCCGACGCCGTATATGAGATCGTCCCGCGTGGCGCCCAGCAGATTCTAGTTGAGCTCGATCAGTCATTATTCCCGGAGTGCGGCGGTGCCATCGAGCCCGGAGAAGCGACTAAACAAGAACTGCCAGAAGGCGAAGTGCTCGCTACATTTTCTGATTCCGGCGATCGGATAGATGTGCTCGTGGTTTACACGACCGCAACCAAGAATTTGCTAGGCGGCGATGCCCAGGCACAAACGCTCTCTCAAAACGCGATCGACGCGACGAATACGGCTTACATTAACAGCCGGGTTCGTCAGCGCGTCCGAATGATCGATGCCAAGGAATGGGTTTACACCGAAACAACGAGTGCAAGCACCGACCTAAGCAATCTTCGCAATGACGCGACCATTCAGGGCCTCAGAAACTCGGCTAACGCTGACCTCGTGGCGATGATCGGAGAGATCGCCGGGGCATGCGGCGTCGGTTATCTTATGGGGTCGAATCCAGCCGGCAATCCAAACGCCGGATATACCGTAACTGCTCGGAGCTGCGCGGTCGGCAACCTTTCGTTCGCCCATGAGCTCGGCCACAACATGGGCAGCCAGCACAATCCGGAGAACGGAAGCGGTGCGACGTACCCATTCGGCTATGGGCATTACGTCAATGGAGTGTTCCGGACGGTGATGTCATATTCTAACCCTTGCGCTAGCGGATGCACTCGACGAGCGTATTTCTCGAGCCCCTCAATTCTTTACCAAGGCTTCCCGACCGGGATCGACAACACCCGCGACAATGTAAGAGCTATCAATGCTACGGCCGATGTTATCGCAAACTATCGCTACAGCGGCTCTAGTATCACACTTGTTAACTATGCCAACGGCGGCTTCCTGCCCCGCGGTATTGCCCGGCCGGTTACCTGGAAGACCAACAATCTCGGAGGCAATGTTCGCATCGAAATATCGCGAAATGAGGGCCTTACTTGGACCCCGGTAGTCGCAAATACGCCGAACGATGGCAATGAAGCGATAGCTATCTGGGGCGGAGCAAGCCGGCGGGCTTGGCTGCGGGTTGTGAGCATTGATTCGCCTACGGTTTCGGACACATCGACCGGCTCGGTCTATCTTCGCTAAGCCGGCGGGTCGTTTCTGAATTAGCTTTTGATAATGAGTAAATCTGAAAATCGCCTTCGAGCTCTAACCGATGAATACCTGCAGCTTGCGGAAAAGCTCCGGCAGGGTGGCGGGCCGGAGAAGGTCGCGAAAATTCACAAGCAAGGCAAGCTGACCGCCCGCGAGCGCGTAGACCTCTTGCTTGATAAGGACACGTACGCGCAGGAGATCGGCTTGCTGGTCGCCTATGACGAATATGGCGGGCAGGCTCCGGCTGCGGCGGTCGTTACGGTCGTCGGAAAGATTCTAGGCCGCGAGTGCGTCGTCGTCGCAAACGACGCCACGATAAAAGCCGGTGCTTGGTATCCGGAGACGATCAAAAAAATTCTCCGCGCACAAGAGATCGCGATGCGGAACCGCGTCCCGATCATCTATCTCGTCGATTCGGCTGGCGTCAATCTGCCCTACCAAGGTGGCGTCTTCCCGGGACAATACGGTGCCGCCCGCATCTTCTATTACAACTCGATAATGCGCCGATATCTAAAGGTCCCGCAGATCTCGGCCGTCATGGGAATGTGCGTCGCCGGGGGCGCGTATCTGCCCGCACTTAGCGACGTGATCCTGATGGTCGAGGGCACTTCCTTTATGGGCCTCGGCGGTGCAAATTTGGTCAAAGGTGCGACCGGCCAGACCATCGATAACGAGACGCTCGGCGGGGCGATGACGCACAACGCCATCTCGGGCGTCGCCCATTACCGCACAAAAGACGAGGATGAATGCATCGCCAAGATCCGCGACCTCGTCGCCGAAATGCCGGCCAAAGAGCCGACTCGAGTTTCTATTGAAGAAAGCCGTGAGCCATTAGCCGTAAGCGATAAGCTTTACGAATTGCTGCCTGAGGATCACCGCGCACCGTATGATATGCACGCTGTGCTTGAAACGTTCCTTGACGAGGGCGGTATAGATGAATTTCAGGCAGATTTCGCAAAGGAGATGATCTGCGGAACGGCGCGGATCGGCGGCATTCTGGTCGGCGTCATTGCCAATAGCCGCGGAATGTCGAAGGGCAAGCCGGGCGAGCCGCCTCGTTTTGGCGGGATAGTTTATACCGAGTCAGCCGAGAAAACGGCATATTTTATCGACAACTGCGACCGCCACGGCACGCCGCTGCTTTTCGTCCAGGACGTCTCGGGATTCATGGTCGGCGCCGATGCCGAGCACTCCGGGATCATTCGTGCGGGGGCTCGATTTGTCGAAGCAATGGCGACCGCCCGCGTGCCGAAGATCGTTTTGACCGTCAACCACGCCTCTGGTGCCGGATATTACGCGATGGCGGGCCAGGGCTTTGACCCCGACTTTATCTTCTCGCTGCCGACCGGGAGAATGGGCGTGATGGAAGGCGACAGCGCCGTTCAGGCGATCTTTGGGACCCAGCTCGATAAGCTCAAAGCTGCCGGCGAAACGCCCTCGGCCGAACTAGAAGCCGAGATGCAAAAGGTTCGCGAAACCTACGACCGCGAGCTCGACGCCAAACACGCCGCCGCCCGCGGCCTGGTAGATGCGATCATCACGCCCGACGACCTCCGCCCGGCATTGCTTCTCGCTCTCCAAACGACCCTGAACACATCGACGCCCCACATCGGAGCGTTTTCGTTCAATACATAAGAGTTAATCTCAGTTGGAGGTATTGTTTGTGAAAAAAGCCATTGGAGTTCTGTTTCTAAGTGCGGTTTATCTTTGCGGAAACCTAAGTTTGAACGGGCAAGAATTCGTGGACGGAGCTCGACCAAATAATTGGCCCGAATTTGTAATGTCGCCTGAAGCAAAAGCTGCCGGCATCGACGGTGTTATTACGGTAGGATTAACTGTATCATCAAAGGGGACGACATCAAATATCAAACTCTTCGGAGGGCCAATGTGGCCATGTGGCATAAAAGAACCTGAACAGGTAGATGAAGTCCGACGAGCAGTCAGAAAGTTCCTAGAATCAGCGACTTTTCAACCAGCTACGAAAGACGGAAGGCCCCGGTCTTCGGATGTTCAGTTATACTTTTCGGTATCGAAATCATTCGCGGATGCTCGTGATAGCAAGGCTATCGAAGAGAACTTAAGGAAAGGCATTTTTCCTCCACTGGTCGAAGTTGTAAACATTAGCCGATTCGCAACCGAGCTTCCTCGATTGGGAGGTGCCGTGGGTTCAACCGCACGATCTATTCTCGAAATCCAAGTTATTGTTGACGAGAAAGGTGATGTGATCAGCGCGGGAACAGTTCGTGGGTTGCCTCAAGAGGTTCACGAGGCAAGGAGACTTGGATGTTCTTCCAAGTTTAAGCCTCTTACCTATCGCGATAGACCGATCAAGATGACAGGGAGGATCTTATTTGATATTCGTCGGTGATACTTGGATCCATTTAGTTAGTAACGTTAGCACACAGGAATCGACCGCTTGAGTACGAAACTCAGCGGTCGTTTCCTTTATATGAACTCTGAACTCGTGAATGAATCGATATCCCCGCACCTGCTAGTGGTAAACTGCGTCTTGAATGGCGCGGGAAATACCTAAGTTAGAAAGAGCAAAGGCCCGTGAGGTGATCGCAAAGGGGCGGCGTTCGAAATGGTGGGAGCGGAAGGGCACGCCGAAGCGAGGCTTTCATTACGTTGATGCGCTCGGCAAACGTATCACCAGCGATTCTGATCTCGAACGTATCGGGTCTATCGTCATTCCGCCGGCGTGGAAATTTGTCCGCATCTGCCCGGCAAAAGGCGGGCGGCTTCAGGCTGTCGGGATGGATACGACCTGCCGGATTCAATACATCTATAATTCAAAGTTCGCTGAGAAGCAGCAGCAAAAAAAGTTCACCAAGATCGAGCGTTTTGGCGAGTATCTCCCGAAGCTACGCAAGACGACCAACGAACACATAGCTCTCGATGGGTTCCCACGCGAGAAAGTACTTGCGATAGTACTGCGGCTTATCAATTCGCTTTACATGCGTGTCGGGACAGAGGCGAGTGCAAGGAAATATCGAACCTTTGGAATTACAACACTCCAAAACCGTCACTTAACTATCGGTAGAAAAGGCGAGCTCCGGTTCGACTTCGTCGGCAAGAGCCATATTGCCCATCGGCTCGTTCTAGTAGATGACGAACTTAGCAGTCTGATGAAGCAGTTGAAGGAGATCGGCCCGAAACGCAAGCTCTTCAATTACATCGACGAGAGCGGCAAGCCTCGGCCGATAAAGCCTTCGGACATCAATCGCTACCTAAAAGAGGCGACAGCTCCGGAATACTCGGCGAAGGACTTCCGCACATGGGGCGGGACTCTTATGGCGGCAATTGAGCTGGCCGAGGTCGGCAAGGCCGACGATGAGCAGACGCTTAAGAAAAATGTCGTGCGTATGGTAAAGCGAGTCGCCGAGCAGCTTGGGAATACGCCCGCCATCTGCCGAAGCTCTTACATTCACCCAAAGGTCATAAAGGCTTACGAATCCGGCGTTACCATCGATGAGTTTCGTCCACGCAGATCGCGAGCGATCAAGAGCATCCAACCCGACGCCCTGCCCGAGGAAAAGGCCCTGATGAAGCTCTTTACAAACGGCAAATAGCGGGATTTGAGCGCATTTGAGGGCCGCTTGATCAGCGGCCCTCAGTAAGACGAAATGCCAATTTGATTTCCGAGCTTTAGATTATGCTGCTGCTCCGGCGACGGAGAGAAAAGCGTTTGGATCTCATCTTCTGTTCTTCGCTAAAAAATACCGGGTCAACATCTTTTCGGCCAATTTTCGGCACGTGGAGGAGTCTTTTAAGCTCAGGCCCGATCAATTCAAGATCTTCCGGCTTTACGAAAAAGCCCGAGGCACCTGCCGAAAACGCTTGCTCTTTATCAATGTCCCGGTCAAGAGCGCTATAGATAAGAACCGGTGCCCGTGGGGCAAATTCTTTGATCTGTTTGCACAGCTTTACGGCGGTTACGTCCTGCAAGCAGTAATCCAATAGGAAAACATCGTACGGACTAGACCTCACCATTTCGATCGCATGGCTTCCACTTGATGCAGTATCTACCTGATACCCAAAATAGTGGTTAAGCTGAAACGCCATCAGTTCGCAGCCATCTGCGTCATCATCAACATACAAGATTCGCGGTGTGGTGTTCATAAATCTCACGATCCTTTTGAAAGAAGACGGAAAGCCTTCGCTGTGCCAAAATTGCTGCCCAGTTCTGGGGCTCCCGCCCCAGCCCTTCTACCTTCCGAGCGTTCCGGTTTCCTTCGTATTATTCAGTCGATTTAAAGAGTATGGATGATAGACAGCAAGCGGGACTGTACGTTTGCTAACACAGTCGAAATTATTTTCGAGGTGGATGTTCAGTTTCTATGTTCGGCCTTGTATTTGTTGAGTATTCGGTCGCGGCATTCGATCACGACGTCGTGACATTCGCAGACGATGGATCTCAGCTTTTTAGGGTTGGCGATCGTGACCCTACCTCTGCCGGTCTCGATCACGCCTTGTTTGTTGAGATCCGATAGTCCAACCGAAACGCTTTCTCGTCTAACACCCAATACTTCGGCGATCTCTGCATGAGTGACGTGAAAGGTTTCCGTTTTAAGCTCGTCGGTCATTTCCAGCAAAAGCCGGCAAAGCTGGTGATCAATAAGATGCAGGCGGTAGCAAATGGCATTCTGAGCGATCTGAGTAAGCAGGCCCTGATTGTAAGTCATCAACAGGTCCTGGAAGTCACCGCATTCTGAGAGTTCTTTTCGGACGACTCCGGAACCCATCTGATATGCAGTTCCGGTATAACTGACAACGGCTCGATCAGGAGTTTTAAGGCCCATCACAATGCTCGTTCCGGCGATGCCGTGTCGCCCGATGGTGGCCACGGCGATCGAATCGCCTTCGCTGGACTCGTACATAAGCGAAACGAGAGAATCTATCGGGAAGTAAATATACTTGCCCTTCTCCTCGGCCTCCCAAAGGACCTGGCCCTTCTCGATCTCAACAATCGTGCAGGCATCTCTGATCTGCTCCCATTCCGCAAAGGGAAGTGCGGCAAGGAGTCGATTAAGAGCGGGTGTGTCGGTTGATGCAGTTTCTGACATTTCTGACTTCTAGATCGCTCTTCCTGTTAATTCCGCATAGTCGGCGATCGCCGTTCGGATCACCTCATATGACGCTTCACGGCCATATGAAAAAGCGATCTCACAGATATTCGGCGCGTCCGGCAAGCTCTTATACGTCAAAAAATAATGCTCGAACCGCTCGAGAATTCCTTTCGGAAGCTGGCTTATCTCGCTATATTGCTCAAAGACCTTATCGCCCTTCAGCACCGCGATTATTTTGTCATCGGCTTCGTTATCGTCTACGAGACAAAAGCCACCGATCGGCCTCGCCTTTAGTATGATGTCGCCCCGCGGAATGTGATGCTCCGAAAGCACTAGAATATCGAGCGGGTCACCGTCGCCCCCGGCTATCTTAATGTCGGTTTTTGCACGAGCCAGGGCCGCGATCCCCGCCGCACAATAGGTCTGCGGAATAAAGCCGTAATTTGCAGGGACGACATTCGAGTACTGCTGAGGCCGGTCGATCTTAAGATAACCCGTTTCCTTATCGACCTCGTATTTCACAGTATCGCGCGGGACGATCTCGATAAATACCGTCACCTCGGCCGGTGCCCCATCGCCGATCGGAATGCCGTGCCATGGATGCGCTTTGTCCGTGCGAAACATATCGCTATTATTAAGCGGTAGCCCGCCGATGTCTAACCCGCTAACAACCGAAGCACATGGCGACGGCTTGGTCGTACGGTTCACGCGGCCCGATGTGCGGAACCCGCTTTCGGCGGACGTTCTCGCAGCGTTGAACGATGTGATCGATAACCTATCGCATGAAACCGAGAGGCTTATCCTCACCGGCACTGAGGGCGTTTTTGCCTCCGGTGCTGACCTTCGTGAGATCGCGAAGACCGATCCTGCGTTGGCGAAAGGATTTGCGGAGCTCGGCCAGAGTCTGATGAAACGCATTTCAGAGCTACCATTTGTGACGGTCGCTGCGATCAATGGCCCGTGCTTCGGCGGCGCTCTCGACCTTGCACTTGCATGCAAGCGGCGGATCGCGATGCCATCGGCAACATTCTGCCATCCGGGTGCCCGCCTCGGGATCATTACCGGTTGGGGCGGGACGCAGCGGCTTCCGCGGCTTATCGGCGAGGCACGTGCGCTCGAGATGTTCTTTACCGCCGAGCCGTTCCCGGCCGAGTGGGCACTGCGGGCCGGGTTGATCGATCGCGTTGCCGAAAACCCGGTAAGGGCTGCTCTCGAGGAGGCATTTTGACCAACGAACGGATCCCCGCACAACATCAGTTCATCGCCATCGCTGTTATAGCGCTCGTCACGATCGGCGTCTATTACGGGTCGCTCTCCGGCGATTTTGTTTACGACGACAACCGACAGATCGCCCAGAATCCCCTTATTCAGGCGCGTTCCCTTTACGGCACGGCGGTCGTTTCCGACGTTTGGGCATTCAAGAGCAGCGGCGAGATCACGGCCAGCAATTATTGGCGGCCGACGTTCACGCTTTGGAGCATCGCCAACAACGAACTCTTCGGCATCGAGCCTTTCGGTTGGCGGGCCTCAAACCTAGCGGTTCATATAGCAGCCGCTATCGCCGCACTTTATCTCCTACTCTTGCTCGGGATTCCTTTGATGCCCGCCGCGGTTTTCGCAACCGTATTCGCCGTTCATCCCGCTCAGGTCGAATCGGTCGCGTGGATCTCCGGAGCCCCGAGCACGCTCGCCGGCCTCTTCTTGACGTTGTCTCTGATCTTCGCTATCCGCTTGGCCCGAGAGTCGAGAGGCAGATACTATCTGGCCGGGGCTGTCGGTACATTCTTGTTTGCTGTCGGAGCGAGGGAATCTGTCGTCGTCTGCCTGCCGTTGTTCTGGCTGATCTATGCCACAAACGGGCTGACCGAGTTTTCTGAACTGAAGACGAGAACGAAGGCCGCATTTTACCGGATCGGCCTTTTCACCGCGGCGGCCGTTGCGTTTCTCGTCGTTCGATCGTTAATTTTGGGCGGCGTCGCACTTCCGGTAGAAAACGCACCGAGTCTCGCCGAGGCAATTCTCACCGCACCGGCGATCTTTCTTTTCTACTTAAAGCAGATCTTTTATCCGGTCGTCATCGGCCCAAACTACGGGCTTCGTGCGGTTAGCGAAATCGGTCTGATGAGCGTTGCATTTCCGGCACTCCTCTCCGCTGCAATCCTTGCCTTTGCCGTCCGTTTCGCTCGCTCTTCGCCCCGGGCACTCTTCGGCCTCGGGCTCTTCATTCTTCCGCTTCTGCCGGCCTTCTACATTCCGGCCTTTCGCCCTGAGGAACTGGTCCACGACCGCTATCTTTTCGTCTCGATCCTTGGCCTCTGCGTCTTTTTCGCTTCGATCATTTACGACCGTTTCGCCACGGCATTGACGGGCATCAACTTCAAGGCTGCGTTCACCATCGCATGCTTCGTCGCCTTTATTTTGGCATTCCGTTCGTTGATCTATACCGATGTTTGGCGTGCGGATGAGGCTCTTTGGCGGCACGCCGTGACGGTTGACGCGAACTCGGCGACCAACTGGCGCCAGCTCGGTGCTGCCCTTGAGGCGAACGGCAAAGATGCTCTTAGCGAATTCGAACGCGCCGTCGCGATCCGCCCCGAACCGCTCGCCCTAAACGGCCGTGCCCGCGCTCGTATCGCCCGCAACGACCCGCAAAATGCCATCGCCGATGCCGAACGCGTCATCGCCACGCCCAACGCGAACATCAACGCCTACACGCTCTTCCAGGGATATGAAGCCCTCTCAATGGCGCTCCAAAACGCCAACCGGCTGCCCGAAGCTCGCCAGCGTTTAACCGAAGCACGTGAACGGCTCCCGATCTATCGTGCCGCCTTGACCGAAAAGATTGCCGTCGTTTTGTATCAGCAAGGCCAAAAAGCCGAGGCCCTGCGTGAGCTCGAGTCCGTCCGCGAAGTGGCCGCCGCCGAGATGATCCCCGGTTCAAAGCTGGTATTTTTGCGGCTCGGAATGCTCTATGCGGAACTTGGGCGGCGGGACGAAGCGAGGCGGGATGTTCAGCGCTTCCTTCAGGCGACGGGCAAAGACCGCTCGCCGATCACCCGCGGATACCGGGCCGAGGCTGAAAAACTACTCCGTTCGTTGAACTAAGGCTTCCGCGGCTCGTCGGCCTTGACGTCGACGTCCGGACGCGAGAAGCGTGTGTATTCAAAGACGGCCCGAACGTCCGGCTCGCTCCTTTGCTGTTTTCGAACCAGCGTAAAAAATTCGTGTGTGATCTTCGCTGGTGTGTTGATGCCAAACTCGCTCGGCTGATATTCGAGCACGACCCGCGAGATTATCACCGGCTGTGCAAAGCCCTTCGGCTGAACGGACAGCTCTCGAACCTCACGAAGCACGCGGCTAGTCTCCGCCTCTATCCAGAGCGAGCCGCGAAGCCTTTCATTAAAAGGCTCCCGTGATCGGTCCTCGATCTCAAAGCTGACCACCGGCTCTTCGCCCGTCGTCAGTCCGCGGTTGATAGTAATGTATGGGCTTTCCGCCTTCTGTTCGTAATCAAGCCGCACCACCGCACGCCCGCTAATTGCCTCATCTTCCGATTGCCGAAAGGCCATCACACCGCGGATCTTCGGCGAGAGAGCTACGGCTTGGAAGAGCGTGAAGCCGTTGATCCGCATTCCTTCATCAAACCGCGTGCTTTCATTCTGCAGCTTTTCGAGCTCTTTTCTAGAAGACCCGAGCGTGACCAGCTTTTCAAAAAATTCCTGTGAGCGAAGCTCGGCCTTCTCGACCGCCTTTCCGTCAACCCGCAGCACGTGCCGATATTCGGCCGCCGTGCCCTCGCCGCCACCGAGTTCATAAACGATGAAGTTCGATTCGACCACCCGCGTCTTGCGAACCCGCCCGTTCGATCCGAAAAACTCGAACGTCTTTTTCTCCTCGGCAAGCAGATCGCGAAACCTCGCCAGATATTCGCGCGTCGAGGCATAGGCCGCATCAACCACGTCCTGCCCAACGGCCGCCGCCGGAAAAAGCCCCACCAAGACAAGCATCGCCGCGACGATCAATCTGCCTTTCCGCTTTCGTCGGTTCGCCATCAAATAGAAGTTCCTTGGCCTTTCGGCTATATTTATCCAAAGGCCGGATTTGAAGCTATGAAAATACAACTCGTAAAGATCGCCCACGCCCGCTCGGGCGACAAAGGCGACACCGCAAACGTCGGGCTCATCGCTCTCGAAGATAAATACTATCCGATTCTCGTCCGCGAGGTAACGGCCGAACGCGTAAAAGAGCACTTCGGCGACATGGTCAAAGGCGACGTCGAACGCTTCGAACTGCCAAACCTCGGCGCCCTAAACTTCCTGCTCCATGGAGCCCTCGGCGGCGGCGGCACGCTCAGCCTAATGACCGACGCCCAAGGCAAAACATTCTCGACCGCCCTGCTGCGGATGTATATCGATATTGACGAAGCTTAGTTCTCCCATTTAATTACTAATTAAGAATTATTAATTAGTAATTAACCGGAGAATGAAGATCAGTATTCATATGGATAAGAATCCCGTACTTGATAAGTCTCTCGATTTTGCTTTGCGGATCGTGAAGCTTTGCCATTTTTTGAATGAGGAAAAGCGGGAATTCGTGCTTTCAAAAGAGTTGCTGATCTCCGGGACGAATATCGGCAAGCATGTTAAGGCGGCTATCGGGGCGGAGAACCGTGACACGTTTATAACTGAATTTGGGATTGCCCGGCGACGTGCGATGGAAACCGAGTACTGGCTGTTGGTGCTTTTTCATGGCGGCATTCTGTCCGAGGCACAATTTAATGAGATCGAATCCGATCGTCTCCAGCTGGTAAAGATAATCTCGTCGATAATCTCAACTTCCCGAAGGGGTTAATTACTAATTATTAATTGATAATTACAAATTATGTCGACAGTAATCGTCTCGAACCAGGACAGCACAAGGATCATCACCCTCAATCGCCCGGAGAAGCGGAATGCGCTTAATGATGAGCTGGTGGCGGAGCTTAAGCGGGCGGTGCGGGAGGCGGATGTGGATGATTCGCTGAGTGCGGTTGTGATCCGCGGGGCGGGGAAGGATTTTTGCTCCGGGGCGGACCTTTCGGCGTTGCAGAAGATCGCCGGGGCTTCTTATGAAGAGAATTTAGAGGATGCGAAAAGCCTTGCGGAGCTTTTCTCATTGATCCGCAATGCGCGGGTTCCGGTAATTGCAGCGGTCCATGGGCGTGCTCTCGCGGGCGGCTGCGGGCTCGCGACCGGCTGCGACATCGTGCTTGCGACCGAGACCGCCCGCTTTGGCTATCCGGAGGTGAAGATCGGCTTTGTCCCGGCGATCGTTATGGCGATACTCCGCCGAAACCTCGGCGAAAAGCTTGCCTTTGAGCTAACAACGCAGGGCTTCGAGTTCTCCGCACCGGAGGCGAAGGGCCTCGGCCTCGTCAACCGGCTCTTCCCCGAGGAAGGCTTTGAGGCCGCCGCTCTCGACTACGCCGCCGTCTATTCAAAGATCAGCCGCACCGCCGTCGCCCTCAGCAAATCGCTTCTCTACCGGATGGACGCAATGGACTTCGCCGCCGCCCTCGCCGCCGGCTCCGAAACCAACGCCCATGCCAGAATGACCGAAGACTGCCAAAAAGGCATCGCCCGCTTTCTCGATAAGTAGATAGGGAGTTATGACATGCAGTTTCGAATAGCCAACTTGATCGTAGTTCTATTCGCGTGCTCGTCGGTCGCGTTTGGGACCGCGCAGAGTCCTGACATTCTCATCTACAAGGGACAAGAGTATCCGATCTACAACGAGCCGATGGAGTTGTACTTCGCAAAGAACCCCGAGCGACGGCCAAAATTCTGCGGCGGGCGATCGGATCTTTGGCGAGGCTACGTCGCGTATATCGAGGTCGTGGAAGACAAATTGATATTAAAGGACATTCGAATTCACACTGTAAATCCGGCTGACCCTCTTTGCCTAAAGTATTCTAAGTTGTCAGAAGTTGCGCCCGACGGGAAACCCTTTAAGCTTGACTGGTACTCCGGTTCTCTCACGGCGGCTTATGGCGAACACATCGGCGACCTTGATTTCCATAATGTTTGGAAGGTCTGGGAGAAGTACACGATGTTTGACATCGAGAAAGGCGTCCTCAAGAATGTCCGCCACTTCACCAATGCCGAGTATCAAACCTACCTTGAATTGATCGACAGAAAACCGAACCGTTGAGCGACCTTTCGTAGTCATTTTCGCAAGCTTGGTGGGGAAGTCTGCAATTACTTCTTCGAGTCTTGGGCGTCTTCTCTCACTTCAGTTCCTGTATAACTTGCCTGAGGGCGGCTAGATCTGCACCGCTGTAGGCGACAAGAGTAATCTCAGAAGGTAGGGAATCATCTTTCAGAAATGTGGAACACTCACGTATCGCAATCCGGCACGCCGGCAGAATCGGGAAGGCAAATGCACCTGTGCTGATCAAGGGAAAGGCAATAGAAACGATGTTGTTATTAGCAGCCAGAGCAAGTGAGTTCCTGTAACATCTGGCAAGCATTTCCTC
This sequence comes from Acidobacteria bacterium Ga0074141, assembly GCA_001464665.1. Taxonomy (GTDB): domain Bacteria; phylum Acidobacteriota; class Blastocatellia; order Pyrinomonadales; family Pyrinomonadaceae; genus OLB17. Next base: position 191,029 of record LNDP01000015.1, read on the forward strand.
TTCATTATTCAGGCCGCCTTTCCACCGCGGCCCGACCGTATGGATCACAAACTTTGCAGGTAGATCGAAACCGGGAGTGATCCTCGCTTCACCGACCGGACAACGGATTCCAGGAGTTGTTTCCGAAACCGCTTTGCAAGCTACATATAATTCCGGTCCAGCCGCATGATGGATCGCTCCGTCAACTCCACCACCGCCAAGCATCCACTCGTTTGCCGCATTAACGATCGCATCGGCTTCGACGCACGTAATGTCACCCTTGATAATTGACGGAAGTCTCACAGAGTCTGCTAAGCCTCGACTATTTCGACCTTGGTCTCGATCAGGTGCTTGGGGATGAGGGCGGGGAAGTACGCCATTATCTCCTCGACCTTCGGGCGGCCGCCGGCGAAGCCGGTAACGGCGGGCGGGCCGGTCAGTATGAGCGGTGCGATCTCCTTCGTGAACCGCTCGACGTCCGCCTTGCTCTGCCCGCGAACGCCGATGCGGAACTGCACCTCGGGGATGTCAGCGGCGGGCTCGCCCGAAAGATGCCCGTGGGTCGCGTTAACTCCGACGAACTCGCTGAGCACGACGTCGAACTTTAGGCCGAGCCGGTCGAGCCTTTCGCGGAGTATCCGGTCCGCGGCCTGGGCTTTCTGGTAGGCGTCGGGCCAGGAATAAACGAGAGTGCCGACGGCCTTCCAACCATGAGAGTAAGCGATCGAAACTTTGAAAAACTCGGTGTTCGGGTTTCCCTTGATGCCGAAAACGCGCACGCGGTTCGGGCCGGCATCTTCAAGCTGAATGGACGAGAAGTCGGCGACAACGTCCGGCGTGATGTAGGCCTTCGGGTCGCCCATTTCGTAAAGGAGCTGCTCTTTGACAGATTGAACGCTGACGCGGCCGCCGGTGCCGTCATGTTTGGTGACGATGAACTCGCCGCTCGGCCCGGCCTCAACGATCGGAAAGCCGACGCGGGCCATGTCCGGGATCGACTCCCACTCGAACTGGCAGTTACCGCCCGATGCCTGAGCGCCGCATTCGATGATATGCCCGGCGATCGTCCCGGCAGATACGAGGTCCCACTGGTTAAACTTCCAGCCGAACTCGTGCATCAGCGGAGCGAGCGTAAGACCCGTATCGGTCAGCCGGCCGCCAACAACGACGCGAGCACCGCGGTCAAGAGCCTCGACCAAGCCGCCGGCACCGAGATAGACGTTAGCCGCCTGAACCTTGTCGCGAACGGCCGCAAGCGGTTCGCCGGTGTCCATGTTAGTGATCTCAATGCCGCGTTCGGCAAATTCATCAAGCCGCGGGAGTATGTCGTCGCCGGTGATGACGCCGATCTTGAGCTTCCCGCCGAGCCCAAGTTCGCGGGCAGTTTCACGGATAGCCTCGGCGCATCCTTCGACGTTGACGCCGCCGGCGTTCGAGAGCACCTTGATGTCCTTCTCGACGCAATCGGGAAGTATCTCGCGCATCAGCGAGACAAAGTCGCGGGCATAACCGGCATTCGGATCGCGTTGCCGCTGCTTCTGGACGATGGACATCGTCACCTCGGCGAGGTAATCGAGCATCAAGTAGTCGATCGGCCCGCCGCGGACCTGATCGACAGGTGCCGTAAGCAGATCGCCCCAAAAGCCTTGGCCGCTCGCAACTCTGATCTTTTCTTTCATAAGCCTTCGTTAGGAAAGTATAAGCGGAAAGGCAGGCTTTGGCGAAGTTGGGAACTCACGGGTAAGCGTAGCCGCATGGGCAAAGGAAAAAGCGTCCAAGTGGACGCTTTCGGGAAATCGAGGATGACGACGATTCTAGTAAACGATCTTCTTCGTGCGGCTGACGACCTTCCGGCCGGTCCGCCAAGATTTGTTCGTAACCCATTTCCCGCCGCGATAGGTTTTATAGGCGACCCAACGCGATCCGTTCCAGATCTGTTGACCAACGTATTTGCCCCCGCGGTAAACACGCCGCGTTACGCCGACCTTTCGCTTCCTTTTTACAGATGTTTGAGCCTGCACGGAGAAGGCGTCGCCGCCGCCCGTCAACGACGAGACGCCGCCGCTGATAAATGTTGCCGAAACGATCAACGCAAATGCGAAGAAAAGTAATTTTAGTTTTTTCATTGAGAAACGTTCCACCTTGTTCTAACGCTTTCGAACGACCCAAGGGTCGTCGCAACTGGCTATTCAGCGGCCCGGACATTCGCCCTAATATAGGTAACGATGTCCTCCGTCGATGTTCCGGGCAGAAAGATCTCGGAAACGCCCTTTTCCTTCAAAGCCGGGATATCCTCGGCCGGTACAATACCGCCAACCAACACCAGTGTATCATCCATTCCATTTTCACGGAGCAGATCGACGATACGAGGGCAGAGGGTCTTATGGGCCCCGCTGAGGATCGAGATACCAACGGCGTCAACATCCTCCTGAAGAGCCGCGGAGGCGATCATCTCGGGCGTTTGCCTCAGCCCCGTGTAGATGACCTCCATCCCGGCATCGCGGAGAGCACGGGCAATGACCTTTGCACCGCGGTCGTGTCCGTCGAGGCCCGGCTTAGCTACCAAAACCCTTATCTTGCGTTCGCTCATAAAAGCGTAAGTATATTACCGCCAAAAGTTTCGGGCAAGCGATGGTCATACGGGCAGGCGAGTTTCGGTGACCGATTCTTCCGCATCCATGTTCGGCGAGCCGAAAATGCATCGGAGCTTTGCGAGCATACCTTTGCGGTTCCGCATCGCCTGCCACGTCTCGACCCAGCCGTGAGTGTTGATCCAAAGCGGGTTATAGCTCTTGATCGGTTTGATGATGCCGTACCGCGGTTCTTCGGTCTCCGGGACGAACGAACCGAAAAGTTTGTCCCAAATGATAAGGACGCCGGCGTAGTTCTTATCAAGATAAGGATTGTTAACGCCATGATGCACCCGATGGTGCGAGGGCGTGTTGAGCACATGCTCAAGCGGGCCCAGGTTTCGGATGAACTTTGTGTGGATCCAGAACTGGTAGATCAGATTAAATCCGTGCATCAGAGCGAACATCCACGGAGCAAAGCCGAGCAACATGATCGGCGCATAAAAGACCCAATGCAAAATGCCGGAGAACCAGCTCTGCCGGACCGCGACGCTCAGGTTGTAGTGCTCGCTCGAGTGATGAACGACGTGGAAGTTCCAAAAGAGCCGCATCTCGTGGCTGAAGCGATGGAACCAGTAGTACGCAAAGTCGTCGATGAAAAAAAGGATCGCCCAGGTCCACCACGCCTCGGCGGGGAATTTGTAAGGCGCGAGCTGATAAGCGGAAGTATAGATCACCGCAACAAAGACGCCGAAAAGGGCACCGAATGCAACGCTCATAAAACCGACGAAGATGTTCGTCCAGGCATCTCGGGATTCGTATGCATTTGCCCGCCTGCGATAGGAATACCAAGCCTCGAGCCCGATAAGAAGGGCGAAGATCGGTATGGCGATGACCGTCGGCTTAAGCATCATTTCGTATTCTATTACGTTAGCGGGAAAAGTGGGAAGCAAATACGTCATCGCTCGGTGGGGTCTGCTATCGGGTCGGCTCCCAAGCGTGAATTTGAACGGCCGCTCGTGATATTATTCTGTTTTATGCTGGACCTGAAGATCGTTCACTATCCTGACCCCGTTCTGCTTACGGTCGCGAAACCGGTGACCGAGGAGCGTTTTGGAAAGGAACTTGAGGAACTGGTCGATAAGATGTTCGCCACGATGTATCAGGCCCGAGGCGTTGGGCTTGCTGCTCCGCAGGTAGGAATTTCGGAGCGGATCTTTGTGATGGACATTCCGAACGAAGATGGCCCGTCGCAGAAGCACGCGTTCATCAACCCAGAGATTCTTCATGTCGAAGGCGAGCAGGTCGGCGACGAAGGATGTCTTTCGTTTCCGGGGCTCTATCAGCAGGTGAAGCGAGACACACGGGTGATCGTTAGGGCACACGACGTTGCGGGACAGGAATTTGAGCTGGACGTCAGCGACCTTGCGGCCCGCTGCGTTTTGCACGAGACAGACCATTGCGACGGGATCGTATTTCTCGACCGAATGAGTCCGCTCAAACGGCAGCTCGCAAAACGCAAGATCAAGCGGTTACAAAACACCGGCGAATGGGAGTAGATTGGAGATACCTTATGCAAACACAAAGCGTTTTAGACGAATTTAAGAACGAGCCTTTTACAGACTATTCGAAGCCCGAAAACGCCGAAGCAATGCGGGCGGCGATCGAGAAAGTTCGCGGCGAACTTGGACGTGAACATACATGTCTTGTGAACGGTGAACGCATTTCGATCGATGCCAAGTTCAAGAGTTACAATCCGGCAAAAAGGGATGAGGTCGTCGGGGTCTTTTCTGTGGTCGATGACGATCTCTCAATAGTCGAAAATGCTATCGACGCCGCGACCGAGGCGTTCAACACCTGGCGGTTTGTGCCTGCGGCCGAGCGAGCGGAGTATCTTTTCCGTATCGCCGATATTATGCGGCAGCGGAAGCACGAGCTTTCGGCTTGGATGGTGTTTGAGGTTTCGAAGACTTGGGCAGAGGCAGATGGCGATACTGCCGAGGCGATCGATTTCATGGAATTCTACGGCCGCGAGATGATCCGATGGTCGCAAGAACAGCCGATCACAAAGATTCCCGGCGAGGACAATAGCCTTGAATATATTCCGCTGGGCGTTGGGGCGATCATCCCGCCTTGGAACTTCCCACTCGCGATCATGTCAGGAATGGCAATGGCGGCGGTCGTTGCGGGGAACACCGTGGTACTGAAGCCGTCGTCTGATTCGCCGACGATCGCAGCAAAATTCATCGAGATCGTTGAGGAAGTCGGCTTGCCTCCGGGCGTTGTGAACTTTGTCACCGGCGGCCCGCCGACCGGTGAAGCGATGGTGACGAGTCCGAAGATACGTTTCATCTCATTCACGGGGTCGAAAGGAGTCGGGCTCCACATTAACGAGCAAGCGGCGAAACCACGACCGGGGCAGATATGGATCAAGCGGGTGGTGGCCGAGATGGGCGGAAAGGACGCGATCGTCGTAGCCGATGATGGAGACATCGATGCAGCAGCTCTCGGAGCTGTCCAGGCGGCCTATGGATTCCAGGGGCAGAAATGCTCGGCTTGTTCGCGGTTGATCGTTGACGAGAAAGTTCACGACGCTTTGCTCGAAAAGGTCGTCGCCCTGACGGAGCAACTTAACATCGGCCAGCCTACCGAAGGCGACACCAACGTCGCTGCCGTTATCAACAAAAAAGCGTTTGACAGTACGCTCAGCTATATTCAAAAGGGCGTTGAGGAAGGCGGTGAGATCGTGACCGGCGGCACCGGTGATAATTCCCAAGGCTTCTTCATCCTTCCGACCATCATTGCCAACGTCCAACCCGGCGATACGATCGAGCAGGAAGAGATATTCGCTCCGGTGCTGGCTGTGATCAAAGCTCGCGACTACGACCACGCTCTTGAGATCGCAAACGGAACGGAATTCGGGCTAACCGGTTCTGTCTATTCAGCATCAGAGGAAAGGCTTGAGCGGGCTCGCCGTGAGTTTCATGTCGGTAATCTCTACCTCAATCGGAAATGTACCGGTGCTCTCGTCGGAGTTCATCCATTTGGCGGGTTCAATATGAGCGGTACGGATTCGAAGGCAGGCGGGCGTGAGTATCTGCTTCAGTTCATGCAAGGTAAGTTAGTGTCACGGAAGGTGTGATGAAGAGAGTTTTAGTTAAAGTTTGTATCGTGGCGGCGGTTGCGGGCGTTGTATTTGCAGGGAGTTCTTTTGGGCAGAGGCGAACGCCAACTCCGGCAAAGCCCGTGCTTAAGCCGATAATCTTCGCTGTTTTGAACGACGGCCAGTTACTTGAGCCAATCGCCCATGTTGAGAACGGGAAGCTTTCGGAACCCGTCGGCGGAGGTGATGAGAACTCGCTGATCCAAAAGTTCAACGCCGCGTACTATGCTCCGAAGTCTTCGTATCGCCTGATCTTCGGCGGGGCAAATGCCGGAACTGTGACCGTTGACAGTTCAGACGCGGCAGTCGATTGCGGGCCGAATTTGGCAAAGGCAACTACGTCATCGACGAAGGCTAAGCTCAAAGGCAAGCTCATGGCGATCGCGACCAATGCACCGGCCGGAAAGGGGGCGTTTGGTGTCAGGCGTCCGCCGACCTGGCCAGAACGCAACGAGATCGATGCACTTGTGCGAGCTGAGTTTGCTAAGAACACCGTCGAGGTGAAAAAGCTTGACTATCACAACCTCACAGCTCTCGATTTGAATAATGACAAGAAGGCGGAATTCGTCGGAAGTTTCTGGGCCGAGAACGACCCGAAGTCCCGGACGCTTCTTTTCTTTGCTGCAGAACGCGACACGGACGGAAAACTGGCGATCGTCCACTCGGACCTCCGTACCATCAAAGAAGATGAGGTTATGAACGGTGAGATCACATCGCTCGATGAGGGCGTTTACCACGAACTTCTCCTCGATGTTTTCGATTACGACCGCGATGGAACAGCGGAGATCTTCACATACGTACAGGCGTTTGAAGGTGCTGGCTTCAATGTCTATAAACGCCTCGGCGGAAAGTGGAACAAGGTTTACGAATTTTCGAACTACCATTGCGGTTTTTAATTTTCAGCATCTAGTTTGTTCAAGCGGCCGCTCAAATTTCGGCGGCCGCATTTTAATTTGATGAAGATCGTTTTTATGGGTACGCCGCGAGCGGCGGTGCCAAGTCTTGAGCGACTTGCGGCAGATGGCCACGAGGTCGTCGCGGTATATACCCAACCGGACAGGCCGGCAGGCCGCGGCCAAAAGCTAACAACTTCGCCGGTGAAAGACGCTGCATTGGGGTTCGGTATTCCGGTTGTTCAACCAGAAAAGATCAGAACTGCCGAAGCTCTATCGGAATTCGAGTCGTTCAATGCCGAATCGGCGGTTGTGGTCGCTTATGGAAGGATATTGCCAGAAGCGTTTCTCCATGCGTTCCCACGTGGTTGTATCAATGTGCATTTCTCGTTGTTGCCAAAGTATCGCGGGGCGGCTCCGGTCAATTGGGCGATAGTAAATGGCGAAAACGTCACCGGAGTGACGACGATGCAAATGGACGCCGGCCTTGACACCGGGGACATCCTGCTTCAGCAAGAAACGTCCATCGCCCCCGGCGAGACTGCGATCGAACTGATGGATCGGTTGGCCATACTCGGTGCAGATGCGCTCGCGACGACGCTGAACGGGCTTGACGCGATCATTCCAACAAAACAGGACGATTCACAGGCATCACTCGCTCCGATACTTAAGAAAGAGGATGGAAGATTCGATTGGTCCGACGCCGCTGTGGTAATCGAGCGGCGAGTCCGCGGATTCCAGCCATTTCCGACAACATACACAAGCTTTCATAACAAAAAGCTTACGCTTTGGAAGACTGAAATTGCAGATTTACAAATCGACAGCGTCGTGCCGGGAACCGTGCTTCAAGCAAAGGCCGACGACCTTGTTATCGCATGCGGCGAAGGTGCGTTGCGGATACTCGAAATCCAAACGGAAGGCCGTCGCAGAATGAGTACTAGAGATTTCCTCAACGGAGCGAAGCTTGACGAAGGGGATCTGTTTGAATAGGCGTTTAGCAAAACAATGTTCGAGATAATCACATTTTATGAGTTCAAGAGAATGTCAGAGGTAGGCAACCTCGCGGGTATGCGAGATGCTCTTCGTAACGCGATGCGCCGATATTCAATAACGGGAACCGTGATCTTAGCGGATGAAGGCTTTAACTCGACGGTCTGCGGTCGGCCCGAGGACATTCGGAGCTTCGTTGGGTACGCGGAAAAGATCTTCAAATCGACGCTGAACTACAAATCCTCATCTCATGATTCGATGCCATTCAGAAAGGTTGATGTGAAGATCAAGCCCGAGATCGTAACTCTAAAGCAGAGCGTAGATGTCGAGAAGGGAAAGGGAACGCATCTTGGGGCGAAAGAATGGAACCGGCTCATCTCCGATCCTGACACCATTGTTTTAGACACCCGCAATGACTATGAGTACCGTAGCGGAACGTTCCGGCGGGCGATCAATCCGGGGACTGAAAAGTTCAGCGATCTGCCTGCATTCGTCGAAAACAACTTAGATCCAGAACGCGACAAGCGAATCGCGGTATTTTGTACAGGCGGTATCCGATGCGAGAAGTTCGCGCCCTATCTAATCGAAAAGGGCTTCCGTGAGGTCTTTCAGCTCGATGGCGGGATCTTGAAATACCTTGAGTCTGTTGACGCTACCGAATCGCTGTGGGAAGGTGAGTGTTTTGTTTTCGATGAAAGGGTAACCGTCGATCACAGGCTAACAAAGGGAAGTTCAACGGATCTTTCGCTTCTCAAGCCGGAGAATGCGGAATGAAGATCTCTCCCGCCAGAACTTCCGCGTTCGATATCCTCGTCCATATTGAAACCGAGCACGCATACTCTTCGGTTGTTCTTCCGCTCTTCACTGAGAATTTATCGGACGTTGACCGCGGCTTATGTTATCAGCTCGTTCTTGGTTCGCTGCGTCGACAGATGTTTCTTGATGAGGCCATTCGCCATTTGTCCGGAAAGAACAAACTCGACATCGAGGTTCGGATCGCTCTTCGCCTCGGTTTGTACCAGATCGGATATCTTGACCGCATACCGCCGCACGCAGCCATCAATGAAAGCGTAAACCTTGCTGTCAGAGCGCGGAAGGTTTCTGCCAAGGGGTTTGTCAACGCAATTCTTCGGAAAGCGGCTGCGGCATTTCCGACTTTCACTTATTCTGACCCGGCCGAGACCTTGTCATTCGAAACTTCGCATCCGAAGTGGTTGGTCGGAAAGTGGATATCCGATTTTGGGCTTGAGCGGGCAACGGCGATATGTAAGGCCAACAACAGAGCAATTCCACCGGCTTTCAGGCTTACAGCGCGGTTTTTTGCAGAGTTTGGAGTCGAGAACAGGTCGCCTGACAGTGTGGCACAAGCTTTGGGGCTTAGCGAGACCGATCTCCGAGCTTCGGAGACGATCGACGGTTGCTTTTATGCTGAACGAATGAGCTCGAAGATCCAAAACGCCGTAGAGGCCGGATTTATCTATTTTCAAGACGCCGGGTCACAACTGGTCGCTGGAGCCACGAAAATACCTGTGAACGGCCGTTTTCTCGACCTTTGCGCCTCGCCCGGGGGTAAAGTCACGCGGATCGCGGCAGAGCCGGGGACATCGGCGGCATTAATTGTTGCGGCCGATCACAGCTCGGTGAGAGTAAGGAACCTGAAAATGAACTGCGAACGCCAGGGCTTACCCGGTATCAATGTATTGCAGATCGATGCTACTAGCGACCTGCCGTTCACCGACAGTTCCTTCGATACGGTGCTCGTCGATGCACCTTGTTCCGGAACGGGGACGATTAGGCATAACCCTGAGATCAGGTATCGAGTCTCTTCGGAAGATATATTAGCGAAACAGCGTAAACAACGCGCGATATTAGATTCGGCATCAAAGGCAGTAAAGGTTGGCGGTTCGCTCATCTATGCAACCTGTTCGCTGGAGCGAGAGGAGAACGAGTACGTTGCGAATAGCTTTCTGGCCGATAACCAAAATTTCGTATGCGTTTCGCCGATTGTGCCGGACTATTTTCTTTCGGAAGGACAGTCTGCTCGAACGTTCCCATCAGATTTTGAGGGTGACGGCTTCTTTATCGCTAGCTTCGAGCGTAAATCGATCTAGTTTTATTGGTCGCGGCAGACAAAAATGTTAAACTTTCACTTTAATTTTTGAAGTCCTCTATGAATATCTTCAAGCTCGGAATGACATCACTTGGCCGCCTGCTTTTTCTTGCAGGGATGTTGGCTGCATTCCTGTTTGGAATGGCCGCGGTGGTCTATATGTCGCTTTCTGGCGAAGAGGTTAAGGTGCCGGAACTTGTCGGCCGGGACTTTGTAGAGAGCGAGAAGGAGCTTGCCGCCCTCGGGCTGAAGATCAAGAAGAGAGCAGATCGCCCGAGCACTGAGAAGATGAACACCGTTCTCGAGCAGTTGCCGCGGCCCGGAGAGACGGTAAAGACGGGGCAAATGATCTTGGTCGTTGTAAGCAAAGCCGGGCTCACACAGGACGAACGACCGGAGTCGCTCAAGAAGGACATTGAAGAAGACGATACAAAGAAGATCGAGGAGATGATCTCGGACAAGCCGAAGCGACAGCGTCCGAATGCGAATGCAAACGCGAATAGCAATGCGAACACTCCTAGGAAGGTAGCGGATACCGCTCGAGACGTCGGCTCAAATACGTCAACGTCATCGAACACCGCAACTGGAGACGGGCCAACAAGGACCGACGAAGCCGACAGGCGAGAGACGCCGCCCGCAAATACGGGAGAGCGTCCGAACAGGAATACGGCACCAACGTCAACGCCGCGAACGCAATCGTCGCCCACGGGCTCTCGGCCCGCGTCGGGTGACACACGGCCTCGAACGGCCAATCGTCCATAGAGTTTAACGATGTATAGCATCGCACCATCTATACTTTCGGCCAATTTTGTTCGGCTTGAGGAAGAGATCGCCGCGGTTGAGCGCGGCGGAGCAAGTATTTTGCACGTCGATGTAATGGATGGACGGTTCGTTCCGAATATTACGATCGGACTTCCGGTTGTGAAGTCGATCCGGAAAGCCACATCGATGACGATAGACACACATTTGATGATCGTCGAACCCGGAAATTATGCGGTCCAATTCGTCGAAGCCGGGGCCGATATGGTTTCAGTCCATATTGAGGCCGATCCCCATATTCATCGGACGCTGCAAGGGATTCGCGACGCTGGAGCAAAGGCAGGGGTCGTTGTAAATCCCGGCACCCCGTTAAGTGCCATTACTGAAGCGATCTATCATGCCGATTTTGTGCTGTTGATGTCGGTCAACCCTGGTTTCGGAGGGCAAAAGTTCATCCCGCGATCGCTGGCCCGAGTTCGGGAACTTCGACAAATGATCACGGAACGCGGGTTGAATGTGAAGATCGAGATCGATGGCGGCATCGACCTTAGCAACATAGCCGACGTCGCAGAAGCAGGGGCCGAGATAATGGTTGCTGGCTCCGCAGTTTTCGGCACTGATGATCCGGCCGAAGCGGTCCGATCACTAACTCAGAAGGGGGCCGTTTGGGTTTGATCTAGTTTTCGGCCAACAAGTTTTTAATTATGAAGCGTTTTATTTTTTCGTTCACTACTGTTTTTGTTATCGCGATTGGTTTTCTGGCCGTCTCGGATTCATTCGCTCAGGCTCGGCCCGGAGAGGGCACACCTCTGCAGCGTCTACAAGTGATGCGTGAAAAGCTCGAAGCTATACGCCGTTCGGCAAATGGTTCGCTTTCGGGTCTCCGGCAAGAAGGCCGCGATACTAAAGAGGAACGTGAGAATGCCGATTCACCAGTTGCCCGCCTTCGGTCAGTGGAAAGTGAAGCATCGAGAATTCAAAGCGATGTCATTTCACTAAGAAACAAGCTCGACCGGAACGAAAAATATGAAGCTTCAGAGGTCGACCAGCTTGAAGTTGCGGTTACTGAACTGCAAACGCGGGCTGACCTCGTCTTTACCGAGACCGCGGCGGCTCGGGCAAACCCGCAGTCAACAGTCGGTCAGCCGCGAGAGATAAAGAAAAAGAAGAAGTTTCTTGGGATCTTTGGCGGCGGCGGAAACGATGAATACGATGAGCTTTTAGGCACGGTGTCGCCCGGCCGTGATCGTGAGCTTTTTGTAACAGCGACCCGTGAAGCAAGGAAGAAGAATTTCGACGTTGGGCGTCTGCTATTCCAAACGATCATCACGACCTACCCGGATTCGCCCTATCTGCCGATGGCGAAACTTGCTATTGCTGACGCTTTTTTCCTTGAAGGCACGACGAGTGCTCTGATCCAGGCGATCGCAGCTTATCAGGATTGGTTGACGTTTTTCCCGACCCACCCGCTTGCAGATCGCGTCGTTCTAAAGATCGCCGAGTCCGAAATGCGACAGATCGGGCTGCCGGACCGTGACGCCACTCGAGCGAAACGTGCCGAGGTTCGACTGAGGGCACTACTCGCGTCATACCCGAATTCGATCCTAAAACCGGAAGCGGAAAAACGGCTCGTAGAGGTTCAAAATAACCTCGGTTCGCACAATTTAGGTATCGCTAATTACTACTACACCCTGTCGGTCGACCAGAAAAAAGGCGGTCTCAAGGGTGCTCAGTCGCGGTACAGAGAGATAATCGACAAGTATCCGAACTTCGCGTACATGGATGAAGTTTTGTACAAGCTTGGAGTAACTTATATGGTCGAGGAAGAGACCGATCAGGCTGCGAGATATTTCCAACAGATCGTCGCGGACTATCCAAATAGCGAATTTGTTTCAAAGTCGAAAGAGCAGCTCGAACTGATCGGGGCTTCCGTTCCGGAACCAAATCCAGAAAGAGTGAATGTGCTTCCGGCTCCGAGGGACGGTTTTTTCACCAATTTCCGCAATCAGCTTTTTGGTATTTACCCGATGACTATCGACAAGAATGGCGTTCTCATGACGAAAGACTTTGACCGCGAGAAGTTTGAACTGATCGATCAGATCATCGAGAACCAAGGCGATATCCAGACCAACCAGATACCGCAATCATTTACGACAGTGATCTCAGATAGGCGGACAGCGAGCATTACAACACCGACGCCGTAGTCATCGGATTGGCACGTTGATCTTTTATTTAGTTTGACGCGGGGCCGACGGTTAAATGTCGGTCCCTTTTTCTTTGGCCGATTTCCTGAAAACCTGAATGAAATTGCAGTTCATGTCATACCGTATCGTTCTTTCGCTCGTCGTCGCCATTTTGGTGTCAGGCACATCAGGATCCGTCTTTGCTTTTCCACAGGATACCTGGGAAGCGACGATCGCGAGGCTAGAGGCCCGAGTTGCACCTGCCGCCTCGCCGAGTGATCCTTCCGCAAAAGAGGCCTATGGCAAGCTACTCGAGGGTCAGCGTCACGCCTGGGCTGCCAAGCGAACGAGAAGCGCCGCTCGAGCTACTGCCTCTGTTCGGTCTGCCCGAATAGCGTTGGTCGCGGCCGTCGATGCGGATCCAGGGCTTTCCGAGGCATATACGGTTCTTGCAGAACTCGAAATTCTTCGCCGGGTGGGTGAGTCCGAGGTGTCAAATGCGATAAGGCTTGCAACTTTGGCGTTAAGGTATGACGGGAATAATTTCGGCGCACGGCGAGTGATGGCCCGCCTTTTGTCGCTTAGGGCAAATCTAGCCCGAGGTCAACTCGATCGCAAAAACGCCGAACTTGCAGCTGTCGAATGGCGAAAGGTCGCCGAACTTGACCCGAGAAATACGGAAGCTTGGGCTTTCTTGAGTGTGATCTACGAAAAGCTTGGCGAGCCTGAGAAAAAGATCGATGCCCTTCGTAAGTGGGTATCATCAAGCGGAGCACTTGAGAGCCAATACTATCAGTTCATCGTTGGTGTCAACGAGGATCTCGCGCCGGAGCGGGCATCGGTTCGTCTGGCCTCGGATCTCTTTGCACTTGGCCGGGTGAGCGAGGCATTAGAGGTGGTCGCTCCTGTGGTTTCCGATCAACCCGGGAATACTGTTGCGGTTAGCATACTGAGGGACATCGCTGAACAGGTCGACGAAAATAAGTTCGAACAAGCTGCCGAGCCGTTGACTCAGGCGGTTGCGACCGATCCGAACAATGTGGAACTCGCGAACACACTGGCAAGGCTATATCGGCGACGGGGGATGCAGGAGCGAGCGGTGACCGTGTATTCGCGCGCCCTACAGCAGCTCAGCTCGCGAGAAACGCGTGTGAGAGCGAGACTTTTGATTGGCAGAGGTGACCTCTTAGCCGGTGCCGGGAAGTACGAAGAAGCAATACTTTCCTATTCTGAGGCATTTGAGGCTTTTGGATCTGGTGCTGGCCCTGGCGAGCAAGAAGTTGTTCGTGAGGCCGCACGCAAGATGATCGTCACAGCACGTGTGGTGGGTGATAGAAGCCTTATCGAAACAGCCCTGCAACGCGCGGCCCGGCGCTTTGGCGGTGACGACTTTCTGGTACTTCTCGAGAGCTCGGCACATCTTCGCGAAAATGGAAAACGAACTGAGGCTTTAGCGTTGCTCAAAAGAGGGTCAGTCGGCGGGAATCGATCGTTCGAAGTCTTTCGAGCCGAGGTAAGTCTTTTGGTCGAGACCGGCAAGGTAGAAGATGCGGTGGCTTTGATCCGGAGTTCGACACGTGGCGATTCATCTGCCGCCGGTGGTCCGCGCGGGACCGATTCTGCATTCCTTGATAGTTTTACCGCTTCGCTTTTGATCACAGGTGCATATATCTCCGGAAAGAAGGCCCCCCAGGCAATGGCGGCGGCTGAGGATCTGTCATCGCTCGCGCGTGGCAATGAAAGGCGGCAGCTTGCAACCATTAGCAAAGCTACCGCGGCCAATCTAAACGGCGACCGGAACACGGCCCTGCAGCTTTTGCGAAGTGTGCTTGAAGAATCCCCAAACAATCCGATCGCGTTGAATAACCTTGGCTACTATCTACTGGACGAGGCTGCGAGCAGAGATGAGGGAATCGCAATGATAAGGCGGGCGGTTTCCGTTGATCCAAGAAACGCGTCCTACTTGCACAGCCTAGGGAAAGCAATGTTGCAGAAAGGGGAATTGGATAATGCGGGGGTTTATTTGTTTGAGGCGGTCGCGATCGAGCCGGGATCTCTTGTGATCTGGGAGCAACTCGGTGAACTCTTTGAGCGACGGGGAGCGGTGGCGGAGTCTCAACGAGCGTTCCAACGGGCACTTCGTATGGCATGGAACTCCGACGACAGGAATCGACTTCTTGCTCGGATCAAATAAAAAGTGCGGCAATGGTGCCGCACTTTTCGATCGATCGGTTGAAAAGGAAAGCCGAGGTTACGGCTTGTCCGGAGACGGAGTCGGTTCGGGTGTTTGATCACGACGCTTTAGTTGCGGCGGCTTGCTTGAGGATGACCCGGAGGAATCAGAGCTGTCCGAATCGCTAACGCCCGGTTCATCACCGTCCGCCGGTTGTCTCCGCTTGAGCGTCGGTCTTCCCGGCTCGCCTTCATCCGAATCACTGAAAACTCCGGCTTTCGCATTTGTCTGCCTCAGAAGAAGATTCTTAACCCGCTGGAATTCTGAGGTGCTGATGACGTATTCCTCACGTTCCGGAAAACGAGAAACCAGTGCGAGGCTTGCATCTCTGCGGTCTAGTGACTGCGGATGCGTGGTAAATATTTTGGCCAATGTTCCCGGCTTTTTCTTATTCTTTTCGTTCAACTTTTCGAACATCGTCGCCATCGCGGAAGGATCGTAGCCGGCAGCGTACAGGTATTGAACCCCAAGCATATCAGCTTCCATTTCTGCGTTGCGGCTAAACTTTAGAAAACTGAGGAGTTGGGCAAAACCGCCGGCATTCTGTGCGATGGGAGCGGCAATGCCACCGCCAAAAATGATTGTTGCAAGCAGGCCGTAATTGATCGCCTGCAGCTTGCCCTGGTTTTCCATTGCGTGTCGGGCGGCAACGTGTGCAATTTCGTGTGCCATAACACCCGCGATCTCCGCCTCGTTGTCAGCGGCGAGGATAAGGCCTTTATTGACGAAGAAGTATCCTCCCGGCAGTGCGAAGGCATTGACCTCGTCGCTGTCAATAACTTTGATAGTGAAAGGGATCTTCGCATCCGAGTGAAGCACCAAATTCTGACCAACCCGGTTGATATACTCAGTAATCATCGGATCTTCGACCATTTTCGCCGATTGCTCTATCTCCAATGACAACTGACGGCCGATGGCAAGCTCCTTTGACTGCGAGCCGCCGAGCCAACCGAAAAACTTATCTGTTCCTTTATTGATCTTACGTTTACCGATCATTGCCGGATTCTCTTTTTCCGAGAGAGGCTTAAGGTTCGATTGAGCAGTCAGTTGACTGGCAGTTGTTTCGCTTTTCGCATTAGACGCCGTCTCGTTGGCCTTCTGGGCAACAGCTTGAGCCGGCAGAAATGCGAAACTGCCAATGAGCATCACAAATGAAAGCAAAAACGACAGTGCTTTGGATTCTCTGATCTTCATAAGGGTGTCCTACGATCGGTTCGACTTCAATCCTACCTAATTTTACTAATAGAGTTCAACGTATTTTGATGCACCGAGAAATTATTTGGTTGCGAGAAACAGGCCAATTTTTACTTTTTCCATTTCTCGAAAAGTCTTGATACCAACCAGCGAGAGAATTTTCGTTCTCGTGGGCCGAAATACGTGTTATATTCATAGATGCCTTCGACCGTCTCACGGGTTGCGGGCGTCTTTCCGAAAACCCCTAAACATTGCAGCCATCGCTGCTTTTCTTTCAAATGAAGATTCAGGAAAAAGTTAAAGATCTCGTGGAGGTCCGACACTATAAGGGCCTTCGCGATTTCCACGCCGATCCCTCCGCTACACTGGAAAGCTATTGTTTTACCGATGAAACCGCCACACTGATGGCGAGGTGGATCGATTCGGCCTCAACGATCGGGCCGGGGAAGGGGAAATCGCTTGCTCTCGCTGGCTATAGAGGAGTTGGCAAGAGTCACTTCCTAGCAACTTTCGGCTCGTTACTCGCTCTTCCGGAACTCCGGTCGAAGATCCAAAATCCGCATGTATCCGCAGCGACGCAGGGGCTGTTGCGAAGGCACTATCCTCTTTTGAATGTTCGCCGCGGAACCCACGCAACCCTGATCGAAGAGCTCAAGTCCGCGATATCAGCATCGATCGGCCCCGAAGCTGTGATCGGCGCAGGTTCTATCACGACCCTTCTTGAGAGGGCTGCGGCCCGATCTGGGGATGTTCCTCTTGTGATCATCGTGGACACTGCCCACGATCGAGTTAGCCGCGTATCTCGGAACGATGGTGACGAGCTTGCAGAGATGTCCGCGTTTGCCGCGGATAACAACGTGATTCTCGCAGTTGGGTTAGACGATGATATCGCCGGGGCTGACGGTTCAAACTCGGCGATCGTCCGTGCATTCAACATCGACTTTCTCGACCAACAGCATCTCTTCAAGGTTGTAAATTCATTTATATTTCCAAAGTTTAACCAAAAGATCTCACTTATCGAAGAGATCTATTCATTCTTCAGCCGCGTTGTGCCGAACTTCCGATGGAGTTCACAACGTTTCGTGTCTTTGTATCCGCTGCATCCCGGGATTCTTGATGTGGCTCCGTATGTCCGTCTGTTCGTTCAGGATTTTGCTTTGCTTGGGTTTGCGGCTGAAGCCGGTGAGCGCATTCTCGGGCGTCCGGCGACTTCTTTGATCGCATTTGATGAAGTTTTTGACAATGCTGAGGCGGGACTGAGGAAGGTAAAGGACCTTGAAGATGCCTTTGCCGCTTACGACCGGTTGAATGCGGAGGTCGTGAGCAAAGTGCCCGTTATACAACGACTACAGGCTAAGCTCATTTTGAAGGCCCTTCTTCTGCATTCCCTTAATGGGCGCGGTGCCACGGTCGAAGAGATCTGTGCATCAATGATGATCTACGACGAGTCTGACCCTTCGAAGGCACTCGAAGGGGCATCCGGCATCATCAAAATGTTCGCCGATGCGTTACCCGATGACATATCGTGGTATTCGGAAGAGGGAATCGGCGTGCTTTACAGTTTCCGAGCAAATGCGAAGGAAAATGCGAACATTGTACTTGACGAGGCGATCGGCCGAACCGACCCAGGTGTCGTGACCGAAATACTCCGGAAGCTGTTGCAAGAACGGTATCCGGATCTTACATTAACGCCCGCACCTGATAATCCCAATCTGCTTTCTTCTGAGTCATCGGCGATCTGGAGAGGTGGTCAGCGGCGGGGAAGATTTTTTGCGGCTCTTGATGACGCAGCGGTCGAGGTGATAGGGACCCAGGAAGAGTCGCTCGATTGGCGAATAGCGTTGGACATAAGAGGAGTTCTTCGTCCAAGTACCGAAGCCGCGTTAGCGCCAGATTGTGTCCTTTGGCGGCCAGACATCCTCAGAAAAGATGAGATCGACACACTTCTTCGGTTCTACGTACTTCAGACTCAAACCGAGCTGATAGAGACTTTTGGCGATCAGCATAGGGCCCTTTTGCATTCCCAACGCGTTGCCGCCGTAAACATCGCGGAAAGGGTATTTCTTGCGAATGGAAATCTTGTCATCAACGGTTTCGATTTCAACTTTACCGAGGAAGCAATGGCTTCGCAGTCAATCTCCGGATTGATCTCGGCAATGCTCGATCCGATGTTCGAAACACAGTATCCCGATCATCCGGCTTTTGGTCGAGCTCTGGGCATCAAGGATGTATCTGCCACGATCGCGGACTTTTTCGATCCTGCAAAAACCGGGCTGGAAGAAACTCAGGAACTGGCACGCGCTTTTCTCGCTCCACTGGGGCTGGCCACGGAGCAAGATGGAAATCTCACTCCGGTGGTTGGCGAATATCTTGACCAACTTCCGTACATCACGACGATCAATGAACTTCTCGATGCAACAGGTGACGGAACCGCCGAGATCATTGGAGTTTATCAAAGCCTAAAACAGCCGCCTTATGGATTTGTCCGCGAGGCCCAGCATTTGATACTTGCATCGCTTGTAGCCGACCGGCGGATCGAGTTCGTAACGGCGAAAGGAGATCGGATCAATGCGCGGTCACTAGACCTAAAGATAGTTTGGGGCGATATCGTCGGCATCGCTCGTCCAATTATCGCCGATCACCCCGCCGTTTCTAATATCAAGTGGGCACAGCTATTGACCGGATTCGATGATGAGCTTTCCGACAAGGGTTCTGCTGGAACGGAACGTGTTCTCGAGGCACTGGGCGCGTGGCTTGAGGAGTGGAATACGGCGAACCTTTTGAATCGGTTCGACAAGGTTCCTGATGCTCTCGTAAACACCAAGATCTGGCTTGACGCGTCGTTCGTTAAGAAGACTCTCGGCCGCGTTGTGGAGACGATAACCCATTTGCTAGCCGGTACCACGCGACTCGACCAGGCGCTTGGAGACATTGCTGATGCGTTTTCGCATAGCGAAACAGAATTCGAAAAGAGCGTCGCGGGGCTCGAAAGGATAGAGACGTTTCTATCATCGGTCGCAATTCGTCAACGTATCGTCGCATATACGACACCCGCCGGATTTGCACCCGACGCCAAAGCCAACGACACAAAACGAGCACTATTGGCGTGCATTTCGGAGAGCATCAGGAATCCTGGTTCAGCGCGGAACCGGGAAGCGGGCTATCTCTGGGATGGCTACCGCTCACAGTATCAGGACGCATTTACTAACGAGCATTCAAGGATAATGCGCTCTCACGAGCTTCAGGAAAGATTTGAGAGTATCAGGCGAACGGATATTTGGTGGGAGTTCGAGTCACTCAGCGAAATCCCGCAACTTCGAACGCCCTTTTGGCAGAAAGCTTTTGAGCTCAGTGGCAGACTGGCTGAGCTGGACTGCAGCTTTGAGAGCAGCCGCGGACTTGAACACCGAGCCGGCTGTATCTGTGAATTTGATGTCTCTGCTTTGAATGACTGGGAAAAGATGTCAGATGAACTTTGGGATGCAGTTACGTCCGGGCATAACATGATCAGGGAGAAGATCGCTCGGGACTGCGAACGCCTTGCTGATGTATCCAACGGAGCAATGTCAACGATCAAGTCAAAGCAAGACGCTGAGGCCGGCGAGGCTCTTTTTGCCGGTTTACGCGTGGGCGGTCTTCGACGACTAGGCAAATCCGAGATCGATATTCTACGAATACTTTACCGCGATCTAACTGCGCGAAGACCGTCGAATGATGCTGGCCCAGATTCTTCTGACCGCTACTCTGTTTCCCGTTCTGGAGGAGACCCCCAGCACAGTGAACTCGCGACAGTATAGACCCTACGATTCGGTGTCTGAATTTGTCGAACCTTCCGTTTTTCGCCCATATAGCGAAATCGATTCTACCGCTGTATTCTTAACATCGTGAAACGAGTTGCGATTGTTGGTGTCGGACGGGTTGGCGGAGCTTTTGCTCTGGCTTTGGATCGCTGCGGCTACACGGTCAATGAACTCATCACCCGCGATGGAAGTGTTCCCAGCGTGATGGAGCGCCTTTCGCGCCCAGCTCTGGTTACCGGCATCGAACACATCGAAGGAATTTCAGCGGATATTGTGATTATCACGACGTCCGATCCGGACATCGAATCGGCGACCATATCGATTTTACCTCGGCTTTCCAGGCACGCAATGGTATTCCATACAAGCGGTTCACTCAGTTCAGACGTACTTTCTGTCGTTGAAAAGCGGGGGCACGCGACCGGTTCGATTCATCCACTTATCGCGGTGAGTGATGCTGTCGCAGGGGCCGCGGCTTTCTCAGGCGCCTTTTTTTGTATTGAAGGATCGGAGGTCGCAGTGCAGGGCGGTCGCGAGATCGTCGCTCAACTTGGCGGCCACGAGATCGTTGTTGAAACCTCTGAAAAGCCACTCTATCATGCTGCCGCAGTCATGTCGGCCGGCCACCTGGTGGCATTGCTAGCGACCGCTCACAGACTCATTGCCATGGCAGGCGTCGATCCGGATCGGGGCAAAGAAGCTCTGCTAGTGCTTTCAAGATCTGCGATAGATAATCTTTCACACAAACGACCGGAAGAGGCGTTGACCGGAACGTTTGCCCGGCTCGATATTGCCGCCTTTCGCCGTCACCTAGAGTTACTGGGGGCTGGAGCTGAGGGATTTGGCAAGAATGTTTACTTGGCTCTCGCCGCCGCGTCCATGGAGTTGGTTCGAGAAACCGAAGAGAACAAAGAGCTTCGAGACCAGTTCATCGAAGAGTTAAATATGGCTAAAGCGAATAGCAAGTGATACCATTGTGTTTTAGGTGACGAGCCGTGGCAGAGTTCGAAAAAGAAAAGGAGATCTTTCTGGAGCACATCCGAAAGTCCGGCCTGCGAAGGACCGGTCAGCGTGATTTGATCCTGGAGATCTTCCTCCGAACGGAGGATCATTTAACGAGCGAAGACCTCTATTGGCTGGTCCAGAAAGAGGATCCGTCCGTTGGGCACACCACGGTTTATCGCACGCTTAAACTGCTTACTGAGGCTGGCCTCGCACGAGAGGTTCGGTTCGGCGACAACAAGACCTATTACGAGCACCACTACGACCACGAGCATCACGATCATTTGATCTGCACATCGTGCGGTAAAGTTGTCGAATTTTATTCCCCAAAGATCGAAGAGCTACAGGACATGATCGCGGAGCAGCAGGGCTTCACGCTTTCGCATCATAGTCTCAGGATGTGGGGACTTTGTGAGTCATGCTCACTTTCAAAGGCGGAAGTTTCAACAGCACCCTCCGGGGCGCAACCAAAAGTCAGGGTACGAACGGTGATTGGCGGATATTGATGGAAAACGAAGTAAAGATCGACGAAATAGCAATTGAGTTCAAGAAAGAAGGGATCAATGGGAGCATTCCGGCTGGCACATATCTGATAGATGCAGCCAAAAGGCTGGGCGTCCGATTTCCTATCCCTTGTATACCGGTGTCCGGCGAGCACTATTGCTCGGTCGACGTTGAGAACGGAATCGGGGCCCTGTCGGACACGTCAGAAGCCGAAAAGGAATTCTTCGCAAACAGCACGGCGGCATTTGGAAATCGGCTCGCCTGCCAAGCCCGTTTGGAACGCCCGGGTTCAATAGTAGTTGAGACCCGGTTCGAAGAACCTGAGCCTGAGGAGAAAAAGGAAGATGGAAATAAGATCTTCGAGGGCTATAAAGAGCGGTTCTCCGCACTTTCACTCGAGCAGAAAATGTCCGAGATCAGTCAGTTGGAGGCTCTCGCTTTAGCAGATACGCTCGGTTTCGTGATGAACGCACCATACGCGATCGGGAATAAGGTGACGGATATTCTTGCCGATATTGGGCTGAAGAAGGATATTCCGGACGTTCCCGAGAGCGGCGACGAAAAACATCGAGCCGAAGAAACGTCAGTATAGTTAAAACCGGATCCGCCATCCGCTCGAATCTAAGTATGGGAGACAGCAGGAAAACGTGAACGACAACGCGATCGAAAAACGAGTTCCCAACATGATCAAGGAGAAAGGACAATACTTCCTTGCGTTCGGGATCATTATTTCAATGCTCGCGGTCACCAACATCCCATTTCTTGTAATATTCTTCTTTGGGGTTTTCGCCTATTTTGTCATCAAGGTCTTTGCCGGCGGGCCCAGGGCCGATAGTCGTGAGATCTTTGAGTTCTTTTTGAGCGCGAACGAGATACTAAGGGACGACGACCGGCGGTGGTTTGGGTTCGAGCTTCGCGAGACAATCGAGCGAGGTGAGAACATTGTCCGCAGGATGTCCGCTGCCCCGCCGTTGGTTTATTTCGCGCTTGGAGCCTTATACAACAAACTAGGCGAGCATAAGGCTGCAGTGAAATATCTTTCACGTGTAGTTGAAAAACCGGAATCGGATGAGTCCGCTTATGTTTATCCGACCCCGGAACTGCGACAGTATGTCAGAGTACTGCGACGGATCGAACGGGAACCTGCAGACGCTCCGCTGACCTCAGCAGCGATACGATCACTCGAACGAGCGCGGAAGTTGCGGGGAACGAACTTGCTCGAGGATAGTCGGGAGAGGTTTTCGGCTGGAGAGTTGAGTCCTGGACAGGTTGCTGCCGCTCTGCCTGAGGCCTCGAATGCCGAAGAGAACGCAGTGCCGCTCGTTTACACCGAAGAGTTGGTGCCTGATGATTCGTCATTGCGGACGGAGCATAATGGACGCACGAGCGAAAAGTCGCCAAAACAAGTCGAATCCGCGGGTGATCCGTTTTCAAACAGAAAGCCCATTACCGAATTGCTTCACGACATCTACGACAAGAACCCACGCTAATCATTTCCGGAGACCAAAGAATTGTTTCACAGATAGAAGGATACCCTGTTTATTAGGGGTTTTATCCTCGTGCTGTCTATCTTCGATAGCGGATAATTCGTTCCTTCGCAGTTCAACGATCTCGGCGATTCTTTCGGCAAGAGAGGGATCTTTCTTTAGAATAGGAGCGAGCTCTTTCTTCCTTATTTCGATGACCTGCGTTTCGTCGTCCGCGATAACGCTTGCCGAACGCTTCTCACCGGTTAGTAGACTCATCTCTCCAAAAAAGTCACCCGTGCCGAGACGAGTCAGAATGTGCCTATCCCGACCCTCAAGATGTTCTATCCGCACTCCGCCTTGCGTGATGATGAACATCGACCCTCCTGATTTGCCTTGTTCAACAATCACTTCCCCGGGAGCGAACACACGGGCTACGGCGTGGGTAGCCAGCTCATCAAGGTCGTTTTCTGAGAGCGGCGCAAAGATCGGCACACTTGCGATCGCCTCAGATGAACGTGCCGAGCTTTCTTCATGAGCAATCGGCGACGCGGCACCTTCAACGTGAACAGTTCGGGTTGGGAAAGCGAACCTGATGCTCTCTCGGGTGAATAGGTACCAGACCGTTTGTCGGATCACCGCATCCGTGTCGTTATGCCGACGGTAATCTTCGCACCAATACTTGATCTCCCAATCGATGCCGCTCTCGGCGAGATCGCGAATTCGCACGATCGGACGTTTTAGCGGGGAAACGTTCGGAATATTTCGGACCGCTTCACGAACAAGCTTAGCCGTTCGCGACGGCGAAAACCCATACTCCGTATTGAAAAAGACCAGACGTGCGTTGAGGTTGTCCTTTGGAGCGACTTCGATAACCTCTTTTCCGATTACGGAGTTGCTGATAATGATCAATTTGTCTTGAAAGGTTCGGATCTTTACACCTCGCCAGGTAACTGACTCAACAACGCCTTTTGCTCGATCGGCGACTGATATCACGTCGCCGACCTGAAATGGATGATCTGCCTGAAGGGCAACGCCCGAAAAGAAATTCCCAAGCGTGTCCTGGAGAGCAAGTCCGACCACGATGCCGACTATGGTTGAACCTGTGAAAAGTGCCGCGAGCTGAACATCCGGAAAATGCGACTGAAAGATGACAAAGAAGGCGGTTATATATACTAGAACCGAGACCACGGTGCGGGTTAAGGAGACGATCTCCGAGTGGGCGACAGACCTCAACACGGTCGCGAGGATGATGGCCGTGAGCAATCGAACGATCGCAACGACGAGCGACATCCAAAAGAGAATCTTGAGTGTCGGAAAGACGTATGACGCGAAGGACTGGAGGCTTACGAAGAACATCTCGGAAGTAACGCTACGTGCGTACATACCGCCGATGTATTCGAGAGTCGTCGTTTCGATCCGAGGAAGGAGAAAAAGAATGATCGAAACCAGGACGATGAACAAAAAGGTCGGAAGAATGCGGCTGAGAAGTTTATTTTGCTCCATGTCCTAGCCGCTAAAAATATCAGCTATTGAATACCCAATCAACATGAGGGATAAGATCGAGACAACTCCCGTTATCGCCCAAGCAAAAAAGTTGAAGTACTTTCCGTTGGCGTGATCGCCCATGATCTCGCGATTGCTGGCGAGTTTGACGATTGCGACAAGGATGACCGGCAGCAGTAGGCCATTAACGCTTTGCGTAAAGATCAAAAGCCGGATCTGCGGGATCCCCGGGATCAACGCGACAATAGTTCCGATGACGATAAGGACGGTGAACAGCCCAAGGAAAATAGGTGCTTCGCGAAATGAGCGGGAAAGCCCTTTCTCGAAGCCGAGTGCCTCGCTCATCGAATATGCCGTGGCCAATGGGAGAACTCCCATTGCGAGCATTGCCGCCCCAAATAACCCGATCGCAAAGAGATATTTTGCATATTCCCCGACAACCGGGACGAACGCCTCGGCCGCGGTTGCTGCGGAATCAACCTCGTAAATACCGTTCAAATGTAAGGTCGCGGCAGTGGAAATAACGATAAATGCGGCGATAACAACGGCAAACGTTGTACCGAGTATAACGTCTGCACGGGCGATCGGCAGGTCATCTTTGTCTAGTCCCTTCTCTACGACCGTTGATTGAACATATACCTGCATGAACGGGGTTATCGTTGTCCCGATCAGTGCCATTATCGTGAAAAGATAGGCGGTCTCGGCACGAAACGTCGGCATTACGAAACCGGACGCGACGTCGCCCCACACGGGGCGTGCCAAGAACGCGGAGAGTATGTAACAGAAAAAGACAAGCGACATCGCGAGGAACACCCGTTCGATACGCTTTTGCGTTCCCCGAACGACAAGCCACCAGATCACGCCTGCGGTCAAAGGGACAGCGACGTAACGCGGCACTCCGATCAATTCCGATGCCTGAGCGATACCGACAAATTCCGAAATGACAACGCCAGTATTTGCTATTAGCAGAGCCACCATTACCAGGGTCGTCCATCTGACTCCGAATTGTTCGCGAATTAGGTCTGCGAGTCCTTGGCCAGTCACTGCGCCCATGCGGACGCACATCTCCTGAACGACAATGAGGCTTATGACCATAGGGATGAACACCCAGAGAAGAGCGTATCCGAATTGGGCTCCGACGGAAGAGTAGGTGGCGATTCCACTAGCGTCATTTCCCGCGTTTGCAGCGATTACGCCCGGACCTAATACAGCGAGATAGGCAATAAACCGATATTTAGACAGACGTTCCGCAAGCCGCCCTTTAAGGCGCCGCAGTCTGACGATCAAGAACTTTGGTGAAAGTCCGCCGAGGTTCATTGCCGCAACTATCGCTCTCTAGCATTCCGAAATGTTGTCCAACTATTGGTACTTAACGCGAACTCTGACTATAACCCGTTCTAAACGAGCAGCAAAGCATTGCTCGATAGATTTGATCGCCGAGGCCATTTCGAGTCAATCACGGAATTTGTGCGGTCGTAGGTCCTTTGATAAAGTTCCGATATGACAAAAAAGATGGGCCTCCGATCTCTTTCCGCGCTTTTAGTTCTCACTTTTTCACTTTCTCTTGCAGCACCCGCGACTCAAGCCCTTGCTACGCAAGAACCGGTCCGAGCACGAAGCGGTATGGTTGCCTCGCAGCACGAACTGGCTTCGAAGATCGGCGTGGAAGTGATGAAACGCGGTGGGAATGCCGTTGATGCCGCAATCGCTGTCGGAATAGCGTTAGCTGTCGTCTATCCGGAAGCGGGAAACATCGGTGGCGGCGGGTTCATGGTCATACGGTTCAAGGACGGCCGGACCCGCGCGATCGACTATCGCGAAATGGCGCCTGCGGCAGCCCATCGGGACATTTTTGTCGATAGGGACGGCAACGTGATTCGAGGCGAGGGCGGTTCGACTATCGGCTACCGAGCTTCGGGAGTTCCCGGGACGATCGCCGGATTCGAGATGGCCTTGGCAAAATTTGGTTCCGGAAAGCTCAAATGGCGTGATCTGATCGAGCCGTCGATCCCGCTGGCAAATGATGGTTACGTTCTGTCGCATCGGCTTGCATCGTTGGCCGAAGCATATAAGGAACATCTTTCGAAGTACCCGGACAGCAACCGGATATTCCTGAACAACGGCAAATTCTTTAAGGAAGGCGATCTCTTTAAGCAGCCCGAACTGGGAGCGACCTTGAAGCGGATCGCTGACAAAGGGCCGAGAGAATTCTACGAAGGCGAGACCGCGAAAATGATCGCTGCCGATATGAAGGCGAACAATGGCCTCATCACCCTCGAAGACCTCAAGAACTATAAGGCGAAAGAACGGGCACCGATCCGCGGAACATATCGAGGGCACGAGATAATCTCGATGCCGCCGCCGAGCTCCGGCGGCATCGTGATGCTTCAGGTGCTGAACATGCTTGAGGCTTGGGACATCGCAGCTATGGGACACAATTCCGCTGCAAAGTACCACGTGCTGACAGAGGCCTCGCGGCGGGCATTTGCGGATAGGGCAGAATATATGGCCGATCCTGATTTTGCGGATGTTCCGACTGTCGGGCTGATCTCAAAAGAATACGCTGCCGGCCGACGCAAGGGAATCGACCTCAAAAAGGCTTCAACCAGCCAGCAAATCAAATTTGGGGAAGTCGCCGTAAGCGAGGGGCAGGACACGACGCATTATACGGTTGTTGACCCCGAGGGCAATGTAGTTTCAAACACCTATACGATCAATGACCTTTATGGATCGCGAGTGACGATCAAGGGAACTGGCGTTCTTATGAACGACGAAATGGATGATTTCGCCGCCCGCCCCGGAATGCCAAATCTGTTTGGGCTTGTTCAAGGCGAGAGAAATAAGGTTGAGGGCGGCAAACGGCCGTTGTCATCGATGACCCCCACGATCGTGCTTAGAAAAGATGGGTCCGTGTGGTTTGCGGTTGGTGCGAGAGGTGGGCCGCGAATCATCTCGGCGGTAATGCAGACGGTCATAAACGTTATCGATCACGGAATGAACATTCAGCAGGCGATCGATTCTCCGAGGATCCATCAACAGTGGCTGCCAGATCAGGTGCTTCACGAGCCATACGGACTTTCGCCTGATACGATCGATATCCTGCGAGGTTACGGGCACAAACTTGCTGATCGTCCGGGAAATATTGCTTCAGCAACCGGAATAATGATCGGGGCCGACGGGGTTCGCTACGGGGCGATAGATTCGCGTAGTGACGGGGCTGCGGTGGGCTTCTAGGGCTCTTCCTCTTTTTCCAACAGTTTGGTCGTATTGTCAGTCACGCTTGCGGGACGCCGATCAAGGTCATTGGTCTCACGCCATGCACCTTCTTTCGGCGGAGCATACGCATCTACTGGAATTGAATGTCCTTTCGGTAACGCGCGAAGGACGGCGGATGTCGCACCGCCTAAGGATTTTAGGCCCTCATCTGAGGCATCTATAGTAAGATCAGAGGACTCAAACATTAATGCAAATGCCATGCGGAGGATACCGCCAACAGAGAAAATGATCGCCGAGGCAGCAACGAAAAAGGGCTCAGCATTTGCCGCAATGGTTATGAGAGCAACCAACGGCACGACCAAGAAAGAAAGCAGGAAAATGAATAGTCCTTGAAAGATACCCCTTCTTCGCGGATTCATCTTCGTCCCATTCTTGGGTCCCGGAAGCTTCCCACCGCCTTCTATTAACGCGGTCACTCCGCTCATCTCAAAACCACAGCGGGAGCAGAAGCGAATCTCACGCGAAATTTGTTGTTGACCGCAAACGGGGCAATGCATCATTTCTCTAGATCTCTTTGAAGAAGTTTCGTCGTACTCTCTGTAACACTTCCCGGACGGATTAGATCGTCGGTGTCAGGTGCTCGCCACATTCCCGCCGAAGGCGGCACGAAATCAGCAACGCCGACAGCGTCGCCGGCCGGCAGTTCCCCATAATTTGGACGTCCAGAAAGCGACGACTGCCGTTCCGATATCGGCTGGTAAGGTGGACCTGCAGTTTTCCGCCTCGATGATTTCGGGAGTAAGATCAGTGAAAACAGAAGAAATAAAAGGCTTCCAAATATCGACAGGACCCCCGAGATCGCGACCAACACATCACCATCGAGAATAGCGAGGATCGGCGTGACAATGAACAGCATTATCAGGAACCAAAAAGCGGTGAAGATCAGGCCGTTCTTCCGCGTCAACAAGGAAGTCGCGTTCGCGGGAATTAGCGGCTGTTGCGGAAGTTCACCATGATTATCTAGAAGGCCCGCAATTGCAGCTAGCGACAGGCCGCAACGCGCACAGAATCGCGTTTCCTGACTTACTTGCTGTTGTCCACATCGAGGGCAATGCATTTTATTCACGCCGTAATCTTTCAGTCCAGAATTGCCTAGACGGAATGACTACGAATTCTTACACAGAATTGTTCGCGATGTAAAACACTAGAGTCTCGGTGGTGGTTCGTCGGAAAGTAGCTGAAACAGCGCAAAAGCTCGGCCTTGAAGGTGCTCGGCAGTACAAAGCGATTCGAAAAGGACGTCGACAATCGGCCGTAGTTCAACTGGGGCAGGTATGTCGCGAAGCAGAGCCGTGTCGTCGGCGATGAATTTGAATCCTTGTGAAGTCATATCCTCGACCTCCGATAGGTAACGAAAGATCGTTTCGTGTGACCCGAGAGCTTCTGCAAGTGTCCATTCGAACGGATCATCCCAGAGACGGCGAGTGATTCCGCCAAAGGCCATCTCGACATTTGCGGCGGAACGGATAATGTATTCAGCGCATGAGAAATGGGACGGGAAATAACTCAACTGCTTGGGCCGCTCAAAAAGCAATTGGACCGGGCAGCTCTGAATCAGGCTGTGCGAGCGATTATGAAGGTAGACAAATCTACCTTCGAAGTGTTCCAGAAGCGTTGCCATAAACTAGAAAGACCGCAGTTTAGCGCGGTCTTTCGTCATTTTCATACTGGAGAAACCTTATCGTTTGCGAAAACGGCGGTCTTTCTCGAGCATACCGAGCCCAAAGTTCCGGCCCTGCCAACTGACACCGCTTCCGATGCGTCCCTTTATTCCGATCTCCGCCCCCTTATTTGGGACAATGTCTTCGGTGATTATCCAAAGCGTCCCGGTGCCGTCGTCGATCTTATAGGCTCCGCCGCGGATCGGTGTCCCCGGTATGTTCACCCCGTAACTGTCTCTAACAACGCCTGCGACAGAAACGTCTTTATTGCTATATCGAGACGGGTTGGCCTGCAGTTCTGCGATACTCACCCGCTTTGGGCAGGCGGCAAGGAACAATGAACCGACTACCAGAAGCAATACGCCGGCAATGGTGCTCTTTTTCATTCTTCTTGTGATCTCCTCCGGTTATAGGTCTCGGCCTCAGCCGACGTCGTAGAGATTCGTTTTGGAGCCAAAAGGGTTGCAGCAAAATTTTCGCAGACAACAGGTTCTAATCCGTTGCAACTCGACAATTTCCTTACGCTTTTACTCAAAAACCAAATGGAAATGCAGTATTTTATGGTATATTACAGGGTTACCGTTTGTTTTTAAGTGGACGGTCAAACCATTTCATTGTATGACACAGAGCCTTTTTAATTCACGCCAAACCTTTCGGACCGGAGCAGGAACCGACGGGACCTTTTATTCATTGCCGCAGCTCGAATCCGAAGGGATCGGACGGATAAGTAGATTGCCGATCTCGATAAGGATCGTTCTCGAGTCAGTTCTGCGGAATTTCGATGGCGGCCTAAAGGTAAGCGAAGAGAATGTTAGAAAACTAGCTAGCTGGAAGCCGAATGCAGAAAGAACGGCGGAGATACCGTTTATCGTTGCCCGGGTCGTGCTTCAGGATTTTACCGGCGTTCCGCTGCTTGTTGACCTTGCTGCGATGCGATCGGCGGTTCAGAGAATGGGCAGGGATGTTGGATTGATCGAGCCGTTGGTGCCGGTCGACTTGGTCATTGACCACTCGGTTCAAGTTGATTTTGCCGGTAGCGAGGCGGCCTATCAACGTAACATGGAGATCGAGTTCCAAAGAAACGAACAGCGGTATCGCTTTCTGAAGTGGGGAACTCAGGCCTTCAACGGATTCAGCGTTATCCCTCCGGGAATCGGAATCGTCCACCAAGTCAATCTCGAATATCTTGCAAAGGGCGTTTTTGAACGCGACGGCGTTTATTTTCCAGATACGTTGGTTGGTACCGATTCACACACAACGATGATAAACGGCCTGGGCATTGTTGGATGGGGAGTTGGCGGTATCGAAGCGGAAGCTGGAATGCTTGGTCAGCCGGTCTATTTTCTTACACCCGATGTTGTGGGTGTCCATATGACCGGGGCGCTAGCGGAAGGTGCTACAGCGACCGATTTGGTGCTTCGTGTGACCGAGATGCTTCGGAATTTGAACGTCGTCGGCAAGTTCGTCGAATTTTTTGGCGAAGGGGCGGCGGCCCTTGGAGCAACAGACAGAGCGACCATCGCCAACATGGCGCCGGAATATGGAGCGACAATGGGCTTTTTCGGTGTTGATGACAAGACCTTGGAGTATTTTCATTCCACCGGCCGCCAAGACGAGCATATAGATACGATCCGGAACTATTTTGTTGCGCAGCAGATGTTCGGCATCCCAAAGAAGGGAGATGTTGACTACAGCGAAGTCCATGAATTGGATCTGGCAACGATCGTACCTTCGGTCGCAGGCCCAAAGCGTCCGCAGGACCGAATCGAACTTAAGGAACTTTCAACGAAGTTTCGCGACCTCTTCGCAGCGCCGACGGCAGATGGTGGATTTGGCAAGTCTGCAGAGCAACTCGACGAACGGTTCCCAGTCGAGCTCTGTGGAGCGGAAGAGTCTATTGTCACCGGCGGCGGCGATCAGGGCTCTGCCTCGATTCCGCTTCCGATATTCGGGGATGAAAGTGCGAAGGATACGAGCGTAAAGACCGAGTACGAGATGGTCAACAATCGGCCGACGCCGAATACGGTGGATATTTCTGGTGTGGATTGCCCGCCGGAACAGACGAACATCGGCCACGGTGATGTGCTTATTGCGGCGATAACCTCCTGTACTAACACTTCTAACCCTTCGGTGATGCTCGCGGCCGGCTTGCTCGCGAAAAAGGCGTCCGAACGGGGAATGAAGGTTCCAGATTTTGTCAAAACTTCTCTGGCTCCGGGCTCAAGGGTCGTAACCGATTACCTCGAAAAAACGGGTCTGCAGAAACACCTTGACGCGGTTGGTTTCAATCTGGTCGGGTACGGCTGCACGACCTGTATCGGAAATTCAGGGCCGCTAGACGGCGGGATCGAAAAAGAGATCGTCGGAAACGATCTAGTCGCCGCATCGGTGCTTTCGGGTAATCGCAATTTCGAAGCTCGCGTTCATCAGAACATCAAGGCGAATTTTCTTATGTCTCCGCCGCTTGTCGTTGTGTATGCACTTGCGGGCACGGTTCTTAAAGATGTTTATAGTGAGCCGATCGGTCGAGATAAGGACGGCAGCGACGTGTATTTGAAAGATCTTTGGCCGACGCTTGATGAGGTCAGGGAGTTGCTCGCACAGGCCTTTGACCCGGAGACATTTAAGCGTCTCTATAGTGAATTTGCTGAACAGAACCCACTTTGGAACCAGATCGAAACGTCGGTCGGCAAAGTTTATGAATGGGACGCGTCTTCGACATATATCCAGGAACCGCCCTATTTTGACGACTTTTCGCTGGAATCAGGCCGGTTTTCGGACTTTCAAGGGGCTACGGCGCTCGCTATCTTCGGCGACTCGGTAACGACGGACCATATCTCGCCGGCCGGTGCGATCAAGGCAGAATCGCCGGCGGGGCGATATTTGCAGGAGCTTGGTGTCGAGCCGAAGGATTTCAATTCTTACGGTTCACGCCGTGGCAACGATAGGGTCATGCTCCGAGGGACGTTCGCCAATGTTCGGATCAAGAACAAGCTTGTAGCCCCGAAGGAGGGTGGTTTTACAAAGTATCAGCCTGATGGCGACGAGATGACTATATACGATGCCGCAGCCAGATATAAATCGGCCGGTGTGCCGCTTATGATCTTTGCAGGCAAAGAATACGGAACCGGTAGTAGCCGCGACTGGGCGGCTAAGGGCACCCGTTTAATGGGCGTTAAGGCCGTTGTAGCCGAGTCCTTCGAACGTATTCATCGCTCTAACTTGGTTGGAATGGGTGTACTCCCTCTTCAGTTCATTGACGGTGATACAGCGGAGACGCTTAAACTCGATGGTACTGAGACTTTCGACCTGGTTGGACTAGAAAGCGGCGATGTCAGACCGATGCAGGATGTCACGCTACGAATTCGGCGGACAACCGGTGAGATCGCGGAAACTTCGCTCCGACTTCGAATCGATACGCCGATCGAGCTCGAATACTACACGGGCGGGGGTATTTTACCGTTTGTGCTTCGGCAGTTGATCCGAATGGGCGATGCCGCTACCGCCTAGAATTTTTAAAATGTTGGAATAAAATCGATTCGGTTCCGAATTACAATTTGGCAACGCTCTGATTTGCCTTAAGCCCATACTGAATTTGAACCAGAAGTTGGTCAGGAGTTGTTATGAAAAAGTTGTTCTCTTTGGCGATTTGCCTTTCCCTCGTAGCTTCAAGCCCATTGATTCTTCAAGCCCAAAGGGGCGAGTCCAAAGGCCGGATGTTACCACCACTTGCTGACTACTCTTCAAAGCAAAGCACTGAAACCGCATTCGGGCCGGCTTTTGCTTATGCCGACGGGAACGTTACCTTGGTCGAATGGACCATGATCGCGGAAAGGAACAGCTTCGGATTTAACCTGCAACGTCTTGGCGAGAAGGGGTGGGAGACTGTTGCC
This sequence comes from Acidobacteria bacterium Ga0074141, assembly GCA_001464665.1. GTDB lineage: Bacteria > Acidobacteriota > Blastocatellia > Pyrinomonadales > Pyrinomonadaceae > OLB17. The sequence goes on from LNDP01000015.1 coordinate 224,208, forward strand.
GACGCTTTCATTGGCGGTTCAGCGTTGATACATGGTTCCCAGCTTGTTCCTGGTGAAAAATACAGTACGCTCGACGAACATGGTGCTGCCGGTACGGTCTATCGTATCGAAAGTGTTTCGACCGTGGGTGCGATCACTTTTTCTGAACCGTTCACGTCGGTTCAAGTTAACGAATTGGCCGGATTCTCTGAGTTCCGCAATGCTGAAAATCGCAGGATCGCTCGTAGTCAAACCGGCACGACTGTTCGAAACACTCCAAATCTACCAAAAGAAGTTGCTTCCGAGGTCGAAAGCAATTCCCTCTCCCCTAATCCGGATGGGCATCGTTGGGTTGTTTCCCAACCGGGCGTCCGAATCGGCGTTCGGAAAGACGGGTTTTACCGTGTGACTCGTGCGGAGCTTGAGAATGCGGGCTTTAATGTGAATGCCGATCCTGCACTTTGGCACCTCTATTTAGAGGGAAACCAGCAATCACTCATCGTTGGCCCGAATGGTGACTACATTGAATTTTACGGTCGCGGTCTTGATACGCCGGAGAGCGATAATCGCGGGTATTTTCTTGTTGTAGGGCCGAGTGCCGGAAAGCGTATGACGACGCGGGTTGCACGCCCAGATGGGAGCACTGTTCGAGCAAGAAATTATCAGCATCGCTTTGAATTCAAAGAAAGGATCAACTACACAAATCAAATAAGGAACGGTGATGCGGAGAACTTTTGGGGACGTCCGATTCTCAGCACTCTGCCCCCCGCGACTGTTCCCTTCAATTTGTCCAAAATCGACACCGACGCTCCTACGGCGAATGTTTCTGTGCGAATCCAAGGTTTTAGCTCGGGTTTGCATTCGGTCCGCGTGACACTCAATGGACAGGTCCTCGGCACTGTCGATGGAGCAGGTCAACTGAACGTGGTCCAAACGTTTACTGTGCCGGTCGCGTTGCTACAGGACGGTGCGAATGCGATACTGCTTGCCGCAATAGCTCCGAATACCGACACGAACTTGTTTGACACACTAACGATCGATTTTGCTCGAAAGCACGCTATCGAAGGTGGCAAACTCGATTTCTATACCGTCGGCAATCGCGGGACGACGCTAACAGGGCTGTCATCGGCAAATGTTCGGATTATTGATACCACCTATGAAAGCGATCCGATTGAGGTTATCGCTTTGAATCCTGTTGAGTCTGAAGGAAGTTTTTCGGTTCAGATACCAGCTGCCCGCCCTAAAACGTATCATGCTTTTGAACCGTCGCAGCTTCTTTCGGTCGCCGATATCCGACCGATCATCGGCGATTCTTTGGGTTCGCCGGCCAACGCATCTGAGCTGATAGTAATTGCTCATCCGAGCCTAATGACTGAAGCGACACAGTGGGCAGCTTATCGTCAATCGCAAGGCGTCAGCGTGAAGGCGGTAGACGTCAATGATGTCTATGATGAGTTTGGTTATGGTGTTTTGAGTTCTGCTTCAATAAAGTCTTTCCTTCAATACGCCGACCTTAATTGGACTGTTCGACCTGGATACGTACTATTGGTTGGAGACGCCTCGTACGATTCACGAAACTATACCGGTGCTGGCTTTTGGAATATGGTTCCGACTAAGATCGTTAATACGATCTTCACCGAAACGGGAAGCGACGAGTATTTGGCTGACTTCAATAACGACGGGCTATCCGAGATCGCGATCGGCAGAATTCCGGCTCGGACGCCATCACGCGTTCAAAATGCTCTGGAAAAGGCAGTTCGATGGGAAGCAAATCTTGTCGACCCACTGTCCCGTGGAGCGCTTTTTGCATACGATGAGCCGGTGGGATATGACTTTCTTGCAATGAGCGTAAGGCTCCGGGATCGTTTACCACAGTCAATGAACACGACTTTCGTCGGAAAACCCGATGTTAATTCGCTGGCTAATCTAATGGCTGCTATGAATAGCGGTCCTTATGTGGTTAATTATGCTGGCCACGGTTCGACGGGAGCTTGGTCAGGATCCCCGGTCTGGTTTAGTGTTTTCAATGTTAATTGTACGAACGGCGCGACTCAATGTTTGACTAACCTGAACAATGAATCATTGTACTTGATGCTAACCTGTTTGAATGGCTATTTCGTGCAGACTACGAGCGACAGTCTTGCTGAGTCCCTTATTTTCTTAGAGGATCGCGGAGCGGTCGCATCTTGGGCATCCACCGGTCTAACGACAGCCGATGTACAAGAAATTATGGGACATAGGTTTTATCAGAAGGTTACCGAAGGGGCAATACCTAGGATCGGTGACCTGATCAAGGATGCAAAGTCTACGATTCCGGGCGGCACCGATGTCCGGCTATCGTGGGCTCTTTTCGGTGATCCGATGCTAAAAATCAGATAAACTGGAGTTCATTTTGAGATAAAAAGGCATCCGAATGAACCGGACGCCTTTTTCAATTTATGGTACTCGCGGCAGGAGTCGAACCTGCGACTTCTTCCTCCGGAGGGAAGCGCTCTATCCACTGAGCTACGCGAGCGGAAACGGAATTATAGCACAGAGCTACTGCCTCGGTTCAATGCGGATCGTCTTGATGCGGACACTCTCGACCGGCCGCTCAAAGTCCTTTGGCTGGACGCCCGAGATGATCCGAGCATTGTTCATTCCCTCGATCACCTTGCCAAAGATCGTGTATCGCCGATCGAAGGCAGACTCACGCTTTAGCGTAATGAAGAACTGTGAGTTCGCGGAATTAACGTCGGGACCGCGTGCCGCGCCGACGATGCCAGAATTGTACTCGATATCAGAAAACTCGGCCGGCACGTCCGGCTTTTGAGAGGCACCTTGACCGTCGTTTTTCGGGTCGTCATCCTTCGAGTTCGGGTCGCCGCCCTGGATCACGCTGTCGTTAACGCGGTGAAAGGTAGTGCCGTCGTAGACGCCTTCGCGGGCTAGCTCCTTGAAACGCTCGACCATCTTAGGTGCGATATTCGAGTAGAGCTCAATCTTGATAGTGCCGTAAGCTCCGTCGTTCTCCATTTCAACGACCGCGATCTCCGGGTCAGCGACCGGCATGACGCCCGTTTTGACCGGTGCGTTTGTTGCGTTGCTAGCTGTAGGGGTATTGCCGCATCCTGCGGCCAACAAAAGGCTGAGCGACAGTGCCAATGTAGTTCCAATCGTTCTTCTGATCATTTTTCTTTCTTTAGATCGTCGGTATCGAGCCAGATCGTCACCGGGCCGTTGTTAACTAAAGAGACGTTCATCATCGCCTGAAACCGCCCTGATTCGACCTTCAATCCGAGCCGCTTCGTCCGGTCGATAAAGTATTCGTAAAGCCGGTTCGCTTCCGCTGGCGGAGCCGCATCAATGTATGATGGCCGCCGGCCGCGTCGGGCATCGGCAAAAAGGGTGAACTGCGAAACTACCAGCATCTCTCCACCCACCTCGAGGAGCGACAGATTCATCTTGCCGGCTTCGTCATCAAAGACCCGCAGATTCACGATCTTATCGGTGAGAATATCCGCTTCGCGTTCACTGTCGTCCTTGCCCACGCCGAGAAGCACTAACAGGCCCTGCCCAATCTTTCCTACATTCTCGCCGGCGACGACAACTGATGACTCGGAGACCCGCTGGATCAGGGCTCGCATTAGTTGACTGCTTCTTCAATATATACGCGGGTCATCACTACCGGCTCGAGCGGTTTGTCGTTCGGGCTCGTTTCGACTTCCGCGATGGCGTTCACGACGTCCTGCCCCTCGATGACCTTGCCAAATTTTGTGTAGCTCGGCGGCAGCGGGTAATCGATGTGCATTATAAAAAACTGCGAGCCGTTGGTGTTCGGGCCGGCGTTTGCCATCGCTACCGTGCCGCGTTCGTAAACCCCGGCGTAAAGGTCGGACGTCTTGTCGATCTCGTCATCAAAGCGGCCGCCCCAGGCTGATTCACCACCAAATCCTTCGCCGAGCGGGTCGCCGCCCTGGATCATAAAATTCTTGATAACGCGATGAAAAATAACGCTGTCGTAATAATTTCGCTCGGCGAGAAGCCGGAAATTCTCGGTCGTCTTCGGCGCATCCTGCTCCAAAAGCTCAAATTTGATAACGCCCTTGTTCGTCTCAATTACTGCAATTCGATTGCTCATAAATCTCTCCTAAATTGAATAAATACAAATGAAAAAACTACCATGATTGCCCTCTAAACGCGAATTGCCGCTCTATCGGTCAAGAATGAACCTCCGTATCGCTTCGGCTACGCCAGCACTGTTGTTGTCCGAGGTGCGGTGGACTCCGTCGCGCTCGAGCAGCTCCCGGGCGGCGTTGCCCATTACCACCGGCGTTCCCGCGTATTCGAGCATCTCGAGGTCGTTGAAATTATCTCCGATCGCCATCACGCCCTCGTGCCCAATGCCGTGCCGTTCGGCCAGCTTCTGAACGCCGATGCCCTTTGAGGCGTGGCTCGGAAGAATGTCGAGCAGGGTGAAGTCGAGCTTCGGATAGACCGTCGCAAGGAGCGTTACCGTGTCGCCGAGCTCGGTTCTGAGCAGAGCTTCGAGCTTAGACATCGGCTCGCATCCGCCGGAGAACGAGATGTGAATGACCTGATGGTCGGGCACTGCATCCTCTAGCGAGAGCACGTGATGGACGGCTTCCTCGGCCTCGTCGCCGTGCATCGTCTCGGCCCAGCGGATGTATTGCTGCAGCGGCTGATTGTCCTCGGAGATGCGGTCGTAGATCATCGTCCCTTTGCCGGCCGGGTCGGCGCTTACGAGGGCGTCGCCGCCATACTTTTTGCCGACGCGAACGATCTCGAGAGCGACGTCCGTGGCAAGCAGGGAAGCCTCGACCGTCTGCAGGGAATCGGCGAACTTCAAGAGTGCTCCGTTGTGAGTTATGAGCGGAGCGTTCAACTCAAGAGCCTGCCCGACGTGCCTTGCATCTCGGAACCGGCGGCCGGTCGCGATGGTGACAAGAACGCCGGCGTCTTCCGCGGCACGTATCGCAAGCCGATTCGCCTCCGGTACCTTGCCCTGTGAATCAAGTACCGTGCCGTCAAGATCTAACGCAAGGAGTTTTATCACTGTTGATTTGTGTTCTCCCTTTTGAGTCTTCGCTGTTCCTCTAGCCATCGTTGGTAGATGGCTTTGCCTTTTTCGAAATCGGCGGCGGATGCGTAGAAGTGGTGCGAGCCGTCGTTTTTCCCTACATCGAGCACGTAAAATATGTAGCTCGTCTCGGCCGGGTTTAGGGCTGCTTCGATGGCTGAGGCTGAGACGGACGAGATCGGGCCGGGCGGGATACCGCCGTATTTTCGCGTGTTGTAGGGCGAATCGGCCTCGATGTCGCTTTTGTGAATGGTCCCGTCCCAGCGGTTCTGCATCTTTGCGACATAGACGACCGTCTGGTCGATGCCGAGCGGAATGTTGCGCTTGATCCGGTTATAGATGACGGATGCGACGATCGGCCGCTCGGCCTCGACCGGCGATTCGGTCTCGATCAGCGACGCAATTGTGACGATCTCGTGCGGCGTTCGGCCGAGAGCCTTTGCCCGCTCGGTCCATTCGGGCTTCCAGGTCTTTCGAAACTGCTCGACGAGCATCGGCAGAATGGTCTTGGCCGTAGCGTCGGGCGGCAGCTCGTACGTCGCCGGGTACAGGTAGCCTTCGAGGTTTCGGGCGTCGGGGTCGAGGTCGCGGATCAGCGCGGTATCGTTCATCAGGGAAAGGATCTCGCCTTCGCTCATCGCCGGTTCGCCGGGGAATTGCTCGGCGAGCCGCTTGGCGATGTCGAAACGGGTGAAGCCCTCGGGAATGGTTAGCCGCTTCGTTGCGGTCGTGCCTTTTTCGAGCGTCTTTAGCACTTCGAGCGGCGAGATCGGAGAGGCAAAGCGGTACTCGCCGGCCTGGAGCTTGGATGCGTCGCCGGCCGTTCGCAAATAGAGCTTGAGTGCGAGAGGCGAGCGGACAATGCCCGCTGCGGCGAGCCGGTCAATGATCGCGTTCGGCGCGGTGCCGCGTTCGACCGAAATAACCTCGTCGGCCATTGTATGCTCTGTCTTCACGCCAAGCGAGGAATAGAGCCAATAGCTAACCGCTATCGCCGCCAAAAGCCCCATCGACGCCAGCACGAAAATGATCTTCAACAGTCTTTCCATCGCGTTTTCCATCTTACCAAAATCGGGCCGACGTTCTCATTTCGACAGTGTTTCGTTTCTATAAGGAGACAGCGCGTTTCTGAAACAACTTGAAACGAATGAAAGAAACGAAACGCCTGAAACAAGTGAAACGCCTGAAACAAGTGAAACACCTGAAACAAGTGAAACGCCTGAAACAAGTGAAACGCCTGAAACAAGTGAAACGCCTTGTGTCGTCCTGAAAAAAGTTGACACTTTATGCTGCATCGTCCTGATATAGGTTGGCATTGTGATCTTAGTCCTGATTTTTGTTCGTTCGATCGCGGCATTTTTCAATAGTGTTAATTTTTAATTCGGTAATTATTAGTTAGTAATTTCGGAGGCTTTCGAGTATCTGTCCCACTATTCTCGATTTACATTCACGATTTACTATCCTCCGCTGTCCATTTTCTATACTCTCCGGACGAAAGGGAATGGTGATCCGTGAGATATGGAAGCAATGGATGATATGGATGGTTAGAGTTGCAGAGTTGAAGAGTTGCAGAGTTTCAGAGTTGCGGAGTTCGCGGAGTTCGCGGAGTTCGCGGAGTTCGCGGAGTTACGGAGTTGCGGAGTTGGCAGAGTTGCAGAGATGTTGAGGGGAGAATGCGATTGGGAGATCGATCTTTTGATTTGCGAACTACTTTTTAGTAAGTCTTCTTTTCTAGTAAGTCGGCTAAAACCTCGGGGCTTAGGAGGCGGTCGTATTCGTCCTTTACGACGCGGTAGCATTCGCAGCCGGCCTTTTCGAGTGCGTTTCGATCAACCATCGTAATGGTGCCGCGGACGTACTTGATCAAACCCTGTCTCTGCAGATGCCCGGCGGCGACCGATACACCTTCCCGGCGAACGCCTAGCATATTGGCGATGAGGTCGTGCGTCATTATCAGCTTGTTTGACTGAAGAAGGTCGTAATTGATGAGGAGCCAGCGGCAAAGCTGCTGCTCGACCGTGTGGAGCCGGTTGCAAACGGCCGTTTGGGCGATCTGCGTCATCAGCGCCTGCGTGTATCGCAGCAGGATCTTTTGAAATGGTCCGCCGAGGCTGAATTCATCGGTCAAATGTCGCGAATGAAGCCGAAAGGCCTTTCCGGCGCTCTGCACGACCGCGCGGCTCGGAGTGGTGCTTCCGCCCATGAATAGAGCGATACCGACGAGGCCATCATTGCCGGAAAGGCCGATCTCGGCGGTTGACCCGTTTTCCATTATGTAAAGCAGCGAGATGATCGCCGTGGTTGGGAGAAAAAGGTGTTCTAGCTTCTCGCCGGATTCGTAAATGACGTCACCAAGATCAAGCGAGACCAGTTCGAGATGGGCCCTTAGCCTCTCGAAGTCTTCGAGCGGAAGGGCGGCAATCAGCTTATTTGAATGCGCGTCATCACTGAAAGGTATAGAAAGCGGTTCATTCGACATTTTGGTTTGCATGACCCGCGGCGAGTCCAATTGGCTAAATTTAATGTGAAGACTGTATCACGCTTGGTTAACCGTTCCAAACTGCTTTTTCCAATGAATCACTAGATTGTGTATGAAAACGCACAGACGGACCCGGAATTATTGGCTAAACTCAATTTAACTGGAAAACTTATTCACTGAGAATAACTAGCTCACGGGTTTTCATATCAAGGGACGGCCGATGACCAACGGTCAAAAAGCCGCCGGTACTAGTGGTTCGATCCACAATGATGGGACAACTGAGATTCAGTTGTCCCTATTTTTTTTCTTATGAAGCGAACTAGTCAAACAAAAGCAGTTAAGGTTGTAAAACGGCGGGATAGGCCCCAGTTGCCGGCCTATTCTGCAACCGAGGCAGAGACTCGAACTGCCAGAGCGATCAGTGACGAACGCACGAGCATCGTCATGGCATGGATCTCCGAACGCGAGCAAATTCAGCGTGATGAGGAGGCCCGATCAAGAAATGTGATCGAGGCATGGCGGATGGCGGATGGCGAATGATCAGGTATCGTTTCTAAAACCACACGATCACTTAGCGAGGGCCGCTTCGAGCTTCTCAACAACCTCCGGGTCGGTCGGAACGGTCCGCGGCGAAAAGCGTGCGATTATCTTTCCATCGCGGTCAGCGAGAAACTTCTCAAAATTCCAAGTAATGTCGCCGTCAAAACCGGGATTGGTCTCAGGGTGGGTCAGAAACCCATAAAGCGGGTGCTGATCCGATCCTTTAACTGAGATCTTTGAGAACATCGGGAAGCCGACGTTGTATGTCAGCGAACAAAATTCTTTGATCTCTGCCTCGGTCCCCGGCTCCTGGCCCATGAAGTTGTTGGCGGGGAAGCCGAGAACGGTGAAGCCGCGGTCCTTATATTTCTCGTAGATCTCCTGAAGGCCTTCGTATTGCGGCGTCAGACCGCAGCGGCTTGCAACATTGACCAGCATAACGACGTCCCCTTTGTATTTTTCAAGGCTGACGTCGTTGCCGTCGATGTCCTTCATCGTAAATTCGTACATTCCTTTCTCCTTAACGGCGGCGGCCGGCGACGGGTTGAAAATGAACCCGTACTTATAGGCGGCGAAAACGAGTCCCGCCGCACCGGCCGCAACCAAAACCAAAATGATCTTAAGCATTACCCTCATCACTTCGCCTGCCACCACGCGACGGATTCGCCTCTAACGGTTTAGCTCACGCGGCGACCGCGGAGTCGGCGGAAGTTCTTCCTTCTTTTCGCCGGTCTCAGCAAAGACCTCTTTCAACATTCCGACGCTCGAGAGCATTGCCGTGGTCTCCATCGGCATAAAGATGACCTTCGAATTTTGCGTCCGCGTCATATCGCGTAGCGATTCGATATAACGGGAAGTGATCAGATACTGAGCTGTTTGATCCGAATTGCCGATCACTCCGGCGATCTGTTTGATGGCCTGAGCTTCGGCATTTGCGGCGGTGAGCCTTGCGTGGGCGGCGCCTTCGGCATCGAGGATGGCGGATTGCTTGTTGCCCTCGGAACGCGTAACGGCGGCCTGCTTTTCGCCCTCGGCACGCGTGATCGCGGCCTGCTTGTCGCCCTCGGCTTGCAAGATCAACGCACGGCGGTTGCGCTCGGCGGTCATCTGCTTTTCCATTGTGATTCGGACATCTTCGGGCGGATTGATGTTCTTGACGTCAACGCGGGTGACCTTAACGCCCCATTTGTCGGTTGCTTCGTCGAGGATGAGGCGGAGCTTGGAGTTGATCGCGTCGCGGTTTGAGAGCGTGTGGTCGAGGTCCATTTCGCCCATGACCGAGCGCATGCCGGTAATGGTCAATTGCACAAGACTGCCGACGAGGTCGTTGATCTCATAAACCGCCTTGATCGGATCGGTGATCATCCAATAGACGACGGAATCGACGTTGATGGTAACGTTATCGCGGGTGATGACCGGCTGCGGCGGCAGGTCGATATATTGTTCGCGGAGGTCGATAGATGTGACGCCGGGCCGGACGTTGGTCCAATAGACCGCCCGGGGCGAATCGACGATCGGAACGATGATGTTCAAACCGCTTGCTGCGACGCGATGAAATTTTCCAAGCCGCTCGATCAATAAAACGCTTGATTGCGGGACGATCTTGATCGTTCGCCAGGCGACGATCAAAAGTGCAAAGCCCAGAAAGAGCAGAAATACGAGTCCGAGTCCGCCAATTATTTCCATCATTATCCTCCACGACGTGATCTGTGAGCCAATTATAACCCAAACGTTTTCAGCCGTATAGACAGGTTTGCACAAAAATCACGGGATAGCTTTTGTCCGGTTGGCGACGTCTGGTGCGTCTTTTTATGTGAGGGAACGCGGCGGCGTGATACGAAATTGCAATAGATGACGCGTATCAAGGTGAAGTATTTGGAACCCAAGAAGGGTTCAAGGCGTTAAAGAGTACAGAAGTTTTCATAGACGGAAGGAACGCTCGGAAAGGCACAGTATGCATACCTTAAACCTTCATTGATCATCCTCAGGTCTTCTTCATAAACCAATCATTGTCTTTCCGGGCGGGCCGACCGCCCCTTTTTTATTTTGCTTTGCCACAGAGGGCACAGAGAATTTGAGTTAGTTGAGGCAGTTTCAAAGTGTTCCGTTGGTTTCGCCGGTAGGTGCGTTCCGGATCGCTTCTCTCCAATTACTGATTTCCTGTCAGTTCGCTTATAATCTCCCGGTCTATGCCGGTGGAAATTAAGGACATTGAAGCTGCTCGCGAATTGCTCGCGGGCGTTATTACACACACTCCGACGCTCTACGACGGGCGGATGTCAGAGAACATTCACGCCAACGCGTATCTGAAGGCCGAGTGCCTGCAAAAGAGCGGTTCATTCAAGATCCGCGGGGCTTATAACAAGATCTCGCGGCTTTCGGATGAAGAAAAGCAGCGGGGCGTTATCACCGCATCGGCGGGAAATCATGCCCAGGGCGTCGCTCTTGCGGCGAAGCTCCACGAAATAAAGGCGACGATCGTGTTGCCGGAGTTCGCTCCGCTTACAAAGATAATGGCAACGCGAGCGCTCGGGGCAGAGGTGATCATGCACGGCCAGAGCTTTGACGAGGCGGTCGCATATTCCCGCGGGCTCGGCGAGGAACGGCGAATGACCTACGTCCATGCTTTTGACGACGACCATGTGATCGCGGGGCAGGGAACTATTGGATTTGAGATCGCCGAGGACCTGCCGAGTGCGAATGTGGTCGTGGTGCCGATCGGCGGCGGCGGCGTGTGCTCCGGCGTTGCGATCGCGGCGAAGCATTTGCTGCCGGGCGTGAAGGTTTACGGTGTTCAGGCGAAGAACGTGGCCTCGATGCGTGTTTCGATCGAGGCCGGGCACCCGGTCGAGGTGGCCCATCAATCGACGATCGCCGATGGCATCGCGATAAAGCGCCCGGCCGAGCGGACGCTTGCACTGATCCGCGAATATGTGGACGAGATCGTTGAGGTGACGGAAGAGGAGATCGCGGCGGCCATTTATCACCTGGCGCAAAATGCGAGACTTGTTGTCGAAGGCGCGGGTGCCGCGGGTGCGGCTGCCCTTTTGGCGGGGCGAATAAAGCTTCAAAGCGACGACACTGTTTGTGCCGTGCTCTGCGGCGGCAATATTGACGGGAACTTGCTTGCCCGCGTTATCGAGCAGGTGCTGGTCCGCAACGGCCGGTATATGATCCTGCGGATCCTCGTGCCGGACAGGCCGGGGTCGCTTGCAGGAATGCTCGCGATCGTAGCTGAGCAGCACGCGAATGTGATCGAGGTCTATCACCAGCGAGCCATTTGGCTGGCGCCGCTCGGGAGCGTTGGGATCGAGGTTATCCTCGAGGTCCGCGATGAGGAACACGGCGAACAGGTCCACCAAAAGTTAACGGAATCCGGCTACTACGCCGAGCACGTTAAGGGTGATTGGTAAAGCCCCCTTATCGATCTCTGAGTAAACTAAGCGGCCTCTGCGTTTCAATCAATCGAACGCAGAGGCCGCTGATTTTCAAAGACTACCGACGCCCTTTAGGGGACGTCGATGGTCATTGTGCTTCCGGAGAAGGCAAAGTTTGGCCGCTTGCGTCCTTTCATGAACTTCGCCGCGGTCTGCGATAGAGCGGTGATGATCATTGGCAATGCGATCGAAGGATCGGCCGGGACGTAGGCGGTCGTCGCTCCCTTAAGAAGCTTGCCAAAGGTCTCGGTGTGCGAGCCGCCGAATGAAGGTGTCCGCGTCGCGAGCGGGACCGAATCGGTCGTGATCGAAATGGCGTATTTGTGCCCGCGGAGCTTTGAGCGGGTCAGGTACGACGTGATCTCGGCGATATTGAGCATCGACTGGCTTGAACTCGAGCCGAGCGTGATGACCGCGGAATTACGGGTCTTCTGGGCGATCTGCATCATCTCAAGCGTGTCTTGCGAGATATCGAGGCTGAGCTGCAGCTTTTTCTCAAAGCGGGCACGAGCGATGCCGGCGGCCATCTCGCTGCCGAGAATGTCCGGGCAGAAAACGGGCACGCGGGACTTATAGGCAGCGGTCAAGAGGCCGTCCTCATTGGCGATCTCAGCCAATTCGCGGCCGACAAGATGCAAAAACTCGCGAACGGCATAAGGCCGCGATGTTTCGAGCTGATTGACGACGCTGCCGATCCATTCGTCCGCTTCCTGATATTCCTCGCGGTTGGCCAGAACGTCGCCGATGCGGGTCACGTCCGAACCATCAAGTTCTTCGTCGCTCATGCTCGGGTGGCCCTGGAAGTGGTTCCGCCCGAGCGTTTCGTGGATGTCCTGGAAAAGGACCGTTCCCGAAAGCACGAGCACGTCAACAAAGCGGTTTTTGACCACATAAGCCAGGAGCCGCCGCATTCCCGACGAGACGAGGTTTCCCGAGCCGCAAAGGTAGATGGTCGAATTGTCATCGAGCATATCGAGCCAAATGCGGTGGGCTTCTGCCAACTGCTTAGCGCCAAAGCCGGCGCCTTCCATCTTTTCCAAAAGGCCGGCGACAGAACGGTCGCGGTCGATCGGAACAGGCCTCGTCGGTACGGTGAGGAATTTTGAGGCCTTGTTTTTCTTTTGAGTTACCATAGTTTCTCCAACACTGAAGATTGCGTAAAGCTAAATTTGCATCGAGATCAGACGGAGCCGTTGTGTGAGAGGTACGTGTAGCTCTCGCCCTGATTCTCGTAATATTCGATCAAGTCGGTGCCTTCCTTCGTTGAAAGCAGACCGCTTTTTATTCGCTGCATGACCGAACGGCGAAATTGATCATGAAGCTGAACGGCGTCAAAGCGGGCCGTTGCCACGGCCTCGCCGAGCGTTGCTCCATAGATCACTTTCTTGATGATATGGCCGTCCTCGCCGATAAAAATATGAGCCTCATGCGGCACTCCGAACAGGTTGTGATTGTTGCCCATCACTTCCTGATACGCACCAACGAGCATCATTGCAATATAATACGGCTCGCCGGTGATGAGCGTGTGAAGCTCTAGGACGTTCTTTACATCGTGCAGGTCAACAAATTTATCAACAATTCCGTCCGAATCACACGTAATATCACATAGCGTAGCATATTCCGTCGGCTTTTTGTTGAGTCTATGTATCGGCACTATCGGGAATAGCTGTTCGAGTGCCCAATTGTCCGGCATTGACCGGAAAACAGAGAAATTTGCGAGATATTTTACGCACAGTAGCCGCCGAAGGTCGTCAAATTCATCGGAAACGTATTTCTTTTGCTGGGCAAATTGGTCGGCCCGCTCGCAAACGTCCCAGAAGAGCACTTCGCCTTTCCCCTTGTCCTCGAGGTCGATCAGGCCGAGGTTAAACATCGTGAAAAGCTCTTCGCGATGCTCGAGGGCGTCGTGGTAATACTCGCGATGATTCTTGGCGTTTATCGTCTCGCGAAGGTCGTAAAGCTCTTTGACGACCTGCGGGTCATCTTCATCGATGGTCAGCGGCGTGATGTCCTCGACGACCGTTTCTATCTCATCCTGCACATTCGTAACGAGGATCGCGTGGTAAGCCGAAAGGTAACGGCCGGATTCCTGAATGATCGTCGGGTGCGGCACGTTCTCGTCGTCGCAAACCGTCTTGATCACGTAGATCACGTCATTGGCGAATTCCTGGGCGTTGTAGTTGGCCGAGCTTTCAAACGAGGTCCTTGAGCCGTCATAATCGACCGCCATTCCGCCGCCGACGTCGAGATATTCGATATCGATCCCCATCTGCCGGATCTTTGCGTAGGTCCGAGCGGCCTCTTTCATTGCGTTTTTGATCCGCTTGATGTCGGTTAGCTGCGAACCGATGTGAAAGTGGAGCAGCTTGAGCATCGAGAGCTTTCCGGCCTCGTTAAGCTGGCGGATGACATCGAGAATCTCGGTCGTTGTAAGGCCGAATTTTGCTGCCTCGCCGCCGGATTTCTCCCATTTTCCGGAGCCCTTCGAATAGAGCTTGACGCGAACGCCGAGCATCGGCATATTCGTTTCCGGATTCTCTGCCTCAAGATCGGCTGCAATGGCTAGAGCATGCGTCAACTCGCTCATTTTCTCGATAACGATGACAACGTTCTTACCGGCGCGAGCTCCGGCAAAGGCTAGTTCGACAAAGTCGCGGTCCTTGAAGCCATTTAGGACAAGGAGCGAGTCTTTTGATTGTTCCAGGGCGAGCGCGGCATAAAGCTCGGCCTTCGAGCCGGCTTCGAGGCCAAAGCTGTAGCGAGAGCCCTCGCGGAGATATTCTTCAATTACGGCCCGGTTCTGGTTGACCTTCATCGGGTAAACGCAGAGGTGGCCGCCTTCATAGTCGAATTCCTTTATCGCCTTTTTGAACGAAGTGTGAAGCTTGCGGATCTGACCGGCAAGAAGCTGAGGAAAGCGTAACAAGACCGGCGTTGAGACACCTCGGCGTCGGAGATCGTCGATGATCTCTTTAACGTCGGCGGTCAATTTCTCGTCCTCCGGTGCCCGGACGACGAGATTGCCCTTACGGTTTACGCCAAAGTAACCCGCTCCCCAATTCTCTATGCCGTATGTTTCGGACGTCTGGTCAGTAACTGAACTCAATTATTTCCCTCGAAAGTCGCTCTAAGCGTCAAAGTTTACGAAACTACAAAACTACAGAGTGTAATAAAATTCGAAGAAAAATGAAAGCCCCTTTTTTTGCAAGGTTTGCCACGAGATCGCAACCCGGGTGATCGAAGCCAAGTTTGGCTGGCACAGACTTTGCACGGACCCATTGCGGTAAATGGGCCGGTGGCCAGCATGAACCTGCTAAAACCACGGTTTTTCAACGAATTGCAGGCCTTTTGAAAACCCGAACCGGTCAAAATGGCAAAAAGTGGTGTCAAAAAGTGTCACCAGCAGAAGCGAAGGCTAGATAAAGCTTGATACACAAAGGAACGGACTGAGATTATGAACACGAATGGACAAGGCGGATTTTCGCTTATCGAACTATTGATCGTAGTTGTTATCGTCGGAATTGTGGCCGCTCTCGCAGTCCCGTCATTCCAGCGAGGAATTCGTGCTGCGGAGAACGGGACCGCTTTCGCAACTCTTCGTACGATATCGTCTTCACAGGTCGGCTATTTCTCGCAGAACAACCGCTTTGGCCGGCTTTCGGAACTCAATAATGCCTCGAACCAGGTCTTTGGTGTTACCGCGGGCGACCGTGTGATCAGAGGACGATACGTCTTTGAAATGACGCCTGCGAATCCTACCGATGCTGAGCTTCGCGACTCGTTCACCATTTCGGCGACTCGTTCAGTATCGGATGACACCGTTTACAAATACGAATTGACCCACACCGGCGAGATCATCCAGATCTTGCCATAAACCCTTTTCTTAATGCGGCTCCCACGCCGCTCCCCACCTCCTCCACGGGGACCAAAACCAACATGAATGTTTTTGAAGATCTCGTCGAAGAATTAAAGGAAGAGAATCTCCTCGAGTCCACCTTTATCGAAGGCTCGGGGACTTCTCACGTTTCTGCGAACGGCAATGAGCTGCCGCTGACGCCACCCTTTGGCAACCGATTCGGCGAGGCGGATGTTGCTGAAGAACCGCTCGATTCTATTGACCTCGAGGAGATCGATGTCGAGATGACCGATGGCTCAGACATCGATGACGAAATCGATGTACCGGAAGAACCGCCGGTCACCGACGTCCCGCAGATCACAAAGGCCAAAAGCCAGACCGATTTCCTTCGGCGCAGGGCCAACGAAGAGGTCAGCAGTCTCCAGATGGTCGAACACGTTCTGGCCGGAGTCGAGCGCGAGCATCTGAAGGTAGTTCCGACGCCCTACGACGACCTGAACGCCAAGAAAGCTCTTCATCGATTTCTACAGTCGCTCGAAGTCCCGCGAAGCGAAGAGACCGCGGACGCTGAATACGAACTCTTGCAAGAGACCCAGACATGGGCCTCGGAGCTTGCCGAGCGCGATAGCCGAGTCTCGGTTGCCAACCTACGCAGATTCTGTGAAAACTCAAGACCCGCACTCAGTTCACAGGCTCTTATCGCGCTCGCACGATTTTACCGCAACGGTGCTCTGACCGACGTCAATCTGGAAAAATTCGATTTCGTAATGACCCGGCTCTTCTCGCGTGATGCCGGGGGCGAAAAGCGAAGATTTCTGTTCGAACGGCCGGACGTCGTTCCGCATATCAAGACGTTATATGAGAACTGGTCGAGCGTTTGTCTCTACTCGGTAGAGGAAAACGGAGCGGAGATCAAGGACCTCATTTCATCGCTCGCGGCACTGCGGACGACCGCAGATGCTGCAGACACGATAGACCAGCTTCTTGCGAGCGGCGTATTCGAATCGGTGCGTTCGCTTAAGCAGCAAGCCGGTGAATATTTCATGGTGCCCGAGGTGCTGGCAGCCGCGATAGATACCAATATTCACCTTGGTAACCGCTTTGTCGAACTGGCCGAGGAAAGCCGCAAGGTAAACTCGCTCGATGAGATCGAGGAACGTTTTGGTGACCAATACGACCATCTGATCTCGACGGCGACCGGAAAGACCTATTTACTTTGCGATCTGGTATCCGGCGATGCTACGCACGGCCGCGAACGGATCAATGTTAATTTCACCCCCGCCGAGAGCATTGAAAGAACCGTTACAACCTCAACTTCCTCGGCCGTCAGTTCGAGCTTCTTGGCTCTACGCATCAATAAATGGCTGTTGCTCGCCGCTACGATCCTGATCGGAGTGAGCATTGGGCTCTATCTCTGGGCCGACCAAATGGTCGAATCAAATCAAGCGAGCATTGTCGCGGACGAGATCGACCTTGCCGGAACGGAACTCGCCCCGCATCTCGGCAAAGCGAAGCTCACAAAAGATACGTTCTATGGCATGACGGAACCGACGTGGGATTCACTTACAGAAAGCGAACAGAAGCAGATAACCGTTAGAGCCTATCAATTTGCCCAGCAGAAAAATCGTTCGAAGGTCAACATACTCAATTACAGAGGCCGAACGGTCGCCTTTGCAACAGCAAACACCGTCGAAGTGGTCAAACCCTAAGGCGTCGATCTTTACAAGAGTTCAAAACGGCCGAGCTTGAAAATAAGCCCGGCCGTTTTGCGTTGTTTGAAGAGCAGTGGCCGCGATCAACGCGAAAGAAATCTGAATTCCCGTCCTTATTCCTCGTTTACACGGATGAATCTTTTACAGAAGGGGCGGACATGCTCTATTAATTGGCGGCTTCACAGCCGATTGCAAACCTGCTCGGTTTTTGAGTAAATAGAGTTATCCGACCGTTCAGGAATCCTAATCCGACAATTTAGCAATAAGATGTATGCAGGAATTTTCCGACCAGATGCCTTCCGATATTAAGCGATATCCAATGGTCCCGATCCGGGATGTTGTGATCTTTCCCTCAACTAAGGTTGCATTCAAGATCGGCCGCCCAAGCAGCGTCCGTGCGCTTGAGCAGGCAATGGCCGGCGAACGGGACATTTTTCTCGCAACCCAGCACGATGCAACGATCGACGAACCCTCGGCAGACCAGATCTACCGTGTCGGTACGCTCGGACGAATCCTGCAGGCACAGCGGCAAGAGAACGGGCAGATCAAGGTCGTCGTGGAAGGCCGTGAGCGTGGACAATCGGTAAAGATCGAACAGGACGAGGACGGGATGTTCTTCGCCTACGTCCGGCGGGTGCAGTCGACCGACGAATCGGGCTTCCGGACTGACGGGCTACTGCAGAAGATCCACACACTAGTTGAGCAGTTCCTGAGAGTTTCGCCGGATGCATATACGGACGCGCTCCATGCAAGTTTGCGAGGAGTTTCGGCCTCGCACATCGCGGATTCGATGTCGTCGCATTTGCGGATAAGTGTAGAAGAAAAGCAGGGTTTGCTTGAGACCTTTTCAGTTTCGGGGCGGTTGACGCAACTGGTCGAGATTCTCGAACAAGAGATTGAAAAGCGGCAGCTTGACCGGGCGATCCATGCCCGGACAAAGAAGCAGATGGACAAGCATCAGCGAGAGTATTATCTCAATGAACAGATCAAGGCCATCCATAAGGAACTCGGACGGAAGGACGAACGTGCCGAACTCGAGGAGCTGAAGAAGAAGGTCGAAGAATCGGGAATGACCGATGAAGCCCGCGATAAGGCAATGCAAGAGGTCGCCCGGCTTGAGGCAATGCCGCCGATGTCCGCCGAAAGCACCGTTTCGCGAACCTATATCGAATGGTTGCTGAACGTGCCGTGGAAGGACCGCTCGGAAGAGATCGACAACCTTATTGAGGCCGAACGGACGCTGAACGAAGACCACTACGGGCTAGAAAAGATCAAGGAACGCATTCTTGAATTTCTGGCCGTTCGGCAGTTGGTCAAAAATCCGAAAGGAACCATTTTGTGCTTCGTTGGTGCTCCGGGCGTCGGTAAGACGTCGCTCGGGAAGTCCATCGCTAACGCCACGGGCAGAAAGTTCATGCGGCTCGCTCTCGGCGGCGTGCATGATGAAGCGGAGATCCGCGGCCATCGGCGAACCTATATTGGTGCTCTGCCGGGCCAGATAATTCAGTTGATGAAACGTGCGGGTACGGTCAATCCGGTGATCCTGCTTGATGAGGTCGATAAGCTCGGCCGCGATTTCCGCGGCGACCCAAGTGCGGCCCTGCTCGAGGTGCTCGATCCCGAGCAGAACGATACCTTCCGCGATCATTATCTGGACGTCGATTATGACCTCTCGAACGTATTTTTCATCGCGACGGCGAACGTGCTCCATACCATCCCGCCCGCGCTTCAGGATCGGCTTGAAACGCTTAATCTCTCCGGCTATACCGAACGCGAAAAGGTCGAGATCGCCAAGCGTCACCTGATACCGAAGCAGTGTCTTAATAACGGTATGGACCCAGAGAAGGTGACCTTTACCGACGACGGAATTCTTGAGACGATTCGCCACTACACCCGCGAAGCCGGCGTTCGAAGCCTCGAGAGGGAACTGAGCTCGTGCCTCCGCAAGATCGCTCGCAAGTTCGTGGTTTCTGAGTCGAAAGATGATTTCCGCGTGGTGATCGATGCGGAGAAGGTTCGCGAACTGCTCGGCACCATCCGTTTCCGCAAACAGGACGTTGCCCGGACGAGCGAGATCGGGCTTGTTAACGGGCTCGCCTGGACCGAGGTCGGCGGCGATGTTCTGCAGGTCGAGGCGACGCTTGTTCCCGGAAAGGGCGACGTTACGCTTACGGGCAAGCTCGGCGAGGTTATGCAGGAGTCGGCTCGGGCGGCACTTACGTGCGTGCGGTCGCGGGCGGATGAGATAGGCATCGATAACAAGGAATTTCGCGAGAAAGACCTGCACATTCACGTACCGGAAGGAGCGATCCCGAAGGACGGGCCAAGCGCGGGCATCACGATCGCGACAGCAATGGTTTCGGCATTAACGCGGCAGAAGGCCCGCCATGACGTAGCGATGACGGGCGAGATCACGCTCCGCGGCAAAGTGCTGCCGATCGGCGGAGTGAAGGAAAAATTGCTTGCAGCACACCGGTTCGGCCTGCGAACACTTATCCTTTCGCGTGAGAATGAAAAGGACCTCGCCGACATTCCGGATGAGGTTCGTGACGAGCTAACGATAAAGCTCGTTGATACGATCGATGAGGTGCTCGCCGTCGCCATCGAGCGAGGTGAAGTAAGCGAATCGGCCGTTCCGCATGTCGTTGCGGTCGTCGAGCCCGGGTCGCTCGATCAGCCTTCGATGGGCAAAAGCACACTGACGCCATGAGAATCGCCTCTGCCGACTTCGTCAAGAGCGCCTTTGATGCCACGCATCTGACGACCGACGGCCTGCCGGAAATTGCTTTTCTCGGCAGGTCGAACGTCGGCAAATCCTCATTACTCAATTCGCTTCTCTTGCGGAAAGGCCTTGCCCGCACCTCCCGAACCCCGGGCCGGACGCAAAGCATCAACTACTTTCTTATCAACTCTACATTCTACTTTGTTGATCTTCCGGGCTACGGCTATGCGAAGGTGCCGAAGGCGATGCGGCAGGAATGGGGTAAGCTCGCCGGTGATTATCTTTCAACCCGGAAAGAACTCGCTCTTTGCGTGCAGCTCGTCGATTCGCGTCATAAACCCTCAGAACTCGATATCGAGCTTTTCGATTGGTTGGTCGAGAACGGCCGCGAGCATATCGTCGTCGCCACAAAATCCGACAAACTTTCGGCGAACAAATTGAATCAGAGCCTCAAGCTGATCGCGGAAACGCTCGGTGATGCCGAGATCCTCGCCTACTCTTCGGAGACGGGAAAAGGCCGGGAGAGGCTCTGGGCGAGAATTTCCGCAGCGGTAGGAAAATTGTGAAAAAAATATTTGCTTTCTATCGCTGAATGGTGTAAATAATAGTTTATTCCTTGATCCTAAAGGTTACCGCGGACTTATCCTCCGCTTTTTCTTACATAACTGCGTTCATTTCCATACGAAACCTCCGTGTAAATAAAGTTGCCGCCTTGCGGCGCATCCACCCGGAAACCTCAAACCGGAACTCGTTGGGATAGCGAACATTGATACCATACTCTGCTAAAAAATAATGGCAACCAAAACTACCACCACCCGAAAGGGTAAATCGGCCGCAAAGGACGAGACTCTCTCAGATCCGGAATCGGTTGAAGTAATTGAATCGGAAAATCCGGAAGCGGAAACGGAAGCTCCCGCAAAGGAAAGACCGGCGTCAAACAACAGCACAAACGGCGAAGTGCTCAACCTGGCCAATCTCAAGGATTTGTCGATCAGCGAACTGACGCATATCGCTAAAGAGATGGGCATTGAGGGCGCGACCGGGCTGCGCAAGCAAGAATTGATCTTTAAGCTGCTCGCCGCACAAACGGAAAAGAGTGGCCTGATCTTTTCGGCGGGCGTTCTCGAAACGCTGCCGGATGGCTTCGGCTTCCTTCGCGCACCTGAGTACAACTATCTACCGGGCCCCGACGATATTTACGTCAGCCCCTCGCAGATCCGCAAATTCGACCTCCGCACCGGTGATACGGTTTCCGGGCAGATTCGCCCGCCGAAGGAAGGTGAGCGTTACTTTGCCCTGATCAAGGTCGAGGCTATCAATTTCGAAGCTCCCGAGACATCGCGGGAGAAGATCTTTTTCGACAACCTGACGCCGCTTTATCCTGACGAAATGCTCAAGATGGAGACGACGGCTGACAACATTTCAGCTCGCGTCCTTGATCTTGTAACGCCGATCGGAAAAGGACAGCGTGCGTTGATCGTGGCACCGCCGCGGACCGGTAAGACGATGCTTCTTCAGACCGTGGCCAACTCCATTACGGAGAACCACCCGGAAGTGACCCTTATCGTTCTGCTCATCGACGAACGTCCGGAAGAGGTCACCGACATGCAGCGTTCGGTCAGGGGCGAGGTCATCTCCTCGACCTTTGACGAGCCGCCGACCAGGCACGTACAGGTGGCCGACATGGTCATCGAAAAAGCGAAGCGGCTCGTCGAGCACAAGCGGGATGTCGTTATCTTGCTCGATTCGATCACCCGCCTTGCCCGTGCGCACAACTCGGTCGTTCCGCCTTCGGGCAAGATCCTCTCGGGCGGTATTGATTCGAACGCACTTCAGCGTCCGAAGCGCTTCTTTGGAGCGGCACGTAATATCGAAGAAGGCGGCTCGCTGACAATCATCGCGACGGCCCTAATTGATACGGGTTCGCGAATGGACGACGTTATCTTCGAAGAATTCAAGGGTACAGGTAACTCCGAGATCCACCTCGACAGGCGGCTTTCAGACAAGCGGCTCTTCCCGGCGATCGACCTTCAGCGGTCGGGAACGCGAAAAGAAGAGCTTTTGCTCAGCAAGGAAGATCTGAACCGCATCTGGGTAATGCGGCGCGTGCTTAACCCGCTCTCGCCGGTCGAACAGATGGAGGTCGTCCTCGAACGCCTGGGCAAGACCAAGAAGAACGCCGAGTTCCTCGCCTCGATGCAGACTTAGTAGACGTCAGTTGTCAGTTGTCGGTTGTCAGCAGTCGGTTTCGGAGTTTTTCTGACAACTGGCGGCTGGCAACCGACAACTGTTTTTTTATGCGTGTAGCTGTCATTTCCGCGGAAGCGGTGCCTTATTCCAAGACCGGTGGGCTCGGCGATGTGGCCGGTGCCTTGCCGAAGGCATTGAAGGCGGTCGGCGTCGATTCGGTGCTGATAACGCCCTGTTATTGGCAAACGAAAGGCGAGCATCTTTGGAAGACGGCAATCGATGACCTCTTGGTTGATTGGCGTGGCGGCACGTATCACGCAAAGGCTTTCTATAGCGAGGCGAGCGGCTCGCCGACCTTTCTCATCGACGCCCCTTCGCTATTCCACCGAGATTCGATCTACGGCTATCGCGAAGACCACGAGCGATTTGCGTTCTTTAACCACGCAGCTTTGACGCTTTTGAAGCGCATCGGCCCACCACCGGACATCATTCATCTTAATGATTGGCACTGCGGCTTCGGTGCTGTGGAGCTTGCATTCTTGCGTCGGCGCGACGAGTACTGGCGACGGACGCGGACGGTCTTTTCGATCCACAACATGGCATATCAGGGCGGCTTCGGAAGCGAGGACCTCTGGAAGTTCGGCTTCGGGAGCGAGTTCGCCCGCAACGCCTTTGCCTCTAACGGCCACGCATCGGCGATGAAAGCCGGGCTTGAAACCTCCGATATGCTCTCGACCGTCTCGCGGCGGTATGCACATGAGATACAGACGCCGGAGTTCGGATACGGGCTCGACTGGCTAACGCGGCAGCGTTCCGGCCGCCTTGTCGGAATCACCAATGGCGTCGATTTCGACGTCTGGAATCCGGCGACCGACCCTGATCTTCCCGCCAACTACGACATTAACGACATGAGCGGAAAGGCGGAGTGCAAGCGTCAGCTTCTAGAGCGATTTGGGCTTCCGCAAGACCTTGAACGTCCGGTAATTGCCATCGTAACGCGTCTTACAGGACAGAAGGGCATCGAGCTGATCCAACAGGCGGCGGGCGACATTCTCGCGACCGGGGCATTCTTCATCGCACTCGGTTCGGGCGAAAAGCAGTATGAAACCTTCCTCCAGCGGCTCCGCGACGTTGCCCCAAGGCAGGTCGGCGTTTATGTCGGTTACAGCGAACCGCTCGCCCATCAGATCGAGGCCGGTGCCGATATTTTCCTGATGCCATCGCGGTTCGAGCCCTGCGGGTTGAATCAGATGTATTCGCTCCGTTACGGGACGATCCCGGTCGTTCGGGCGGTCGGCGGGCTTGATGATACGGTCGAGAATTTCGATGCGGTAACTGGCCGCGGCAATGGATTCAAGTTCACGCCTTTTCGTGCGGACAGGTTCGTCGAGCGGATCTATGAAGCTCTCTTCGCCTTTGCCGACCCGGTGATGCGCGACCGCATCCGCCGCAACGGAATGTCGATAGATAATTCATGGGAGAACGCCGCCCGCAAATACGTTGACCTTTATCGCCTGACGCTTTCCATCTAATGTTTGCTTTCAAGATCGATGATGATGTTGAACTGACACTTCCGCAAATGCATCATGCGGAGGAGTTGACGGCGGTCGTTCGAGATAATCTCGACCGGCTTCGGCCATGGATGCCGTGGGCGGTTGAGGATTACTCGCTCGAGCACGCCAAGCAGTTCATCTGGCGGACGTTGGACGAATTTTCACAAGACGGCCGTTTTAGTGCTCTGATTCTCTACCGCGGGCGGATCGCCGGGACCATCGGATTTCACCATCTGGACACGACAAACCGGATGGCGTCGGTCGGTTATTGGATCGGCCGAGAGCTTGAAGGGAAGGGAATCGTAACCAAATGCTCGCGTGTCGTTATCGACTATCTTTTT
The DNA here is from genome assembly GCA_001464665.1 of Acidobacteria bacterium Ga0074141. Classification (GTDB taxonomy): domain Bacteria; phylum Acidobacteriota; class Blastocatellia; order Pyrinomonadales; family Pyrinomonadaceae; genus OLB17. The sequence continues at coordinate 248,097 of LNDP01000015.1, forward strand.
GATACAATGGGACTTAACCGGGTGCAGATCAACTGCAATGTCGAGAACCTTCGGAGCCGCGTGATACCTGAAAAGCTCGGGTTTACGCTTGAGGGAACTCTGCGCGAAGTCGAATACGTTAATGGCAGGTTTGGCGATTGGGCGGTATATTCGATGTTAAAACGCGAATGGGAAGCGAACGGCCGTGCATCCGGAAATTGATATGATAATCGTAATTATTGGCGCCCAATGGGGCGATGAGGGCAAGGGAAAGGTCGTCGACCTGCTGGCGGAACGTTTCGATATCGTTTCGCGCTATCAGGGCGGACACAATGCCGGCCATAGCGTTTACGTCGGCGACCGGGCATTCGTTCTTCGGTTGCTTCCTTCGGGGATAATCCATCCGGACAAGACGTGTGTGCTCGGGAATGGAATGGTCATCGACCCGAAGGCTTTCTTCGAAGAGGTCGATCAGATCGCTGAAAAAGGCGTCGAGGTCTCGCCTGAACGGCTGAAGGTTTCGAGCCGGGCGCACCTGATAATGCCCTATCACCGGGCACTTGACCATACCTCGGAAGAACGGCTTGGCAACGAAAAGATCGGCACGACGCTTCGCGGTATCGGCCCCGCGTACGAGGACAAAGCCGGCCGCCGTGGAATACGCGTTGCCGACGCGATGTCGCCCGAGATATTGAAGCTTCGGATCGAGCGGAACCTCGAGGAAGCAAACCGGATAATCGTCCTTTTCGGCAATCAGCCGCTCCGGGCGGACGAGATACTCGCCGAGATAACACCTTTGGTCGAGCGGCTCCGGCCGTTCGTTTGCGAGACCTCACATTTTCTTGCTGAGGCACGCAAAGCAAATAAGAAGATCTTGCTTGAGGGAGCTCAGGCGACGCTGCTCGACGTTGACCACGGAACATACCCATACGTAACTTCCTCAAACCCGACGGCCGGCGGTGCCTCGGTCGGGGCGGGAATTCCGCCGCACCACATCACGGGAGTCTTGGGAATTGTTCGGACGTACGCGACACGCGTCGGCGAAGGGCCGTTCCCAACGGAGATGCTCGACATCGAAGAGCCGATCGCCCATATCATCCGCGAACGCGGCAACGAATATGGCTCGGTCACCAAACGGCCGCGGCGGTGCGGCTGGTTTGACGCGGTCGCGACGCGATATGCCGCCGAGCTCAACGGCTTTGATTCGATCGCACTTACAAAGCTCGATGTGCTCGACGAACTCGATGAGATCAAGGTCTGCGTGGGGTACACCATAAATGGCGAACGTGTTGATACATTTCCCGCTGTCTCGCATGACCTGCGGCAGATCGAGCCGATCTATGAAACGCTCCCGGGCTGGAAGATGGACACACTTGGAACTACCGAGTTTGTCGAGCTGCCGGAGAATGCCCAAAACTACGTTCGCTTTCTTTCAGACCGGGTCGGTGTTGAGATCGGACTGATCTCGACCGGGCCGGAACGCGATCAGACCATCATTCTAAAAGATTCGGTGATGGAAGGCTGGTTCAAGGACTAGTGTGAATGAGCGGTGAGTCGGAGATAAGGGTCGTTACGTTCGACGAGCGGTTCGCTGCGGTTTTTGCCCGCCTGAATTATCGATGGATCGAGGAGCATTTCCGCATAGAGCCGCACGACCGCGAATTGCTTGACGCGCCGCTTGAGCAGATCATTGAGCCGGGCGGCGAGGTGTTCTTTGCACTTACAGACGGCGCGGTCGCGGGAACCGTAGCAATGGTTCGGACCGACGCGGAGACCTACGAGCTGACGAAGATGGCGGTCGATCCCAAGTTTCAGGGCCGGGGTATCGCTAATCATCTGATGCATGCTTGCATCGAACTGGCGAAGGCAGACGGGGTTCGAACAATTTTCCTGGAGACTCATTCAAAGCTGCCCGCGGCGATAGCCCTTTACAGGAAGTTCGGGTTTGTTGAAACGCCGAGGGACCCCGGCTCACAGTATTCACGGGCTGAGGTCCGGATGGAACTTGCCATCGCAGACGGCAGTATGTAAAATCTTCAATTCGGCCCGAGTGGCCGTCTGGTCCGATAGCTCAGTCGGTAGAGCAAATGGCTTTTAACCATTGGGTCCCAGGTTCGAGTCCTGGTCGGATCACCAGATTCACAAAGGCACGTCTTCACGGCGTGCTTTCTTTCATTTACCGCGCGACGGATAATTGTCGGACTGCTTCGTCCACGTGTTCTCGCATCGGCACGATCCGGAAAAGCCCTTCCATGGAATCGAGTATCCACTCTAACATTTTTAGTTTTTCACGCGTTGGGATCGACATTCCGGGAAAGAACTCGAGCTCCGGAACGTCTTCGCGGCTCATCAAGTCCAGCGGATGCAGCAAAAGCGACGGTGCAACGCGAGTAGCACGGCAGAGCTGAAGAGCGGTTCTCCAATATGCTTTGGCCGCGGCGGCGGAGAAAGATGAGAGGTACATCAGGTAACTCACGTGGACGGGGGTCTTCAAGATAGGAAGGGTGGTAACGGGTATCTCAACCAGAGAGCCGTCTCGGGCTGCGATCTCGGAAGGCTTGAGTGATTGAAAGCCGTCGCGGAATCTTCCAAAAAGACGCTTTCGGATTTGCCGTTCCTCTTCCGTCATTTCACCGGACTTGAAGAAGTAAAATGCGCGAGCCAACGGTCCGATAAATGTAGGGAAAACCGAGCAATCATAGCTATAGCCCCTTTTGGCGAGTACATCGATTACGGCAGGTGTCAAGCTGAATCCGGGGCCGCGGAAGCCTCGTGGGCGTTGGCCGGTCACATTTTCGATCGCCGTTTCTGCTTGACCGATCTCGGCATCCAACTCCTCATGGGAATAGAGGTGCAGCCACGGTTCGTGATTGAAGGAGTGGTTGCCGATCTCATGCCCGGCCTCTGCGATAGAGGCGATGGCAATACGATTCTTATCTAGCGACGCATCCTTGCCGACGATGAAATAGGTGATGGTTGCACGGCGGCGCTCGAGCACCTCAAGCGAACGCGGGACAGCGATGTCCAAATAGCTCGGATAATCCTCCCAACCCTCGATCTTGCTGGACCTCATATACGCCCACTTATTATCGAGGTCAAGCGAGACGCTTGCAATTGGCTCTGTAGATGAAGTCATTATGAAATCGTTACTTTAGGGCAATATGCCAGTCATTACTTGTAGAGGCCCGCTATCGGCTCTACGGTCGGGTCTTTTCGCCCACGCTGCTTTTGCCGTCGCAAAAATCACGTCATATTCACTGTTGCCGCATTGCCGCAAACCAGAGGAGTTATTCAAGCTCAAATAGCACCGAATGGAATGCCCTTTCGGCGATTTGAACTGTTTCGTTGACATTCAGAGTTCCATTCGTGATCTGTGAGGAATTTATCACAAAAAGGTTCGGGATCGACGTTCGAATTTCAGGAACCATTTGAGAATAGTTCAGCACAGGGATCGGAAACACCTCGCGAACCTTCGAAACCTTGAACTCAACTACGTCACCGCGGTCAAACGCGGGATACATGGATTCAAGCCCGGAAAGAAAGTGCTCTTCTATTTCTTCATCGCTTTGCTCGAACATCTTGTCGTCGGGAGCAATATATTTCGGAAGGTAGACAAGCGAAAGTCCGCCGAACTCGCGTCTGTCAACAAGAGCTGACATCTCGATGATCCCGGTGAACGGAGTTTCATCGGTGATGTTCGTCACATAATATTCCGAGATCGGCCGCTTAAGAAGCATAGAGGCACATACGATTCCTTGATATCTGACACCGGAAAGCCTCTTGATCTCGTCCGGCTCAAGGCCCGGTACCAATCGCGATGCTACCGTTGCGGAGCATGTGAGGACGGCACGGTCAAATGTTCTGGTCGAGTTCGCTTCTTGGATCTGGATCGCCCCGTTCTCGGTCGCCCCAATTCGATCTATCTTAGCGTTCAGTCGTATTTCGACACCCTTTTCTGTCAGCACGTCTTGGAACCGAGAAAGCAGCCGCCGATAGCCTCCTCGGACATAGCCGAACATCTCTTTTTTCATCCCGGAGTGACGTGCCGCGTACATTCTCTGGATGGAGGCCCAAATGAACGCGGCGGAAGATTCGCGATAAGCCTCCCCGAGCTTTGCTCGTAGCAAGGGCTTCCATATCTTTTCGAAGGTACGTTTGCCGGAAAGACGGGTGAGCCATTTTTCGACAGGGATCTGTTCCAGCTTTCTCCAGTCTGATACCTTCGAAGCATAGAGGATCGTCAATCCCAACCGTAACTTGCTTAACAGATCGAGCGGAGGAAAAGATAGAAACTCGAGCGTGTTTGACATGGAGACGAGCCGGCCGTCGGTATAGAAGCCGGTCTTCGTTTCAATCCACTCAAATTCGTCCTCGATCCCCAGGTCGCGGGCGATCTTCCTCGTCTGAAGGTCGGAGAGAAGAGTTACGTGGTAATGTCGATCCCAGGTCAGATCACCGATCTGCCAAACGCTCGCCAAGCCGCCGATCTCCGGTGCAGATTCGAATAGTGTAACCTTGAATCCCTGATCGGAGCACCTCAATGCAAGGGTCAAGCCCAGCATTCCTGCTCCGACGATGGCAATTTCTTTCGGCATTGATAAATGAGATCGAGAGTGACAAGAGAAGCAAGGCAAACTATCAGCGAGACTGTCCGCTCTCCGGTGATCGCTTTGCCGGTTCGGCTGACCGTGCCTTAGGTTCGACGATCCGTTTCTTCAGTAACCTAGTCATCAACTTCAAGTGTCCCCCAATGGTTGAAAGGGTTTTCATCTTAGAAGCTCCGAAAAGTCGAACCTCGAGCACCGTTGGAAATTCGACGATCTTGCCGCCTTTTAGATCGAGTTGGCCGAGCATTTCCGCGACGCCGTGATAGCCGGTTTCCTGGATCGTCAACTCGGTCATCGCACTTCGACGGTAGACCCGAAAGCAAGCGGTATATGAGTCGAGCTTTGAGTTTAGGATCCGACGGTAAATAAGCGAAGCTCCCTTTGAAAGAGCAAGCCGCCAACCGGGAACATTCCGAACGCCGCCGTCTCTATGGTAAGGAGATGCCGTTACCATATCGACCCCTTCAGTCAGCATCGGGATCATCTTCGGCAATTCGAACGGATCGAAAGTGCAATCGCAGTCGATCGAACAAACGATCTCGGTCTCCGCCGCCCGAAGGCCGGTAAGGATCGCTCCTGCTACGCCCTTGTTCTCGGGATGCTCGATCAATGTCGCGTTCTCGTTTTCACCGAACAATGACCTAATGGTCTCGACGGTCGCATCCGTACTCTTGTCATCGACAAAAATCAGGCGCATTGAGTAATCCAGCGATTCGAGTTCTGATTCTACGCCTGCTAGGGTCTTTGCCAGGTAGGGAAGCGTTTCTTGCTCATTAAAGCAGGGAACGACGATGGTCACCGGGATCCGTTCGCGTTGATCCGCCGTGTCCCTGTCCTTCTCGACGGCCAACGACAAAGCGGTGGGCTCGGGTGTTCGGGTATTTTCAGCGGCGGACCGCTCGAGTCCCAAATATCGCTCGACCGGGACGAAATCGTACCGCTTTAGGAGATCTCGAAGTACCCAATCCATCTTGTCGAGCTTACGGTAATGACGGAGCCGAGTGTGCAGGTTTGCTGCTGAGATACGAGGCTGATCCGGATCGAGTTCCCAAACATGAAAGTAGAACATGAATGGCCCTTTAGCCAATTTGTCCCATTTCGCTATCGCATGCTTCGTGATCGAATACGGTATTTGTCGGATGTAATTGCCGCCTGAAATCGGAGCCAGTCCGGCGAGTACGTCAAGGGTTGAATATGGAAATTCCCAGATCGGGCCGGAAGGAGTTTCGAAAATGGACGCCGTACGCTGCGAGACCTGATCTTTGCGTGTAGGCATAAAGGAAGCGTCATACGCCATACCTTCCTCTGCAAGAGTGTCGAGCACCCATTCATCGCGACGAAAGTTCAACTTTTCAGCGGCCCGATATCCGTAAACCCGTTCTCCGGTCGCATTTTCGATCGCACGGTTCGTCCGGGAAAGATCGGCCTGAAACTCTTCCCGCGAAAGATTTATGAGGCCGCGGTGATAGAAACCGCGGCTCGCGACCTCATGGCCTCGTTCGGCAATCTCCCGAACAAGTGACGGGTTCTTTTCGGCTATCCAACCGAGAACGAAAAACGTGGCCTTTGTGTCGTATTCGTCGAGAAGGTCCAGGGCTTTTCGCGTGTTTTGTTCGTAACGTGCTTCAAAATTCGACCAATTGCGTTGCTGGATGAGCGAATCGAACGCCCCAACGTGGAAATAGTCCTCCACCAGGACGGTTAACAGGTGTGCATTCAAATTCCGCTGGGGACTCATTGGATTTGGACTTCGAAACGTTGACGGAGCTTTGCCGACAGATTTGCCGACCGGAGCTAAATCTTCCGCAGAATAAACTTTACTATACGCTCCGCCGATCTGCCATCGCCAAAGGGGTTCTTCTGCTTTTTCACCGAGTTGATCCAAGTTTCGTCACCGTATGCCTGTTCCAAATGCCCTTTTAAGGCTTCGGAAGAATCTCCGACCAGTTTAGCGACACCGGCCTCGACAGCTTCCGGGCGTTCGGTGTTCGCACGAATGACCAAAAGTGGCTTTCCAAAGCTCGGTGCCTCTTCCTGAACGCCACCCGAGTCGGAAACAATAAGCCACGATGCCCGAACAAGTGCTATAAAGTCGCTATAACCAAGAGGTTCCAGCAAAAAAACGCGATCGATGCCGCCAAGAATCGAATTTGCTACTTTACGGACGTTCGGATTCGGATGAACCGGGAAAAGGAGCGATAGATCAGCCCGGGATTGAATAAAGTCTCCTAAAACGCGCAGATTTCCTTCCATTGCCTCGCCGAAACTCTCGCGTCGGTGGGTTGTTAGTAGAATTCGACGGGTTCCGCTGGTACTTTCGATGAGTTTCGCGAGCTGCCTATTTGGCTTGGCGGTCTTGGCGAATCGCAAGAGGGAATCGACCACGGGATTGCCGGTCACCGCAATATTGCTCTTGGAAACACCCTCGGCGATAAGTGTTTCTCGGTTATGCGTTGTTGCCGCGAAGTGTAGGTCGGCCAAGCGCGTGATCAACCGGCGGTTCATCTCCTCAGGAAACGGGTTTTTCGGGTCGCCGGATCGAAGCCCGGCCTCGACGTGCCCAACCTTTATTCCGAGATTGAAAGCGGCAATGGCGCCGGCTAACGCTGTCGTTGTATCGCCCTGCACAAGTAAAAGGTCGGGCCGTATCTCCTTGAGTACCCGTTCGAGACGGGCAATCGCCCGAGAGGCTACCTCGTTCAGTGACTGTCGGGCCCTCATCACACGTAGGTCATGATCGATCTTTATGGAAAACGCCTCGACGAAGGGCTTGAGTAGATCGGTGTGCTGGCTTGAGGAGATCGTCACCGTATCAATGCCGAGCTTTTTCGCGGCCGCAATAACCGGGGCAAGCTTGATGAGTTCGGGGCGTGTTCCAAAAAGTACGGCTACCTTAGGAGACTTTTTTTTGCGGGACATCGTAAAAAGTATAGCGAAAACCGCCGGAAATGTTTAGCGCTTTTGTGGTCGCGGATGATCGGTGATAAGGGTCCAGAGATATCGATCGGCTAACGATCAACGACCTCGCCGGGACCAACAGAAACGTATCCAGAAAGAATGCATCGGTCAAATTGACAGATACCGGTCAAATTTTATACCTTCAAACTTGCGTAGGTGATAAAAGAAAATTTCCCGTTTCTGGAATCATCAACGATTTGGCGGTTTTCTTTAAATGTGGAAAACCGTTTAGGGCCTTCGGCCCGTGCTCCCGAAAGAAAGTTAAAGTAATTCAAATTGACCGACATATGTTGTCGGCTGCCCCTAAGCTTGGTCCGTTGAATGCGAATTCGAGGATCCTTGCCCCACACAAAACCCCCACAGAGTTGTATCGAATTTACCAGGGTGAACCTTATTTCAGGACAGAAGAAGGAATATAACAAAGCAGCCTGCCTCACAAATCTGCTGTGATTCGAGCCCAAAGGGAATGGTTATTCCGACCCGATACGACGATCCAAGAAAATTTGAACGGAGGAACATATGTTCTCAATCACAAGTCTTAGACTGTATGGACTGAAATCCATACTGATCGCACTGGGAAGCATTTCATGTGTCAGCATGATGCAAACACCGGCCGAGGCCGCGACACTTTATGTTCCCAGCTCCCAATATCCGACGATCCAGTCGGCAATAAATGCCGCGAACCGCGGCGACACGATCATCGTTGAGGCAGGTCGCACCTACACCGAGAATCTCGTATTGCGGTATAAGAGTGCCGGCACGGGTTACGTGACCATTCAGAGCTCGGCGCTTGCAAACCTACCGGCAGAAGGAAATCGAGTGACGCCTGCGGACGCGCCGAATATGCCGACCGTACGCTCGGCATCGTCCGGTTCTACGCCGGTGATCGAAGCGTTTCCGGCCGCAAATCCGCCTTCGCACTACAAATTTATCGGGATAAACATAAGCCGGCACAACAGTACGCAGCAGCAGCAATCGCTGGTTGCTCTCGGCTATTACGGCACGGCGCAGGATACATATCAGGAAGTTCCGCATAATTTTGTGTTTGACCGTTGCCTTTTGCGCGGAGCGGATAATGCATATACACGGCGCGGATTTTACTTCAACGTTCGAGATTCACAGATCATCAACAGCTACATTGAGAACATCTGGGAAGATCAGGCTGATTCACAGGGCATCCTGATGACCAATGGTGCCGAGCGGAACTTGATCTCGAATAACTTCATCGAGGCGGGAAGCGAAAATGTGATGCTTGGCGGGGCCGATCCCGACATTCCGAACTTCGTCCCGAACAATATTACCTTTGACAGGAACCACTTTTTCAAACGACTTTCATGGCGGAATGCGTCACCGCGGCGGGTCGTCAAGAACCTGTTCGAGATCAAGAACGGCAAGGATATCGTCATCGAAAACAACATTTTCGAAAATAACTGGGCGGAGGCTCAGGCGGGACATTCGATCCTATTTACGTGCCGAAGCGACGGCCAGGCTCCGTGGACGGTGTGTCAGAACATCACGTTTCGCTACAACATCGTCAAGAACGTCCGAAGCGGCTTTAACATCACGCCGACCGACGATTATACGAATATCCAGACGACGAACCGCGTCTTCGTGAACAACAATCTTTGGGTCATCGCCGGGACCGCGATGGGCGACGATGGATGGCTCGGGATATTCCCGGATGCGGGCGGCACGCGAGTGATGCACGACATCGAGTTCGACCACAACACGTTTGTCGCGACAAGCAATTCGCCGTCGTTCCTGTGGGTAGAGGCAAATGCCCAATTGTTCCGGGACTTTGTTTGGACGAATAATATTGTCGCGAATACTGCGGGAACGTGGTCGGGTGTGCGAGATGCACCCGGACGAACCGGAACAACGGCACTGAATGCTGTTGCCCCCGGGCCGGAATGGACGATGACAGGGAACGTGTACCAGCGGGCGTCCTCAGGCCATCCGGGGGGTAACACTTATGTCTCAAGCATAAGCAACTTTGGGTTCAGGGATGTGGCACAGAGGGATTTCGAACTTCTTTCTTCGTCACCGTATAAGGGTGCAGCTCCCGGCGGTAAGGATATCGGTGCCGACATGGCCGGCGTCAAGTCTCGGACGGCTTGTGTCGTTAGCGGTCGTCAGAGCGACTGTGCCGCTGCGACTCGATCGGCCGCTTACGACTTCGACGGTGACGGTAAGTCCGACGCTTCGCTTTACAGGCCGACAGATGGAGTCTGGTACCTCAATCGCAGCCGTGACGGAAGCACCGGCGTGAACTTCGGCGTTTCCACCGACAAGATCACTCCGGCAGATTATGACGGCGATGGCAAGACCGATGTCGCGGTTTTCCGTCCTGAACAGAACATCTGGTACGTGCTAAACAGCTCGAACTGGTCGATCACCGTACGCTATTTCGGAAGCGTCGGTGATGTACCGGCTCATGCAGACTACGACGCCGACGGCAAGGCAGACTTTGCCGTATGGAGGCCTTCTAATGGTGTCTGGTACCGGTTCAATAGCTCGGACGGCCAATTCGTCGCGGCTCAGTTCGGCCTCTCAGGTGACAGACCGGCGGTTGGCGACTATGACGGAGACGGTCGATCCGATCTCGCGGTATACCGACCCGCAACGGGCGTCTGGTATCTCTTGAGATCAACTCAAGGTTTTGCTGCCTTCACATTCGGTTTACCGGGTGATGTGGTCACGCCAGCCGATTACACGGGCGACGGTCGGACCGATATCGCGGTTTACCGGCCCTCGAACGGTACCTGGTACCGGTTCGATCAGTCCAACGGACAAATGTCTGTATTCCAATTCGGTCTCGCAACGGATGTACCAACGCCCGGCGATTACGACGGTGACGGAAAGACCGATCTTGCGGTCTACCGGCCGAGCAACGGTACATGGTATTTCCAGAAGAGCACTGAGGGGTTCTCAACCCTACGATATGGAAGTTCAGGTGATGTGCCGGTCCTTGGAGCCTTCATCAATTAGAACTCTGGCATTTCTGGCCCTGGCCTGAAATATCTCGCCCGTTCTTAAAGGGAGATTCGATCCAATCGAAGAACTAGTTTGCCCAACTCACCGTTGGTGGGCTAGAATCGCGGTTGTTTGGATCTCCCTTTTTCTATTGGCCTTTGAATATGGAACGGCTCAGCGGTTTTGGCCCTCGGACGAGAAGTTCCGAGGGTTTCACGGTTAATTTAAGAGGTCGCGAAGACCCGCAATTTTTGCTATTCGCTCGGATCGGATGGTCAGTATGGGTTTGAAGATTACTATCGTTGCGGGAGCACGTCCGAACTTCATGAAGGTTGGCCCGATCCTGACGGCAATTCGAAGGGCAAAGGACAAGGGGCACGCAATCGATTGCCGGCTAGTGCATACCGGGCAGCATTCGGGTTCGCAGATGAGTGACACCTTTTTCGAGCAGTTGGGCATCCCGGAACCTGACATAAACCTTGGCATTTCGGGCGGGTCTCATGCAAAGCAGACCGCCGAGATCATGGTGGCCTTCGAAGCGGATCTTGAACAGAACCGGGCGGATCTTGTTGTTGTTGTCGGTGATATCAACTCGACGATGGCAACCGCGATCGTTGCTAAAAAGCTCGGGGTTCCGGTTGCCCACGTTGAGGGCGGGCTCAGATCGGGCGATATGTCGATGCCCGAGGAAGTCAATCGGAAAGTAACGGACTCGATCGCAGATCTCTTTTTTACGACGTCGCGAAGCGCCGGGGAGAATTTGTTGAGCGAAGGTGTCGAGCCCGACCGGATCTTCTTTGTAGGCAACACGATGATCGATTCGCTGCTCGAGAATCTCGACCGGCTCGAGAAGCCGGCCGTATGGGAGGAACTAGATCTACAAGCCGGAGGTTATCTGCTCCTAACACTCCATCGCCCGGCAAACGTTGATTCATCTGAAACGTTGAGCGCGATACTCCGGATGATCGGCAGTGCTGCATCTTCAATACGGGTGATCTTTCCGGTCCATCCCCGAACACGCAAGACCTTTGAACATATTCCAGCGCTCGAGCCGAATATCATTCCCATCGAGCCAATGGGCTATCTGGAGTTCGTCTATTTGCTCAAGCACGCACGCGGGATCATCACCGATTCCGGGGGCATTACTGAGGAGGCAACCGTTCTTGGCGTCCCGTGCCTGACCGCAAGAACGACCACGGAACGTCCCGAGACCGTGGAGGTGGGGACGAACGTGCTGCTCGGGGACGATCTTGACTCGATCCCTGACCACGTCGAACGAATGGTTTCCGGCAAATGGCGGAAAGGTGCAATACCCGAACTGTGGGACGGAAGAGCGGCTGAAAGAATAGTTGAAGAGATCGTAGGACTTTGGGAAGCTCGAAAGATCGGCTCAAGGCAAAAGGACGCAACTTCGGCTTGAAAGTAGGTCGATCCGGGGCTGCGGCGTCTACACGGAGCTTTAACTGACCGTCGTGCTAGATTGTAATGGCGCTTTTGACCAATATCGTTGGGCAGATGCCTCTCATTTTGCTGTATGCTCGGCTAGGTGAATTGCTCGTTCTACATCAACCCTCCGTCCGGTATCTGCAGTCGGTTTACCTCAAACGATCCTCTGTGCGTCGAATCCAACACCAATGAATATTCTGGCAATTTCATTCCCGTTTCCGCCAATGGCGCTTCCGCGATCGATCCAAGTCGCACGGCTACTATCCGGCCTCGGTTCAGCCGTGACCCTAATCTGTGCGGAGACGGACGCCATCAAACTCGACAACACGATCTACCCGGATGCGGACAGGGATATCGAAAGGCTTGTTCGGGTCAAGTTCACAGCACCTCCGCTAAGCAAACAGATCAGCCGAATCTTATACCGACTAAGCCGAAAACGTTGGAATGAGCTTTACCGAAACCCCGATCAATATCGTTCGTGGGTTCCGCCGGTCCTGGAGACCGTGACGGGTTTGCTGGAGATCGAGAGACCTCGGTTCGATTGCGTTGTGACCTTTGGCCAACCGTTTACGTGCCACATGATCGGTTTGGAGTTGAAACGGACGCTGAGTTTGCCGTGGGTGGCGTATTTCAGCGACCCATGGATCGAGAATCAGTTCAACGAATATGACGAGCACTCAAGAGAGCTTAACTTGCGATCTGAATCATTGGTGCTTCAGCATGCTGATATGGTGCTGATGAATTCCAGCGAGACCATCGATCTTGTTTTTTCCAAGTATCCGGATGAGCTAAAGGACAAAGCAAGGGTGTTGCCACATGCATTTGATGAAGAGCTTTTCAACAAAAGAGCTTCGCCCGCTTCCGATCGAGTACTCATCAGACACATTGGTGAGTTTTACGGCCCCCGGACCCCATATCCGGTTCTTCGAGCACTTCTCCACGCACGGAAGATGGATTCGACACGATTTGAGGATGTGACCTTTGAGTTCATCGGACCGTGCGATGTCGGGCCGGAGCTGGATGAGATTCTGAGCGATCCGATGCTTCCGGATGTCCGCTTTGATGGCCGGATCTCTTATCTCGAAAGCCTTGCCGCGATGGGGCAAAGTGACGGTCTATTGTTGATCGACGCACCATCAGAACAAAGCGTGTTTCTCCCGTCAAAATTGATCGACTACATTGGATCAGGCAAACCGATTTGCGGCATCACGCCGCCGGGCACAGCGAATAACCTGATTCGGGAGATAGGTGGCTTGACCGCCGACCCGATGGACATCGAGAGCATAGAAAGAGTGCTATCGGATTTTGTTGACCAGGTACGACAACGGAAGCTTTCGGCCGATGAACTGCCTTGGGGAAGCCCGGACGTCAGATCGCGTTTCGCTCGCGAAGCAGTCCAAAGCCAATTCTCAAAGTACCTCGTCGAATGTGTAAAATCTTCGGGACGCTAATTGACGCCCGACGCAGTTCGACCAAAGAGAAAGATGCGTTTAGCTCGCTGTGCCGATCTCCGCCAATTCGTTAGGCCGAGACCAGCATTTTTATATATTCGCCGGGAACCAGACGCCATTTCTTAAGGCTTAACCACCAAAACGTGTAGGAGATCTCATCCTTCGGCAGCGGCGGATGTGAGATCCCTACCGCGTCAAAAGGCGAGTCGGGCTTCGGAATGCGCAAATATGCTTCTAAGGCACGCCGGGTGTGAAAGGCCGAGGTCACTAGCATGATGCGAGTATAGCCCTGATCTTTGCAGAATGAAGAGACGGCATTTGCCTCGACAACGGTACCTACCCGGCTGCCGTCACGGATCACGCCCGGAACGATCTCGATGCTCTCCTTGGGGACACCGTTTGAGAGAAGTAATAACCGTGAGCGCTCGACGAAAAGGAGGTTCCGGCCGGCATCATCGTCCCATCCCGCTTGCCCCCCGTCATTCGTAAGGATGATCTTGGTCGAAACACCTAGGCGGAACAGCCGAACGGCCTCTAGGCCTCTTTCCTCGTGTTCTCTGCCGCCTGCCAGCACAATGATTGCATCGGCACTATCCAGCGGTTGAGAAACCACGAGGTAGTTACCAAGAGCCGCAGCGATCAGCGACCAGAGTCCGACTGCCGCAACGGCAAAGACAGAATACTTTACGAAGCGAATTCCCATTTCTTCCGGTCCCGAGAACCTTCACCCAGCACGCTCGATTCTCGAGATCCAAGACCGCCCCGAAGGCATACGATGGGCGTTACTCGCCGCGGCGTGCGACGTGTACCGAATGCCAAGGCCCCCGGTCAAGCGGTTCGAAAGCGGGCGAATCGACAAAAAGATCATCGTTTACCGGATTCATGTAGATCACGTACGCGTCACGTGGTTCTTCTGACAAAGACCGTTCGAAGTTACGGATCACCGAACCGAAAAGTTCTCGGTTGAACGGGTTGAACAAATAATAGACACTTGGCTCCTTCGGCAGAGCATAGGTGGTCGCGTCTTCACAAACGCTTTCGAGATCGTCACACGCGCGTTTTCGACGGGTGTAGGACCTGATATTCCTTTCAGCGATTTTGTGCAATTCCGGCGAAAACTCGATTCCGGTAATTTTCTTGAAAGGGTAATCGGCCGCCAAAAGTAATGCACGGCCCATACCGGAGCCAAAATCTATGAAATGAAATCGCGAAAAGTCGATGTCGAGCGAATCGAGTACAGTTCGGAAGTACTTTGGTTCGGTTCCGGCGTATATGCCTCCGCCCTTCTTGTTAGGACTGTCGATCTCAAGTTGGTCGAGTGTTACCTGCGGCATTGTCTTCACGCCATGGTACAGGTCGAACATATATCCCTTGAGGTTAAATATTGGGCCCTGAATACGCTTGTATATAAATGATTCCCGGATAGCTTCACGCACACGGGACGTGTTGCTGCTATTCATATTCTTCATATCGTAAAACCACAAGAACTTCCAGACGCGTCAATCTTTGCTCGCTTTCGCATCAGGGTTGATCGAACCCGATCGGATCCCGAGACCGCGTTTCGCCTTTTGCCTCAGGTCGTTCGGAATAGCTCTGTAGAGGCCCAGGAACAGGCCTTTCGCATTGTTCTTAAGCCGATTGGTCTTTAACCAGGAAAGATCAGCCTGATACCTATATGTATTGACGATCTCGCCACCGAATCTTTGCAGGAAGGTATGCGATCCGCCCATACTGAATTTGGGAAAGTCCGAGTCACATGCCCATTTTATTGCTTCCCACATCAAGAGATCGTTCGGCTTAAGATGCAAAAAGTCCGGATCGGAATTATTTCCCGCGTATTCGACAACGCCGCCACGGCTAAACCGAAAGTAGCTAGCCGCGATCACACGGCCTTCATGCTTCGCGACTATAATTTTGCGGTTTTCTTTGAGCCGCCACGCGCATTTGAGATCGTCATACGGCGTCGGTGCGATCGACTTTGTCCGGCACCATGCGGCGTGGATAGGGTAAATCTCCCTGAGTTCATCCTCGCTTGAAAGGTCGGCTATCTCCAGCTGAGACCGTTTCATCGCCTTTCGAAGATTGTTCCGACGCGATGGCGAAAACGAGCTGAAGATCGCGTCCGAACCAACTGTGAGATCGAGAACCACTGTGCGCTCTTCGCCTTTCGAAATTCGCTCGCTAAAGCCAAGCTCTTTCAGGCCGGGAATCGGTTCCCACGAAAACAGCGTGATCTCACTCAGCTTTTTCGAACCGGCGGCACGAAACCCATCGAAGAGCAGCCCTACCGTGCGTTCATCACCGGCATCGGGAGCGAGGGCGGCCTGAGGCCTAACGAACATTCCGCATTGCAGCCCGGAGCTGAGCGACAGGCCCGTTGCGACAGCGGTAATTTCATCTGAACCGTCAAAAACGAGCACTGCGAAAGGATTCTTATCCTTCCAGAACGGTTCGCGAAAATATGCGGGTGCAGAATAGTGGCTAGGAAATGAGACCCGTGACAGGAAGTGATCCCACTTGTCTTCCGTCTTTCGGTCTGGATATTCTCTAAGCACCTCGAATCTCATCGTATTCTGTGATCGCTCGTTTACATGCCTGGCGCGCGTCTTGCCAGATTCCCATATCTCGCTCGGAAAGCGGTTTTACGGTGCAGCTCCATGGTGATTCCCGAAAGAATACTACCAGCAGATGCCGCGATAACCATCGCTTGAGATATTCTCGTCGAGGATCCGCACGAGATCGATCACCACGCAGTCGCCAACTGCGGTCCGGGCCACGGGTTTGAATTCCAAGCTCTTGTTACCGATGACGATGACTTCGGAATGTTCGACCACCTCGGCGACCGTTTCTGCCATTAGCCTTGAGATGTGAGGGACCTCTTGCTCGATGTATTCCTTATTTGCTCCGACCAGCCTCGCCAACGAAACTTCCTTGTCGTATAGGCGAACGTCAAAGCCTTTTCCGATCATTCGCTCGATCACGCTGACGACTGGCGACTCGCGAAGATCATCGGTCCCGGCCTTGAACGCGAACCCGAGGAAGCCGATCCTTTTTTTGCCGGTCCTTATGATCATATTTACGGCACGTTCGATCTGAAGCAGGTTGCTTTCCAGGGTCGCCTCAAGAACCGGGACGGGAACGTCAAGTTGGCGGGCCTTGTATGTTAGGGCTCGAAGGTCTTTCGGCAGGCATGAGCCGCCGAACGCGAATCCGGGCTTGAGGTAGTAGGGCGAAAGGTTCAATTTCGTGTCCTTTACGAAGACCTCCATCACCTCGTGGCTATCGATGCCCGATTCTTTGCAGATATTTCCGATCTCATTCGCAAAAGCGACCTTTAGCCCATGAAAGCAGTTGCAGGCATATTTGACCATCTCGGCCGCTTTGACAGAGGTCAGGTGAAGCGGAGCGTCGATGTTCTTGTACATTTCGGTAAGCCGTTCTGCCGCTTCCGGATGATCGGAACCGATCAGCGTGAACGGCGGGGCATAGAAATCCTTGATCGAACTGCCCTCGCGAAGAAACTCCGGATTAACGCAAAGATCGAAGTCCGTTCCAGCCAGCTTTCCGGAAGTTCGCTCGAGAGCCGGTTTAACTAGAGTTTCGATGGTGCCGGGAAGCATCGTGCTTCGCATAACAACCAAATGGCGGTCACTCTTTTCGGCGATCGCAGCCCCGATCTGCTCACTTACCCGCTCGACATAATCTAGCTTTAGTGAGCCGTTATCGTTCGAAGGAGTGCCGACACAGACAAGCGAAATTTCGGATGACGAAACTGCCTCTTGCGTTTCAACAGTTGCCCGCAGGCGACCTTCGGCCACGACCCTTGCGGTCATTTCTGCGATGCCTTCCTCAACGATCGGAGATCGGCCCTCATTGATCAGTGCGACCTTTGTCGGATTGACATCAACGCCGATGACATCGCGCCCCTCAGCGGCCAAACACGCCGCCGACACCGCCCCAACGTAACCAAGTCCAAAAACGCTTATTTTCATTTATCACTTCCGATTGCCCGACGTTTTTCGGAGAATCAGGATATCGTTCGACTCCGCGATAATAGTACCTCGCATAGCCAGCTGATTGCGAACATCATCCGAGACTCTAAAGGCCCAAACATGGTCATATTCCGAAAGTATTTGATCCCACTCGCCGAGATTGCTCATCGAAAGCTCGGCGAAAGGCTGGACGGCCCTAAACACGAGCGGCTGCTGTCCTCGAATTGCAAATAGACGCGGCCAGATCACACCGCGGTCGATGTTCGCCATGCCAATCGACAGGAAGCGAATTCTTTCGGGCTTTGGTGTGACCGATAGGTATCCGTCGCCGTAAGTTACGTAAGTCATCGAGTTTGGCGGGAGGACCTTATACATCTCGGCCACGTTAAGTAGGTCCTTGCTCATCCCGTGCCAGCGATACGCAACGACCGACTGTCTAACTCCAAGCAGAGCAACAAAGATAAGAGCGAATACCAGATGAATCCGAAGGTGCTGCCGTATATCGAATGAAAGGAAAAAGAGACAAAACGCCGGAAGGATAATCCTCGAATCGGCATCTCCCGCCGTGAATAAGTTGGTCGGGGCCGGGAGAAATAGGATGAAGAAGGTAACCGCTACAAAAAGAAGGGGTTTACTGATGGCCGATTCACCCGTAAAGAAAAGAAACGCGACACCGGCAAAGACAACGCCGTAGCAGATGAAATCGATTACCGGATCGTAGCTCAAAAACGGGCCAAACGAGACGATGACCTTTTTCCAAGCACCCTCCCATTCCATCTTGCCCACATTGCCGGATCCGCGAATAAACAAGAGAAAAGCGATCGAAGGCAATACAAATAGTGACGCGTCTGCAAGCCATTTCTTGAAACTTCGTTCGCCGAGTCTTTTTGCGAGTATTTGAATAAGATTATAGAAAATGATGGCGAGTGCGAGGAACGCAAAGGAAGAAAGATGCGAAAGGTAAACACAGGCCACTAAGATAAGTAGTACAAGATAGCCGCGTTTGAACATCGATTCACGCCAGCGAAGCCATAGCCCAAATGTGACCAAGAACATCGCCACGCTGAGAATGTAATTCAGGTAGCCATAAAAGAAAGTTCCGCCATAAAGGAAGAACGGGGCGATCAACGAGGTAAGGGTAAGGTAACGCCCGTGAACTGCGGAGGCAATGATCTGGCAGCCAATGAAAAAAAGTACCGCCACTACGCTCAGGAAGATCTTGAATGCGGTCCAGATACCAACAAGACCGGCAAGCGGGACCAAGATCAAGTCCATGCCCATGTTGGGGATAGGTTCATAGAGAACCTCGAAATGCCGCTGGAAGAACTCGCTTTGCTCGTAGTTCAGAAGAATGTTTATCCTCGCGGCGTGATTCGGAAGGTCGACCAACGGCGGTACGTCAACGACCCATATCGGTGCGACCATAAGGAAGAGCACGAGTGCGATGAGAAGATTTTGGTGCGACGGTTTCATTCTGAGATCGTTCGAGGAACGCGTGGGCTTGCTATTGTTCGAGAGCGGCGCTTTTGGGCGTCGGTCCCGGGGATCTCCTCATAAAGATCTGGTAATGGGAACGGTCATATACAAGTTCGTATTCGAGTTCGAGCGTCCTCGTAACATGCGAATAGACCTCCGGCGTACTCTTTCGCCTGCCGTCCAATGCTTCTTCATAGACCTCTTCGATGACGAAAAATCTCGGCAACCGTCCTCGCTCAAACCCGAGCCAGTGGTCGTCCACCACCTGCCCTTCGAAGCCAAGAGCAAAAGCCAGTTCGGCACTGCCGTAGGCGACATCCCCGGGCTGAGCATTAGACTTAATGAACTCAGCAGCGGGAGTGAACTGATTCGCGTATCCGTTGGCTCGCATTTTGAGCACAAGCCCGCCGAACTGAAGCGCGAGAACTCCGAGGATCAATCCGGACGCAGCAAGCTTGCCGAACTGGGATCGGCGGAAGAGATAGACCATTGCCGCCGCCAAAATGACGGAATAGACCGGGACGATGTTGAGCAAATAATAGCTAAGCTTTTGACCGTCAAGAAGCGTCATTATCGTGAAGAAAATCGCCAAGAGAATGAAAGCGATCCGCGTCCCTGTTTTAGATCGCAACTGCTTTACGGATAAGGCCACGCCGATGCCAAGAAGGTACGCAAACAGGACGATGCTCTTCAACCAGACCGGCCCGCTTGAGCCGGCCGAATGCGTCGCGAGCCCATAGGCAACAACGTAGCGTTCAGTGATCTCCTTTGTTATGGCGGAGACCGGGTCCGCCAGCAATGCTAGCCTTCCGCCGTCTTGGGCATTCCCGCCAAACTGGATCATGAACAGTTCAGGGGCTTGCATGATATACGCACCCCAGGCGATCGCACCGACAAAATACGGCGTGAACGAGAGCAAAACGGCACGCAATGAAAGCATCGAACGGTCGAAATAGACTACGATGAACCAAAATGCAAAAAAATAGATGATGCCAAGAAAATGTGTAAGGCCGGAAAGTACGACCAATGTTTGGCCGGCAAATAATGCCAGGGGAAAGTTCTTCTCGCGCAATAGAAAATATGCACCGAGGGCAGCCCACCCGAACGCGGTGCAAATGATATCCATCCGCCCGAACGAGCCTCCCATTACGATCACATAATCGAACGACAGCAATGCGGTGGTCAGCATGGCGACGGCATCGTCGTTATATAAAGCCTTTGTAAAGAAGAACACTGACAAGATCAGGATAACGCCGAAGACCGTTGAAAGCGTTCGCATCGAGAACAAGCTGAAGCCGACCAATCGATACCAACCGGCCTGAAGCGGATAATAGAGCGGAGCCGTCCAATAGGTGTATTTGTCGATTCCTTCGCGGTAGCCGCGGGGCTCAAGAACAAGAGTGCCGGGCTTGCCGTGGAATGCAAGATTATAACCGGCTCCGGCAAACCAGCCTTCGTCGCTCCACGGCCGTTTTGTGAGGCTGGTACCGACGCATAGTGCCGCGAAGACCACCAGAAGCACCGGTAAGATCCAGCGGGCACGAAGTTTTCTCGAATCGCCATCTGGCATAGGTGATGTCGAAAGATCCGAGCGAACGAATGCGATCAAAGCTCGCGAACTTGACTGACCGACCGGGCTTGCTGGTGACCGATGAATGCCCGCTCTGCCGCGGCGTCTTTTCTTGTTTCGATGACCTCCACAACAATGTCCTCAAACTGCTTCGCGATCGAACTCCAGCCGAACTTGCCCCGGACAACGCGACAGGCGGTTTCGGCGATCTTGTTGGCCTTCTCACGGTTCTGCAAGAGCGAAACTAAAGATCGGCTGAACGTATTCGGTGAATCGCGCAGGACGATCTCATTTCCATCGGTCACTGGAAGGCCTTCTGCTCCGACCGTTGTCGAAACTACGGGAAGGCCCATTGCCATTGCTTCGAATATTTTGAGACGGGTGCCGCCGCCGATCCGTATCGGCACTACGAAAACGGCCGCCTCGCGCATGTACGGTCGGACGTCTTCAACTCGTCCCGTGACCTTGATCGAGTTGTCCCGTTTTGCCAATTCATCTATCTCCGGAAAAGGATCGCGGCCGACCACAGTAAACGTCGCCTCCGGGATCTCTCGTTTCACTAGCGGGAAGATGTCTCCAACGAACCATTTAACGGCGTCGCTATTCGGCAGCCAGTCCATCGAACCCGTGAAGACGATGTTCGGTTTTGTGCTCTGGTCTCCGTTGATCGGCGTGAAATATTCCGTATCGACCCCCGTACCGATCTCCCTGACGCGCTTATGGCCGTATTCGCTGCGAAAGAACTCGGCGTCTTCCTTTGAAACTGCTACCACCGTGTCAAACCGCCTGCAGGCCTGCCGCTCGAATCTTCTTGCCCGTTCCCATTGCGATTTTAGGTAGGCCTTCTTCGGCATGCTTTCTGCGACCTCATAATGCCGTCGCCAGATCATCGCTTCGACGTTGTGTTGAAAGAGCAGAGTCGGGATGCCGATGCTTTGGGGTAAGTTGATCGCCGGGTGGAGAAAGTCACATACCAATATGTCATGACGCCCTTCGGCAAGCGTTTCATCGATCGCTTGGCGCATTGCCGGCGAGCGGTATTTTGCAATAAAGTAGGGAAGCTTCGAAAAGAGGTTTCCGGCAAGTTCGCCGTAGAATCGCGGGCTGAATTTTGGCGCAACCTGGTGGGGAACCGTTATCAGTTCGCTGCAGTATTCTGCCGAAAGTTCCCGGGCGTCCATGGCCGCCGCTCCGTCGTCAAGCGTCAGATACGTGATCTCATGCTCCTTCTTCAGCTCGCGGAGCATTTGATAGGTCCGTATCCGCCCGCCCTTATCGACCGGGTGCAGAAGCTCGGTTTTTAGCCATAGTATCTTCACAAGTTTGAATCGTGCCTTCGCCGATCTAGGGTCTCCGCTATGCGGTTCTAGTGTCTGTGTCTATGAAACGCCGGTGCCAGATCTCTAGGTTTAGCAGGGCCCAGAGCCGTTCGTCATGGTTTTCGCCCTGCATATGCCTTTCAACTAGCTGCTTGACCTGCTTGGCGTCAAAAATGCCTCTGGCGAGTGCTCTTTCCGATAGAACATATTCGTCAACTACGCTTCGAAATTCGCCGCGAAACCATTTTCCGACCGGTACCGGAAAGCCCATCTTGCCCCGGCTCAGTATCTCATCCGGAAGCGTGCCTTCCATCGCCTTTCTGAGCACGTATTTCGTCGTCCGTCCGCGGAGCTTCATCCTCGTCGGCATCGCGGCCGTAAATTCGATCAGTTTATGGTCCAGAAAAGGAACCCTGCTTTCGATCGAGGCCGCCATCGACATCTGGTCCTGTTTCATCAGCAGCTCGTGCAGATAGGTCTTCGTGTCCGTATAAAGCATTCGGTCGAGCAGGCTGCCGGTCTCCAACGAATCAAATAGCCGCGACATTTCTGCATATGGGTCCGCCGAACCGTTCAAGCGTTCGCGGGTCGCCGGCGTCAGAAGGCTGTCCTGCATTGTGCGTGGAAAGACCGCAAAGTTGTCAAAATACATCGAATCGATCGTTGGATCCACCGTGATAAAGCTCTTGCGGAGCTTATGCCTGATCTTTGACCGTAGTGGCAAGGCCTCGACCCCGCTGGCCAGAAGGCGTCTTGCCGCTCCCGGCATCAGCCCGTTGTAAAGCTTTCCGAGCCGAAGGTTGGCCAGCGTTCTCATGTATCGCGGGTAGCCGGCAAGGCTCTCGTCGCTGCCTTCGCCCGTCAGCACTACCTTTACATGCTTCGCAGCGAGTTTTGAAACGAAATAAAGCGCGACGCTCGAAGGATGGGCCAGCGGCTCGTCCTCGTGCCATACCAGTTCCGGTAATGCCTCAAAGAACTGCTCGGGCGTAACGACCACCTCGTGGTGGTCCGTGTTGAAACGTTCGGCGACCATTCTCGCGTATCTCAGCTCGTTTGCCTCGCGTTCCGCAAATCCGACCGAAAAGGTCTTGATCCGCGTTTCCACCATTTTTGCCATCGCCGCCGCGATCGCGCTCGAATCGATCCCGCCCGAAAGGAACATCCCAAGCGGAACGTCGGACATCAGCCTGAGTCGTACCGAGTCGTGAAAGAGTTCCGACCATCGTTCCACCCATTCGCGGTCCGACATGCTCTCGTCTTCGTTTCGTTCGAATGTGACGTCCCAATATTTTCTTATCTCGACCCGCCCGTTCTTCAGCGTCAGAGTATGGCCGGGCAAAAGCCTTTTCACCCCTCTAAAGAGCGTTAGCTCGCCCGAGTTGCCGTGGTTTGCAAGATAGTCCGTTAGCGAGCGGTATTCAAGTTCCGGCCGTACCGCACCCGCTTCGAGCAATGCCTTGATCTCCGAGGCAAAAAATAGGCTACCGTCCTCGCTGTGGACATAGTAAAGCGGTTTTACGCCCAATCGGTCGCGTGCAATGAAAAGCTCGTCCGACCGCGTGTCCCAGATCGCAAAAGCGAACATTCCTCGGAACTTTTCGATCGAGGCTGGCCCATACGCTTCATAGGCCCGAAGGATCGTTTCGGTATCAGAAGTCGTCCGGAAGGTGAAGCCGAGGCATTCAAGTTCCGGCCTTAGCTCAAGGTGGTTATAGACCTCGCCGTTGTAGACAATGACGAGCGAGCGGTCGTCGTTGTACATCGGCTGTTGGCCGGTCTTTAGGTCAACTATCGAGAGTCGACGGTGTCCGAGGCCCGCTCGCCCCGAGACGAAAAGGCCTTCTTCGTCCGGGCCGCGATGGGTCTGAACGTCGCGCATCCGGGCCAAGACCGATCCGTCGGCCGTCCGTCCCGAACTACGCGAATAAATTATGCCGTTAATGCCGCACATTGGAGCTATGAGAGAAAGCCTGTGTGCCGATCAGGCGGCACGACCAAAATCGTCCTCCAGCCGCACAATGTCGTCCTCGCCTAGATAGGGGCCCTGCTGGACTTCGATGAAGACCAAATGTTCATCTCCCGGGTTTTCGACCCGATGTGCCGTCCCTACCTCGATGTCCACCGCTTCGCCGGCCGTGATTAGCGTATCGCTTCCGTCGAGTGTCACCTTAGCCGTGCCGGCGACGACGAACCAATGTTCCGACCGCTGTGCATGTCTCTGATAGCTGAGCCGCTTGCCGGGCAGGACCTCGATCCGTTTGACCTTAAAGCCCTCGCCTTCATCAAGAACGGTAAAGCTGCCCCACGGCCGTTCGTCATATTCTGGAGAGTTTTCGTCGTTTATCAGAACCATAATACTTGTCATTCCCGCGGCCCCTAGCCATTTTACCAGCTGAATGTAGTTACTATCTCGACCTCGCCGGCTACCACCACACGTGATCTGATGATCTTTGTAGGCACCAACTTACCATAAATTGGCGAGATGGCTGCATCATCTATCTCCCAGCTTGACGAGATCACGTTGCCATTCTCCTTCGCTCGGGTTTCTCCGCAAACCATCAGGCTATTCGGTTCCGCTCTTGATGACAAGCAGATCTTGTCGCCGCTTAACCTTGCCTCAATATCGGGGGGGAGAACGAAACTGAGTGTGATCTCGTGCCGCTCGTCCGTTGCGATCGTATCTGTGAGTACCAATCCCTCGCCCGGTGTAAGTATTGCCGTTCGGCAATGTTCCACCCCGAGCCGGACAAACCCATCCGTCGCTGCGCTTATCTTAAACTCACCGTTAGCGGCTTCCGCAGCGAGTAAACGGGCATTTACGGCCGATTTCCAGGAGAATGGCCCGTCGGGCTCAGATAGGGACCGGCCATCGACGGTGATGCAATTATGCGCTAAGCCCGAGCGAAACAGGTTCCTTTTTTCAAGATCGGCTGTATAGACGTATGTTCCAGAATCGATAAATATTCGCCTCCCACCGACCGATAGCTCGAACGAAATCGCATCGGCGTGGGCGTGTCCGCAGTTTAAAAACCCGTGCGGCCCGGCGTGGAAAAGAAAATGCTCGGCCCCGCCCGGCGTCCGGTAGGCAAAGAGACCGCCAGAGCGAAAGGCCGATAAGCCCATTGTCGGCTCGTCACGCGTCATTTCCCTAACCGCCTCTCTTTCCGCCTTTGAAAGCGACCAAACCAGCGAAGGGATCACATCCTCACCGTAAAGAGGTCCGTCTCTTACCGGTATCCCCGTTGCGGCCGAAAGCCGGGCGAGCGTCGGGCCTATGCGGTCGATCTCGGGCGGGTCCGAAGGGAAGTAGCGGCCGCCATCGTCATCACCGAAGATGATGAATGTTCCGTCCGGCCGGATCAGGGCCTCAAGGTACTGCTTGAGTGCCGAAAGACGTTCGATCATTTCCCCTGGAACGTCAAGTCCCTCGCGCCGCCGGATCAGCACAAGGTCCGAATAGATGTCCGCCGTATATCGGGCATAGTGGCTCGCCTGCTCAACGTAGCTTCCGTCTTCGCGGATGTGCTTTTCCGCCTGTTCGCAGAGAATGCGGTAGCCGAGCTCCCGCCATCGCTTCGAGTGCTTGCCGGCATTGAGAAACGTCCCGATGTAGTAGAGCCCGATCGCCTCGCCGGTCAGGTGCGTGTTCGGTGCAAAATATGTTGAGAGAAACCGCTCAATGTGCCGGGCGTGAATAAATAGCTTTCGGGCAAACTGTTCGGACCGCTCGGCTGTAAAGATCCCCGATCCATCTAGGAGGTAAAAGGCACGGATCCACGATATGGCCCGAAATGCGAGCTCCAGGCTCGAGAGCCAGTTAACGCCCTTCTTCGCTGGGTTCTCCCGGCACCATGAATCGAAATGGTCCCAAACCGCCTCGGCGTACTTTGGGTCCGCGGTTATCAAATACGCCTGGCCGAGAGTGATGAAATACTGATGTCTGTTCAGTTCCCAGATGACCTTTTTATCGCCGGTCTCGTCAGCGTTTATCTCATTGATCCGCAACCAATGGACCCGCGGCGACCGCTTGCCCGAGACCGGGTCGAAATGCCAATCGGGAAGCGGCTTGCCAAAGTCGAGCCCCTCGTACCCGAGCAGATCGAATTTGCCCTCCAAGATTCGATCCGCTGACCGAATGATCGATTCCGCTTGATCCTTCGCCTGTTTGAGCTCCTCTACGCTCTCGTCCGGGCCAAAGGTGGCGGGCGCCAGAATGTCCCGAACTCCTTCCCGGATGCTCAGGCCGTCCGGCAGCCGCCCGGTTACAGCGTCAAAACCGGCCGCTTCCACTATGCTGTAGATGCCCGTGACCGTCCGCTCTCTCAATTCGGTCAGCCCTTTGCCCTTGAGTTTTCTCAAGTATCGCATCATCCCGGCTTCACCAGCGACCGGTAAAGTTCGACCCACTCGTCCGCGACCCTTTCCCATGTATACCGTTCAACCTCGTTCCTCGCCGCGGCAATAAGCCGTTCGGCAAGATCAGGTTCACGAAACAAGCGTAAGGCATTTTGTGCGAGGCTTTCGTGGTCATTTACCGAAGAAAGTAGGCCCGTTCTCTCGTGATCAATAATGTACGGGATCCCTCCGGCGTTGGTCGTAACGACCGGAAGCCCGGCGGAGAAGGCCTCAATGATCGAGTTTGGCATGTTGTCGACGCTCGAAGCGTTAAGGTAAACATCCGCCTCGTCATACACCGATGGCATCTGATCTGGCGAGACCGAACCTCGAAACTCGAAATTCCGCAATTCCAACCGCGACGCCAGATCGTGAAGTTCCGCCCTCAAAGGCCCGTCACCGACGACCAGTAGGCTTGCTTCGGGCATTTGTCCCTGGATCTGCTTGAAAGCATGGAGAGTACATTGGACATTGTAATGAGCCTCAAAATTGCGATTCGAAAGAAAGACCGGCCTGAGCGGGTCGCGCCGTCGAAAAAAGAATCGGTCGGTATCGACGAAATTAAAAATGGAACGTGCGTTGAGGCCAAATTTGGCGAACACATCCACGAGGTATCCGGAGGGAACTACGATCTCATCGAATTGGCTCGCCGTCCTGACCGCACTTTTCCAACGTCGCAGATGGTCTTCGGCCTCGCCGCTTCGGTAGTTCAGGATCGTCGGCTTGCGAAAGAGTTTTGCAACCAGCAGGGCCGGCGTCGGGCTGATCACGAATGAGAAATATGACGCTGAAAAGATATGAATGACATCAAACGAACGAACCCGTAAGGGAAGATCGATAACGTATTTCGGAATAGTGATGAGCGTTCGTACATACTTGATCTTCTGCAGCCTCGGCAGGAATTTCGGATTGATGGGTTGGAGTGCGACCTCAAGCCCAGGGACCACAGAAAGCCGACGCAGAAGCCGTTCTGCCTGCACTGTTTGCCCGCCGACGATAGGTAACGCCGGAGCAACGAGCAGAACTCGGATTGGTTTGGTTTTGCTATTCGTAACGCTCAATTCTTAGATTGCCAGTGTTGCGATCATTGATCCAGCAACGATTCATATAGCGTCATCACTGCGTCGATCTGAGCGCTCTCAGAGAAGCGTTCGCCTGCTAGAGCTCGGCCTGATGCACCCATGTTTTCTGCAAGAGTCGCATTCTCAAGCAGGCTCAGGATCGCCGCCGCAAGCGCCTTCTCGTCGCCGGACGGGATTACAAACCCCGTTTTATCACTCATCACAGCCTCGCGAGCTCCGCCGACGTCGGTAGCAACAACGGGCAAACCGGCGGCCATGTACTCAAGTATCGCATTTGAGAACCCTTCGGACCGTGAACACAGAACGCCAATATCCGAAACGGCGAGAATCTCTCTAACATCGGAACGCGGGCCAAGGAATCGACATCTTGTTCCGATACCTAGATCATCGGCGAGCTTTCGATATTGCTCTTCTAACTCACCTTCACCAACAAGGACAAACGTCGCATTCTCGAAATCGGAACTCACGAGCTTTGCCGACCGGAGAAACAACTCATGGTTCTTCACATTGCTGCGCATATTTGCGACGATCGTCACGAGCTTTGTTTCGGGAGCGACATCTAGCGAACGCAAACTCATTCTGGCTGACCTTTCAGCTCCTGCTCGCGGGACGAGGCAGTTCGGATCAATGCCGTTATAAATGGTGACTATCTTTGCATCCGGCACTCCGCGTTCGGTCAGGAACTCACGCACCGCATCGGAATTGGCAACGATCTTATGGGCAAATCGAAACGCCTGCCGCTCTGCAAATAGCTGCTTTCGCGTTTTACTGTGGGTCTCGCGCTTCGAGGCAACCCGTCGGGCCGTTGTAAGGCTTGAGCCAACCATTCCAAGTATATTCGTGTAGAAATCGTGCGAGTGAACAAGCTCTATCTGTTCCGACCGAATATAGGCGGCCAGTCTTCGTGCCTGACGAAGAAAATTCGCGTCGTAGAAGCTGCTTAGTGGAAAGCACTCAATAGTGCCAAAGCGTTCCAGCTGATCTTTCAAAGGTCCGCGATCATCGAGGCAAGCAACTCGAACATCCCAGGCCTTAAGCCCACTGAGATTTTTTGAAAGCTTCACAGCCTGGGCTTCAGAACCGCCGATCTCAAAACTTCCGATCAATTGTAAGATGCGCCGCTTCTTCATACCGCTCGAAGTTCCGATTCGTAACGCATCCACATCTCCAGAGTGAACATGTACCAGAATTGTCGCGGAGCGAGGTCTCCGGCCTTGAGCAACTCAAACTGCGAAATCACCGCTTCAGCATCAATGATGCCCTCGCGAGCTAGATGACCCGTAGATATAGAATCGATGAAGAGGGGCCGCCATTCGTCGGTCAGCCAACGCTGAGCCGGTATCATGAACCCCTGCTTTTTTCTATTTGCGACCTCAGGCCCGATCCTTCGTCGTACGATCTCCCGAAGAATGGCCTTCAGTTCACCGCCTCGAAGCCGGACTTCCGGCGGAATCCGAGTAGCGTAGTCCCAGAGGGCCGAGTCGAGGAATGGCGACCTTGCTTCGAGCCCATGAGACATGGTCGAACCATCAACCTTTGGAAGATATTCACCGACGAATCTGGTCCTTAAGTCGTAAGCGAGGAAGTCTTCGAGAAGACTCGCTCCCGAATCGGGCAAGGCCAAGCCTTCGTCATAGTCGATCGCGTATTGTTCGAACCGCCGGCCGAACAGCTTGTTTCGATGGTAAAAGGGAAGTCCATCTCGAACTGCCGCCAGAGCGGCCAACCCGCCAGCCGTATAAGATGAGAAGGATCGAATGCGCTTTCCGCGGCCGCTATTTGGAAGAACATTTTTTGTGTGATCAAGAAAGCGCAGGGCCGATGCCGGTGCCCGACGGGCGACCCGAGAGGCCATCTGAAAATGACGGTGCTCTGGATAGCCGAGAAACACATCATCGCCGCCGTCGCCGGTGAGCAGAACTTTCGCGTTCTTTGAAACCAGTTCAGCGATCGAGAGCATTCCGAGCGCTGATGAGCACGCGAATGGCTCAGAGAACGCTTCGGCGAGCATTTTGGGGTCCGGTAGCCCATCACGCTCAAGAGGAAGTACTGTTAGATCGATGCCGAGACGGGCGGCTGTCTCTTTCGCCGGTACCGATTCATCGTATTCTTCGCCCGGCGTTCCGACCGTATACGCCTTTACAGAACTGCCGAGCTCGGCTATCGCCCAGCATACAAGACTCGAGTCAATTCCGCCGCTTAGAAGCGCCGCAACCGGAACGTCCGCCTGTAGTCGCTTTTTTACGGCGGAAACGAAAAGTTGCTCTGTTTCCTCGCACGCTTCTGCAAACGAGATATTCCCGAATGGCCGGTCAAACTTTGGTGTCCAGTAAGAGCGTTTCGAAAGGCCATGATCTGACCATTCGACGATCTCACCGGCTCGCACTTTTTCAATACCACGGTAGATCGCGGTCCTATCGGTTAGAAATCCGAATTCGAGAAATTCGACCAACCCTTCGTTCGAGATCTCCGGCTTTGGCAAAACCGCGCGCAACGCTCGGACAGTAGAGGCAAAAGCAAGTGAGCCCTCCGCCGGAAAGAAGACAAGCGGTTTGACCCCTAAACGATCTCTCACCAGGAAAAGACGCTTGCTGCGTTCGTCCCAAATTGCAAACGCGAACATTCCGTCGATCTTTTCTGCCAGCCTGTCGATGCCCCACTCCAAATAGCCCTTTAGAAGAACCTCGGTGTCCGTTTCACTTTTGAAAGTGTGCCCAGTTTGTTCGAGATCGGTCCGCAGTTCCCGGAAGTTGTAGATCGCTCCGTTGAAGACGATGCCCGCCTCTCGGGTGTCCGAAAGCATCGGTTGATGTCCGGAGGCCGAAAGGTCGAAGATCGAAAGCCGCCGATGCCCTAGAACTGCCGATGGCCATTGCTCGATCCCGTGATCATCCGGTCCCCGGCGTTCGAGTGACGAGGTCATCCGAACGACGGCGTCAAGGCGTTCGTCCGGGTGTCGTTCTCCAACATATCCTGCAATTCCACACATATTCTGTTGCGATGGGCAGGTCGCTCAGGTCCCGCTACCTCTGAATCGCTCATGCGCGAGTCATTATCGGCAAAAGCCCGTAATCGCGATATTCATTGGGCGAGCCGGTCCTTCCTTCGACCGCCGCCTTAATGATATTGAAAACTTCGCGGGCTGACGCAAAGTGTACTTTGTATCCTCCTGTTTGTTCGCCGTGCTCCACGATCTCAGAAAAGGCCCTTATCGCGTCTTCGCCGATGCATGCAGATTGGTCCTCATCGAAGAAGCCGTGACAATGGAGTTTAACGAAATTCCATTCGGGCCGGCCTTTTATAGTAACGTTCGCGCCGGCCCAGCGATCGAGCCGTCGGAGATCTGTCTTGCGGAAATGAGCCAACTCGCCGTTTTCCAGTTTCGGGAACGGTATAGAGCGACGACGATGGGACCAATCAAATAGCAGCGGACCAGTTATCAAGACAGGAAGCCGCGGAGACGATCCGCCAACCACCAACCGCTTTTCGCGTCGGTGGGGAGCTCGTTCGCCGGGCGGCCGACCGCATTCGTAGATCGAGTTCAGCACCGGTACCTGGCTGACGTCAGGTGCCGAAGGCAGCGTCATGTCGATGTAGCATCCGGTTTCCGCAAGGATCTCCATTTCATTATCAACGCCGCAGTAATGTCCATGTGCCGAATTGGCAAGCGCCCAGTTTCCGTGAACGAATGCGTACATTGGTTGCCCTTGGCCGTTCATTCGGGACAGGCACCTGTGATCCTCAGCGAGACGGTCGCGGAAGTCGAGAAGCTGCCGCCTCAAATTTTCAGGTGTGTCAGGTTTGTCAACGCCGTGGTGAAGGTGAATTTCGACCTCTCCAAGCCCCGCACGCTGCAGGTCCGCGAGTGTGTCTAGTATCTCCTTCTCATATTGTTCGCCCGGGTAGAAATTCGTGTGTCGAAATTTCGTGCCGTCCGAGTCGGTCACATCGCTTCCGATCGCTGCTGCTAACTTGCACCAGTCCTCCAGTCGTCTCTTCTGGGTGTCGAGATCATGCATCTCAGAACCTTTCCACGATGGCTCAAAATGGTTAGCAATACATATTATCAGGTGCTTCGGCGTGTCCGAATCGTACTCTACCAGCGCTCTTGACCGCGAGGCCGGGTACTTCGCCAGCCAGGGTAATGAGTTCATTAGTCTTGTAGCAAATCCCGACATTCTTCAGGCTTTCCCTATGAGGTAGGTTCGGCCGCCGGCTCCTTCCGCGTCAAACTCTGATAACGCTCGCAAACCCGCAGCACTAAGCTCGCGAGTGAGCATTGATCGCGTATGAAAGGTTTCCTTGCCTTTCCAAAACTTTCCCGTCGGCTGCTTACCTGTCAACAGGAAAAATACGCCGCCAGTAAAGCAGATGACCGGATATGCAATTCCCTTTAGCGACCTTCCAGCAAGCCGCCTTCGCATCATAAGAAAGTAGAACTTCGGTGTGTGAACGGTAAGCAACAGGAGCCCATTCGGTGCCAGAACGCGACCAACCTCACGAATTGCCGTCGCCGAGTTCATATAGGGAAGCGCGACACGACAGATCACCAAGTCGAAGCATGCCGCTGCGAATGGCAAATGCTCGCCCGCAGAATTGATGAAAATTGCCCGATCATCTCCGGCGTTTGACCGCAGTTTTCTAAAGACCTCGCCGGCGGCGAAGCGTATGTCGGCCCCTACTTTTACTTCAGACGAACAATCGTTGAACTTCATCAGCTCTTGGCCGGCGCCGCATCCGAGGTCGAGAATACGCCTTGGGGATAACCGACTGATCTCCTCATGCAAAGGGTCAGCGGAACTCTCTCGCCGCTCTTCGAAGAGAGCGACCTCGCTTGCAAGATAGTCAAGATAATCCTTTTGGTTTTCTTCCGGCACGACAGACAATACTGCGGATAGCGGCCTTTTTCCAAACACTTCGCGTGTTTGCGGGCCTTAAGCAGAGCCTCCTCGAAGTAATCTTCGCGTTGACCGCTTTACACCCTCGAGCCCGGTAAAGTTCTGGAGAAAAGCAAGCATATCATCTTCGGCAGGGATGCGCGGAAGAAGATCAAGATCGTCTTCACGGCGGCAGTAACCAAAGTCAGATGATACTGCTGATTTATACCCTGCGTTCCTTACAGCCAACCTCGCCCCGTCGTCGAATGATCCGTTCGGGTAACAAAAGTGCGAAATTTCGAGTCCGGTCAGCTCTGCAAGCCTGCGTCTGGATTCTTTAGCTTCTGTTTCTTGTTCGCGCGCGGTGATACGGTTCATCAGCGGATGCGAGATCGTATGCGACCCAATGGTGATGCCGTTTGTGCCCATTTCGGCCGCCTCAGCAGCATTGAAACCCGAGTACTCTGCAGGCGGCGTTTCCGGCAGATGAACCGCAAGGTCGTTTGCGAGCTTTTCGAGAGCAATTTCCTTATCGTCGTTGCTCATTTGTTTCAATGCTTCATTCAGGATCGAGGCCGCATAGAGCCTCTGTCCTAGATCGGACAAGGGTATTGAAAAACGCCTGCTCCCGATCGATGTTTCCACGCGATCGAAGCTTGTGTGCTCGGTAACATAACGGGCTTTGTCGGTCCAGAGCCAGGCCTTACCCTCCATAAATGATGACACCGCATACATTGTGGCCGGGAGTCCGAGTTTTCTTAGTATCGGGTATGCTATCTCAAAAGAATCTCGATATCCGTCGTCGATCGTTATAACGGTGGAAAAATCTGGAAGCCGAATCTTGCCTGTTAGTCCGTCGATCGCCTCATCTATCGAGATAACCCGGGAACACCTTTTCAAATACCTCAACTGCCGTTCGAACTCGGCCGCACTGATCCGATGAGGATGTTTCTCCTCTGAAAAGCGATGATACATCAAGACTCTTAGCCGCCGCTTCATTCGAGTCTCGAACAAACGGAGAACTTTGAGTTGATTCATCGCCGAAAGGATCTTTCTCTTGAGCATGTTCGATAGCAAGCCGTAAAGGCTCTGAATATGTAAAATGCCCGGCCGTTGAGCTAGGTAACTACAGCATCCTGAAACGCCGCTTCAGCTCGGCACGCAGGTTCTCCTTCTCCTTAAACGTTGGCAGCCGATATCGTTTACCGAGCGACGTATCCTGCCTGACGCGTGTTGCCGTTCCATTGGCGATAGAGACGGTCGCTTTAGCCATCAACTCAACCGAAGGCATGACCAAGCTTTCCCGAAAGTCCGATAGAAATCGTTCAACATCAGCCCGATATCGCTTTTGGTCATAATCGAGAGGCACAAAATCCTGAGCGACGATATCGCCGGTATCTACATTCTCCTCGACAAAATGAACGGTGATCCCGACCCGGTCCTCGTCGTTCATTAGTTCCCAGAACACTGTCGGCCCACCACGATAATACGGCGCATGGCCCTGATGCAGATTGATCGATCCAAGCCGCGGCAGGCCGAATACGGATCTTTTCACGATGTTGGTTCCCCAGATAATTCCGAGGTCTGCATTGATCGACCGGATCAACTCGATCGATTTCGGAAGATGAAAATTCTCAACCGCGAAGAACGGGATAGATTTTCTGTCCAACACAGAGAGCAGGCCATCTGTCGACCCCGAAAGACCTTCGCTTTCCGTTCTCCGGCTTCGGAAAATCGGAAATTTTTTAACTGTAGCGAGCCAGCCGTCGTACTTAACCGATCGACGTATCTTTTCGGTCAGCGGTCGTTTCGGTTCATTGACTGTTTCG
Organism: Acidobacteria bacterium Ga0074141; assembly: GCA_001464665.1. Lineage (GTDB taxonomy): Bacteria > Acidobacteriota > Blastocatellia > Pyrinomonadales > Pyrinomonadaceae > OLB17. Next base: position 282,054 of record LNDP01000015.1, read on the forward strand.
ACAACAACCGCACCGACCTCGATCTCACGTCGTCGGGCGATCTCTTCAATGAAAAGTTCACAGCCACCGTGTGTCAGAATAACGATCCGAAACGGCCGATCAGACCGATCTGCCGGTATCGACGTTCTTGAGATTTGTTCAGGTGCTGCCGTAGCCATCGAAATTCGTTAATTAAATGTACCGGTCCACCCACAATTCAAGCATGAATAGTAGCCAAAGAGAATAAGCGTGATCCCTTCTACGTTCTTTGTGCTCGTTTAGCAAGAGCTCGATGTATTCAGCATTGAAGTACTCTCTGGTAGCCCGCCCATCCAGGAGCGTCTCCCGAATTCGATCGTGTAACTCGCGATTTATCCATTCGACGATTGGAACACCAAAACCCTGTTTCTGTCGATACAGGATCTCATCAGGAACGAGCCCGCTAACTGCTTTCTTGAAGATGGCTTTAGTTTCACCGTTTTCGAGCTTGAATCGGGTGGGGATGGTAGCCGCGAGTTCAATCAACTTATGGTCGAGAAGCGGAGCTCGAGCCTCAAGGGAACTCGCCATCGACATTCGGTCCACTTTCACCATTACGTCGCTCGGAAGATACGTAACCGAATCCAATTGAAGCAGGTGCCCTAGAGGGTCTTCGTTGAACTGCTCAGATGCGATACGAGCAAACTCGGATTCGCCGCAAGCAAATGAACCGTTCAGACGCTCAAAGGAGGCGGGGGAGTAGAGCTTCTCACGCCGTTGACGATTGAAGTGTGAGACCAGATCGATATATCGGCCGACCGGGTCGTATGAGAGGTTGCTTAGAAAGTACTTCCCCGGAAATTTCTCGGGAGCCGCGTCTGCGAGCTTTGCGCAAATTTGCTTGACCGGTGATGGCAGGCGGTCGCTCCAAGACCTTGAAAGATATGTCAGATAGCGCGAATATCCGGCAAAAAGCTCGTCCCCGCCGTCGCCCGAAAGCACAACTGTAACATGCTCTCGTGCGAGCTTGGAGACCATGAACGTCGGAAGTGACGATGGATCTGCGAAGGGCTCATCGAAATGCCAAACAAGATCATCGACAATACTCACAAGGTCGGGCGTAACTATGAACTCGTAATGGTCGGTTCCGAAGTGGTCGGCAGCGATCCGTGCGTACTTCAATTCACTAAATGTATCTTCGTTGAACCCGATGGAGAAAGTCTTGACCGGCTCGGGCGAGATCCGAGACATCAGCCCCACGACGGCTGAAGAATCGACACCTCCGGAAAGGAATGCGCCGAGCGGCACGTCGGAAATCATTCGAATCCGAACTGCTTCTTCGAGTGTTTCGCGGAGTTCGGTGACCATTTGATCCGATGTCTGTCCGGAATCGTGCGACAACGGAAAGCTCCAGTATCGATCTTCTGCGAGTTTTCCGTTCGAGAAACGGAGAAAACACCCCGGATGCACCTTGCTGATCCCGTCAAATATACACTGGCTCTCTGGAACGTATCCAAAGGTCAAATAGCTGTCGAGAGCCTTGGTATCGACCTCTCTGCGGATCTTTGGGTGCAACAATATCGATTTGATCTCGGATCCGAAAACAAACGTGCCGTCCGGGAGCAGAGAATAGAAAAGAGGTTTCTTTCCGACGCGGTCGCGGGCAAGAAAAAGTTCTTCTTCAACGGAGTCCCAGATCGCGAACGCAAACATGCCACGTAAATGCTGTACGCAGTCGACCCCATACGCTTCGAAAGCATGCAGTATCGTTTCGGTATCGGAATTCGACTGAAATCGGAACCCGCGGGATTCGAGATCGGCCTTCAGCTCACGGTAGTTGTAGATCTCGCCGTTGAAAACGATCGCATACCGCTTGTCGTCGGAGAACATCGGCTGGTGTCCGGTCACAAGGTCAATAATAGCGAGCCGCCGCATCCCGAGTGCTGCCCGGCCCATGACGACAGTTCCCTGATCATCCGGCCCGCGATGGACGATCGCTTCACACATACGCCCCAACAAGGCGCCGCGATCAATAGTAAGGTCGTTTTTCTCCGGTGAGATAAGGCCGGCAATACCACACATAATATCGAGCTAATTGCCCGTACTGCCGAGAAATGTTACGAGAAGCGGCATTCGTAAGGATGCAGGCCGGCTATTTCGGTTGGGCATACGAGGTCTGTACCGTTAAGGGCTGATCGGGAGCTTTGTTCGGTTCGACTTTAATATCGAGCCGGGAAGCCTGAGCTACTTCATCGAAATCGAAGCGGAATGAGCGGGCCTTGATCATTGTCATAAGCCTCCGGTAGGACTTTACGAACGGAAGAAAATAAAGTCGCAGAACGGTCGAAAAATCGGCCGGATCGACCTCCGGGACGCCAAACTTGATCTCCTCGCGCTCTTTCGGGACGTACAAAGAACCAAACATCCAGTCCCAGATGGCGAACGTGAATCCGTAGTTCTTGTTCCAATGTTTGCGGTCGATACTGTGATGGATCTGATGCTGGGCAGGACTTACAAATATGTGGCTCATCGTTGGACCGTACGATAACCAAATATGTGAGTGCCGCAATTGATAGACCGAGATGTAATAGGCGAAAGTGAAGATATTCAGCCCGAAGATCGTCATCTCAGATACAGCATTTCCCGAAACAGCCGTGTACGTTGCGGCGAATGCTCCGCCGACAACCCCATAAACGATCCCGTTTACCATATCGTCCATCGGATGATTTCGATGGACCGTAACAGGGGTCAACACCTCGGCTGAATGATGTACTTCGTGAAAAGGCCAGAGGAAAGGGATCTTGTGCAGCAAATAGTGCGAGAAGAAAACTGAGAAATCGAGGGCGGCAATTCCGATCAGCGTGACTACCGCGAGGCGGACGTAATAATGCGAATTCGCGAACAAGCCAAAGGTTAGATCGACCTGAAAACTCCCGAGAATGACATAAACCAACTGCCCAACACCAGCAACAAGCGGGAAGTACAGAAAGAACCGGATGAGCAGGTCGAATCCAACAAATTTGTAATCGACTATAGCCGAAGGGTGCCCATAAACATCGCGAGGAAAGATATATGAAATCGCCGAACCCTGGTACTCGCTAGGCAGTTCTCGACGATAGACATAGTACACTGCGAGGGCGCATAAGAACCCCGAAACAAGATAAAGAATCCCGGTTTTGCTCTCCAATGAGACGAAAACACTGGGCCCACGGTAGAGCGTCGAAAGAAACGCGTTCCACGATTCAAAAGGCCGGTACCAAAGACCGAGCGCTTTCTCGAAAAGTTCTTGCAGGGTGATGAATATTAAAACGAGTCCAGTTGCCATTTCGTAACCTGAAAATTCATACCGGCGACCCACAAATTGCGGGACTTCGATGGCATAATACTTTCAAAAGCCTGCATCTTTTAGAATCTCAGCCAAGAATATGCCAAAGCTACGATTATTGCAAGGATTTTGATCCCTCCGGTTACTTTTGGAATACGAGATTGGATATAATCAGCATAGAATATTGCAGCGAATCCAGTCGTGAAATTGCTAGTCGCATTTTCCTGTCTCACAACGCGGTAACGCTGATACCAAGGACACTTAGAATCGATTCCCGCACCGGTCTTTTGCGATGGAAAAGTACTTTTCGGTCGAACGCAGGTCAGGCGAGGATCATGTTCGCGGTGACCTTGAGGCAAGTTTCGGCAACCCGCGCTCATTTGCCTTTGCTATTTGGAAGTGGGATGGGAGTGTATTCACATGCACCAACGACCGCTATGGGGTCTATCCGGCCTACTACTGCGACCTTGGAGACCGATTTTGGATCTCTCCGTCGATCGATTTGCTTCTTAGGCAAACGGGAGAAACCGAACTGGATGATGATGCCGTCGCATTAGCATTGCGGCTAGGGAGCAACGTCGACGATGAGACTCTTTTTCGCCGGATCAAAGCTGTACCGCCGAATTCAACGCTGCGTTGGCAAGGCGGAATGCTTGAGATAAAGTCGGTCCCAAGGGTCGAGCCCGCGATCTTAAGTGTCTCGCGTAATGAAGCGATCGACCGCTTTAATGCAGCTTTCGCTGAGGCCATTCGTGTCTCTGCCCCGGAAGAGGGAAGCATTGCCGTTCCATTGAGCGGCGGCCGAGATTCCCGCCACATTCTTCTCGAGCTTCACAAGCAGGGGATAGTTCCTGACCGTTGTTTGACAGTTAGGCGCCGTGCGGGCTCTCAGGATGAGGATGTTCGCGTCGCTCAAATGATCTGCAAGCGGTTAGGCCTTCGTCATGAGATCGTCGAACAAACCGTTGACCGGTTTTCCTCGGAGTTTAAGAAGAACGTGGTAACGGGGTACTCGGTCCAGGAACACGGCTGGTTTGTTGCTCTTGGAGATCTCGTCGAAAAGAACAAGTGGGCAAATCTCTATGACGGTTTGGCCGGAGACGTGCTCTCCGCCGGATTGTTTCTTGACCGCGAACGCCTCGATATGTTTCAGAAAGAGGCCTTTGGTCAGCTAGCGGAATCCGTGCTCGGTCCGGAAGGTTATATTCCACGTTTGCTGTCAACGAGTTCTCTTGAGCGATTCTCACGCGAAAGGGCCGCCGCCAAGCTGAAGGGCGAGCTACTTAAGCATGCATCTGCTCCGAACCCGGTTGGCTCATTTTATTTTTGGAACCGGACCCGAAGGTGCGTTGCGCTAAGTCCGTTTCGACTCCTGCGCAATACTCCCAATCTGATCACGCCTTTTCTTGAACATAAGCTTTTCGACCTCTTGTCATCGCTACCGGCTGAGCATTTTCTCGACCACTCGTTTCATACCGAGGCCATTAGCCGAGCTTATCCGGAGCTCTCCGATATGGCCTACGAGGACAAGTCACTAAAGCCTATTCCGAGCCGGGACGAGCTCCGGTCGTTTCATCGTGGGCTTATGAGGTTATCGTTTCGCCCGAGGCGTCAGGCGATCACTAATTCTCGGTTCTTTTTGGTCCGTTGGCTGGCCTCGCATGTTTCCTCCCGTGCGCGGTCGGCAGCCGGCGCTTATGGCGAACTTGCAACAGGCCTGCTTCAACTGGAAAGACTTTGAGCTTATTGAGCTCGAAAGCGAGGCCAGTAATTGCCGATCGCTTTAATTAATGGGTGCTCTCGATTGATCGCGGAGGAATCTATCAAGCCGAACCAGTAAATCCCGACGATATAAGTACCAAGAAACAGCAAGCCGGCAGCAGCCAGAACAAGGCCGTTTGCAAGCGAATCTGCTAAGGTGGCTGACAGCGAGGGCACAGACTTAAGCAACCGCGTCACGAGCAAGCTTAGAACCGGGGCGTATGAAAGGTAAAGCAGGCCATACGTGACCGCACCTGCGATTCCCGATGCGAGAGCTGTTAACGCAGGGCGCTTTAGAAGCTTGATATCCGAGCGGTTCGCCTCCAGTTTGCGGAGCACAGCGAAGGTCAGTACAGCTTTCTCCGTCAGCGCGACCAAAACCACAACGAGGATCATTTCCGAGAGACCGAAGCTGTTAATACCCACTACAAGCGTCGCCGTCATACCGACCAGCAATGCGATCCGAAGGTAGAGAAGAAACCTGCCGAGTTCCGGAAACGCACGGACAACCGGATCGTTGATCCAGATCGAAAACGGGATCAAGGTTAAATTGATGAGGAAGATCGGCACGCTCGCGATGTATTCTCTCGAAAAAAGCGTGATGATGAACGGTTCCGCAGTTACGAAAAGAAACGCGGAAAAGGGTAGAAAGACAAGAGCAAGCTTGTTCATTGAGCGGCCGCTAAGGGCAATGATCTCGCGCTTATCGCCAAGCATCTGCAGCTCGCTGATTCGCGGTATAAGGACGGCGGTTACGGATTCGATCATGAGGTTGACGAGTGGCAACTGGAAACATCCGTAGGCATAGATCGCAAACTCGGCAGGCGTAAAGCGATAGCCGACGAAATAGTTGTGAAGATCTGTTTGAAACACCCAAAGGATCCCGGCGAGGCCTAGCGGTATCGCGTAGGCCAAGTGCCTCCGAAAGAACGTAAAATCAAAGTTCTTGTAGAAACCGGGAAAGCGGTCGTTCAAATAGTAGATCAATGCGGCTAGCTGGATAGTTCCCTGGGCGGCGGCTGCGTAAAGAAATCCTTCGGGCGTCGGCCAAAGGAACACGGCGAGGATCATCGAAGCGGCTTTTGAGAGATGTATTCCGACAATAACAAAGGACGCAAGCCAGACCTCCCGGTTTGCGAGTATCACGATCTCAAGCAAAGAACCTACAAGCCAGAGCCAGATAACGGTTGCGATCAGCGGCGAAAGCCGTCCCATTTCCTCATGTTTGAAGAGAATGTTAAGAATATCCGGGTATGCCATTAGGCATGCGAAAAGAAGCCCGCCTAAAACAAAAAGGAATGCAAGGATATTTAATACAGTTGGGTTGCGAAGTTCCGGCTCACGTGAAAGAAAGTAATAGGCGCTCATCCCCATCCCGAGAGGCAATATGTTGATGGCGGTGTTGATGACAAGAAACACTTGCCGGTATATGCCAACCTCATCCTGCGGCATGAGGCGCACGACCAAAACGGGAAGAAAAAAGCTGAGAACGAAACCGAACACCTTCGCCGCCAAGATTATGGAACTTTGACGACTTAGCGAGAGTTCAACTCTCTTGCTATCGGAATCAACTGTCATGAGGGGCCTTAGAAAGCTGTCGTGATCTGCAAGGCGAATGCGATCAATGCGTAGCACCGAAGCACCGGTTCAATAAGGACGACGAAACTTAAAGAAGGAGCATCACTTGTCCACGGCGTTACGAATCGGTTCCCACTTTTCATACTTTTCCCCAAACAGGAATTTCGCTAACCCAGCTACCGATGCGAGCGTGATCAAAACGAAATACGCCGGATAGGTGAGGATCGACCGCCGTGAACTTCGCCAAAATGCTATCAATGCTACAAAGCCCGTGATCCAAAAGAATGCCTGCATCACCAAGATAACGAGATAGAACAGCGAACCCGAGGCAAGAACAATGCTCGCAAGAAAAACAAGCAGGAAGAAAACAACCGTCAGGTACCTAAGCAGCTTATGCGATACCAAAGATACGGCGAAGAAGCCGGACTTCGACGGGTTCATCATATCAACATTACGCCAAAGGTCTGAAAGTGTTTGCGCGGCGATACGGGTCCTCATGGCAAATTCCTGGTTTGCCGTGACATTTGTCTCCTCGTCGCAGACGGCAGAAGGTTCAAAGACCGTCCGTAGACCCTGGCGCCGCATTACGGTAGCGATCAGAAAATCAGAACACGCCTCCGGATACATCGGCTTATACGCGGACCTGCGGACCGCATACAAGCATCCGGAAACTCCGATCAGCGATCCGGCAAGGCTTTCGTTTACTTTCAGATTTGTTTCATAGCTCCAATAATTACTCGCCCCACGGCCAACCGTCGTTTCGTGAGGGTCGTGATAATCGAGCTTCCCACCAACGCATCCGATACTTTCATCGGCAAAGTTCGGGATGATCCGCCTAAGAACATCCGCTTGGTAATTCGTCGTGGCGTCCGAGAAGAGTATGATCTCACCGGTTGAGACCGAAACGCCAAGATTCTGGGCCGCGGTCTTGCCAAGTCGCTGTGCAGGCCGGATCAAGGTTACTCCCTTGTCCGCAAACGATTCAACGATGTTATCCGTTTCATCAGAAGAGAAATCCGAAACGACGATGATCTCAAGCTTGTCTTTCGGATAGTCGATCGCGAGCGTATTCTTAAGTTTGCTTTCAATGTCTTTTTCTTCATTTCGTGCGGCGATCACTATTGAAACCAAGGGCTCAAGATCTTCCCGCCGCCAGGGTCGAGGCCGAATTAGCCGTACAAGCCAGACGAGGAGCGGATAGCCGATGTAGATGTAGAACACACCGGCTACGCCAAACCAGAACACAATCAGCGACAACAAATAGATATTCATTCACCCCGGGAGGCCCCAAAGTTCCGGCGATCAGAAGCCGCGAGGCCCTTACTTACAGGTTTTGGCGATCGATCCGTATCTGCCACTCTAGGGATCAATCTGCGCAGACCGATGGCGAAGGCGATCGGATAATACACAAACCACAAGTATGCGACAGAAGCAAAAAAGCTCGAAACGACATAGCCGATGATCGCGGCCCATGTGGCAACGACCAGATAATAGACACGATCAACCCTTGCGGTCGGAAACAGTTCCTTTTCGATGCGCGAAAGGGAACGCAGAGGGTAGAAGATCAAGATCAGATAGGCCGCAAAAGCCAACCAGCCTAGCTCGGATGAGACTTGCGTGTAGGCGTTGTGGGTCTCAAGGCTTTGCGGGCCATATGTCACGCTATTGCCCAAACCTACGCCTATAGGATTTCTGATCGTCGTCACGATCGACCGGGTCAGGGCATCTTGTCGTTGGCTATAAGACCCGGAGGCATCCAGGGTCGAATCAAAGATCGAAACGATCCGCGTTCCGATATTTCCCGGTGCGAAAAGTATAAGGACGAAAAGAAACAAACCCGCAACGGCGAGCGCCTTCGTTTTCCGACCGCGTCCGAGCCGACTTAAAAGAGCGATGGTGATCGTTGCAATCCCGATCAATCCGCTCCGAGACTGAGTAAGCGTAACCGCTATGAGCATGAGCAGTGCCCCCGCAAGAAGGAGCGTCCGGAACAGAATATTCGTCGTGAAGAAAGCGAGTCCTATCGCGATCGGGACGAACATCACCAAGTGCAGTGACATGTCGTTCGGGTTACCAAACATGCCGCCGTAATCGACCACGATCCGATAACCTTCTATCTCAAAGATACCTCGGCTGTAGAGATCATACGTCTGATAGCTCAGATAGATGCCGATCGCCACGCCGAGGTACATTATTATTCTGACGCGCCGCAATGTGGTCAAGACATTAGTAGTAAAGAAAAAGACAAGCAAAAGGGGTAAGAAAGGATCATTGAATCTTTCCCATGCGAGGCCGGGATCGCGAGCGATCGGTATGCTGATAAGAGCAAATGCCCCCATCACGAAAAGGCATTTAACTTCGACCGAAAGCCGACCGAGCAATCCGCCGCGCATCAATTCTGTTGCAAAGAAAGAGGCCAAAGCACCAAAAGCGCTGACCATCGGAAGAGACCTGATGACGGGAATTGTTGGATAGAACTCGTGTGGCCGAAAATATACCGCGAAAGCAAAGACAGAAACAAAGAAAAAAGTGACCGAATGGCCAACTGACTCAGGCTCGTTCGCGACCCGTGTCGCTAGCGTTTCACTACCGACCATATGTTTACTTACGGATCGATCGATCACGCATCATCACCCCAAGACGATCAATCGGCCGAGCCACGGTTCGATTCAAAACTTGGCCCCGAATTGCAGCCGTATACGCTCAAAGCCATCTTCCAACTAATGAAGATAACAAGATTCAATCCGGTTTTTGTCTGCTTCGGGCAGAACGATCTGTAAGAATTATTCCGCCGAAACCGACAAGAAAGGCCGAGGTTCCGTTAAACCCTATTCGTTCGAACCTTCGGTTCATCGAGGTCATTTCACGAACCCACGTAATTCCACCATCGTTCGTTCTTAAAACTACTCCATCGTCACCCGCGGCGAAACCCGTCTTAAAATCAACAAAGTACACGTCATTCAGATCGCTATCGACGCCGGGACTTACATCCTGCCATTTTTTGCCCCCATCTTGTGTTGAGAAGATCCGTCCCTTGGCTCCGACAGCCCAGCCGAGCTTCGTGTCGACGTAAAAAACCGAATTGAAACGCGAGCGGGAAGCTGGAACCGAGGCAGGCATCCAAGTCCCACCGGCGTCTTCCGTGTAGAGGATCGTGCCATTTCCGCCGACTATTGTACCGTGGCTTTGACTTGTCATCTGGCCCGCCATTAGCAAGGCTTTAGAGCTAAAACGAGTCCTTATGAATCTGCTCTGGTCCGTTGTTGGCGCAAGTATCGTTCCCATCTCACCGACAATGAACACTATACCTCCGTTGAAACCCGGAACGATACGGACAAAGCGCTCAGGGCCGGATTCGATGGCTATAGGCGACCAGGAGTCCCCACCGTCGGCCGTTTCAAAGAGTTCGGTTGATACACCACTGCTTCCAAAAGGGCCTGCCTCGGCCAGTATCCAACCCCGTTTCGGGCTCGAAAAGAAGACATCTCTTATATCATTCGCGGTCGGGCTTGTGGCTTTCGACCATTGAACACCACCGTCGGTCGAACGTAAAAGAATGCCGTCAGACCCGCCGATCCATCCGTTTCTTGCATCAGGAAAATGGATTGCACGAAGCCATGCGAGCGATCCGGAATCGACGCGGACCCACGGTTCCGCTGCAAAGAGATTTCCAAAAGCAGCAAAAGCAAGGACAATGGCACTTGAAAGAAATAGAAGCCTCATTCTAAATAGCCTAGAGCGGGCTGCCGAACAGGATCCTGACAGCGCTTGCCCGGCCGATGATATCGAAGATCTTTGTCAGGCTCCAGCGCTTCTCGGGTACGATTATTTGGTCGCCCGGCAGCAAATATGGCACCGGCTCCCGGCCCTTAAGAACTTGTTCAAGGTCTACCACGGACTGCGAGAGCTGGCCGTTTCGGTCCATACGGACCAGGACTACCCGATTGCGGTCGCCTTTTTCCGCAATTCCACCGGCTTCGGCGATCGCTTCGTAAAGTGAGTATCGCCGGTTCATCGGCTTGATGCCGGGCGTCGCGACCCGCCCGAGGACGCTGAACCGGGCCGAGCCTACCTTGTCGAGCGTGACCGTCACCTGCGGGTCGATAATGTATTCGTTTAGCTCGCGTTGGATGATCTCGGCAACCTGTTCGGTCGTCTTCCCGCCCACAAAGATCCCGCCGCGTATCAATGGGTACGCGATCCTTGATGTCGGCGGAACGACGATCCCTGATTTCGAGTAGTTCGCATGCCCGAATACATCCACTGAGATCACATCCTCCGGCCCCAGGACATACTCCGCAAGAAAATTGTTGTAAAAGGGAAGTAGCGATTCTTCGTCATCCTGGCCCGCGGCGTTAGTGTTCGCGGGCGGTGTCCCCGCCGTTTGCGGAACTGTGTCATCTCCGGCAGTTTGGGCGCGGGCCTCGGCCCCAAAAAGTATTCCTGAGAATAATACCACCAAAAAAACGTTTCTAATTCTCATCGTTCTTCACCTGTTTGCGTCCATTCTCCCGGCTATGCGGTGCCCCGTATCCCTGCATGAGGGTCTTGTTCTTCTATCGGCTGCCGCGTCCAAAGAGTATTGTCTTGAATGTTTCAAACAATATCACAAGATCGAGTGACAGCGACTGATTCTTTATATAGTAAAGATCGTATTCCAGCTTCTTTTTCGACTCTTCTACCGATGCACCATATGGAAAATTCACCTGTGCCCATCCGGTCAGTCCGGGCGGGACAAGGTGCCGGTATTCATAGAATGGGATTGCTTCGGCAAGTTTCGCGACGAACTCCGGACGTTCGGGCCTGGGCCCTACGAAACTCATATCCCCTTTCACGATGTTCCAGAATTGCGGGATCTCGTCAAACCTCAGCTTTCTAATAATTCGGCCGACCCTTGTAATGCGATCATCCCCTTCGCTCGCCCAGACCGCACCGTTCTCTTCGGCATCCGTCCGCATTGAGCGGAACTTGAGGAGGACGAACCGCTTGCCATGCTTGCCGACCCGAGTTTGCTTGTAGAGGACCGGTCCGCGCGAATCAAGTTTTACGGCGATAGCGGTCAGGAGGGCGATCGGAAACGAAACCATCATTCCAACCAAAGCAAGAAGTCTTTGCGATACATCTCGGAAGCTCTGCATGAACCGAGTCTCTCTCGGCCGGGCCGAGAAAATCAGCCACGAGGGCAGCAAGCTGTCCAAATGGACCTTGCCGGTAATGCGTTCTAGATAGGTCGTTGATTCTTCTATGCTCAGGTTTCCTGAGAGTCGAAGCTTCAGCAGCATATCTAGCGGGAACTTGCCGCGGCGGTCCGAAACGCCGACGACGACCCTCGTGATGCCCTCTTCGGCGATGACCCGTTCCAGTTCGTCAAGCCGGCCCTTGAATTCTAGGGCGGAACTCGGGCGGTTCCCGTTGAGCTTCTCGCCGCAAACATACCCGACGATCCGGTAGCCAAGGTCACGTCGTTTCAAGGTCGCGTAATTCATCTCATCCAGCGATGACCCGCTTCCGACCAAAATGACCCGTTCCCCGATCTCCGGATGGCCAAGGTAGTAGTGGATCACCACCCTTGAAGCCAAAAGGAACATCAAGATGATCGGGGCTGAAAGGGCCGCGACGCCGCGCCCGACCATTAGTTGGGGAAAGAAAAAGTATATCAGCGCCAGAAACAGCCACGTCGTCCCGAGCGACTGGATCAGCCTCACCAGCATTTCACGCCGGCTGCTTATGACCGAAAAGTCGTATAGATCAAAAACGTAGAGCGACCCGATGCTGGCGGCCATAGCGAAAGCGATCTTGAGCTCGGTAAATTCATCTCCGAGCCAGGCCTCGGCATCACTCAAACCCAATCGCCCAACGGCAGCAAGCACGAATCCTAGGAATACGAATACAATATCCGCAAAGAGTAATAAAACGGCTCTTGATGTTAGGCGGCTATTCATTCTGCTTTTAACCGATCTTTCCCGGCGACCGCCACTGGCTACTTTTCACGCTTCGAACGGTAATTCGAGTAGTAGTAATAGTCACGACTGACCAGGGCTTCTTCCGATCGGTTGATCACTACGGCCAGAAGTTTTTGCTTCGGGAGCGTACGGATGACCCGGTCCAATTCTTGATAATTCACCTGATTCGTTCCGACGACCAATATTCCGGCGTCTGCTACCTCGAGGATCGCAGCGGCATCGGCGAAAAGGCTCATCGGTGGGGCGTCAAAGATCGTGAGATCGAACGCTTCTATCAACTTGTCGTGCAGGTCACGGAATTTTGAGCTCGAGATCAGCTCCGCCACGTCTTCCCGCAACCGGCCGCCATGGATCAGGCCTAAGCCCGACGGTTCGAGGATGTTTAGCGCTTTCTCGAAGGGTTGCCCATCTCTCAATAGCTCCGCCAGGCCGTATGAATCTTGGTGCCCGAGATATTCTGCTAGGCTTGGCTGTCGAAGGTCCGCATCGACCAGGGCCGCACGGATCCCGTCCGTCTGTGCAAGGAGCCAGGCCAGATTTATCGCGGTTATTGTCTTGCCCTCGCCCGAACCGAAACTTAACACGACCACACTGCGGAGCCCGGTTTCGTTCTTTTTGTTGATCAATTGGGTCCTGAGTGCCCGGTAGTCTTCGGTGTATACCGACTCAGGTTCGCGGATGGCCACCAGACGTTCATTGACGTCCGTCGGTGAAATGGTAAGGGTCGCAAACTCGTCCGGAGCCGCCGCGGCAACGAGGCAGTTCGCGTTAGACGCCTCGATTGGAACCCCGATCTGATGAATGCCCGAAGGGGCTGAAAAATCACCGGTTGGTTCGGTACGACTTTCTTCGGTCTTTGCGTTCGGACGCCCGAATTTCAGCTCGCGGACCGCGAACTCCGCGTTCTGATGCGGATCGCGGTTTGTCCGTTGAGACATATTGGACGTCGGGTCGAGTTTGTCCTCAGGCCGTGCTGGCGGGTTCTCAACTACTTTTTTTAAGGACTTAGAAAACCTCATTGATAATAAAGACTACGGAAATCACCATTCCAACCCAAGTAAACTGCAAATATGAGCAAAACCGTTGCCCCGAGAAAATGTCGAATCAGTGAAAGTTTCCCGATTCTGGAAAATGCCTCACTTCAACGGCCTGCCTAGAGCGGCTCAAAGCTTGTGACTTCTTCCTCCTCGTGGACCTTTGAGATCAGGTCACTGAATCCCCGTTCACTCAAAACCCTTGTATTCGCCTGTTCTGCCGCCTTTCGTTCACGCGAAAGAAGATTTTCCCGGTCCGGAAGAAGATCGAGGCTGGAGGCGACCTCCTCCACCATGGATCGATCTACGGACTTTTTATTGGCTGCAAATGCTGCAATGAGGGAGTTATCGCAAAGGTTATTTACTTGTCTTGCAATTCCCTCAGAACATTGGAATATCAGTTCAATTGCCTCGCCACTAAAGATCGCATCGTTTTTTGCACCCGCAAGTTTCATTCGTTCGACAATGAAACGCTCGACTTCACCAACATCACCAAGTATTGGCATCTCACACCGCAGCGCGATCCTCTGTTTCAATTGTCGCAGGTCACGCCGGCGAAGCCGCTCTTTAAGTTCCGGCTGGCCAGTCAAAATGATCTGAAGGAACTTTGAACTGTCAGACTCAAAATTCAAAAGCAGACGGATCTCTTCCATTAATTCATCTGACAGCTCATGGGCTTCGTCCACGATCAACATCGTCCTAAGGCCGCGCTTATGCCTTTCCTCGAGCATTTTGCCCATTTCCAGGAGTAGCCCGGTCTTCGAATCGTGATCACCGAGGCCAAGCATTTCTGAAATGTGGTGATAGAACTCGTCGATAGTTAAGTGCGGGTTGAAGATATAGGCAGCGAGAACGCTCGAATCGAGACGGCGGATTATCCAGCGCAACGCCGTTGTTTTCCCGGTCCCGACCTCGCCCGTTAACATCATCAGGCCTTTCGCCATCTCGACGCCGTAATATAAGCCAGCAAGCAATTCATTGTACTTCGGTGTGAAAACAATGAACCTCGGGTCAGGAGTCAGGCTGAACGGGTAATCGTCTAATTCAAAAAATTCTTTATACATCTAATGAAAGGCGCCTTAGCCGATCAACTCGAATAGCCGCGTTGCCGAGATCGCCAAAGCAAGCACCGGCACCGCGGCCGCCGCAATTGCAATTCCCCCGGCCCGCAAGAACAAGGTTCGCCTCCTAGCTTGTACTACCTCGCCCTCGGTCAAGAGTGGCGGAATTGCGGCCCAAACAGGGAGGCCTGTATAATACTCTGCGTCCACAACTGAGTTTATCCTGAAAAGCCGGGGAAATTCATAAAATGCCGTTAGAGCCAGACCAAAGAACAAGCCCGCCCCGATGCCACCAAATAAGAGAAATGTCTTCTTTGACGCGTTTTCGGGGGTTTCGGGGAGGTTAGCGGCGTCAACTATCTGGATAGTTTCGCCCTGGTCGTTAGATTCGCGTTCGACCTGCTGTTGAGCGGTGTTGAACTTTCGCAGCAGTTCGTCGTAGTTCGCTTTCGCCGAGGCATACTGGTTGTTGACGCCCTCAAGTGCGACCTTAACGTTTGGTATCAAGTTGATCCGGCTTTCAAGTTGCACGATCTGGGCTGAATTTTGCCTTATCTCGAGGTCTTTTGCCTGCATTTGGACGTCGATCTGCCGAATCTGCCCCTCAGCCTTTTCGCGCTCGATCTCTAGACTGCTTTTCTGTAGTTCTGCCCGCCGGTTTGCGGCGTCGTTCACCTGCTTGACACGGCTATCGGTTGTTCGGGCAAGCTTTTCGATCTCGTCATTCACTTTGGAGAGTTCGATCTGGGCCTGAACCACATCCGGATGACGCTCGCGAAACTGCTTTTTCAAGTTCTCTAGCTTTGCTGCCACCTCGGTTCGTCGCGTGATCAACTCGGCATAGGCAGGCGTATCTTCAATGCGGGTCGCCTGAACAACGGCGTCCTGAGTTTCTTTCTGCCCAAAGTTCTCAACAAGACGGATCTGGCTATTAAGGGCCCGAACATTCTCAAACACGCGTCCCCGCTCCATCATCAAGGTTTCCTTTTCTTTGTAGATCGTCTGTTCGCGTTGACGCAGGCCTTGTAATTGTGCGATCAACCCTTGCGAAGACTCCGGCAGGGTCTCAATGTTGCTGGCCATGATCTGGAGTCGCTGCTGCTCAAGAGCGTCGAGGGAAGCCTTGGCCTGTTCAAGCTGAGTGTCGATGAACTCCTTTGTCGTTTCGGCACTCTCCTGAGAGGCGGAGAGCTGGGACGCGATGTAACGGTTCGCGAGTTCGGCCGTCACCTTTTGGGCGGTGACCGGATCCGTGTATTCGTAGCTTATCCGAAACCCTACGACCTGCTGGCCTTCACCGCGTTCCGGTTCGACCAGGATGTCTCCCTTCATCTTCTCAGCGATGTCGCCAACCGGCATCCCGGCTGCAATGTCGCGAGGGTAGAGGCCATATTGCTCGACCAATTCAGAAAGAGAAGAACGACTAAGAACAGCGGAACCTATCGACTGCAGCCGATTCGAGAGATTTTCGTCGGTAAGAGATGGGGCGACCTTTTCGGATATCGAAGGAGGCGTGAGGGTAAGAAATGAGGTCGATTTGTATTTTTCGGGGAAGTCCTGGAGGCTGATAGCTACCGCGAGAGCCACCGCAACGGTCGGCAAAATGAGCAGCCAAGCCCGGCGCTTCAGTATTCCTAAAATGTCACCGGGTGTCCGTTTTCTGAATGCAAGATTCATTGTTCGTCCTTCTCTGCGTAGACATTTACCACGCTCAACCTCAATGCTCTACTCGAACCCCTGCTTGCAAGCTATTAGTAATAGCATATTCCCAGGACTCTTGTTGAACATAGATGATCTACGCGACTAACAGCGCTAATTGCTAAACGAATCCAAAATTTGGAGAGAAGGCTTTGATTGTTAGCCGGCGTTTCCGAAACTTCTTCTTATTGCATGAGCGAACCCGACCAATCCTAAACCGAAGAGCATCAAGGAAGCGGACTCGAAAGATGCAGGCGACCCGGGACAAGTTCCAAGGAAACTAACCCAAGCGGTAGCATCCGGGGAGCAGCCGAGAGCGCCGTCCGTCATAGAGGAGCCCTGACTGATCTGCGCAAAGGTCAGGGCGAAAGCAGCCAAAGTCAAAAATAAACAGACCGCCATTAAGAAACGGTTGTGGGTCTTACGGGACATTTTAATACCTCTTCAGTGAGGGATGAGCCGGGGAAACGGCTTATCCCAATAAATCTCAGATCGACACTGTTGTCCAAAACTCGGGACTAGTTGCAACCGAATCTGAGACATGCTCTATCTGCAAAAGCTACAATAGAGACGAATTTTCACAATTAATTTGCTCAAGCCGGTCGAGCAGTCGTATCCGAAACCAGTGCAAACAAAAAGTTCCCACAACTCCGGGAACCGCTGGTGAAAGACAACTTCTCTTCCGGTAATGATCCTTTTGGATCTGTAATTTCCTTCATCGTATAGCCGAAGGCGCTTAAAAGCAAGCAATTTTTGCGAAAATTAACAAAAATGTAGCTCATTTAGGTGACATAGAAATCGCCCTTCTGCGTCCCTTGAACCATTAGACGTTAAATCGCGCTGAATTTGATATCTTCGATTGGCTATTGCAGTGTTTCCATCAATTTCGTTCGAAAACGGATACGGCCGAGAAGATGGCCATGATGAGGACAACGAGCCAGCCGGCTGCTTGGAGCCAGGTGGGTATTGCGATGTCGGGGCGGCGGCGGGCGGCGATGAGCATCAGGCCGAGGCCGAACGGGAGAATGAAGCCATTGATCGTACCGGCCCAAACGAGTACGGCGACAGGCCGGCCGACGATGAGAAATACGGTGGTCGAAATTGCAATGAAGAGGACGATGGCCAGCCGCGTTCGCCATTCGGTCCATGTGCCAAATGTCTTGAGAAACGAGATCGATGTATAGGCCGCCCCGATGACAGATGTGATAGCGGCGCACCACATTACGATCCCGAAGAGCCGCATTCCAATGTTCCCGGCGGCATTCTGAAAGACCGAAGCTGGCGGGTTCGCGGGGTCGATCGAGAATCCCATAGAGATCACACCAAGTGCGGCAAGGAAAAGAGAGAATCGGATGATCGCAGTGAGCACAATGCCGGTCACCGCGCTTCGGTTTATCTGGCCAAGATTCTCCGGACCCGTAATACCGGCATCGATCAGGCGATGAGCTCCGGCGAAGGTGATATAGCCGCCGACCGTTCCGCCAACCAGAGTGACTATCGCACGGGCGTCGATCGTCGTTGGGACAAGTGTCCGATATGCGGCCTCACCGAGTGGCGGGCTTGAAACGAATAGGACGTAAACGATCAACGCGAGAAGCACAATTCCGAGGACCTTGACGAAATGGTCCATGAATCGATTTGCGTCGGGCAGCAGCAAAATTGCAATTGCAATGATCGCACTAGCGGCCGCACCGGCCTCGACCGGCAGTCCTGCCGCAGCATTGAGCCCGAGGCCGGTTCCGGCGATATTTCCGATATTAAAAACAAGGCCGCCAAAGACGATCATTGCCGCGAGTACATAGCCAGAACCCGTCAGCGTTTCATTCGCGAGGTCCTGTGCCCGCTTTCCGGTGAGCGAAAGCACCCGCCAGATGTTGAGCTGAGCGAAGATATCGAGGATGACCGAGACAAGAATTACGAAGCCGAAGCTTGCGAGGAGTTGCCCGGTGAAAACGGTGGTCTGCGTCAAAAATCCGGGGCCGACGGCCGAGGTCGCCATTAGGAATGCGGCACCGAGTATGGCCGAAGATCTTGTCTTGTTGGTCATCTAAGCAGCTTTGATCTCGAATCCGTTTTCGATGAAAACTTGATGAAGTTGCTTTCCGATCGCGACCGCGTTCGGGCCGTCTCCGTGGACGCAAATCGTTTCCGCGGTGAGCGAGACACTTGAGCCATCGATGGCGACAACGCCGCCGCCGAGAGCGATGCGAAGTGCCTGTGACGCCGCGATCTCGGGTGCGTTTATCAGCGCGTTCGCCTTTATCCGCGAGACGAGCGAGCCGTCGGGTTCGTAAGCTCGGTCGGCGAATGCCTCGTCGGCGGCTTTGAGCCCAAGCGAGCGTGCAGCGGCGGTCGAATGGCTTTGAGCAAGGCCGTAAAGCGTCAGGTCCGGGTCGAACTCGCGGACGGCTTCGGCGATGGCTTTAGCGATCACGACGTCGCGGGCGGAGCGGTTATAGAGAGCTCCGTGCGGCTTTACGTGGGTCATTTTCACACCGATCTCGTCGCAGGCCACGGCAAAGATCTCGAGCTGTTCAAGGATCAGAGATCGGATCTCTGCAGGCGAAAGCTCGAAATCGGTCCTGCCGAAGTTCTCGCGGTCCTTGTAGCTTGTGTGTGCGCCAACGGCAACGCCCTGCTCTTCGGCAAGTGCAATAGTTCGCCGCATCGTATTGGCATCGCCGGCATGATAGCCGCAGGCGATGTTTGCCGAGCTTACTAACGGCATCAAAGCTGCGTCGTCGCCGCAGCCCTCGCCCATATCGCAGTTGATGTCGATCGTGTACTGCATCGTCTTTGCGAAATATTCAATCAGCAAACCTGTCCGCGGGCAAGCCGAACGCCGGTTTTGAGGAAGAGGAGGTTCCGTTCTCGCTCGGCGAGTAATTGTACTGCGTCTCCAAGCTCGATCAATTCGAACGTGAAGGAACGTCCGGGGCGGAGCTGTGCCAGGAGCGGCAGATCGACGGCGGCGACGGTGGCGATCCGCGGATAGCCGCCGGTCGTTTGGTGATCTGACATCAAGACGGCAAGCCCGCCATCGGGCAAAAGTTGGACCGTGCCGAAAACGGCGGCGGAGGATAAAAGCTCGGTATCGTCCAGCGAAAAGAGCTTTGGACCTGAGAGCCGAAATCCCATCGGGTCTGAATTCGCCGTGATCGCAAATGGCTCGCCCGTAAGTAGCTGCTCGCTAATGGCAGTGAGGCGGTGAAACTCGGGTCCGGCGGCGATGCGGATGCGAACCGGATCGGTTAGCCGCGGGCGTAGGGAATAGCCGAGTGCCGGAAATGCACCGTGAAAAGTCTCGTTAGTCTCCCCGGTCGCTAGCCTATCGCCGGCGGCTAATGGGCGTCCGTTAAAGCCGCCGAATTGAGCGGCGACATTCGTTGTTCGGCTGCCGAGAATTTCGGGCACATCAATGCCGCCGCTTATGGCCAGATAGCCGAAGTTGCCGGACGCGGCATCCGAGAACGTGAGGAGATCGCCAGCTGATGCAGATCGCGGTTGCCAGGCGTTGACCGGCGAGCCGTTGATTGCCGCTTCCGCGTCGCATCCTCCGATGCAGAAAATGGCGTCTGTTTCAAACTCGATCTCAGGAGCGGGGAAGCCGAATTCGAGAACGGCGGCATTCTCGCTGTTGCCGAGAAGGATGTTCATGATTCGAACCGAAAGTGCGTCCATGGCTCCGGTCGGGTTGATGCCGAGAGCCATCCGGCCAAAGCGGCCGAGGTCGCGGACGACCGCTCGAATGCCCGGTTTTCGTATCAGAAGCGACATTAGACAGCAATAAATCGGACGCGGTCTCCGGGCCGAAAGAGGCACGGTTCGCCGCGGCTCGGGTCAAAAAGCTCAAGACCGGTGCGGCCGATCAAACGCCAGCCACCGGGCGATTCAAAGGGATAAATACCAGTCTGGCGACCGGCAATCCCGACACTGCCCTTCGGTACGCGAAGCCGCGGCGTCGGAAGACGCGGAAACTGGATCGATCTATCAAGCTCGCCCATATAGGCAAAGCCGGGAAGAAAGCCGAGCATATAAACGCGATACTCACAGCCGCAATACGCGGCGATGAACTCGTCACGCGTCTTGTCAATGGCCGCACAAACTTCGCCGAGGTCAGGCCCGGAAAAATCGACCGGAACTTCGATAAACCGAGAGTCCAATGGGGCCTCTACCAAAAGTTCATTAAGGTTTGACTCTATCTCCAGTCGAACTTTTGAATGAGCATCGCGTCCGCCTCGCGCCATTTCCAGCGGATCAAAGTAAACGCCGACCGACGCATAACAGGGAACTGCCTCGCGGAAGCCGACGAAGGGGCTCGCGGTCAGAGCGTTGGCAAGCGCGATGGCCTTGTCATTCAGCTCGGGCGAGATCTCGGTGCCGAGTTCGACCACCATTGCCGATTCGCCAAGCGGTACGATCCTCATCTTGTTCGCTGTTTGGGGTCAAGATATTCACGGAGCCCGTCGCCCAAAAAGTTAAAAGCAAGGACGGTCAAGGCGATCGCGGCACCCGGGAAAAAGAGCACATGCGGATAGATCGAAAAGAAGTTTCGTGCTTCCTCGATCATCGTTCCCCAGCTCGGAGCCGGTGGCGGAATCCCGAGGCCGAGGAATGAAAGCGTCGCTTCGGAGAGCACCGCTCCGGCCATTCCTAGCGAGGATTGGACGATGAGTGGCTGGATCGCGTTTGGCAGAATATGCGTGAAGAGTATCCGCATATTGCTCGCGCCAAGGGCTCGGGCGGCCTGGACAAAATCGTATTCGCGGACCTTCAGCACCTGCCCGCGCATGACGCGGGCATAGCCGACCCAGCCGATGATGCAGAGTGCGATGATCAGCTTCTCGAGCCCGGCTCCGAGAAAGGCAACGAAGGCGATCGCGAGCAAAAGGCCCGGAAATGCTAGGAATACATTGAATAGATAGCCGGAGAGAACTCGGTCGACCCATCCGCCGTAGAATCCGGCGATCGAACCAATAAAAATGCCGACGACCGCCGAAACGACGACCACGATTATCCCGACCTGAAGCGATATGCGAGCACCAAAAAGTACTCGCGAGAAGACGTCGCGGCCGAGACCGTCCGTGCCAAACCAGTGCTGTGCCGAGGGAGCGGCAAAGCGAAGCTCGAGGTTCTGCGCCGTCACCTCGTGCGTCGCCAGAAATGGGGCGAATATCGCCACGAAAACGACGATACCCGCGATCACAAGTCCGATGTAGGTCAGGCGATTCATCTAATTAAGCCGAATTCGCGGGTCGAGCCAGCGATAAACCACGTCGGTCAAGGTATTTGCCAGAATGTACGTCAGGCTGATGACGAGCACGCATCCCTGAACAAGCCGGTAGTCGCGTTTGGCGATGCCCTCGTCGAGCAGAAGCAGGCCGAGGCCCTGCCAGCTAAAGATCTTCTCGGTTATTATCGAGCCCGCAAGCAAAACGCCGAGCTGAAGCCCGAGGATCGTTACGACCGGGATGAGCCCGTTCTTGAGAACGTGTTTGTAGATCACGGTCCGTTCGCTGAGACCCTTCGCACGCGCGGTCCTTACGTAATCCTCGCCGAGTTCTTCGATCACACTCGAACGCACCATTCGAGTCAATATCGCCGAAAGGGCCGCCCCAAGCGTGACGGCCGGAAGAATTATGTCCTCGGGATATAAGCTCCCGGTCGGGCGAAAAATCTCAAGCTGTACGGCAAAGATATAGACGAGAAACGGCCCGACGACAAAGGTCGGCAGCGAGATGCCGAGCAATGCGATGAACGATGCGAAGTTGTCGATGATCTTGCCCTTGTTCGTACCGGCGAGAATTCCGAGCGGAATTGCGATGCCGATCGCGACCAGCATCGAGGCAACGGCGAGCTTGATCGTTGCCGGATACCGCTCGAGGATCATGTCCAGAACGGGCCTGTCCGTTCTGAACGACGTGCCGAGATCGCCGCGAAGCAGACCGGCAAAATAGTCGTAATAGCGGTTATTTAGTCCGTGCCACTCAAAACCTTCTTCGAAACTTATCGATAAAAAAAAGGAAGGGCGGTCGAGCCCATGTTTGCGGTTGAAATTGTCGATCTGCTCCTGGGTTGCCGTTTCGCCAAGGATCGCTGTCGCCGGCGAACCCGGCACGAATTCGATGAGAAACGTGACGAGCGAAACGACGGTCCACGCGACCAGGATGATCAGGCCGACCTGCCGTGCAAAGCTGAGGAGCTTGTATTTCATCAGAACTATGGGAGCGTCTTTACGCTTCGGTTGAGGAAGCGGACGAACGCAGCCCGGTGTGTATCGCGGCGATGCCGCCGGTCAGATTCCGATATTCTACATCATCAAAGCCGCACTCGCTCATTAGGGCGACAAGGGCTTTCTGGTCAGGGAACTTTGAGACCGAATCGGGGAGGTATTCATAAGCTCCGCGGTCGCCGCTGACCATCCCGCCTATCCGCGGAAGAACGCGGGTGAAATAGAAATTAAACGCCTGCCGAAATCCTGGAAGTACCGGAGATGAGAACTCAAGGACGACCAGCCGCCCGCCGGGTTTTAGAATACGGCGAAGCTCAACGAGGCCATCGCGAAAATTTGCCAGATTGCGAAGTCCGAAGGCGATGGTGACGGCGTCAAAGGAGCGATCGGCAAACGGCATCGCAAGGGCATCGCCCTCGATCCACGGAATGCGCTCGGTCTTTTCCTTCGCGACGGCGAGCATTGGATGGCAAAAATCGCTTCCGATGACGCGTGCCTTCGCTCCGGTCTTTAGCTCGATCGAAAGGTCGCCGGTGCCGCAGGCGACATCAAGAACAACGGCGTTTTCATCGTCGAGAATATCGGCAAGTTGAGCCCGGACCTTTCGCCGCCAGCGTTTGTCGGTGTTTCCTGAAAGAACGTGGTTGAGCAGGTCGTAGCGACGCGCGATGCCCGAAAACATCGAGCGGACGGCACGTGCGTGCTCCTGTTCGCGTAGTGAACGTTCGGGCTGCACTAGTTTTCGGCGGTCTCCTCAGCGGGTGTGAAAAGCATAAGCGAGACCATCGGGGCGGCCCGCAGCTTGTCGATGAAGGACTGCACGTCGGCGAGCGATACGGCGGTGATGGCGTCCGCCTCGGCCTTTGCCGAACGCAGGCTGTAAGTATGAACATCGAGCCAGAGCGTCGTCGGCTCGATCAATGCACGCTTGGCGAGGACGAGCCGCTTTGCCGCGTCAAACTCAGCCTGCGAAATGCGGTCGCCGAGCGCCTTCGGGACGGCCTCGTTAACCTCAACGGGCTTGCTTCCGTTGTCCGGCCGGCTGATATCGGAGAAGCGAATAACGAAAGTGCCCGGCAGGATATTGGCATTGTTTGCGACCGAGACAAGTTCGCGCTTATCTGCCGGAGTAGCGTTGCGGAGCCGAGTTTCGATCAGCCCGGCGGCAACGAGCGATGCGGGATATTCCTTTGAATTTCGCGAAATTCCGCGGGCGATCATTCGCACCTCGCCTGTTCCGGCAACTGGCGACGGGACCGACTTCATCACCGTTTCGGGGGCATCGGGCTGGCGGAAGGTCGATGGCACACGTCCATCAGACTTTTTCCAAGCACCGAAGAACCGTCGTACGGCTCGATAGGCATTCTCACTCTGATACCGACCGCTGAGCGTGATAGTGGCGTTGTCGGCACCAAAGAATCGGCCGTAAGCAAATCGCAGATCGGCGAAATCGATAGTGTCGATCGACGCAGGTGTTCCATTGGCCGGGCGTCCGTAGGGAAACGTGCCGAGCAAGTGTGAAGCGGCGGCGATATCGGCAGCGTATGCTGGCTGCTTCTCAAGCTCGGCTGCACGTTTAATGGCCTCTGCCTTAACTGCGGCGGTCACTTCCTTATCGAGCGTCGGCGTCGAAACGGCGGCGGCCAGCGTCTCGATCATCGTCAGAAAACCTTCCTGATTCGATGACGCAGCGATCTCGATATAATCGTAGTTGCAGGTGACTTCGAGGCCTCCGCCGACGTCGGAGAAGAAGTCGCGCGACGCCTGGTTGGGAAATATTGCATCGGAAAGCAGGCACATCAAGCCCTCTTTCCCCTGCGGGTCGAAGGCGGCTCCGGAGTGGACGCGGATTCGGACCTTTACCTGTTCGGCGGTGTCGCTGAACATCAGCACACGCATCCCGTTGAGCAATGTTTCCTGCCGCGGACCGCCACTCGATGAGCGCTGTGCGGACATCGCTCCGGCAAATGCGGCAACAAGCGCAAGGGTAGCGAATGATCTAGTTAAAATGGCGTTATTGAACATCTTTTCTCGCGGAGCAAAAGCAAAATGGTAACCTTTTTAGTTGCAAAATTCCATTAGAGTGTTGTAACCGCCTTTACAGCTTTTTTCCATTGCCTCAAACTTAAAGAAAAAAATTAACTATAGGCATCGTCACCAAGCGGGAAAGCATCTAGAAACTTTGGATGGACGCCCGGCGTTTCGCGATCAGGCTTTGGAAAATTGACACTTAACATTGCGGCGAAACGCGTTATAATATTTAGTTAGATGGTTTTACCTGCTTTTCACCCACGGAACGCAGAGGAGAAGCGGAAAATGGCAAAGATCTTAAAGTATTGCGGAAAGTGCGAAGAGGGGTTTGCAGAACGGTTTACTTTCTGTCCCGATTGCGGAAGCGAACTGCAAGCTTATGAAATGAATCCGGTCGGGCAAGGGGCCGCACCGCCTTCGCCCGTGTTTCTGGAAGAAACGGCACCGGAGCCGATCGTTGAACCTCAGATCGAGGCAGCAGCGGTCGAGGATGAAGAGATTCTCGAGCTCGCGAATGCTGACGAACCTGTCGCGGATAGTTTTGCGGCCGCACCCATCGTTGAGATCGATGAAGAGGTTCGGGAGTTCGATGCGTTTGACGAAGACGTTCAGGAGATCGAAGTAGAGGAACCGGAGCTGGAAAGGTTGCCGACCTCCGCGGCGGCGTTCTTCGAGCCGAAAGCCTACACGGCAACTCATAGCTCAAACGCATCCTATGACCACGACGATGACGGTTACTACATTACCGTTATACAGGAGAGTCCGGGCAAGCAGAGAAACGCGCTTCTTCTTGGAGCAACGTTTTTGGTGCTGACTGTCGCTTTCGCTTCTTGGGGCTATTCGCTGTTCAATAAAGATCTCGGGATCGGCTCGATCGGTGATACGCAGTCGCTCGCATACCTGATCGATTCTGTTCCGATGCCCGTCGATGAGATCGAAGAACAAAAGAAAAATGATGACGAAGACGGCGGCGGTGGTGGCGGCGGCGAAGATGAGCTGAAACCTGTAAACAAAGGCGACCTTGCTGACCAATCTCCAAATCCAACGCGTCCGCCGGATTCGAAGGTCTATCGTAGCGACAACTTTGAACTAAAGATTCCGATACCCCAAACAGAAGGCGACCGGAAATTTCCGAAAACTGATAACCCGTGGGGCGACCCAAATTCCAAGTACTCGGATCTCTCTAATGGCCCCGGCACCGGCGGCGGCCAGGGTACCGGAGCTGGTACCGGACAGGGCAGCGGGCGCGGAACGGGTACGGGAAGTGGGTCTGGTTCCGGAAGCGGCAGCGGTAATGGCACCGGTAACGGACGTGGTTCCGGAGAAGGTGGACCTCCTCCACCCGCAGCACCGGTCGGACCGACGACGGGATTGAAGATCGTAGCAAAGCCGCGGCCGGGTTATACGGAAGCCGCACGCAAGAACGGAACGCAGGGCACTGTTGTGCTTCGTGTGACGTTTCTCGCAAATGGCAGCATCGGTCCGATCTCAACTGTCCGCGGACTTCCTAACGGTCTTACGGAACAGGCTATCGCAGCCGCACGCAGCATCCGATTCGAAGCGCCGAAGCGCAACGGAGTTCCTAGTGCGATAACGCGAACGATCGAGTATTCGTTCACGATGTATTAAAGAGAAGTTAGTTAAATTGAAAAAGCCGGGTTTGTCGCCCGGCTTTTTTGTTTTTCTAAGTTGAGGCTGTGGACTCAATCTTCGAATTGGGCCTTCAGGCTCTCAATATACGGAGCACGAGCGACGCCTTTTTCGGTAATTATCGCCGTGACAAGATCATTTGGCGTGACGTCAAAGGCGTAGTTTGAGATGCCAATGCCGTCCGGTGCAAGCTGAATGTCTTTGACATGCGTTATCTCGCGGCGATCGCGTTCCTCGATCGGGATCTCGTCCCCCGACGGGCAGTTCATATCAACGGTCGAGAGCGGAGCAGCGACGTAGAACGGAATTCCATGCCTGCGGGCAAGCACGGCGACCATGTAAGTGCCGATCTTGTTGGCAACGTCGCCGTTGGCCGCGATGCGGTCGCTACCGACCACGACCGCCTGAACCTCGCCGCGTTTCATCATATGGCCACTCATATTGTCCGTAATTAGCGTTACGGGGATGTCATCTTGCAGGAGTTCCCAGGCGGTTAGCCTTGCACCCTGAAGATACGGCCGCGTCTCATCAGCGATCACCGAAATCTTCTTGCCTTGATCGACCGCACCGCGAATAACTCCGAGAGCCGTGCCCCAAACGCCGCCGGTCGCGAGAGCTCCGGCATTGCAGTGCGTCAGGACCGTGTCGTTGTCTGCAATGAGTTCACCGCCAAATTTGGCGATAAGCCGCTGCGATTCGATATCTTCATCGTGGATAGCCTTCGCATCGGCGATCATTATCTGCTTTATCTCAGAGATGCTGCGGCCGTCGGCCTTGGCTTTGGCAAAGGTCCGCTTCATCCGGTCGATCGCCCAGAAAAGATTGACCGCAGTCGGGCGCGTCCGCCCGAGGACGTCGGAAATATATTCGAGTTCCTCTTCGAGATCGGCAATGTCCGTCCCAACGAACTGATTGACGCCGAGCGCGATGCCGTAGGCTGCAGAGACGCCGATCGCAGGAGCTCCGCGGACGACCATGTCCTTGATGCCGGCCGCGACCTCGTCATAGGTGCGGAGCGTAAGCCACTTTTCCTCGGTCGGCAGCAGTCGCTGATCGAGCATCAGGACACCTTCATCTGACCACTTCACAGGGATGATATTGAGATTCATAAGTTCAAAAAGCGGCCTCGGTTAGAGGTCTACCAAGCCGATGACTAAAAGTTGAACTCTAAACGAAAACGCCGCGAGCCTCAAATTTCCTGAAACCTTTTGCCAGTTGATCGACGTTATATATGCCGGGAAACGAATCTCTATGGTCATTGAACAGATACTCGACGGCATCCACGGCTCGGTGATCAAGCGTCGCTGGGCACAGCTTTTCACCGCATTTGTCCGTGTGCTTTTAGGCTTCGCTTTTATCCCGCCGAGTATTCCGAAGATAATGAGCAGGCCGTTCACGGTTCTGCCGGATTCGAACCCGGTCGGGGCTTACTTCAACGCGCTCTATCATACGGGCTTCTACTACAACTTTCTCGGCTGGTCGCAGCTTATAGCGGCCATTCTTTTGCTCATTCCGCGAACCTCGCATCTCGGCGCGCTGATGTTCTTTCCGATAATCGTTAACATCGCGATACTCACGAGTTCCGTCGGGTTCGTCGGGACGTGGCTGATCACGGGCCTGATGGCTTTGGCCGCACTACATTTGGTCGGGTGGGAGTATGACCGCTGGAAGGGCATCATCTTCCGCGACCGCGAATGGCGGACAAACACGGACTGGAAACGCATGGCCGGAATCGTGCTCTTTTTCGCAGCGGGTGGCGTTCCGATGGGGATCCTTTGGTACTGGATCGGCCTCGGAAACTTTCCGAACTATCTGCGGATCACCGGCATTCTGGTTGGGCTCGGCTTTGTCTTTGGTGTCTTCGTGGCGTTCCACTTCCGGCTTATGCCGGTAGGCAGGCTAGTCGATCCCGATCTGAAATAGAAGTTACATTCCACAAACTCCCACACGCCCGGCCTTCCTTTCATTGAATCTTAATGCCGGTTGCTTTATAGTTTTGCTTTAATTACTCTCGAACCTCATACCTCACTTTGTAATTAATGCAGGCAGCAACCGAACGAATGGATCTAACGTTTCGCTCATTTCGCCCTTTTGGCGCCCAACTTCCGGAGCCGATCAATGCGCTCGACCGGATCGCACGTAACTTTTACTGGTCGTGGCATCCGGAAGGCGTCGAGCTTTTCCGTGATATCGCTCCGACCATTTGGGACAAGTACGAGCAGCACCCGCTGAAGGTGCTCGAAGAGGTCGGCGAGTTCCGGCTTTGGCAGAAGGCGGCTGACGACGAATATGTCAAAAAGCTGAACGATTTTGCCGCCAAGTTCGACGCCTATATGGCGGAGGCGGCACGCTCATACGAAAACGGACCGACGCCCGAGCATCCGGCGGCATATTTTTGCGCCGAATATGGCGTACATAATTCGCTGCCGAATTATTCGGGCGGTCTGGGCATACTTGCAGGCGATCATTTGAAATCGGCTAGTGATATGAACGTGCCGCTGGTCGCGGTCGGGCTGCTTTATCGGTACGGATATTTCCGTCAGGACATCGGCCACGACGGCTGGCAGGAAGAGCATTACGCAAATATTTTTGGGCATGGGCTTGCGATCACGCCTGTCATCGCCCCGACCGGTGAACGAGTTCGGGTGAGTTGCTACATCCGCGGGCGGGAGGTCATCGCTCAGGCTTGGCTCGTTAAGGTCGGCCGCATTTCGCTCTATCTGCTCGACACGAATGTTGATGAAAATAGCGAGGTCGACCGAATGATCACCGGCCACCTTTACGGCGGCGATTCGGAAACGCGTATCGTTCAGGAAAAAGTGCTTGGGATCGGCGGCGTGCGGTTGCTGCGAAAGCTCGGCGTTGAACCGAGTGTTTTTCATCTCAATGAAGGGCATGCAGCGTTCTCCACGCTCGAGCTCGTTCATGAGTATCTGGCTAAGAAACCGGAGAAGACATTTGCTGAGGCTCAGGCGTCTGTAAAGGAGCAATGCGTTTTCACGACGCATACGCCGGTCGCCGCGGGTAATGATGTGTTTCAGCCGGAGCAGCTTCGGTCGTGCTTTAGCCTGGATTACATCGCGTCGCTGAAGTTGGATGAGAGCGAGTTCTTTTCTCTCGGCCGGGTCGATCCCGACGACGAGACGGAACCTTTCGGGATGACGCCATTTGCGATTCGGATGACGCGCTCAGCGAATGGCGTTGCCGAAAAGCACGGCGAGGTCTCGCGTGGGCTCTGGAAAGATATGTTCCCGGCAGGCTCGGCTGTGCCGATCTCTCACGTAACGAATGGAGTGCATCCGCCAACGTGGATCGCACCCGCATACCAGCGGCTTTTCGATACGGAGATCGGTCCCGGTTGGGCAAAGCTTATCCACGATCCGCAGGCATGGGCCGCGGCAATAGACGGTATCGACGACGCAAAGATCTGGCAAAAGCACGTTACGCTTAAGAATCTTTTGATCGCATTCATCCGCCGCCGGACGCTAC
This sequence comes from Acidobacteria bacterium Ga0074141, assembly GCA_001464665.1. Lineage (GTDB taxonomy): Bacteria > Acidobacteriota > Blastocatellia > Pyrinomonadales > Pyrinomonadaceae > OLB17. Next base: position 311,834 of record LNDP01000015.1, read on the forward strand.
GAAAGGAGACCGGCGGTCAGGACACGATCAACGAACGCACGAGCACGTCGGACCTTTTTGACCCGAACGCACTGACCATCGGCTTTGCCCGCCGCGTTGCTCAATACAAACGCTGGAATCTGATCTTATCGGACCTCGATCGACTTTTGAGGCTGGTGGATCACGCGGACCGGCCGGTACAGTTCGTCTTTGCCGGCAAAGCTCATCCGCAGGACCGGACGGCGAAGGCAATTCTGCAAGAACTGATGAGCATAAACCACGAGTCGCAGTGGCAGTCGCGGGCCGTATTCATTGAAGACTATGACCAGGAGGTCGCACGGTATCTTGTCCAAGGCGTCGATGTTTGGCTCAATGTGCCCCGGCGGCCGATGGAAGCGAGCGGAACGAGCGGTATGAAGGCCGCAATGAACGGCGTGCTTAATTTCTCGATCCTCGACGGTTGGTGGCCGGAGGGCTACAACGGCGGCAACGGCTTCGCGGTCGGCGACCTCAGAGATTTTGACAGCGATGAGGAGATCGATGCGATCGAGGCAGAGTCGCTTTATTCGACGCTCGAGAACGAGGTGGTGCCGACGTTCTATCAACGCGGCGAGGGCGGATTGCCGAGCGAATGGATCGCCCGGATGAAGGATTCGATCGCAACGCTTACTCCGCAGTTCTCGAGCGACCGTATGGTGACCGACTACATCGAAAAGATCTACAAACGATAAGAGGCTCGGAATGTTTGAACCTCAACAGGAATTTACCGTCGGAAAGATAAAGGCCATGGAGTGCTACCGCGAAGCCTGGGAGATGGTTCGCGGGCAGTACTTAATGGTGTTTGCGGTCGTGATCGTCGGGATGATCGTCGGTAGCTTGATCCCACTTATCATTCTTGGGCCAATGGTCTGCGGCATCTATCTTTGCCTGTTCGATATGATCGACGGCAAGCCGATCAGCTTTGAAAAGCTCTTTAAGGGGTTCGATTACTTCCTGCCGAGCTTTTTGCTCACGCTAGTGATCATGGTACCGATCATCATTATGGTCATCCTGATCTACATTCCGCTCATCGGCGTTGCGATCGCCGGGCAGCGGATGTCGCAAGAGGAGCTCTTGTGGATGATTATCGGAATGCTCGGCATCGAGCTCGTATTCGCAGTGATAATGACCGTCATCCATACGCTTGTGATCTTTTCGTTCCCGTTGATCGTTGACCGAAAGACCGGAGCATGGGAGGCGATCAAGCTGAGTGCCCGAGCCGTGTGGGCAAACAAAGGTGGCGTTGGAGCCCTGTTCGGTGTCGGGTTTCTTCTTGCGATACTTGGTTATCTGGTTTTCTGCGTTGGGATCTATTTGGTCATTCCGATAATAATCACGGCGACCGCCATCGCATATCGGAAGGTGTTTCCGCCCTTGGTAGAGCGGTTCAGCTCACCGCCGCCACCGGAGTTTTACGACAACGTTGCTTGAGACTATGCCAGCCGAGTTCAAATATCTAGAATCTATCGACGACTTTGAGGAACTGCTTCGCGTATCCGATGAGCGGCCGGTGACGGTCTATAAGCACAGCGCGACATGCGGCATCAGCGCCCATTTGCTCGAAGAGATGATGGCAGTTGACGGAAATGTAAACGTCGTTGTCGTCCAACGTTCGCGGGAACTTTCAGACCACATCGCACGGAAATCGGGAATCCGCCACCAATCGCCGCAGGCGTTCGTTTTTCGCGATCGAAAGGTTCGCTATCAGGCCTCGCATTATGCGATCAACCCATCGGACATCAACAAGAACCTAAAACAATGATAGAGCCCTTAGAGATCGTAGAAGAAAACGACCGTGAATTGACCATCGGTTGGTCCGATGGCACCGAGACGCGTTATACGGCCGCGGTGCTGCGGCGGGCGTGCCCATGTGCCGGCTGCATAGATGAATGGACCGGTAAAAAGATCCTCGACGAGAAGAATGTTCCCGATGACCTTACCATCAAACATACCTCTATCGTCGGCCGCTACGCACTCAACTTTCACTTCTCAGACGGTCACGACACCGGCATCTTTAGCTTTAATTTTCTCCGCGAACTGAAATGACGCACGCATCGTTCGGCCCCGATAGGTTAGAATATAGAGGATGAATGAACGCGATATCTTCGACGAGCGACAAGAGGTGAAAACCTCCTCATTTGCTTGCACACATTGCCGCGAACGCAACGACTACGAAGTCCGCTGGATGACCCGTATCAAAAAGAAGAACCTGCCCCGCAATTTGAATGAACGCGACCGGGCCCAGCTCGATAAGTCACGGGATTACATGGTTCGGATCGACGATATGCTGATGTGCAAGAATCTCCGTTGCCGCAAGCGTTTTGAAATACCCACAATGCAATCGGTCGTATTTTTGTAGGAATGGCGACTCGGAAATGCTATCATCGGGTTATTGAGATCAGTTCAGGCAGGTAATGGCTATGGTCCGAGATCCGTTGGCAAATTGGCCCGGAAGCGAGCCGCCCGATGAAGAAATTGCGAATTTCATCGAGCATGAGATCTCTCACGTCCCGCAAGCTCCTCATGAACTCCTTGAGCGCCTTACCGAACACCACTCCTCATCTCCGGCCGACTCAGGCGGCGATATCGATGCGAGCTGGGAAGAGGTAAACACATCAGGTTCCGAAGCTGTTTTCGGCCACAATCCGACTCCCGATCAATCCGACGTAGAAGAAAACGCACACGCGATGGGAATCGATTTTGAGGACAATGAGCCGCTCGATTTCGTCCGCAAAATGGGCCGCCGCGACCGCAAACGCTTTGAGCTCGACCCGCTCTCCAAGTCCGACGGCGATTCTATCTAGATCATTTATTTGATTCCCGGTCCGCTAAACACGGCGAGCGGGAGCTTTGTTGCGGGGTCGAAGGTGACTTCGTTGATCGGCTTTTCTGCTTTCAATGTCACGGTCTTTGCTCTCGCGTCGAGTTCAACCTTTTCGATCTTCGAAGTGCCGTCGCCGAACTTCAGCTCTACCTCAAGCGGCAACCGAAACGCAGCGGGCGTCGTGGCCGAACCTCGCTGGGTTTGCGTAAAGGTCAGGGTCACAGCGTTCCTTTCACTGTCGAAGCGGTTCGTTACGCGGAGCATTGGGTGCCCGGACTTGAAGACCCATTGGTCAAAGAACCAGCCGAGCTTCTGGCCGGAGGTTTCCTCCATAACCTTCTGCAGATCTGCCGTTTCAACTGAGCCGAACCGGTGACGTTCGAGAAAGAGCTTCACCGCCCGCCAAAAGTTCTCATCGCCGACCTGCTCGCGGAGTTGGTGAAGGACGGCCCCGCCCTTGTTGTAGGTCACTGCCGGCCATCGGAAGAGCACCGACGTGTCGCCGGCACGGCGGTTGTAAAGCGCATGCGAAACGGGCGTCGTGGCCGTATGGTTGATGTAGCTTTCGGCATCAACGCCGACCTTTCGGAGATATTCTTCGCGGCCATAGAATTTCTCGCGGATAGCCGCCTCGAAAAAGGTCGCAAACCCTTCATTGATCCATAGGTCTGCCCAGGTCTTGCACGTGACGTTGTTGCCCAACCACGAGTGGGCGATCTCATGAGCAACCAGGTCCTCGACGTTGCCGCGCATGAAGTCGATCGAGGCGTAGAAGATCTCTGTGTCTGCCATCGTCGTCGCCGTAATATTCTCCATTCCGCCGAACTCGAAATTGGCGACCATCGTCTGGTCGTATTTGTTGAAGGGATAGGGTGTGCCGGTCAATTCCTCCATCGCCTCCAACATTCGAATGGACTTGCCATAGGCAAGCGGGACAATATTCTCGCGGCCGGGATAAACATAATAGCCGAGCGGTATGTCGCGAAAGCTTTCGGTGATCTTTACGTATTCACCAACGACGAATGAGATCAAATACGTCGGGTGCGGGATGTCCATTTGAAAATGGTGGGTCGCGGTGCCGTCGGCGTTTTCTGTCACAGAGACCGTCTCGCCATTGCCGACCACCGTTTGCCCTTTCGGCACTGTGATGAACTTCTCGGTCGTCGCCTTATCGCTAGGGAAGTCGAAGGAGGGAAGCCAATGTCGTGCCTCGTCCGGTTGGCCCTGAGTCCAGATCTGTGAAGGATGGACTTGGCGGTCGCCGGCCTTTCGCTCATCAACAAAATAAATGCCCTTCTTTGGCCGTGCGGTGTATTCAAATCGGATCTCGTAGTCACGTTCGGGCACCGATGGCGACGGCAGATCGACGATCACCTTGTCAGATGCGGAACGGAATTTCAGGTCACGGCCATCGAGCGATATGCGCGAAAAACTGAATGAAACGGCGTCGAACTCCAGCGTCTTAAGCCCTACCTTGATCGGCCGCAACCGCACGGTCGTATCGCCGCGGACAAGCTTCTGCTTCGGATCGAAAGACAGCTTTATCGTGTAGTGCTGAACGTCGTATTGACGAACGCGGTCGAGTTTCGGGTCGGCCTGAGCCTGAACGAAAACCGCAGAAAGACAAATAGACAATAGGGCCGTGACGGTGGAGTATTTAAGGTTCACTTTCATTCGAACAATTAGATGCAGGCGGCTTTCAATTTGTAGCAACGAGAAAATCGCTTTAGGATAGCGTTAATTTATGATATCTACCATGCGAACCCTTCTCAATACGGTTGCGGCGATTTCAATGATCGTTGCAACGCTCTCAGCACAGCAACCGCCGGCACCGCTTTTTTCACAAAAGACCATTGATGAGGCCCGGCAAATACACGCGGCCGCACTCAGGTCCGACAAAGCCTATGAATGGACGGCGTTTTTGACGAACAATATCGGCCCGCGCTTTTCCGGCACGCCGCAGGCCGCACGGGCGGAGCAATATGTTGCGGAGGAAATGCGAAAACTCGGGCTCGATGTTGAACTGCAAAAGCTCAAAGTACCGCATTGGGTCCGCGGCGAAGAGAAAGCTGAGTTGACGAGCTGGCCGGGAATGGCCGCCGGTACTGTGCAAAAGCTTGTACTCAAAACGCTCGGCGGAAGCATTGCAACGCCGCCCGAGGGGCTTGAGGCGGAAGTCGTTGTCGTTGAAAATTTCGCTGAGCTTGAAAAGCTTGGCCGCGAGCGGATCGCAGGTAAGGTCGTTGTTTTCAATTACCGCTACGACCGCAGGCTTTCAGATGCAGGATTTGGCCTTGAAGCCTACGGCCAGGCGGTACAGTACCGCGGCGGCGGTGCGATCGCGGCCGCGAGGTACGGAGCCGTTGCATCACTTGTGCGAAGTGCGGGCGGCTCGCAGAACCGGCTTGCTCATACCGGCGGGATGCGTTACGACCCCGCGGTCGCGAAGATACCCGGAGCCGCACTTTCGCATGAGGACGCGGATATGATCGCTCACCTTGCAAAGCAGGGAACGGTCCGCCTAAGGCTAAAGCTCACGCCTCAAACCCTTCCTGATGCCGACGGGCACAACGTGATAGCGGACCTCCGCGGGAGCGAGCTTCCGGACGAGGTCGTGATCGTTTCGGGCCATCTCGATTCGTGGGATGTCGGAACCGGGGCGCTCGATGATGCGGGCGGCGTCGCTGTCTCAATGCAGGTGGCGTATATTCTGAAACAGCTAGGGCTGAGGCCAAAGCGAACGATTCGCTTCATCGCTTACGCGAATGAAGAGAACGGGCTGGTCGGCGGACGGGAATATGCTGCGCGGGAATCAACGCGGATCGAGAAACACTTTGCGGCGATGGAAAGCGACCTTGGCGTTTCGCACCCGGTCGGTGTTCTCTACGCGGGCCGTCCCGAGGTCGGTGCCGCGATCGATCCTATCCTGCAAATACTCCGCGCCCAAGGCTCGGGACTTACCCGCCGAGAAGGCGGCGTCGGAGCCGACATCGGCCCGCTAACACAGCGCGGCGTGCCTTCATTTGCCCCGTGGTTCAATACGCGAAAGTATTTCGATTATCACCACACTGAGGCAGACACCTTTGATAAGATCGATCCGGATGAGATGAAAAAGCTCGGGGCACTGATGGCGGTTCTCGCTTACGCACTTGCAAATGCCAATGGGCCTTTGCCAAGATAGGGATATGAACAGGCCACCGCCATATTTTCCTCAGAATCAGCTTTCGCCGCCAAATGACAAGCGGTACCGCAATTTTAAGATCATTGTCGGTGTGCTCGCGGTCGTCCTCGTCGCAATACTTGGTGCCGTAGGCTACGGCCTTTATTATTTGATCTCCTCAATGTTCTAAATCTTTGATCGGCAGGATCGAAAAAAAGCCGGGCGTTGAGTCCGGCTTTTTTCAATTGGTGAAACCGTTCGCGGCTTTAGCGGTTGTCCGCACCTGAATCGCCGATCGATACCCGTCGGGCCTCGGCACTCTGCATTGCTAGTTCTCGGGCTTTCGGAAGTGCGTCGATCGCCTTCTTTAACTGGGTGTCGTATTCGTTGAAGACCTGAAACGACGCCGTCGTTCCATACGCAGCAGTTACGAGTTCCGACCTTAGCATCCGCTGAATAAATTCCTTCTCGGCCACAAGTTGGGAGTCCGTGTATCCAAATTTATCTTTGGCAAACCGCTTAAAGGCCTGCAATACCGGTTCCGTTATCGGGAAGTCTTTTGCAGTGATGTCGTACGAGAATCGGATCGGCTGAGACACCTTGAGCGATTCCAATCCCTTCACCCGCCCGGCCGTGAGGTCAAGAGCGAATGCGAAAATCGGATTTGCAAGCTTTTGTTGGAAGCGTGCCCGCTCGATCGGAATAGTGTCGGCCTTGATCTCAATGTCCGGGGCAATGCCGCCGCCGCTGTAAACGGTTCGCCCGAGGTCGGTCTTGGCCTCGTCGCCATTTGGCTTCTGCGCTTCGTCATCTTCGCGGCCAACGCCGCCGTTGGTGTAGTAGCTGTAAAGGCTGCCGTCTGAGTAATCGCGTTGGATCAGCCGGCCCGAAGGCGTCTCGTACTTCGCGACAGTCAATAGAAGCATTGAACCGTACTCAAGGATGAAAGGATTCTGTACGAGGCCTTTTCCGAAGGTGTTCTCGCCAACGATCAGTGCCCGGTCGTGGTCTTGCAGAGCTCCCGCAAGAATCTCTGAGGCTGAAGCCGATCCGCGGTTGACCATAATGACGATCGGCATGGTCTCCGGCAGCGGATTCTCGGCCCTGAAGGGCTCCGTAACACCTTCGAGTCGGCCTTTTTGGGTGAAAATGGTTTGCCCAGATTCAAGAAACGTGTTTGCCACGCGGTACGCCTGGCTTACGAGCCCGCCGCCGTTGCCTTTAAGGTCAAGCACGAGCTGAGTCATGCCCGCTGCCTTCAGGCGTGTCATTGCCTCGGCGAATTCGGCATAGGTCGTCTGTGTAAAACCGCCGGTCATGGCGATGTACCCGGTGCCGGGGCGGATCATGTAGGCCTCGGCAATCGAGGGCTGCGGAACAGCGTCGCGGATGATCTCGACCGTTTCGCGCTTGCCGGTGTCGTTTCGTTCGACCGTGACCTTTGCGGCAGTGCCTCGCGGTCCGCGCAGGTGGTCACGAACCTCGGTGAATGGCTTTCCGACCATTGAGACGCCATTGACGTCAAGTATCTTGTCGCCGTATTTGAGTCCGACGCGGTTGGCCGGAGCATTTTCAAAGGTGGCCCGGATGTAGGTTCCGGTCATTTTGCCGTCGCTGTCGGTCAGGTCGTTGATGGTTGCACCGATGCCGAAATAGCGTGAACTCTGGTCCGTACGAAACTGCTCGAATTCTTTGGCGTCAAAATAGTTGGAGTGCGGGTCGAGAGACTTTAGCATGCCGCCGATCGAACTCTTGAAGAGCTCGTTGTAATCGATCTGTTTGCCGACAACATGGTTCTGCTGGATCAGCCTCAAGGCCTCAACCACGTCCAGACCGAGCGCTTCGGTCGTGACTGCAGGAGGCTTGGCCGGAGACGTTCCGGAAACTGCCGCTGGTGGATTCGAAGGCGTCGCGCCGCCGTTACCATTGGCCCGCGGCTGCGCGTTGATCATCGAGGCAGACGCAAAAACAACAACCAGAAGGAATGCAAACGGCAATTTGCGGACAAACGACCGACCGGCGGATTCGGAAAGCTTCATAGATTGAAAATACCTCAAGAGGAATGGTAGCAATTATTGGAGCAAATTTCGATAAAAATAGTTGCTCCGATAGTTGCGGCCGTGCACTCGCGTTTTGGGAAATGGCGGTGTTTCGCTAAACTTCCTTATGTTTCCCGGCAATTCAAACAAAATTTCGGAGGCTTGCTCACCTAATGATTCTGCGATCTGCGATCACGTTCACGCTCTTTTTACTCCTGTCGGCCACGGTATTTACGCAAACGAAACTCCTCAGGTTTCCTGATATCCACGGCGACCGCGTCGTTTTCAGCTATGGCGGAGATCTTTGGTCGGCTTCTGCCGCAGGCGGGACTGCCGTTAGGCTGACGGCTCATCCCGGAGTTGAGACGTTTCCGAAATTCTCGCCGGACGGCCGCTGGATCGCGTTTACCGGGCAATATGACGGAGACGAGCAGGTTTACGTGATGCCGGCTGGCGGCGGCGAACCGCGGCAACTGACCTTTTATCCCTCGCGAGGGCCGCTTGCACCGCGATGGGGCTATGACAACCAGGTTTATGGCTGGACAAAGGACGGTAAGGTATTTTTCCGCGGATTGCGTGAATCGTGGTCGCTTCCGATCGCTCGTCTCTTCACCGTTTCGCCGGAAGGCGGGCCGGTCGAACCGCTGCCGATGCCCGAAGCCGGGTCCGGAGATTTCTCTCCCGATGGCGGGAAGTTGGTCTATTCGCCGCAGTCGCGCGACTTTCGCCCCGAGAAGCGTTACGAGGGCGGGCAGGCAAACCGGCTTTATATCTATGACATCGCGACCGCCGACGCGAAGCTGATCTCCGACAGCCCGCGGGCGAACCGCGACGCGATGTGGATCGGCAATTCGATCTACTTCATTTCGGACAAGGACGGCAAATTCAATCTCTACGCATACGATAACGCCAACGGCCGGACCACGCAGGTGACCCGCAACCGCGACTGGGACATCCGCTGGCCGAGTTCGGATAGTCAGGGAAAGATCGTCTGGGAGCGTGACGGCGAGCTGGAGGTCTTTGATGTTTCGTCAAAGCGGTCGAATAAGCTTTCGATCAATGTTCCGAATGACGGCGTAAATCGCAGGAAACGGCAGGCGTCGGTCGCCGGTCTTGTCAGCTCCTACGGGCTCTCGCCAAAGGGCGAGCGGGCCGTTTTTGCCGCACGCGGCGATATCTTTACGGCACCGATCGAGCGCGGAGCCGTCCGCAATCTGACGAATTCCTCGGGAGCACACGACAAACTGCCGGCTTGGTCGCCGGATGGCAGGAATATCGCCTTCATATCCGACCGCACGGGCGAGGAAGAGGTGTGGGTCGTTCCGCACGACGGCTCGGGGCCGGCGACGCAGGTCACGACGGGCTCGAAGGCACAGAAATACGCGCCTTTCTGGTCGGCGGACAGCAAGAAGCTTGTGTTTAGCGACAAGGACGCTAAGTTATTTATTGCGAATGTAGAGACCAAACAGGTCCAGGAGATCGCTAACGCCCGCAATGGGCTGATCTTTAACTATGCATGGTCGCCAAAAGGTAATTACGTGGCGTACACGATGCAGACGCCGAACGGGCTTGCATCGGTGTTCATCTGGAATTCGGCAGACAACAAGTCTTATCGAGCCACGCCGGAGATGTTCAATGCCGGAAACGCGGCGTGGGATCCGAGCGGTGACTATCTCTACTTTATCTCTCAGCGAGAATTCGCTCCTCAGATCTCGAGTTCGGAATTCAACTACGCAACCGACCGGATGTCACAGATATATGCGCTCGCACTGCGAAGCGATGTAAAACATCCCTTTCCGTTTCAGGACGATGAGGTGACGATCACACCGGAAAAGCCCGCGAGTTCCACAACACCTTCGCCGTCTCCGTCACCGACTCCGGCCGCTGCGCCGGAAACGATCGAATTCGACGGGCTTGAATCGCGTGCCGTAAAGGTGCCGCTGCCGGCCGATAACTACAACGGCCTTTCCGCCAACCGCGGCCACCTGATCTACGCCGTTACGCCTCCGTTCTACTACGGACGGCAAGCTCCTACTCAAACGTCACTTCGCATCTTCTCGCTTAAGGATCGGAAGGAGACGACGCTTCTTACTCCGGCATTCGGTTATGCACTCTCCGCCGACGGAACGAAGCTCCTCAGCACATCGGCTGGCGGCAGCTATAACCTACTTGACGCGAACCCTCAGGGCGAACGCAGCCGCAAGGCCGTTTCCACCGCCGGGCTTGTCACCGAGATCGATCCGGTTGCCGAATGGAATCAGATCTTTAACGAAGCTTGGCGGCGATACCGCGATTGGTTCTACGTTGAGAACATGCACGGCTTCGACTGGGAACGGATTCGCGAGGATTACCGCAAATGGCTGCCGCACGTCGCTCACCGAGCGGATCTGAACTACATCATCGCCGAAATGAGCTCTGAACTCACCGTCCAACACGCTTACATTGATGGCGGCGATATGAATCTGCCGCCGCGGATTCGCGTCGCGCTGCCCGGAGCGAGATTCGAGGCGGATAAGGCTTCGGGCCGTTACAAGATATCGAAGATCTATACCGGACAGAACGAGGAAGATATCTATCGTGCCCCGCTTGCCGAGGTCGGCGTTAATGCACGGCCCGGCGATTATCTTTTGGCCGTAAACGGTGAAGAGGTGAAGACGGACAAGGACGTCTATGCGTATTTCCGCGGCAAGGCTGACGCGGCCGTAACGCTAACGCTTAACTCGTCGCCGACGATGCAGGGAGCTCGAACAGTTTCGTTCAGGCCGATCACCTCCGAGTCAGATCTCATTTATCTCGACTGGATCGAAGCGAACCGCAAGCGTGTAAGCGATATGTCGGGGGGACGCGTCGGTTATATCCATATTCCGGATATGGGGGCGGCGGGGATTCGTGAGTTTATTAAGTGGTATTACCCGCAGCTCGATAAAGAAGGCTTGGTCGTTGACGTGCGAGCAAACGGCGGCGGAAACGTCTCGCGAATGCTGATAGAGCGGCTGCGGCGGCGCGTGCTCGGGGTGAATTTCCGCCGTGGTGATGCTGACGGAACCACTTATCCTGACGGAGTGTTTGGTGGCCCGATGGTCGCTCTGCTCAATGAAAACTCGGCTTCGGACGGCGATATTTTCCCGTATATGTTTCGCGAGGCGGGGCTCGGGCCGCTCATCGGAAAGCGGAGCTGGGGTGGCGTAGTCGGTATCACCAACCGCGGGAATCTGATCGATGGCGGAGTGGTCAACGTGCCGGAATTTGCATTGGCGAACACTAAGGGCGAATACATCATCGAAGGCTATGGAGTTGACCCGGACATCGAGATCGATAACGACCCGCGGTCGGTGATCGCCGGACGCGACCCGCAACTCGAACGCGGCGTGCAAGAGGTGATGAAAAAACTCACGTCGCCGGTAAAGCTCCCGGCACGCCCGGCCGACCCTAACCGGAACAAGAACTAATGCCGCGATTGCTTGAAGTTGATCACTTGCAGACGCACTTTCCGACCCGGGCCGGGTTGGTGAGGGCGGTCAATGATGTCAGTTTCTCGATCGGCGAGGGCGAGCTCTTGGCTCTTGTTGGCGAGTCGGGCTGCGGCAAGTCGATCACGGCTCTATCGATCATGCGGCTTATCTATCCGCCGGGAAAGATCGCGGGCGGCTCGATCGTTTTTAAGGGCGAGGAGCTTACGACCGCTAGCGAAGACCGTTTGCGGCAGATTCGCGGCAACGACATCGCGATGATCTTTCAGGACCCGATGACCTCGCTCAACCCGGTCTATACGGTCGGCGAACAGATCGCTGAGGCCTTGCGACTGCACCGAAAGCTGGACCGGAAGGCAGCGAAAGCGGCGGCGATCGAGGCGATGAAAGAGGTTTCGATACCCTCGCCCGAGCGGCGTGCCGACGACTATCCTCATCAGCTTTCAGGCGGAATGCGGCAGCGAGTGATGATCGCGATGGCGCTCGCCTGCGACCCCGAATTGCTGATCGCCGATGAGCCGACGACCGCACTTGATGTGACCATCCAGGCACAGATCCTTGAGCTATTGAACGAACTCAGAAGAACAAGAAAGCTCGCCGTGCTGCTGATCACGCACGACCTCGGCGTGGTCGCCGATGTTGCCGACCGCGTTTGTGTGATGTACACAGGGAAGATCGTTGAGGAAAGTGGCGTCGAGGAGCTTTTTGAGGACCCGAAGCATCCCTATACAAAAGGGCTGCTCCGTTCGGTGCCGAAGCTCGCGGCTCATACGATAGGGAAGGTCGCCCGGTTACAAACCATCGAAGGCGTCGTCCCGACGCCGACCGATCTCCCGCCCGGCTGCCATTTCGAGCCCCGGTGCGAGTTCCGGATGCCGGAATGCTCGCAGGGCGAGATACCGCTTTACGAGGTCGGTGGCGATGCAAAGGTGCGGTGTTTGCTTCATCGTACCGAGGCGGAAGAGTTGCAAATGCAGGTCGGGATGGGCTGAGCCGGGAATTTATTCTGCGTTCTTCAAGTCTGCTATACTTTGCTCAACGATCGCGATGAGAAGTGCAGTAACCAAGCAAAATGTAACGGTCGCGGAGTACCTTGATCTAGAAGCTAGGTCTCGGCGAAAGCATGAGTTCATCGATGGAGACGTTTTGTTGATGGCCGGTGCCTCGCGGCGGCACAGCAAGATCTCAAGCAACATCGGCGGCGAGCTTTTTGGCCAGTTGAAGGGCAAAGACTGCGAGGTCCACTATGGCGACCTGAGAATTAAGGTACGCCAAACACACTATGTTTACGGCGATGTCTCGGTTTTCTGCGGCGAGCCTGAGCTTGAAAAATACAAAGACGTCGAAACACTGCTTAACCCGAAGGTCGTCTTCGAAGTTCTTTCGCGTTCGACCGAGGCACGTGACCGCGGTGAAAAGGCTCAGGACTATCGGCAGCTTAGGTCGCTGACCGATTACTTTTTCGTCTCGCAGGACAAAATATCGGTCGAGCATTACATTCGGCAGAGCGACAATAGCTGGAATTTGATCGAGTACCGTGAGCTCGAAGACGAGATACGCCTCAGCGGTATCAAGTGCACTCTCAAGGTCAAGGACATTTACAATGGCGTAGAGCTGCCGAAGCTCCGTCTGGTTTAATGTTCACAAGCGGCCATCTTCAGTTGATGAATTCCGAAACTCTACTTTCAGTAAAAGGGCTGGTCAAGCACTTTCCGGTCGAGAACAGCGATGATGTCGTCCGCGCGGTGGATGGCGTTTCGTTCGACATTTTTGCGGGCGAGACGCTCGGGCTGGTCGGCGAATCGGGCTGCGGGAAGTCGACAGTCGGCCGCTGCCTTTTGCGGCTTCATGAGCCGACGGCGGGAGAGGTGATATTTGAGGGGCAGAACATTATCGGCCTTCCGCACCGCGAAATGCAGACGCTTCGGCGGGAGATGCAGATCATATTTCAGGACCCCTACGCGAGCCTTAATCCGAGGCTGAGCATTCGCTCGATCATCTCAGAACCGCTGACAATCCACGGCATCGGCAACAAAGCCGAACAGCGGGAACGCGTCGCGGACCTTTTGCGAAAGGTTGGCCTCGACCCAGACTACATGGATCGCTATGCCCATGAATTCTCCGGCGGGCAGCGGCAGAGGATCGGTATTGCCAGGGCTCTTGCTTTAAACCCAAAGCTGATAATTTGCGATGAGCCCGTCTCGGCGCTCGATGTTTCGGTTCAGGCACAGGTCGTTAATTTGTTGCAGGACCTCCAGCAAGAGTTCGGCTTAACTTATCTTTTCATTTCGCACGGGCTGGCGGTTGTAGAACATATTTCTAATCGCGTCGCCGTAATGTATCTCGGCAAGATCGTCGAGGTCGCGGAAGCACGGGAGCTTTACGAGAACCCGCTTCACCCTTACACAAAAGCGTTGCTATCCGCGATTCCAAATCCCGACCCGAAGGAGAAGCGTGAACGGATCATCCTCACCGGCGACGTTCCAACGCCGATCAATCCGCCTTCGGGTTGCCGATTTAGGACACGTTGCCCGATCGCGATCCCGGAATGTGCGGCCGTCGAACCTCCGCTCGAAGAGCATGCCGCCGGCCATCTTGCCGCGTGTATTCGCATAGGCGAACCGGTGATTTAGACGAAAACTTGCAACACTCCGAGCCGGAATACCGTATATCGGAGTGAATTACATTTCTTTACAAACCTTTAGCTTAAAAAAGTGCCCGCCCAACGGGCCGAATGGAGGAAGATGTCAGAATTCGATCCTAAAGAAAACCGTGCATCCAATGAGATCGTTGAGATGTCCGAGGTGGCGACGCTCGGCAATATCTTTTTCGAGCCCGAACGGACGTTCAAAGCCCTGAGGGCAAAGCCCCGTTTCATCTTGGCGGCGTTAATTATCTCGTTGCTGTTCGGCGGCTATATCTTGGCCCTTAATTACAAGATCGGCCCTGAAGGGCTTCGACGTGAGATCGCCGCACAACTTGAAAAGAACCCGCAGGTCTCCTCGATGAGTGCAGGGGATAAGGCTCAGATGGTCGAGACGCAGATGACCATCAACTCGTACTCGCAGTATATCGTTCCGATTTTCGTTTTGATCAGCTTTGCAATTGGCGCATTGCTTTATTGGGGCGGTGCGAAGGCTTTCGGCGGCGAGGGTGGATATCTTCAGGCTCTTTCGGTTTGGGTTTACTCTTCGCTGCCGCCTGCCGTGATCTCGATCTTAGGAAGCTTTATCGTCATGTATTTCAAAGCTGCTGAAGAAATAGACATTGTCTTGAGCCAGCGAGGGCTGCTTCATGCAAATCTCGGCTTTCTTTTTGGAAAGGACGCGAGCCCGGTGCTTGTAACGCTCATAAGCGTTCTTGATCTTTTTGCGATCTGGGGCTGGATATTAGCCGCGATCGGCCTGCGGGTAACAAACAAGATCTCGAACGGCTCCGCATGGGCGGTCATAATTCTCGTGGCTCTTGTCGGTGTTCTGTTCAGGGTGATAAGTGCTTTCTTCTCGGGGAATCCGAGCTAGTCACCCGGAAACGAAGGGATGATCATTTTTTGAAAGAGGATGCTCAGTCGGGCATCCTCTTTTTCTTATTCGTAGCGAAGTGATTCGATCGGGTCGAGCCGGGCGGCTTTCCATGCAGGGAAAAGCCCGAAGACAAGCCCAATGCCGACACTGGCGAAAAAGCCGGCGATCGGTGCCCAGAGCGGAACATATGACGGAAAGACCGTTTGGATAAGGAGCGAGAGCCCCCATCCGATCGCAAGCCCTAGCAAACCGCCAAACCCGGTAAGGGTCCCCGCCTCGATGAGAAATTGCAATAGAATATCGCTTTGCTTTGCACCGATCGCCTTTCGAATGCCGATCTCGCGGGTCCTTTCGGTGACGGAGACAAGCATGATATTCATCACGCCAATGCCGCCGATAAGAAGACCTATGGATGAGATAACTACCATCGCGGCTGCGACTCCGGCAGTGATCGATTGGAACTGGTCGATAATGCTATCGGCCGTGGCAGTTGAGAAATTGTTCGGCTCACCGAATTTAACGCCCCGGCGAACGCGAAGAAGGTCCTCGACCTGGTCGCGGGCTTCCTGTATTCGACCGGGCTTTGAGACGACAGTTATGAAAATGTCATCTGCATTCGGCTTGATCCGCTGGGCCGAGCCAAATGGCATATAGATCGTATTGCTCTGGTCGCTGTTCCCGCCGTCACCGCCGAAAAGCTGCGGCTTTTTGTCGAGTTGGCCGACGATCGTAAATTCTCGACCATTTATCTCGAGCGTTTTGCCGATCGGTGATTCAAAGGGGAAAAATGTCTCTTTTACGGTCGAGCCTATAAGGGCGACGTCTTTCTTGAAATCTACCTCGGTCTGGTTGAACCAACGGCCCTCGACAATGACCTCCGTTTCTGCCCGTTCGATCTCGGGTAGCGTCCCACTGAGCTGGATATTTGAAGTCTGTTTACCGTTACCGGAAACCACGGTGCGATTGCCAAAAAATCCGCTCGAAACATTTAGCCTGGGAACTGCGGTCTCAACATCCGGCAGATTTCGCAGAGCGAGAGCGTCTTCCAGCGTCAGGTCGGGACGCATACGTTCCTCCCTTGAGGGACGCCCGAACCGTACTCCGGTGTTCATTTTGTTGACGAAGATCGAGCGCGTGCCAAACGATTTGACCTGTGCTTCTACCGCCATCCCGATGCCGGAAATGATCGATGAGATGAGCATCACGGTTATAACGCCGACAACGACACCGATGATGGTCAGAAACGAGCGCAGCTTATTGCTACGCAGCGTATCGAACGCCATCTTGAGATTCTCGTAAAACCTGCTTGCCGCAACTCTCATTCTAATCAGCCCTCAGTGCTTCGATCGGATCGAGCTTGGCAGCCTTCCAAGCCGGGAACAGACCGGCAAGTATACCGACTGCGGCAGAAACGCTGATGGCAAGAACCGCGGCCCACCACGGTATCGAAGCCGGGAAAACATACATAGTGACAAAGAAGCTGGTTGTATAGGCAATAATTAGCCCGATCAGCCCGCCGATCGCCGAAAGAAGCCCTGACTCGAAAAGAAACTGTCGAAGAATGTCCCCCTGTCTTGCCCCGAGCGATTTTCTAATGCCGATCTCTTTTGTCCGCTCCGTCACGGCAACGAGCATGATATTCATGATCACGATCGCCCCTACGACCAAAGCGATTCCCGGCACAACGAGAAGCACGGTCGAAAAGACGCCTGTGAAACTTCCAATCAGTCCACTGATCGCGTCCGGTGTTACGATACCGAAGTTGTCCTTCTCCTCTGCGGGAAGCTTGCGCTTTATTCGCATCAACGTGCGGACCTCGTCAACAGCGTCCTCCATCTTAACGTTCTCACGGGCCGTTATCGAGAAGGTCGGGGCTCTTTGCCACCGAAGGCCGCCGAAGTTCGCCCCGAATGTGTTGATCGGGACCTGAATGAAATTGTCCTGCGGCTGGCCGAAAACGGAGCCCTTTGCCACCCGAATTCCGATCACCCGATAGGGAATCCCCGAGACCTGGATCTCACTGCCGATGGCCCCGCCTTGCGGGAAGAGATTTTCCGCGATGTCCGTTCCTATGAACGCGACGCGGACGGCGTTATTGTTTTCAGCCTCGGTAAAGTAGCGCCCTTCCAGGATCTCGATATTGTCGATCTGGGCGATCACCGGCTGCATTCCCTGGATGCTGACAGCCTGTAGCGTATTGGCACCATTACGGATGTCCCGCGAGGTATTTCCGGCCCGTGCCCCGATTTTATCGATGAGCTGGGCTCGTTCTTTGATGAAATCGAGTTCGTCAAAGGTGAGTTCCTTGTTCCGTCGCTGTGCCTCGGCGATGGTATCGGAATTGCGGAAGTCAGAGAAATTGAACCGCTGGACCGTGAAGGCTTTTGAGCCGATGCCAGCAATCTTCTCATCGACATAGCCGTTGAACCCGAGCAAAAGCGAAAGAACGACCATGAACGCCGTCATTCCGATGATCATCCCGAGCAGCGTCAGGAACGACCGGAGTTTGTGGCCCATTATCGAATCAAAGGCCAATTTGAGTGTTTCGGCAAGGTTCATCGCTTTTGCAGTACTGCAATCACATTATACGCAACCCGGAGAATAAAGTTAGATGCGGACGACCCTTTCTTTGTTCGCAAGGAGTTTGTAAAGAGATGCAAACGCTGGAAGAGATGCAAACGCTGGAAAACAGAATGCCGATGGATCGATGACCCATCGGCAATTGTAAACGACAAGATCGGTCGTAATTTCTACCTGATCTTTTCGTCTTTCTCGATGCGGCCGTCGCGAATGGTGATGACGCGGTGAGCTCGTTCGGCGACCTCTTGTTCGTGGGTTACGATTATGATCGTGTTGCCGTCCGAGTGAAGCTTTTCAAAGAGGGCCATGATCTCCTGACTTGTCTTTGTATCGAGAGCTCCGGTCGGCTCGTCCGCAAGGAGTATCGAGGGATCATTCACGAGCGCCCGGGCAATGGCAACGCGTTGGCGCTGACCGCCGGAGAGTTCGTTAGGCTTATGCATAACGCGGTCACCAAGCTCGACCGAATTCAATGCGGCGCTCGCTTTATCATGGCGCTCGACCGACCGCATTCCCGCATAGATCAGCGGCAGCTCGACATTGTGGAGAGCGGTTGCCCTCGCCAGTAAATTGAAGGTTTGGAAAACGAAACCGATCTCTTTGTTACGAATACGGGCGAGCTCGTCGTCAGACATTTCCGAGACCATATTACCGTTTATCCAGTAATTACCCTTGGTCGGAGAATCAAGACAGCCGATGAGATTCATTAGCGTCGATTTTCCGGAGCCCGATGGCCCGATGATGGCCAAATACTCACCCTTATTCACCTGGAATGAAACGTCGCGAAGCGCATGCAGCTCTTCTACGCCCATCTGGTAGGTCTTCCAGATGTTTTCCATGAGGATCAGCGGCCTTCCTTTTGCCGTATTCCCGTTATTTTCAGGTTGCGGGGAACCGTTCGCTTCTTCGTTTTCCATAAAGCGGTACATATCCATTGTCTTTATCCCGTAACCATCTATCAGGAAGTTGCGCGCGGTTGCGTGCCCTGTTTCTTCACTACCGTGCCTTCTTTCAAAGTGTTAAGGACCCGGCTTGGCCCGGTTATCACCTCTTGCCCTTCTGAGAGCCCGGCAGTGATCTGAATATCAGATTCGCCTGTGATGCCCGTTTCTACCTCGACAAACTTGACTTTGTTGTCCTCAAGCACATAAACGCCCTTGATCGGCTTCGGCCGATCGGCGGGCTCGGGGCCGTTGCCCTGTGGCGTCGGCGAAGGCGACGCGGAGGCATCCGGCCGCTTCTCAATTACAGCCTGCAGCGGGACGGCAACGACATTCTGTGCGGTCTGGGTCGTGATGGTCGCAGTTGCGCTCATGCCCGGTCGCAGTCCGGTCTGAAGGTCTGGAGGCAAATTCTTCAGCTGAATCACGACACGAAATTCCTTCGCTTCCTGAACGTTGATGTTAGTCGAAAGACCGCCGGACGTTTGGGATTTACCGACCGCGAGCGGCGTTTTCTGCGTCACTTCGCCGTCGATCTCGGCATCGCCGAAGGCATCGACCTTGACCTTCACCGGCTGGCCGACAGCGACGCGATCGATCTCGGTCTCATCGACCTTTACCTCGACATTTATGGTTGACATGTCGGCGATGGTCATTAGCGGCGTTGTCGAGAGCCCGGCAACCGCAAAGGTTCCTACCTTCGACGGAATCTCCGCAATGACACCGCTTATCGGGGCAACCTGAAGCGTCTTATCGCGTTGGCTACGCTGGCCGCGGAGTACCGCCGCTTGCTGGTTTGCACGCGACTGGCTTGAGGTAACGTTAATATTTGCAGTTTCGACGGCCCGACGGGCATCGCGGACGGCGATCTGCTGTTGATTTACTCGAGCGGTCGCATCACGAACCGAGATCCGTTGCGACTCAAGCCTTGCCTTTGCGGTCGTCAGACTGACATTGGCGTTATCGACACGGTCCCGAGCAGCGTCAAACTCTGATCGGGCAATGACTCCGCTCTCGAGGAGCTGTTCCGAACGGCGGAGCTCACGGTTGGCCGCATTGACCTCGACCTCGGCACGATCGACTTCCGTCTGAGCGGTTACAACGCCTTGACGGGCGTTATCGACCGCGACCTGTGCGATGTTGAGCTGCTGCTGTGCCTGTGCAAGCTGGTTTGTTGCGGCGCTGACCTGCGACTCAGTGGCCCTGATGTCGCTCTGTGCCGTTTGGAGAGCGGCGAGTTGAGCATCTGTGCTCGATTCGAGCTGATTAGGATCAAGCCGAACGAGCGGCGCTCCTTTCTCAACCATCTGGCCTTCCTCGACGAAGATCTCTTCGATCCGGCCCTGAACCTCGCTCGTAATATTCTGGAACTGGATCGGCCGAATCTCACCGGAAGAAACGACGGTCGAACGAAGCTCGGGACGGACCTCAAGTTTAACGACCTGTACCTCGGGAACATCTTTCCGAGTAGCAAAGATCGCCACGATAATGACGATCAACAAAACCACCAGAGATGAGGCTCCGATGATGATCTTCTTTTTTCGGCTCATTGCCATGCTGAATTATCCCTTTCTATTAGTTGCTCGATTTCTTTTTATTATTTCAGGCACTCGGCCACAAGGGGCCAGCCCGAATTTGTTACAAGCAGATACTACGACCGCACATTATGCGATGTTTCAAATTTCTTCAAAGATGCTTGTTTTGCCTCTAGTTAGCCGCATCCGCTGTTCTTTTGCTCTCGAAATGCCTTGCTCAATTTACGAATCAGCACGAAAGCGGTAGAATGCTTTTGATTTAAAGTCGGAAAGATTTCGGCAACATCAAATCCCGGACCTTGGATAGAACATGATACCTTGCCCCGGCTGCGGTAGCCAAAACATCGATGGATCGCGTTTTTGCGACCAATGCGGAACACGGCTGCCCGCTGATATACACACAACAGAGGCACCGGCCGACTCGCCGGCGACCGAGATCAGCAGCCCAAATTTTCAGGTTGGCTCGGTAACTAGTATAGGTATTCCACCGATCGTCGAACCGATCGCCCGCTCTCAGGCACCGACCTCGAACGGCGGTTCTGATACTGAACGCGGTGTTCTTATCATCGAAAAAGGAGCCGGACCTATAACCGAATTTGAGTTGAAGAACCCGGAATCCTTTATTGGTCGCTGGGATGCAGACAATGGTATTTTCCCGGACATTGACCTCGACGCGATCGATCCGGATGCAAAGGTTTCAAGGCGTCATGCAAAGGTCATCCGCCGCGAGGGCCACTTCCTGATCGAGGACCTTGGTTCTACAAATGGTACATTTATCAATCGTGGTCGACGGTTGCTGCCCGGAAGTCCGCAGCGGCTGAACGACGGAGACGAGATAATCGTTGGAAAGACCTTTTTGCGGTTTAAGATCGTGCCCAAATGAGACACGCGGCCGAGTTTCACCCGAAGTGAACGTTCGTTTCAAATAATGAAGTGTCAGGAATGCAACTCTGAGATCTCGGAGCAGGATTCGTTCTGCCCGTATTGCGGCATTGTGCTTGCGACCGTGCCGGCCGTCGAGGCGGAGCCTGTGCCTGACGACCTTGAGAGCACGGTGATGATGTCGCCCGAGGAGGTTGCCCGGCTGGCCGAACTCGAGGCTAAAAAGGCCTCCGACCTACCTTTGGACACGGCGAATGAGCAAGAACCTATCGAGGAAAGCCCGCCGCAAACGCTTGAGAATTTCATACCTGGGCCGACGTCCGAAACAGTTTACCCAACTGACGACAAGATCGAGCCCGATATCTCAGCCGAGCTTCCCAACGCTCCGCTTCCCGATATCCTTGCTGAGTCAGGTTATAGCACCGGCGATATGGATCAGGCACCGCCGGCCGACGTCGCGGAACCGAAAGTTGAGGAGCCACCGACCGTTGAACCAGCGGCCGTAGAGGAGCCCTTAGTTGTGAACGAGGCCCCGGCATTTTCTGAAGAGGCGACAATTTATCAGTTCACGCCCGAGCGTCCGCAACCCGAGGCTCCGACGCCCGCGGCAGAAGAACCGCCCACTGCGGTGTCGAAGGAAGAACCCAAATCGAGTTTTGCAGTCGAGTTCGAGATACCGGCCGAAGAGGCGTCGGTCGTCGCCGAATCCGCTCCGGTGGAAGAAGAAGCGGTTGAGATCGGCTGGGGTGAGGAACCCTTCGAAGCTGCACCAGACGGCGAATCCAAGTCGAGTGTCGTTGCCGCAGAACCCGATGAGGAGCCTGCACCAGAGGCAGAGCCGGAGCCGGATATTCGGGCCGAGCACGAGATACTGAAGCCTGTCGAGGAACTTGATCTCCCTGATTCATTTACGGGCGGCTCGATATTTGATTCCGTGAGGATCATGGAGCCGCCGACCCTGATCGCTCCGGCCGTAAATGCCGAGGATCTGGTCGAACAACCGGCTGCTGCTGAGGTGCCCGCATCTCCGGATGACACCTCTGAGAAGCCTGCATCTGACGAACTTGCGGCCGCGGGCATTAACCCGACATCTCCGAACATTGGCGGCCCCGATACAGACAGCAAAAAGGCTACAAAGCTTAAACCGCTTTCGGAGGGCACGATCCTGAACGGCCGCTACGAGATCATTCGCAAGATCGGCGGCGGCGGAATGGGTGCGGTTTATCTCGCGAGCGATAACAACCTCGGCGGCGTTCTTCGAGCCGTCAAGGAAATGATCCAGGCACATATCGAGGACGAGCAACAGGAAAAGGCAATCAATGACTTCCGCCGTGAATCGATGATCCTCTCGACGCTCGACCATGCCGGAATTCCGACGATATTTGACTATTTCTTTGACCAGGACGAATGCCGTTTTTATCTCGTGATGAAATACATCTCGGGCGGCGACCTGGCTGCACGGTTGCGTTCGGCACCCGAGGGCAAACTCGACGAAGCCACGGTCACGGACTGGGCAATTCAGATCGCGGATGTTCTGGAATATCTGCACAGCCAGCCTTCGACGATCGTTTACCGCGACCTTAAGCCGAGCAACATAATGGTCGATGGGAACACGGGCCGTGTGATGTTGATCGATTTCGGCATCGCCCGATCGATCAGTCAACGCGAAGAGAAAGGCGTGACCGCCGTCGGGACGATGGGATATGCTCCGCCGGAGCTGTTTAGCGGAAATGTTGAGCCGCGTTCGGACATTTACAGCCTCGGTTCGACGATGTTTCATTTGCTAACCGGAGCGGATCCGCAAAGCAATCCGCTCCTAATTTTCGATTTTCAAAAGAACCCGCGGCCGCGACAGATCAACCCGAGGCTCTCGGATCAGATCGAAACCATCCTGATGAAGGCCGTCGAATACAGCGCCGAGGAACGCTTCGAGTCGGCGGCCGCGATGAAGGCGGCGCTCGAGGCCCATCTCACGGCGCTCAGCGGTGCTAAGGTGAGCTACGGGGTTTCGGAATCGCCGACACCCGCATCTCTTGCGTCGCAGTACGTCTTCTGTGGCTTCTGCGGTCAGCGGATCATCGCCTCGGATCTTTTCTGTGCGTTTTGCGGAGCTCGGCAGCCGATCGGCGGCCCGGGAATTCAATCGGCGAACTATCAGACCGGTACGCCGACCGCGAGGTTGTTTGTTGAGGGTACAAGCGAACTTACCGCCCCGACCTTCTCAATAACGAAGGACGAGAGTCTGCTCGGGCGGCGTGACCCGATGTCGAACATCTTTCCGGAGGTCGATCTTTCTAAGTACGACCCGCAGACGAAGATCTCGCGTCGACACGCCCGCATCTGGAAGGACGCAGGAAGTTTCTTGGTCGAGGATCTGGGCTCTTCTAACGGGACCGTCCTTCTCGTCTCGGCAAAGCAGCCGATGCGGCTCGTACCACACCGTCCGCACGCGCTCAATAGCGGTGACAAAATAAAGCTTGGCGATACGGTCCTTCAGTTTTATGTCGGGTAGTGATCGGTAATGGCGACAAAATTAAAGGAACCGAAGGATACAAAGATCAAGACTGAAACGGCGGGGCCGCAAATGGTTCGGGTTGTGCGTTTTGAGCCGGAAGAGGTTGTTACGCCCTTCTTTCTCCGCTTTGGAGCAGCAGCCATAGACTACCTTTTTCTTGTTCTATTTCCTGCGATGTTCCTCGTCATAAGCCGAATGATGGGGAATGACGGAGCGGCGCTGATCAACAGCGAGCTGAACAACGTCGGATGGCTGTTATCAATACTGTTCGCCTTATCGAACCTGATTGTCCTTCCGATCCTCACAGGCAGGACACTTGGGAAGTTCCTGACCGGGCTTGAGATCGTGGGGAGCGACGGCCGCCATCCGTCGATCGTAAAGATGCTCCTGCGGCAAACGCTCGGGTATCTGACGGTCATTTTGTCAGCAGGGCTCGGCCTCTTACCTGTCGCTTTTAGCCGAAAGGGCAGAGCATTGCACGATTATATTTTTGGTACCTTTGTCGTTTTTGCCAGCCGAAAGCCGGTCGGGCAAACGAATGATTAAAAGCGAAACATGGCCCGCCTAATACTTAAGAAGCCCAACGCCGATCCCGAGTTCGTCGACCTTAATCGAATCCGGACGACGATTGGACGTTCCGCCCGCAGCGACATCTGTATCGCCGATGCCTTCGCCTCGCGTCTGCACGCGGAGATCAGGCAGGAAGGCGATGGCTTTTGGCTGCACGATCTCGGCTCCGCAAACGGCACGCGCTACAACGGCACTTTCATCAAAGGCGGCGTGCCGATCGCGACCGGCGGTGAGATACAGATCGGCGAAAGCAAGATGGTATTTGAGGCGAGTCACGTTCCGGCGATCGGCGGAGCAACGCTTATTGCCGATCAGACCGAGGCGCTCGACCCCTCGAAGACGATCTCGTTCCAAAGCAGCAGGATCCCGACGACCGAGCTCTTAAAAGGGCAGTTTACCTCGCGGACCGATCTACTCGCGCTTATCAGTAAGGTAGGCGTGGCCTTGCTGTCTTCAACCGGACTCGAAGAAACGCTCGATCAGGTTGCGTCGCTTGTCTTTGAAGCGGTTCCCGCCGAGCGGGTCGTGATAATGCTCCGTGATGAGAAGGATTCGGAGAAGATGCAGGTGATGATCGCCCGCATCCGCAATCAGCAAGAGCGTCTCCAGGAGGTTCGTGTAAGCAACAGCGTGATGGACGAGGTGCTCAAGCATGGCCGCTCGGTCCTTACGGCGGACGCCCAGCAAGACCCGAAATTTGCTACGCAGACCGTTATGCTTCAGGGCATTCGGTCGGTTCTCGCGGTTCCACTGAGCGTTGATGAACGAACCATCTTCGGCATGATCTACGCCGACTCGCCGACCTATACGACGACGTTTACCGAGGAGCATCTCAACATTTTGACAACGCTTGCCTCGGTCGCTTCGATCCGGGTTGAGAATGCCGCCCTCGTCGACGAGCGAATGGAACGCGAGCGGATGGAACGCGAGCTAGAGCTGGCTACCGAGATCCAGCAGCGTTTTCAACCCTCGGCCCCGCCGACGCTCGAAGGCTACGAATTTCAGGGAATCTCGTTCTCGTGTTACGAGATCGGCGGCGATTACTACGATTTTATAAGCAGGCCCGATGGCAGAATGGTCGTCGCCCTCGGCGATGTTTCTGGCAAGGGAACGGCCGCGGCGTTGCTTATGTCGAGCCTTCACGCCGCGATACACGCACAGATCTCGGCTGCGAGTTCGATACCGAATACCGTCACGTCAGTCAATAAATACTTAGCCGAAAATACGCCATCCAATCGGTTCGTAACGCTCTACATCGGCGAACTCGACCCCGCGACCGGGAAGCTGATCTACATCAACGCCGGCCACAATCCGCCGTTGCTCTGTCGGGCTGATGGGACGATCACCCAGCTTGATTCGGGCGGACTGCCGCTCGGTCTGATGGAGATGGCTGAGTATGAAAGCGGGGAGCTGACGCTGGAACGCGGGGATGTACTCGTCGTTTATTCGGATGGTGTTAACGAGGCGGCCAATGATGCTGAAGAGGAATACGGACTTGAGCGGCTTGAGGAGGTCGTGCGGAATCACCGTCGAGGCTCGGCGGCAGGACTTCGCGACAAGATCGAGTCGTCGCTCTCGACATTCACACAGAATGCGCCTGCAGCTGATGACGTGACGCTTCTCATTGTGAAACGAAACTAATCGTTGGTAATCTCCGCGTGTAGCCACGCCTTTGCAAATTTCCAGTGGCGGTTAACCGTCGGGACGCTGATGCCCATCACTTCGGCTGTCTCTTCGATCGAAAGCCCTCCAAAATATCGCAGCTCAACGACCCGTGCCTTTGGCGGGTCTTGTTTTGCGAGTCTTTCGAGTGCCTCGTCAAGGGCGAGCAACTCGCTCGACTTATCGGTTGAAACGACGAAGATCTCTTCATCAAGCGGGAGGATCTCCGCATCGCCGCCGCGCTTGTTTGCGAGGTGCTTGCGGGCGTGGTCCATCAGGATCCGCCGCATCACCTGTGCCGCAATACCAAAAAAATGGGCGCGGTTCTGCCACCTCACCTGCCGCTGATCAATAAGCTTCATATACGCCTCGTGGACGAGCGCTGTCGGCTGCAGCGTGTGGTCGCTGCGCTCGCGTCTGAGATAGCTGCCGGCCAGGCGGCGAAGCTCGTCGTAGATGAAAGGGTAGATCTGGTCAACTGCGTCGGCGTTGCCGTCCGTCAGTTCCAGCAGCATTTGGGTTATCTCGCCGGCGGCGTCGTTGCTCATATGTCAGATCAAGCCAAAGTTTCACCGCGATTATATTTGAGGCATCGGTTGATGGCAATTTGAGTCTGGTGATGTTGATACAGAATCGCAAACATCTTCGCGTTTACTGGTGATAGATATCCTGCGGCCAGCCGCGATGACCTGGAGAATAATAATGAGAATGCGATCATATTTGGTTTTGACGATGTTATTCGTGCTCGGCGCTTCGGGCGTCGCACTTGCGGACCTGAAGGTAAAGACCCGGCAGACGGTCTCCGGGCAAAGCTTTGAGAATACGATTCTCGTAAAGGGAAAGCGTCAACGTTCGGAGTCGATGAACGGCGCTTTGATCAGCATCACCCAATGCGACCTTAAGCGTGCCATCCAAATGAACCCAGCGACGAAGACCTTTACGGTCAACGAGTTTGGTGAGATCGAACCTGCGTCGGGAAGCGCAACCTCGACGAAAGCAACGGCCCAGCCGAGTGTAAAGGGCGGCCGTGTACTGATGACGATCAACATCCGAGACACGGGCGAACGGAAGCAGATGTTTGGCCTGCAGGCTCGGCGGCTGATCATCACGACAGCGATGGAGTCCTCGCCGGATTCTTGCAGCCGCGTAAACACCAAAATTGAAACCGACGGTTGGTACGCCGACCTAGAAGCAGGCTTTGATTGCAGCACCGCCGCTTACTCTGCACCGCACTCTGCAAATTCGGGCGGCTGCAAGGACCGATACGAAACGAAGCAGACCGGCGGCGGCAAACGCGGGTTCGCTCTTTATGAAAAGATGACGATGTTTGACGACTCAGGTAAAGAGACGATGAGTATGGTCAGCGAGGTCATCGAGCTTTCGAAGGCCACTCTTGACGCAACGCTCTTCGAGGTACCGACAGGGTATCGCGAGGCCGAGGACTCGGCGGCAATGTATGCATCATCCGGCGACGCAGTTTCCGGTCAGGTGCTGAGTCAGCAAAGCTCAAAGGGCGGTAGAGGCTCGCTTAACGGCTCTGAATCACCGCTTGCGACCAATGTTTCGCGGGCAGCGTCGACGCCTTCGGTCGCGGATGCCCCTTCGGCCGGTGAGAAAAAGCCGGGAACGATCCGAATCGGCCTAGCTCACGTAAAGACAGGTTCGCTCGGTAAAGAAATGCCGGCGGCGGAACTTGCCGAGGCCGTTCGAAACACGATGACGGCGTACTTAAAGATGCCGAACGTCGAAGTCGTGCCGATCGAAGCGAAACTTCAATCTGCCATCGACGCCGAGGCGAAAGAGAAGGACTGCGATCTCGTGATCTACTCAACCGTCTCGCATAAAAAGGGCGGCGGCGGATTTGGAATGTTTAGCAAGCTTGCTTCACCGGCACTCTCAAGCGTTGGGTACGGAAGTGTTGCCGGGGCGGTCGCGGCAAGTACGGTTATCTCAGCGAGTTCGATCGCGGGAGGCGTTAAGTCGAAGGATGAGCTGAAGCTTGAGGTTCGAGTGGTTAACGGTGCAGGCCAACCCGTCCACACCGGCGAGTACAAGGCAAAGGCGAAGAATGACGGCGACGACATTCTCTCAAGTATCGTGGAGCAGGCAGCAGAGGCCATCGCGAAGACGCGAAAATAGCCTTTTGACTGATTCTAGAAAGTGAGCCCGATACGTTTCAGAAACGTGTCGGGCATTCTATTTTGATGGTTCTTGTCGAAGCCACGCTTCAGCTTCTTCTTCGGTTCGAAGCAGAGCGATGCCAAGAGCTTGTTCACCCATATTGCCTTGCAACTGTCGCCCAAGTCCAAAGTGGACGTTCGACGCGATCAAAAACGCGAACCGAGTCCGGGCGAAGCTAACCGCGTACGATGCGAATGAGCGAGCGATCACTTCGATATCGTCCGCGCTGATACTAAACGTGGTCAACGGCCGGCAGTCCATCAGGATAGGAGCTCCGGTCAAAACGTGTTCATCACCGGCGAGATGCTCATGCATTTTCAGCGTCTCGGCAAGGTCAAACTCGCCTTCAAACTCGACCAACAAATGTGGAGGAGATGGGATAAATGTCGACTTCCATTTCATAGCGGGGTCTGAAATGATCTGGAACCAAATTGTCGGAAAAGTATAGGGTCAAAGCTTTCGCTACGCAAGGCGAAAATACCTTATTTCAGGTATCCGATCCCACCATCGACGTGAATCACTTGTCCGGTGACCCAAGATGATGTGTCGGAGATGAGAAACGCCGCCGCGGCTGCGATATCAGCAGGCTTTCCGTGCCGCTTTAGCGGGTGCCTTTCGCCGGCTGATTCCTTCTTCTGGTCAGTGTTCAGCAGCTTTGTGGCGAGAGGCGTATCGGTCAACGATGGTGCGATGCAGTTAACCCGGATCTTTGGGGCTAGCTCCGCAGCGAGTGCTCGCGTCAAGCCCTCGACCGCTCCTTTTGCACCTGCGATCGATGCATGAAAAGGCATTCCGGTCTGGACGGCGACCGTGCTGAAAAGGACTACTGACGCGGATTCGGACAGCTTGAGATTCGGAAGAACATTGCGGATCGCCCTCGCCGCCCCGAGATAGTTGACCTCGAGATCGCGGAGAAGGTCGGCATCCGAGTAGCGGTTGAATGGCTTCAAGTCGATCGTCCCGGGCAAATATGCGAGCCCATCTATCGGGCCATCGATTTTCAGCTCGTCACCCAAAGCATCAAAGAGCCTATGCTCAACACCGGCGATGCCGTTGAGTTCACCGACCGTCCGCGAGTAAACAAGGACCTCGTGGCCGTCTTCAGAAAGTCTTCTGGCGAGCTCCAGGCCAATACCGTAGCTGCCGCCGATCAAAAGAAATCGTTTTTTCATGATATTTATTTGAGCGATGCCAGAAAATATTCTGCCGCTTCATGGTGTGCGGCTCTCTTTTCTGCCGGCATCTTGTCAAAGGACCGGACCAGCATGCCAAGACGCGGGTTGCGAATGATTACCTCGCGACGGTTATCCATAAATCGCCAAAACAATCCGTCCCAGATTCTGCACCATTCGCCCTTTCGGTAGTCGCTCATCTTCAGAATATAGTTGCTGCCGCTGAAATAGGGCTTGGTCGTCATCAAACCGCCATCGGCAAACTGGCTCATACCATAGGTATTCGGCACCATCACCCAATCGTATGCATCAATAAAAAGTTCCATGAACCATCGATAAACCTCGTCGGGGTCAATTTCACAAAGCATCATCAGATTGCCGAGTATCATCAGCCGCTCGATATGGTGGCAGTAACCGGTTTCCAGCACCTTTTGGATCGTTGCATCAAATGGTTCTATCCCGGTCGTACCGTCGTAGAACGAGCTAGGCATCGGCCGCGTAAATTTCCAGAAGTTCGTTGTCCTTTGCCGCCGGCTCTCGATCTCATAAACGCCGCGGATGAACTCACGCCAGCCGATGATCTGGCGAATGAAGCCCTCGAGCGAGTTGATCGGCATATCGTGTTTCTCGGCGTGTGCGATCGCGGCTTCGACAACCTCGTTGGGTGTTAACAGCCCGGCATTTAGATACGGCGAAAGAACGCTATGGAAGAGATACTTTTCGTCCCGTACGATCGCATCTTCGTAGTCGCCAAAGACCTCAAAGCGTTCGCGCAAGAACTGTTCAAGCATCTTGCGGGCATCCACTCGCGTGACGGCCCAATTGAAAGGGCCGAGCTCACCGGGGTTATCAGGGAAATCATCTTTGACCGAACTGATCGCGTCTTTTAGATATTGGCTATGGTCGGGTGCCCGAACCTTCGGTATCGAGAGGCCTGCGGGCACTCGCTTTCGATTGTCCTGATCGAAACTCCATTTTCCGCCGTGCGGCTCGCCGTCGGCAGCGAGCATGATCCGTCGCGACTTTCGTTCGGCAATGTAAAAATCCGTCTGGAAATAGCGCTTTCGCGACTTGAACTTCGTAAGGATCTCGCCGGCTGAGTTCAGAAAGCCGGGCGAGTTGTGAACGACGACCTCGATGCCGCAATCTACGGCAGCGGCCCTGATCCGCCGCGAGAGCCAATCGTCTGCGACTTCGCAGATACGGATTTCTTCAACGCCGGCCTCCGCAAGGTGCGGAATGAGCGCCCGCACATCGGCGATAGAGTCACCCGATCGAACGTATTCGACGGTATGTCCCGAGCCCTCGAGCTCGTCTTGATAGGCCGCCATCGATGCCCGGTGGAAGGCGAGCTTTTGTTTATGGAAGCTCACTTCGCGAAAGAAAAGTTGTTCCTCAACAAGATAGGCAGTTTCGGCCGATTCTACCGCCGGGTTGGGGAGAAATAGCTGATGCGGAAAGATCAATGCGGCCGATTTGCTTTGTTCTTTTGCCATTTAAGCTCAAGTAGGGTTTCGAAGAAATACCTTGGCCGGTTGCATGGTAATGATATGTTCTCCGCATTTGTTTCGCGTTTCAGGGTGACGAAATTAATACCTACATAACACACGGAGGCCACATGAGCACAAAACCAACACCCGCAGCAGCGATCGAGAATCTGGCGAACCTACCGCCGGCCGTACAGATCATGAATATTGTTAGCGGAGCATTCGTCTCACAGGCCGCATATGTTGCGGCAAAGCTCGGCATCGCCGACATTCTTGCTGAGGGCCCGAGGACGGCCGAGTACATCGCCGTTGCGACGCAAACGAATGAGGACGCGGTCTATCGCGTTCTTCGCGCACTTTCGGCGAGCGGCGTCTTCATCGAAACCGAGCAGCGGACGTTTGCCAACACGCCGGCGAGCGACACGCTCCGAACCGATCACCCCGAAAGCACCCGCGACATAACCATTTGGATGGGCGAGCCTGAACACTGGAAGGTTTACGGCGGAATGATCGAAAGCGTTAGAACCGGGAAACCCGCATGGGACTCGGTTCACGGCGAGCCCGTTTTCAAGACGCTGTTCGAGACCGATCAGCCGCTCGGTGACATTTTTAATCGAGCGATGACCTCGTTCTCGCACGTGACGATACCGGCGATCATCGAGGCCTACGATTTCTCGAACGCCGGGACGGTTGCGGACATCGCGGGCGGTTATGGCCACCTGCTCGGAGCGGTGCTAAAGACGAACCCGGGCGTGAAAGGCGTGCTCTTCGAGCTTCCGCACGTCCTCGAAGGAGCGCCGGAGATGATGGAAAGCTACGGCGTCGCCGACCGCGTCGAATACGTCGCCGGCAGCTTCACCGAGTCGATCCCGGTTGCGGCCGACATCTATTTTATGAAGCACATCATTCATGACTGGTACGACTATAAGAACGAGGTGATCCTCCGCAACATCCGCGAGCAGATGAGCGACGACGCGAAGCTCCTGATCTTCGACGCGATCTTGCCGGAAGGAAATGAGCCGCATTTTGGCAAGGTGCTCGACCTTGAAATGCTCGTCTCTCCCGGCGGCAAAGAGCGAACGGCGGTTGAATTTGAAGCGTTGCTCGCACGCTCAGGACTGAAAATGACGCGGATCATCGAAACGAAGAGCCCGGTCGGCATCGTCGAAGCCGTAAAGGCTTAGGATCACAAACATCACGATCAACAAAGCCCGCAATCTCTGCGGGCTTTTGTGATATTCGGCCACTGCATTCTACGCGTTATTTGGCGGAGTACTAATTTTCAAAGAAATCGATCCGATAATGAAACGAAATTACAGTCTCGTCAGAACATTCATCGCCGTTTTGAGCCTGGTCTCGCTTGCGGCGCCGTTCATCACCGTTGAGGCACAGACGCGTCGCGGGGCGGCGACCGCTTCCGCTGGCGCAAAGCCGGCCGCCGCGAAATGCAATGGAGCCTGGACGGGCTCGATCACCTACACCCGCACGCAGTCGATGTCCGACACGAAGACGACGGAACGCGTCTCCAATCGCGGCAAGGACACGACGACCTTTGAGCTGAAGTATGACTACAAAGCGCAGGTCGCCGTCGTCGAATCGGCGGAGCAGAACGGCCGCAGCGACGGCAAGGCGACGATCAACCACAGCTTCACAACGAGCGAAACGACCCGGGCGGTCGAGAAGAACTCGTGCGACCGCGGGAAGACATGGCGGGACATGACCGGCAATTTCCTTTCGCTGAGCCAGGTTACGGGGTCGGCAAAGGAAGAGGCATCGGTCGGGATCGGCGTCAATAGCGACGTCACGTATTCCGTCAGCGTCGGGCTCCCACCGATCAAAGGGCAAGCGACGGGGAAGGAGACATCGTCTTTCAGCGGGCAATGCGTGCCGAAGGAGGGCAAGAACGTCTCGATGCCGCCGACCGAAGTCTCGATCCAGGGAAACTCGCTCACCTCCGATGGCAGTCACCGGATCGATCCGAGCGACCCGAACCGCCTGAGCGGGAGCTTTTCGCAATCTTTCCATAACGTAACGGAAACCATCACGTGGAACCTGCAAAAGTGCGGGGCACCGCTGCGGCTGATCGATCTGAAGTTTGAGGAGATGAAGTTCCCGACCTGGAACGATTGGGTCGAAGTATCCGAGCAAAAGGGAACGACCGACGGCAATCTCGTGAAGATAAAGGCGAAGGTGCTGAATGCTTCCGGCGAGACGAAGTACGCGGACGTAAAGATCAACGAGACCTACAAAGGCGACAAATGGGACGGGGCTCGGCCGGACGCACCGCTCGAAGACCTCACCGCATCCGTTCGCGTCGAGGCAGGCGAGGAACGCGAGGTCGAGTTCGTCTGGGATTCATCCGGCTACGCTTGGTACGACGACGGCCGACCGCGGCTCGTCCAGCGGATCAAGGCCGAGCTTGAGGAGAACGGCAAGAAAGCCGACGAGATGACCAAGAACCTCAAGGTTGGACCAAAGCCGGTCGTGCTAGTCCATGGACTCTGGAGCAACTGGAAGGCGTGGGAGCCATGGCAGAACATTCTAACGACCTCACATAGCTACGATTGGAAAGCGTATCCGGTTGGCGAAAAGCCGGAAAAGGGAATCATGAACACCGGCGGGTCGTTCCTTTCGACCAATGCGACGAACTCGATCTTCGAAAACGCACAGGAGCTTGGCAAATATATCCGCTATGCTCAGGAAGACCGCAACGCTTGGCACGTTGACATCGTTGCTCATTCGATGGGCGGACTTATTTCGCGGCACTATATCCATCACTTCATGCCGCCGAGCGATGATGGCCGGCCACAGGTCGCTCATCTGGTAATGCTCGGGACGCCGAACATGGGTTCACCGTGTGCGGATGTGATGAACACTGCATTCGAGACCTTGGGAAAGAATGTCGAAGCCGTCCGCCAACTCCGTCAGGACGTTGCGGCGGAATTCAATCGCACTGTAACCAACCGAAAGGGCGTCAAATTTTCGGTACTTGCCGGCGATCCGCTTCCGGTAATGTGTAAAACGTACGTTTGGAACGACGGCGTCGTACCCGTGCCCTCGGCGATATGGCAGATAAAGGACAATGCGAAGTCGAAGAACGTCCATACCGAGCTGACGGGAACCGTTGATTTCTCCAACTTCGTTAAGCCGCGGCTCGCAATCGGGCCGAAGGGAAATCACCTGCCCGAAGCGCCTGAGGCCCCGGCACTTCCGAATTATCAGGGGCTTCTTGTTGAGCCGCAAAATCCAGAATATTCTCCGCGACGATTTTACGGAGCTTCGACGGCGGAGAGTGATGTTTTTGCACGCTGGCTGACGATCGAGCCCGGAAATCCGACGGAGATCGAGTTACCGATCGCGGGCGGCGTCGAAGATCTTGGCCTGACCTTCATTGCAAATGCGTCTATATCCGTGACGCTTGTCGGGCCGGACGGCTCGGTTGCCGGAAAGGATGAGGCAGGTTCGCGGACCGCGGGAAGCCCGTTCCGTTCGATCTACGTCGAGCGAGGCGTGAAACCGGGCATTTGGACGGTCCGTATCAGCAATACTGGCCGTGAAAAGACGGATATCGCGCTGACCTCCTGGTCGGGCGTCAGGAGATAAACGAATGAGAATATTATTCAAATTGCTTTTTGTTTCTACGATCTTGGCGGCTGCCGGTATGGCTCAAATGTCCACGAACGCTGACCCGGATGCGGTTAAGTTCGTTACCTCTGACATCGATCTTTTCTGGAAGGCGTACGATAAGGCAACTGCCGAAAACGCCGAAAAGATCTATCAAGATGAGTACTTTGCACCCGGCACGGACGGCTTGCAGCTTTTTCTTAAATACCGGATCGGTAATGCCAAGGCTCTCGCGGCGCAGATAGCAGCGGCGCGGAAATGTTATGAAGATCTGCGCGAGCCGAGCAGGCGGGTTGCCAGCTTTGAGCCGAAGATGCGCGCCTCGTTCCAGAAATTGAAAGAGCTTTATCCCGACGCCATATTCCCAAATGTTTATTTCGTCATCGGCCGGATGAATTCCGCGGGCACGCTCGCTCCGGGCGGGCTTCTGATCGGCGTGGATATGTTTGGAGCCAATGGGAATATGAATACCGAAGGGCTCTCAGCATGGCATCGTTCGGTGCTAGGGCCGATCGAGAAAGTGCCTTTTGTCGTCGCCCACGAATCGATCCATTATCAGCAAAAGTACTCTCTTGGAAAGGACGCAACCCTTCTCCAGCATTCCATCAAGGAAGGGTCTGCGGATCTCATTGCGGAACTTATATCTGGTGGGCATGTGAATATGCATCTCAAGGAATTTGGCGACCGGAATGAGGAAATGCTTTGGAACGAGTTCAAACAGGCAATGAATAGTACGGATCTTTCGAACTGGCTTTATCAAGGCGATCAGGCAAAAGATCGGCCAGCCGATCTTGGCTATTACATTGGTTACAAGATCACGGAGAGCTACTACCGCAATGCCTCGAACAAGCGAGCGGCGATCAAAGAGATCCTCGAGATAAAAGATTTTGGGGAGTTTCTTAAGGCGAGCCGTTACGAAGAAAAATATACGAAGTAAGCCTACGGCAAGATAGGGCCGTTCATTCGGCGGAGTATCTCGCCGTATCGTTCGTCGCCGCGGATCGAATCGAGTTTCGGTTCGACCGCAGTCCAGATCATCCAGGGATTGAATTCCTTTTGAGCTGCGTCAAGACTTTCAAATCCCAGGTCGTATTCGCCTATTGAAAAGTAAGCAAGGGCGAAGAAATAGCTCCCGACGTATCGCTCAGCGGCGATCTTTTGCCAGCGATCGATTCGGTCGCGAGCTTCTGCTATCCGGCCGGATGCGGCGAGAGCGAAGCACAGCGGGTGTAAGATCAGCGGTGAATCGGGTGAGAGATCTTCGGCGATAAGCCCGTGCCGTAGAGCTTCCTCGACACTGCCTGCTTGTAGCAACGTATTGCAGGCTTGCACGTGGCTTTGCATTGAATTTGGTGCAAGAGAGAGAAGCTCGTCACATTTTGCTACCGATCGCGAATAATCGCGGGCCTGATAGTAGGTCCAGGCCGTCAAGACCTTTGGCCTCAGCGACAACGGGTCGAGCGATTCTGCCGTATCCAGCTCTTGCAGACCTTCTGAAGTTCTTCCGGAACCGACGAGGTATGAACTGAGCCATTCATGGCCAAGAGGATAATTCGGGTTAAGCTCGATCGCCCGGCGATAGCATTCCTCGCTCTTGTCCCATTCCTGCATGTTTGAATGGTAGAGTCCGAGGGCAGCGTGTGCCTCGGCAAGGCTTGGGTCGATCTCGAGTGCCCGCTCGAGATTTACAAGCATCTGCGGAAGAGCGATTTCCGGTGGGATCAGGCCGTAGATCAGCGCCCAGCCGTTGAAATCGGCAAGTCCCGCATGGGCCGCGGCAAATTCCGGGTCGAGTTCAATCGCACGCTCGAACGAAGCGAGTGTTTTCGGGAACGTCTCAGGGGAGAATTGGCTCCAAAAAAAGCGTCCCTGCAGGTAGGCGTCGAGAGCCGCAGGGTTCGTTGTGCCGCGCTTTGCGAGCTGAGACGCCATCTCGTCATCTATCTGAGTTAGAAGCGAACGCGTGACCTGTTCGGAGATCGAATCCTCAAGGTCGAGCAGGTCGACCGTTGATTCGTAAAAGCTCGCCGACCAGCGAACGGAGCGCTCTCGGACGTCCAAAAGCTGGACGGTCAAGCGTATGCCCTCAGTCGCCGTCCGCAGGATGCCATCGACAATGAACTTAACGTCGAGTTCCTCGCCGCAGACGAAAGGATCGTCATGCCGGCCGGCGGAGACGACCACCGAGCTCGTCGGCCGAACTTTAAGTTTGCGAACGTTCGAGAGTCGGAGCGTCAATGCATCGGCGAGTGCCGTTCCGAGAAATTCCGGCAGGCCAAATGCAGGAGCGGTAGAACCGATGAGCCGGAAGGGGAGCACCGCGATCGAGAGCTCCCGACCGTCGGTCCTTGGTGCTACAGAGGTCTCAAGGGCTATAGGATTTCCCGTTCGGCCGAGAAGGTCCCGATAGCGCGGATCGCTTCTGATCACATTGAGTTTTGGATCGACCCCGAACCAGACCATCCATTCATCGCCTTCCCGGAGAGCTCGCTGAAAGTATTCAAATGCACGATCGCGGTTGCCTGCGGCAAGGTGGGCCATAGCCAAAAAATACGGCTTCACATGCCCAGTGCCATCGATCTCCTCGAGCTTTGCGACGATCTTAGCGACGGACTCCTGATCGCCCTGGCCAGCACGAGCGAAAGCCAGCATATATCTCGGAAGCCCGGCGGCTTTCCAGGATTCAGCAGAGAGCCGAAGCAATTTGACCGCCTCATCGTATTCTCCCGCTTCGGTCAACACGTTCCCAAGATGCAGCATCGCCTGCGGCATCCCGGGTTCCATTTCAAATGCTTTTCGCGCCTTTTGGATCGCTTCGGCGTTTCGTCCGCAGAGATAGTATGTCCACGACGACATCAAGACCGCTCGGGGCGACAATGGATCAAGGGACTCGGCTTTCAGTATCTCGCTGATGGCCTCATCCGCGACACCCATGCTACAGAAAATATTCGAAAGGCACTCGTGAGCGAATGGGGTGTCCGGGTTCGACTCGAGGGCGAGCCTAGCTAGGCGTTCGGCCTCACGCCAATCGCGCCGCCAGAGCAGCTCAATAAATGCCTTACGCGAGAGGGCCTCGGCTGAGCCGTCGTCGATCGTCAGGGCCTTGTCAATTGCTGACTCGGCCTTGGGAAAGGCATCTGCCGATGGGAGTTCGCCAAAGATCGAGGACCAAATATAGAAGTCCGCAATGCCGATATACGGCAAGAGGAATTCCGGGTCGAGGGTGACCGCTAGCTTGAACTCCTCAAGCGAGTTTGTCAGTCCCTCATCGGTAAAACGGCTCCAATGGAATCGGCCACGAAGATATGCCGAATACGCTTCGTTATCCTTTGTAGGAGGCCGGTGCATTTCCTCGCGGTCCTGACGCGGAAGCTCGGGCAATAAAGCTCCGGTCAGCTGCCGGCATATCGAATCTTCAAGCTCGATAAGGTCCTTTGCGTTCTCGCGAAACTCTCGCGTCCAGACGGCATCGCGTTTCGCGACATTGAAAAGGCTTGCCGAGACCGACGCCTCGCCTATTTCTTGCCGTGATGAACCTGCGAGAACGAAATCAACGCCGAGTTCGCGGCCGGCATCGAATGGCCTTCGGCTGCTGAATGAAAG
The DNA here is from genome assembly GCA_001464665.1 of Acidobacteria bacterium Ga0074141. Classification (GTDB taxonomy): domain Bacteria; phylum Acidobacteriota; class Blastocatellia; order Pyrinomonadales; family Pyrinomonadaceae; genus OLB17. The sequence continues at coordinate 349,621 of LNDP01000015.1, forward strand.
CACAGAGGTAGTTGGCCGGACGACTATGCGGGCGATCCGCGAGATACGGGAAATAAGGGAATCTGCGATGCCGACGCCGAAAGCCTCCGCGTCGTGCTCGGTCCCCTCGGCGTCAAATGGAAGGATCGCGAGCGTTGGCTTTCCAATTACGGGCGAGAGTGCCGAGCGGCAAGACCGCGACAGATCCTCAGATGCGCCTTCGAAATTCTTTTCAAGGGTTTTGCATATTCCTTCGGCAGAGAGCAAGCGTTTGTCCGGGTCTTCGGCCGTGCATCGAGCGATGATCGGCTCGAGGCACGATCGAATATCCGCAAACTCCTTCGTTTGGGCAACGCCTCCAAGCATATCTCCAAGCAGAATACCGAGTGCGTAGATGTCGCCCGCGACCGATGCGGGCTCGCCGCGAGCAAACTCGGGCGCATCGTAGCGGCTCGAGACGGACCTACCGGGAGCTAGGCTTGCCTCGGGATCGGACCGCCGAAGGCCGAAGTCGAGTAACTTCACGGTGCCATCATTGCTAACCAGAATGTTTTCGGGCTTCAGGTTGCCGTGGAGGACGTCCGCGTCGTGAGCTGACTGTGTCGCCTGGGCGACCTGCCGAAAAAGGGCCAGCCTCTCAGCAACGTTAAGTTTTTGCTGCTCGCAATGATCAAGGATCGTTACTCCTTCCACGTATTCCAAAACGAAATACGGCGAGCCGTCCTCTGCAGTACCGCCACCGTAAAAATGTGCGATGTTGGGATGATTGAGAGCGGCTGAGATCTGTCGTTCGCGTTTGAACCGTTCGAGGCCCGGCTCGTCGAAGGTGCCGACCCGGAGAAGTTTTATTGCGACGCGTTGATCAAATTCGCCATCGACCCTTATGCCGAGGAAAACCTCACCAACACTGTCGCGGCCGAGAACCTTTTCGAGCCGATACGGGCCGATCCTCAAGGCGGGCGGAGAAAGAGGTTTTTGCAAGGGACCGCTCATTGCGAAAGCCTAATTCTGACATCACCGATTCGAGTGGTCAATTTTACTTTTCGGCACGGCTTTTGAGTTTGTTCAGAAGGCGTTGGAAGCGGGCCTCATTTCGAATCGCGTCAAACCGCGGATCGACCTCAAGGAAGTTGATCCCATGTGATGATGCAGACTCCGCCCGTTCGAGTGCGTCCAGAGCTTTGTCAGCGACGCCATAATGTATGAAAGCAAGTGCTTCCTCATAGGCGAAAGCATAGGCGTTCCCGGCGATCACAGGATTTGCAGCAACCTCGCTGAGCGTCTGCACCGAAGCTTCGCGGTCAACTTGCGGGTCACGCGTCTGTAATTCGATCAGGAGCCAACTCGGATCGCTAAGTTCGCCGTTGCCGTAGTTGATCTCTTTTCTGAAGACTGCCTGGGAAAGGGGGATGTCATTCATCGCCGAGGCCGTCCATCGCTTCACTTTCAACGCAGGAATAAATGACGGTTCCTCGGTCAGCACCGAATTGGTCTCGCGGATCGCCCCCTCGTAGTCTCTGGCGTAAAAGCTCGCCATCGCAGAGGCAGACCGGACCGCCGGCGACCGCGGGTCAAGCTTTCGTGCATTCTCGATCTCCTGGGCGGCCTCAACGTGCTTACCAGTCGCCGAGAGGAATAAAGCGAACCAATGATGGGCCTGCGAGAGCGATGGGTTTAACTGGATCGCCCGGCGATAAGCAAGTTCCGCTCCCTGGCGGTCGCGGGCTGAGTAGAACTTCAAATATGCATCGGCGGAGTGGGCCTCGGCGAGCCCGTCATCAATGCTTAATGCGCGGTCAACGTATTCTCGAGCCTTCTCGTACGAATCCGCCGGAGCTTTCGTGTCGTACAGCTTGAGAAGTAGGTACGCTTCGGCCATTCCGACATAGGCGAGTGCAAAGTTTCCGTCTTTTGCGAGCGACAGGCCGAAGGTCGTGATCGCCTGTCGCAGGTCTGCGGCGGAACGCCGCGTTAGTTGATACCGCCCTATGAGGTAAAATTCGTAGGCATCGGGATTTTCGGTGTAGCTCTTTTCGACCTGATAGCGTTCAAGAGCTAGAGGCTCTATCCCAAGTGTCGTCGAAATACGTTCGGCCAGCTCGGTCTGAAGCGAGAAAAGACCGGTCTCATCGGCGGCGAACGTCTCTTGCAAAACGCTCGAACCGGACGCAGTATTTATCATCTCCGCCCTAAGTGTTGAGACGCCGTTCTGAACCGAGAGTTCACCTTTCACGAAAAAATCCGCACCTGTTGAGGTGATCGCCGTGAGGTCGTCTTCGTTCATCGTTCGGGCAGTGTTTGCTGAGATCACCTGGAGCCCCTTGATGTTGCCGAGTTTGTGCGTCAATGCGTCGGCAAGCCCAACACCGAGATTGAACTTGTCATCCTGTACCGTCCGGAAGGGAAGCACAACGATCGTTGGTGTGGTGAACGGCCGTTCGGAAGCACCCCGTAAAGAGCTTCCAAAAAACACGGGCAGCACGAAATATCCAATACCTGCAAGGATCAAAAGTCCGGCGAATGCCGCGGCGACCTTGCTCGGGAAACCACCGTTCTTTGTGCGGGTGGTATCCATTCCCGCGGTGTCGGGGCCGTCGCTAATAACGAGCGTTGTCTTCTCTTCGTTTCGGGACAGGCTGCCATCAGTATCGTGTCCGAGGCGGTAGCCGCTTTCGGAGAAACGCTTGAAGAGCATTCGATAGCCGGTCTTTTCAAGAATCTCGTCGAAACGCGAATCGCTTCGTATCGGATCGAACGCGGGCTCCACACCGAGCCAATTTAGCCATGCCTCGCGCGAATCGAGCGCGTCCTGGAGCTTCTCGATCGCTTTTTCGTGTTCACCAAGCTCGACATAGCCGAGAGCCAACTGGTAAGGTGAGACGTATCTTTTTCCGGCCAGCTCTTCAAGTTCACCAGCCGCTTCGCGAGCTTCATCATCCCTGCCGGCGACTGCCAATGCCTCTACGTTTGCTGTTTTGGCGAAGAGTCCATCTCCCATTAGAGCGATCGCTTTCTCACTTTCCTCGAGCGCCCGTCGAGGTTCATCGAGAGCACGCAGCACTTTGCTCAAACCGTAATGCCCAAGTCCATATCCCGGGAAATCTCGGACGACCTTTTCGTAGCGGATTCGGGCCTCGGGAAAGCGTCGGCCGTAGTAGAGTCCCCAAGCGATGTTGTGATGGTTAAACGGGGTCAACGGGTCGAGTTCGGCTCCGCGCTCGGCAAACTGAAGTGCCTCCGAAAAACGCCCTTCGGTGAACAGTACTATTGAATACCAAACGTGAGCCTTCGCGTTGGCCGGATTTAGTTCTAGGGCCTTGAGCAAATAAGTTTCCGCCTTTGACCAATCAAGGTTTCCGGCGTGAAGACAAAAGCCTAGGGTAGCGTTGGCCTCCGACAACTGCGGATCGAGTTCTACGGCCTTTTGCGCGGCAGCGATGCCAGGCTGGAAGCACTCATTCGGCGGAAGAACGCCGATAATGCCGAGCCAGGCGTAATAATCCGCAATACCCGTGTAGGCAAGGGCGTAGTCGGGGTCGGCGGCGATCGCTTTGTGAAAGCTGACGAAAGCCTGTGCAAAGCCTTCCTCGGTAAAGCTGTTGAAGTGATAACGGCCGCGAAGATAATTCTCGAACGCTTCGGGGTTTTCCGTCCCGCGCTTTGCGAGCTCTTCAAATTCCGCTCCACTGATCTGAGGTAAAATCGCCTCCAGAACCCTGATCGAGATCGTATCCTCAAGAGTGAGTACGTCCGAAAGGGTCTCATCGATCGAGGTTGCCCAGATGGTCGCATTGTCGGCGATGCTGAGTAGTTGGACATTGACCCGCAAACGGTCGCCAGCCTGCTTGATGCTTCCGTCGATGATGAACTCAACCCCGAGAGCTTCGCCGGCCTTTACAGGGTCAGGCTGCTCTTGGCTGAAAGCGAGGATCGAACTCGTCGGCCGCACAGTGAGCCGGCGGACCTTGCTGAGGCGGGTGATCATTGCATCGGCGAGCCCAAGCCCTAGAAAGCTGTGGTCGGTATCGCTTGCCGGGCCGAGGTTTATGAACTTGAATGGCAGTACAGCGATCGACCTCGTTGCCTCAGCCCGCCGTAGAAACGAAGTAGTCTCGGAGAGCCTCTTTTGCGAATATTTCGGGGCACTGATCTCGGATCCTGAGAGCGAACGCTCGATGTCAGCGGCAAAGTCGGCTGCACTCTCGTATCGATCCTCAGGACGTTTCGCGAGGGCCTTCATCACGATGTCGTCGAGGCCGTTTCGCAACGTCTCGCGAAGTTGATCGATGGTCGTTTTACGGGTCGCGGCCGCGCGTCCGATATCGCCGTTGTATCGGGTCAGGAGCGTCTCGTCTATCTGCACTGCTCCGCTAGGAAGCTCCGGCATCACTTCGCATATGACACGGCTGACCTCATGCAGTGCACGGCCGGAAAAGCTGTAAGGCTTGTGACCGGTCAAAACTTCGTAAAGCAGAACCCCGAGCGAATATATATCGCTCGCCGGCGTGACCTCCTCGCCCTGCACCTGCTCCGGGCTCGAATAGTCCGGCGTCATCATCCTTAGCATCGAGGCCGTCGGGTTTACTGATTCATGTATCAGTTCCGGGTCAAGGATCTTTGCGATGCCGAAATCAAGCAGCTTTGGAACGCCGGCTTTGTTGATCAACACATTGCCAGGCTTGATATCGCGGTGAATGATCTGGCGGCCGTGTGCATACTCTACTGCTGAGCAAATCTGAAGAAAAATGCGAAGACGCTCTTCAATGGATAGCGTTCTCGAATCACAATAATTGTAGAGGGTTTCGCCATCTACATACTCCATTACGAAGTAAGGAAGCCCCTCTTCGGTGGTCCCGCCGTCGAGCAAGCGGGCGATGTAAGGGTGATCAAATGAAGCGAGGATCTGCCTTTCATGCCGAAATCTCCGGATGATGAAGTCAGAATCCATCCCCTTCCTGATCAGCTTTACCGCCACCCTTTGCTCAAATTCGCCGTCAGCTCTTTCCCCTAGATAGACCGAGCCCATGCCGCCGCGGCCAAGCTCACCTGCAAGACGAAAGACGCCTATCCTTCGCCCGTGGAGGTTTGATGTCGGGTCTGCGGGCGGGGCGTCAGACATCGAATTTGAGATCTCCTTCTTTGCCTTTGTGGAGAGAAATCGGCTGTCCGTCCAGACTGAGGCCTCAATAAACTGCTCCGAGGAAGATTCGCTGCGAAGAAGCTTCTCGACTTCGGGAATAAGAGCCGGAGCGTCGGCAAGCAGGCGCTCGATGAGAGGAGAACGCTCCGCTGCTGGCACTTCAAGTGCTGCATGAAACGTCCCCTCTATTCGTTGCCAGTCGCTGTTCTCCACGCGTTTCATTATAGGCGCCATCGTCGAAAACGTCATTTCGCGGATGGTACGGTGAGGAAATAGTCTTTAGAGTCGTCTAAAGTAGGGTTAAACAATAATAAATATTGCCAAACACTAACTCTTTTGCTATCCTTTCCAGTAGCGCAACATGCGCTCCCGCCGTTCTTCATCCCGCGATGTCCAAACCTAAACTGATCTACATTGTTATCCCCACACTGCTGGTCGTCGGCCTTTTGCCGCTGATTCTTACCGGCTGGTTCCTCTCCGAAAGGAGCGGGACGGAGCTGCGTGCTGTTGAAAACCGATATCAGATACAGCTTGTCCAAGAAAAGGCCCGCTCGCTTGAGATGTTCCTTCAGCGGCAGCTCGATCTTGTCGGCGGCCTTTCCAGCGGATTCGCGCTTGCCGGAACGCCTGAGATCTATAGTCAGGTGCGAACGGATATGCAGCTCGAAGACAAGCTGCGCGAGAATCCCGATGTTTTGGCACTTTTCGTTACGCCGCCGGCCGGCGAAACGCTTGCACTCTATCGGCCGGGGAATATTGGCAAACAGCAGATCGATTCGATCGCAAGCACGTTGATCGCTTCCTCGCAGGGCTCGGCTACGATGATCTCGAGAGCAACGGTCGCCGAGGGCTCGAATGAAAGTGTAGTGGCGATCGGCTCGCGGATCGGCGGAAAAGACGGAGCAGGCTCCGTTATCGCCATCGTCAGTCTCACAAATATCGGCAAAATACTCGTCGGCAAGGACGCGGTTTCCGAGGAGCAGATGTGGGCCGCCGGCTTGCCGATCATTTTGATCGTGGACGGTGCCGGACGTGCGATATTCCATCCGGACCCGCAGGTCGCCCAGCAGCAGCGTCCGCTTACCTCACTTAGGATCGTTAGCGAATGGCAGCAGTCGAGCGAACAGATTCAGTCCGGTCTCGTGCCTTTTGTCGGTGAATTCGGCGGAAATGAGCACTCGATGATCGGAGCATACTCCACAGTTGACTTCGGCCAGAATGCGAAATTTGGCGTCATCACAATGCAGGACGAGGCAAAGGCCCTTGCTTCGGTCGGCGAGATGCGCACGCAGACGTGGATCATCAGCCTCGCGTTCGGGCTCTTTGCGTCGCTATTCGGTCTTTTTGTGGCGCGCCAGCTTGCGCAGCCGATCTTACGCCTCTCCGTGGCCGCCGAAACTGTCGCAAATGGCGACCTTTCGACCCGTGTCGAGGTAGGCGGTGTTAAAGAAACTGCAACGCTCGGTTCTGCTTTTAATACAATGAGCGACCGGCTCGAAGAGCACATCCGCCGGCTCGCACAAGCCGCTCAAGAGAATCGCGAGCTATTCGTCGGCACGGTCAAGGCTCTTGCCGCCGCAATTGACGGAAAAGACAAATATACACGAGGCCACTCCGAGCGCGTCGCTCGCATTTCGGTTGCGATCGGCAAGGAGATGAACCTACCCGAGGATGAGCTCGAAGCTCTCCGCATTAGTGCCTTGCTGCACGACGTCGGCAAGATCGCCATTGACGACAGCATTCTCAAAAAGCCCGCTGCTCTCACATCTGAAGAGTTTGACATCATGAAGACGCATCCGGTCAAGGGTTACAAGATCATGTCGCAGATACCGGGAATGGACGCGTTCCTCCCGGGAATGTATATGCATCACGAGATGGTCAACGGCGAAGGCTATCCGCAGGGGCTAAAGGGCGATGAGATACCGCTGCAAGGAAAGATCGTCTCCGTCGCAGATACTTTCGATGCAATGACCATCGACCGGCCGTATTCCAAGGGAATGGTCCTCAGCGAGGCCCTTGATCGGATTCGGGGACTTGTCGGCACACGCTACGACGGCGCAGTTGTTGAAGCGCTTGTCCGCGGATGTCAAAAAGGCTTGATCGGCCGCGGCGTCGTTCAGCAGATCGCGACCAATGTCAAAGAAGGCGAGCGCGGAGTAAATGTTGGCATCGCACAAAATCTTAAACTAAACAGCGGCCATGATTCGGCCGAGCTCCCTCAAGTTGGAAACAATGGAGTTACAGGAGCACAAGCTACAAGAAACGTGGCAGGTTGAGGTCGGCGGAGCCGTTTACGAAGCTCAATTCGCCGAACTTCCCGACTGGATAAGCGAGGGTTCGCTGCAGCCTGATGATAAGGTACGGCGAGGCAATCTTCGTTGGATCGAGGCTCGCAAAGTACCGCAGCTTGTCCCCTTTTTCAATGCGAAGGCGAAGGGCGAACCTCTGCCGGTAGTGGTCACCGAAACGACGCACTCGGCGGAGCCGGTTGATCAGAAAGTAAATCAAACGACGGTAAATGCTACGCCCGAGCCGCCGCCGGTTGTTCTACCCGCTACTACGACATTCAAGGCTAAGACACCGTCTGCAAACGACAACAGCCATTGTATAAACCACGCTGACGTTCCCGCGAAGTATGTGTGTTCCGCGTGTGAAACCGGCTTCTGCAAGGCGTGTCCGAAATCTTACGGCGGCAGCGTACGGACCTGTCCGCTGTGCGGGGAGCTCTGCCGAGAGGCCGGAGCGATGGCAGCAGCGGGCATTTCTGCAAGTTCGGCCGGTCTTGATGGAGACTCCTTCGGTTTTGGAGATCTTGGCTATTCGTTCGGGCATCCGTTCAAGTTCGGGACGAGTCTTGTACTCGGCGGCATCCTTTACACTTTCCTTTCGGTCGCACAATCAGGAGCCGGTATCGGCAGCATATTCATGGTTGCAGCGGCTTTGATAGCCGTGATGGCTACCAACGCCATCACGTTTGGCATTCTGGCAAACACGGTAGATCAGTTCTCGAAAGGGGCTGTTGATGCCAACTTTATGCCGGAGTTCGAGGATTTCTCGATCTGGGAAGACGTTGTCCATCCATTCTTCTTGAGCCTTGCTGCATATATATCGAGCTTCGGGCCATTCATCCTGGCGGCGATCATCGGGGTTTATCTGATCTTCAGCGCGGTCAGCAGCAAGGTCGAATCGATCAACGCAGATCTCGAACGCATACCGGGCACGCACTATTATTCTCAACGTGATGTTGCTGAGCAGTCGACGGATGTAAAGCGAGTGCTTACGGAGATCGCCGAAGGCAAAGATGAACAGATCGGCAGCGTGATACAGCCGGGTGGCGAGCCCACGCCGGTCTTCGATGAAGACGCACGCGAGCAGGAGGAGCTTTGGGCTATGGCCCAGGAGCATCGAAAGGTTCAGCTCGAATCCGTCGTTGGCCCATCGCCGGAGACTCGCGACGCGCAGTTTCAGGAGTTTCTGACGGGATTTCTCCAGCTTGCGGCACCGCTGGTTGTGGTACTTATGTTGACCTTCCTTTGGGGTCTGTTCTTGTACCCCGCGGCATGTGCTGTTGCAGGTTACACTCGCTCTTTTATGGCAACGATCAATCCCGCCACGGCTTTAAACACCATCCGTCATCTTGGGGTCGATTATGTCAAGCTTCTTCTTTTCGGTTTGATGCTATCCATTCTCTCGGGTATCGTTATCGCAATCCCGACGATGTTGCTGACGCCGTTCGATATGCCGGGAGTTGGGAATCTGCCGGCAAAGGCGGTCGGTGCATTCATTGGATTCTATTTCTGGGCGGTGTACTGCTGCCTGATAGGTTTGATGCTTTTCCGCAACCGCGACAAGCTGGCGTTACCTTCTTAGGCTGCGTCACATAAGCGAAAAAGGCCCGTGCGTTGTTCAGCGCACGGGTTTTTTCTATACTCAAAGTTTCGCGGTTGGATTTTATGGCATTTTGGCGCAGGAAAAAGGAAGTCCCTTTCTCGACATCGGTACTCGGGCTCGATAAGTCCATTGAGGAATTAAAGGCCCAAGAAGAGGCGATCGAAAAGGAACTCGGCGTTCGTTTTTCGAAGGCGATCGCAAAGACGCGGGACTCGCTCAATGACCGGCTCGACGCCGTTTTTGAGGGTCGAAAGCAGATCGACGAAGGGCTTTTGGACGAGCTGGAAGAGATGCTGATCTCGACCGACATCGGCGTTAACACGACGATGCAGGTGCTGGAAGCGGTCAGGAAAGGCGTTTCGCGTAAAGAGATCAGCGACATCGACGCTCTCAAGGCGACGATGAAGAACGAATTGCTCGGGATACTTGGGCATTCGACCGGCGGCATTGCGTCTGAAACGGCTGTGGATCTTACGATTCGGCCGTATGTGCTGATGGTCGTCGGCGTCAACGGCGTCGGCAAGACCACAACGATCGGAAAGCTCTCGCAGCGGATAAAGAACGAAGGAAACGAGGTGCTCATCTGCGCTGCCGATACGTTTAGGGCAGCGGCTTCGGACCAGCTTGAGATCTGGGCCGGGCGGGCCGGCGTGCCGATAATTCAACAAAAGCAGGGAACGGACCCGGCGGCGGTGCTCTTTGACGCATTGCAGGCGGCGAAGTCGCGATCGGCAGACGTGCTGATAGTCGATACCGCCGGACGGCTTCACAACAAAGCGAATCTGATGGCTGAGCTCGAGAAGATGAAGCGTATTGCTGCACGCGAGGTCGAGGGAGCTCCGCATGAGACGCTGCTCGTGATCGATGCCGTTACCGGACAGAACGGGCTTGAGCAGGCTCGGCAGTTTACTAAGGTCGCGAACGTAACCGGCATTGTGCTCACAAAGCTCGACGGCACGGCTAAAGGCGGAATTGCGGTTGCGATCTCAAAGGAACTCAACCTACCGATACGATATGTAGGAATCGGCGAGCAGGTCGATGACCTGATGGTTTTCGACGCCGAGCGTTATGTAAACAGCCTTTTCAATTAGACCGGCCGAAGGCGGCCAAGAGGACGATAATTGAACGAATATACCGAAAAAGATCTTGAGCATATGCTGCGGGCCCTTGATCTCTCCCGCGCCGGAATTGGGCTTGTTTCGCCGAACCCGTTGGTTGGTTGCGTGGTCGTTTCAAAAAGCGGCGAAGTGATCGGCGAAGGCACATACATCAAGAGCGATGTCACGCACGCCGAAGTCATCGCTTTGATGAAGGCCGGAACAAATGCGGCCGGCGGCACCGCCTACGTCTCGCTCGAACCACACGACCATCACGGTAAGACCCCGCCTTGCACCGAAGCACTGATCAACGCCGGGATCTCGCGCGTCGTTTGCCCGATCGAGGATCCGAATCCGCTTGTTTCAGGAAAGGGCTTTGACCATCTTCGATCGGCTGGCGTCGAGGTTGTGACGGGAATTCTCGCCGAAGAGGCCGCTCGCATTAACGAAAAGTTCATATGCTGGCACAGGAATGGAAGGCCGTTTGTTCACCTAAAGCTCGCGATGTCTCTTGATGGCCGCATCTCGCTCAAGAACAGCGTCTCGACCGCACTTTCGGGCGAAGCTGCCCAGCAACGAGTTCACGAACTCCGGCACGAGCACGATGCGATAATGGTTGGAGCGACGACCGCTTCAGTCGATGACCCTTCGTTGACCGACCGCAGCGGAAAGCCACGGCTGCGGACTCTTGCTCGTGTAATTTTGGACAATAGCCTTCGATTGCCGACGAGCTCAAAGCTCGCCACAACCACCGACGAAGCTCCGACTTTCGTTCTAACCAACTGCATTGACCCGGAACGCGTCAGTCCGCTCCAGGAAAAGGGTGTTGACGTAATACTGCTCGAGGGTGGAGCGAGGAATCTTGTAGGCGTGCTCGCTGAACTGAAACGTCGCGAGATCCAAAGCATTTTGGTCGAGGGCGGAACGGCGGTCGCCGGAGCCTTCATCGACGCGAAGCTGGTCGATAAGGTAACGTTCATTCTCGCTCCGCTAGTGATCGGCGGAAGCGAAGCACCGAATGCGGTCGGCGGCAGCGGTGCTGAATCACTAGCTGAAGCTGTAAAGCTCCGAAACGTCACCATCACCCGCCTTGGCGACGACATCGAGATCACCGGCTACCCGAGCTAATTACTCAATTGCGTTAGTGTTCACGCGTTCGTCATGAACCCGAGATCGGTGACAGGGAAGTTGCCGATATTCGGAAAGACGAATGGCATATCCGCTTGGCTCAGACCAAACCAGCGGGCAAGCGTTCCCGCGTATTGCTCGACGGAGGCCGTCGGGATCCACCGTCCTCTGGCACCGGTGCCGAAATCGGCGTCGTCCGGGCCGTTGTTGACCAGGGTCGGGAATGGTGTGCCGTTCGACGAGTTGATCCCGTAAAAGTCCGACGCAGTTACCGCACCGCCGATGACGAACTGATGATTCGCCCAGCCGTGGTCGCTGCCGACGTTCGCACCTGTTCCGGCGGGATCGAATGTTCGGTTGAAATCCGTCAAAGTAAACTGCGTGACCTTGTCTGCAATGCCTTGTGCTGCCATCTCATCATAGAAGGCCCGAGAAGCTTGGCTGAAATGTGTCAGCAAACCCTGCTGGCCAAGAAGCTGACCATTGTGCGTATCAAAACCATCAAGCGAACAATAAAAGACCTGACGATTTACCCTGAGCGAACTGCGGGCCTTGATCATTCGCGCGATCTGCTTTAGTTGATTACCTAAATCCGTGGCCGGGAATACGACACTAACCTCGTTCGCAGAGTTGAGTGTCCGGCTGATCCGAAGGGCTTCGCTCTGGATGCTATTTGACGCTTCGACCATGTCCTGGCCGTTCTCAACAAGGAGTTGTGCCTCAAGTGCCGCAAGCCGTGCGTTAGCGATTGGCGTTCCGTTGTAGCCGGTCAAAGAAAAGATCGAACTCAGCGGCGTCGGTGCCGGTCCGATCGAGAGCGGCTGCTCATTTTCCCCAACCGCGAAAAGACGTGGGCCCACGACAGACGAGACAGTTGGGACGAGGCGGTTCGGGTTAGAGCCGATGGTCATCTTGTCCGCTATTCGCCCGCCCCAACCGCTGAGCATTACTGCGTCCGCCCGGGAGTGGTGATGCTGCTGCGTTTGGTCGGTGTGCGAGAAAAGATTCCGCGGCCGCACTGACGGATCGGCCTGAAACTGGGCACGCGTGATGGGCATCATGAGCGGCCCGACACCGCTGACAACAGCCATTGTCCCTGTTCCCCATAGCGGATGAAGCCCCGGATTTATACCATTCGCCACAGTGCCGAACGCCGGGTGAAGACCGTAGGCCGATCCGCCGATCCGCGGCACTGCTATCGGAAGCAGAGATTTCTGCGACAGGGCAAGTCCGCGTGGTCCACGTGCCTGAAAATAATGATCGTAGCCGCTGACCGATTGGTCCGAATGGAGCGGCACGATCGTGTTATTGCCGTCATTCCCACCGTTGAAATAGATACAAACGAGTGCACGGTAGTCCTGCGGCTCGTCGCCGGATGGGGATTGGGCAAGTGCGCTCATCAGTCCAAAAGGCTGCGGACCCGAGACAAGTCCGGCCATCGTAAGGCCGGCACCGGCATGTGCGAGAAATCGTCTTCTGGAGATTGTCATTGGTTACCTCTGGATCTGATAGGCCGAGGAAACGGCGATCAAATAAACCGCGGTCTTTATCCTAAGCGTTGGATTCGTTATCGGGACGGCGACAACGGCCTTCAATATCGCATCGCGTTGTCCGGAATGCATCCTGCCGTGCATCATTCTTACGTTGAGGGCATCGAGCAGCATGCCGCCGCTCGGGTCGGCCTCAGCGGCTGGCAAGAACTCGCCGAAGGTCAGGGAAGTGCCACGGAGCGAGTCTGTCGCGTTCGGCGTTAGCCCATCAAAGATCAGCGTGTGCAGGAAATTAGTTCGCCGGGTTGATGTATTCGTGTTCAGCAATTCGAACTCAGGAGCAAGGATAGTTGTTCCCGGCACGTTGTAATCCGGCGAGAAGTAGTTGAAGACGGTCGGCGAGTTGAACGGATTCTGGCCCATTAGGTTTGCATAGCTCGCCAGGGCTCCGTCGCTCCGGTTCTCACCGTTGAAATCAAGTGCCGGAAAGATCCGCGCAAGGTTCGTGATCAGCTGGACAGGTTCGCGGAGTTTGCCGTAACGCGGGTCGGACTTTGCGTCTCCGCGTGCTTCGGGGTCAAGAAGGATCGCCCGCAGCAGTGCCTTCATATCGCCGCGTGGGCTGCCCGTTTCACCATTGAATACGGCAGCTACGCGTTCGACGTAAGCCGGCGATGGATCGCTCGTAACCATCTGCTGGATCATCAGCTTCCCGATGAACGGCCCGAGGTTCGGGTGGTGAAAGATATTGTCGAGCGCCGTGTTCAATGACTGTTCGGCATAGTTCCTTATCTGTTCCGGGTCGGTGCAATTCTCACATGCCGGAATGATCGGATGCGGAGCGTTTGGATATTGCAACAGCGTCTTTGCCGAGAGGTCGTGATTGGCCGGATTGAGGATCATCGGATCCTTATAATTGACGATGCCCGGCGATGAGTTCTCGCAGGTGATGTTGCAATAGGTCCAACCCGTCAGAACCTTTGTAAACGAATTGACCGTTTCTTGGTCGTAGGTCGGTATCGGCTGGCCGTTCTGGCCGAGCCGCGGCCTGCCATCGGGATAGAGTTCATAGAGTCCAATGGAAAAAAGCTGCAGGATCTCTCGCGGGAAATTCTCGTTCGGATTTGCCCGCGTGCTCCGAACCATATCGAGGTAATGCCCCATCGCCGGATTGAGCGTCATATCGTACATCAACTGGCGATAGTTTCCGAAAGCATTCTCCGAGAGTACTTTGTGATACGCGATCGCGTGGCTGCTCTGTTGAACGGTCAGGCCAGACGTGACCCAGATCTGGCTTAGTGACCACGCCGTTCGATGGCGTAGCTGTGCATCACCGTAGAGGGCCTCGGTAAAGAACCACCTCTGTAGCGGGATCATTGTGTAACGCTCGCGATAGCAGTGCGGGAAAGTCGAAAGGCTGCAATCCATCGGCGGATTCGTCGGCGATTGCGGCGGGTTCGGATAGGCAAAGGTCGGATACGGGGCCTCAAATTGTTCGGCAAGCCAAGTCCGAAGGCCGATGCGACGCAGTCGCATATCAAGAATCGGCGAGGGGCCAAACGCCGCCTGCTCTGCAAATCGCTTTCGGTCGCCTGCGAATCGGTAACCGACATATTCGGCGTCGGTAGACGTGATTCCTGCGGGCCTCGTGACCTTCGGAATTTCGATCCCGCCGGTACTGCCGAGTCCGATCTTCAGCATATTTGAGGCATTACCCCGCCAGCTTACGTAGATTAGCGAATCACCATCGGCGGCGGGTTGGCCGCGAAAACCGCTCCGATCGAAGAGGCGAAAGTTAAGGGCGAACTCGGACTTCGAAATACGGCGGAGTTCCTGGACCTCAAGTTCAAATGTCTTGCCGCTACGCTGCTTGAGAAAGACCCGGACGGAATTTGCACCTTCGTTCTCGCGCGGTTCGATCCCGCGAATGTACGAGATCACGGACGATTCGGCTGAGGGATACAATACCGTAAGCTCTCGGCCGTGCTGCTGTCTGAACGTCGGAGCCGCTTCACGGACCAGTATTCTTTCCGCATCGCTACCGGCAACAAGGATCGGCACAGGCGAATTCGGGTTTGGATCCTCCTGAGCACTGACGGCGAAGGATGCGAGCACGAGAGCGAGGGCCGAGCGTAGGTAAATATGTCGTTTCATAAGCGAAAAGGTCGATCACCAAAGTTACGCGAATGGCAAAAAACAAGAACGATAAATTTATAAGCGAATTGGGCCGATTTCACAACCCTAAACCGTGCACTGAGGCGGGCTTGCTGAAGTCGGCCGCTGCGCCTAAACTCGTTCAGAATGAGCGAAGCGGGCGATAGACCATTGCGGGCGAAGCGATCGCTCGGCCAGAACTTTCTGGTTGATCCAAACTACGTTCGAAAGATCATAGCAGCGGTGAGGCCGGTTGCGGGCGATGTTGTGGTCGAGATCGGCCCCGGCCGCGGTGCCTTGACCGAGGGTTTGCTCGAAAGCGGAGCCGCTGTTATTGCTATCGAACTCGACCGCGAACTTGTGCCCGAGCTGCAATTGCGGTTCGCGCCGACCGGCAGGTTCAAGGTCGTAGAGGCCGATGCATCGGAAGCTGACCTCCGTGTCCTGATCGACACACATTTCCCCGGAACTCCGCGTGCCAAGCTCGTGGCGAATCTCCCTTACTACATCTCGACCGCGATACTGCAGCATCTTGCAGCGGAGCGGCATTGTCTTTTGGAACTTGTTCTAATGTTTCAACGCGAGGTGGTTGACCGAATCACAGCCCCGGCGGGAAATAGCGAGCGAGGATTTCTAACGGTAATAGTCGAGGGAGCTTTCGTGGTCGAGCGGCTCTTTGATGTTCCGCCGGAAGCCTTTCGCCCACGCCCAAAGATCTGGAGCTCCGTTGTTCGGCTCGTGCCGAAGCCGGAAAGCCTTGCCGACGAGCCGGCGTTTCGCTCTCTGATCAGCGCCGCCTTTGCCCAAAAGCGAAAAACCATCGCCAACAATCTCAAGAGCGTTTATCCCGATATTGCAACGGCACTCGCGGCTGCAGGTGTCGACGCAAAGCGCCGAGCCGAGACGCTTGAGCTTGCTGAATGGCTTCGCTTATATACCGCGCTGTGTTCTTCGGCGGAACAATGACGGCCGCAGATGTGCTATTATTTAGGGTTTATTGATTTAGAGAAAAGGCGGTATCTGATTGAGTAGAATAGAGATAATACCACTTGGCGGCATCGGTGAGTTCGGGATGAACTGCATGGGCATCCGTTATGGCGACGAGATGATCGTCGTCGATGCCGGGATGGGATTTCCCGAGGAAACGCCCTTTGGCGTCGATATTTCGATCCCAAACTTCGACTTTCTTGAGGAATATCGCGACGACCTGACAGCGATCATCCTTACGCACGGGCACGAGGACCACATCGGAGCTCTGCCCTATATCCTGCGGAAGTTCAATCTGCCGGTTTACGCATCGCGGTTCACGCAGGCACTTATCGAGAAGAAACTCGATGAGCACGAGATGCTCAATGACGTTCTGCTGCATCGCGTCCGGGCGAATGACATTGCTAAGATCGGGAATTTCGATATTGAATTTATCCATGCTTCGCATTCGCTCGTAGATTGCTTTTCGCTCGCCATCACCACCCCGATCGGGACCATCATTCACACCGGCGATTATAAGATAGACCCGACGCCGGTCATCGGACCAACTTACGACCTGAAAACTCTTGGAGAATACGGCGACCGCGGTGTATTGGCTTTGCTCGGTGATTCGACCAATGCTACGGTGCCGGGACGGACGCCTTCGGAGCAGGACGTGATACCCGCTTTCCGTGAGATCTTTGAGGAAACAGAGGGCCGCCTTTTCGTCTCGACTTTTTCATCATCGATCCATCGGCTACAGATCGTTTTCGATATCGCCCATGAGTACGGCCGGAAGGTCTGCGTGCTTGGCCGCTCGATGGTCAAGAATGTCGAGATCGCTGAAGAACTTGGGCTGATTAAGATACTCGGCGATACGCTTATCGACCTGAGCTCAGCACGGTCGTATGACGACGATGAGATCTGCTTTTTGGTCACGGGTTCGCAAGGCGAGATGCGGGCAGCACTTTGGAGCATGGCGACGTCGACCTATAAGGGAATGCAGATCGACAAAGGCGATACCGTCGTCCTCTCGGCCCGGATGATACCGGGGAATGAGCGACATATAAGTCGCCTGATCGGCCATCTTTATAAACGCGGTGCGAATATTATCGAAGAGAAGCGACGGTTGGTTCACGTCTCCGGGCACGCCTCGCAAGAGGACATCAAGATAATGGTCGAGACTGCCCGGCCAAAGTATCTTGTCCCGATCCACGGCGAATACCGAATGCTCTTTCGTCACAAGGAATATGTCAAGAACCATGTCCCTGGATACGATGATTCGAACATCATCCTTATCGAAAACGGTGACATGCTTGAGATAGATGAATTCGGTGCGAGGATCGTTGAACGGCACGAACTGCATCGCACCTTTATTGATGAGGAATCGCTCGAAGAGATCGAGTATGACGTTATCCGCGAACGGAAAAAGCTCGCTTACGGCGGAGCTATTTCGCTTGTTGTCACCGTGAACAAAAAGACCCACCAGTTGGTCGGCGACCCGCATATTACCTATAACGGTGTTGCGGGAATGTCGGATTCCTCATCTCTTGCCATGGGCACAAATGGAATCACTTTCGGAGCCGAGGCTCGGCAGGCCATTTCCACGGCCGTCGGCGAAATGAAACGCGAACAGATCGCCGACCGAGCGGTGTTCAAGGAAAATTTGCGCATCCACCTCAAACGCTTTCTCCAGAAAGAACTCGGCACTAAGCCCGTCATTGTCACTACGGTGGTGGAGGTTTAGTCGCTTTCCAATATGCGCGATAAATTGCCGAATCCCGTAGAACTTCTTGCGTCGACTCAGGTAGTTGTACTACCAGAAGCGTATTCACTTGTCGGTTTATCGGTGGCCGAATGGACCCGGCTGATCGAGGATCCCTCATTGAGCCCGCGGATGTCGGCTCCATTCATGATCTTTCGTGACCCACACGAAGTTACGATGCTTCTTGATGACGTTGACTTCCGGACAATGCAGCATGCACTGCGGTCGGCAAAGGTCGAACGAGGGTTTCGCCTACTCACGTTCGATACTGTAATGGATTTTACGGTGGTTGGCTTTCTGGCGGCCGTTGCGTCCATACTTGCTGAGGCTGGCGTTTCGATCGTGGCTCTCTCGTCTTTTTCGCGTGATCACATACTCGTCAAGCAAGATGACCTCGCCCGGGCGCTGAAGGCCCTCGGGCCGCACGTTCACGAGCTTTGCTAGTTGGTTTGCATTAACTCATACCCCACTCGACCTGCAGGAGCCTCGGTAACGTACGTATAGCGCGCTTCTATTTTTCGGAATCCCCCAAAAGAATATTTTCTAAAAAATCGCTGCGTGTGTGCCATCGCACAGACGAGCTCGTCGTAACACTCTAATCTCTAGAGATACACTATTTCAAACAAGGACAGAATAGTGCCCATACTCAAACTAAAGCACATTCTAAGGGGTTAATAATATGGAAAATCAAGCTACAAGTAGAAAGGCCGAAGGCGGAATGCTAACGGGTATGTTCTCGGACAAAGACAGCACAGAGAACGCATACAAAACACTTCGCGATCGAGGATACTCGGAAAGCGAAATCAACGTCATCATGTCTGATAAAACGCGTGATCAGTACTACACGAACGATCCGGACTCAGAGATCGGCAACAAGGCAGCTGAAGGTACCGGGATCGGAGGCGCGATCGGCGGCACATTGGGCGCGATCATCGGCGGAGTCGCTGCGATCGGAACGAACCTTGTTCTACCGGGCCTCGGATTGATCGTGTGGGGACCGGTCGCTGCCGCACTAGCGGGAGCAGGAGCCGGCGGACTGACAGGCGGATTGGTCGGAGCCCTGGTTGGATGGGGAATCCCGGAAGAACAGGCAAAACACTACGAGAAGGGAATCGGCGAAGGTGGAACCGTAATCGGCGTGACGCCGAAATCGCAGGAAGATTCAGACTACTTCCAGAATGAATGGAAGACGAAACACAACGCTCAGCATATCTACAGCTAGACTGAGTTTGGCGAAACTCGGTGCACGGCGTTAACTCACCACGCTCCGGGATCTAGACGAGTGTGCCGCGGGGCGGAGATTACCCTGTCTTTTTCCGCCCCAAGGCGTCTCGTCGACTTAAAGGAATACCGCAACGCAACGAGAACTTCTATGAAAACCAAGACAATAGCGATAATTATGTCTCTCGCCTTAGCCGTTATGGCCGGTTGCACGACAACCAACGATAACGCGAACCTCCGGGGGGCGAATAGCAACACGGGTTACGTCTCGAACAATTCAAACACCGCAAACAGATCGCCAATGTCCTCAAACACCGGGCAAACCTACGGTTCGAACAACAGCAACTCGGTCAATGGAATGAACCGGTCAAATTCGATGGTGATGGCGAATAGCGCAAACAACTCGAATAACGCGAATAATACAAACCGGCCATAGTATGGGCCGTAAGGAGTAAGATCAATGGATTCAACAACACTTATCATTCTCATAGTTGTCTTGGTACTTCTATTCGGCGGTGGGGGTCTTTGGTACCGTGGCCGCAGGGGTTAACGGGGGAAAGGCCCTTTAACGCAACAATTTGATTTATCTGCGTTCCCGCAAAGGAACAATGACTTGAGTCCTTCCGATCCGAAAGATCGGCAGGGCTCCTTTTTTCATCGTAAATGCTCCCGGACAAACAGCTTCGAGGATCCATCGATCCCCTTCACCGGATCGCGTTGATATAGCCTTCGCTATTCTGATGAGTTTTGAGATAGTGGTACCGGTATGCCATTTAACTGGAGCGGCAAAGTGGTTTTCTTGACGGGAGCGTCGAGCGGGATCGGCGAAGGGCTTGCTCTCGCCCTCGCGAGAAACGGTGCCGTTCTGGGCCTTTTAGCCCGTCGAAAAGAGTTACTTGAAGACCTAGCAGATCGGTGCCGGGCATCCGGCGGAACCGCGCGTGTTTTTCCGATCGACGTAACTGATGAAGCGGCGGTGGCTGAAGCTGCCGATGAGATGCGATCGGAGTTTGGAAGAATTGATATTTTGATCGCCAATGCGGGCATCGGTGGAAATGACGAAGACACGCGATCTTATCGTCCGGTCTCGGTCAAAAAGGTCATTGACATCAATCTGCTCGGAGCGGTCAACGCGGTCCACGCTGTTGCACCGCAGATGGTTGAGCAGGGCAGCGGGCATTTGGTCGCGATCTCGAGCCTCGCCGGCTTTCGAGGTCTCCCAAAGTCAGCGGCGTATTCGGCGAGCAAGGCTGGGATGACGGCGTTCTTCGAAAGCCTTAGACTCGACCTCAAACCCAAGGGCATTGATGTGACAATAATTCAGCCCGGATTTATTCGAACCCCGCTTACCTCAGGACGTGCGAATAAAATGCCCTTCCTGATGGAGCTTGACGACGCGATACCGCTATTCATCAAGGCGATTGAAAAGAAGAAGCGATTTTCCGCTTTCCCGTGGCAGCTTGCCACCATCGTCCGGGCCGGAAAATTCATGCCCGCCTGGCTTTATGACCGCATCGCAGGAAAGGCCCGCTACCGCGAATAGCAAACAGTGACCTCAAACGCTATAATCCTCACTAGTTTGCCCACATCGCTGTCCCCGTTTCCGGTTTATGAACTATATTCAAGCGATCATCCTTGGCATTGTTCAGGGGCTTACCGAATTCATACCAATAAGTTCGACCGCGCATCTGGTGTTCGCCAGCCGCTGGACGAATATCTATGGCGGCGACCCGCAACAGATAACGGCGACAATGGCCGTCATTCAGCTTGGCACGATCGCTGCGGTGTTTGTTTACTTTGCGTCGGATATCCTCAACATCGCTAACGCATTCATACGCGACCACTGGGGCGTTCTCACCCGCAAGAACCCCGTTCGCCATTCGGGCACAAGGGGCGTGCGGCCGATCTGGCTTTCGAGCGAGGCATGGCTAGGGTGGTTGATCATCATCGGATCGGTTCCGATCGGCATCGTCGGCCTTTTCTTCAAAGATTTCATCGAGGGCCCGAACACAAAGAATCTCTGGATCATCGCGACGATGCTCATCGTCATCGGCCTATTGCTCGGCCTCGCCGAACTGGTCGGAAGTCAGCGAAAGGAAATGCGGTCAATGGGCGTTTTTGACGCGATCGTTGTCGGGCTTTCTCAAGTGCTGTCGCTGATGCCCGGTGCAAGCCGTTCGGGCTCAACTATCATGGGCGGGCTCTTTATCGGGCTAAACCGCGAGACGGCGGCACGCTTTTCATTCCTGCTTTCAATACCGGCGATTACGGCGGCAGGACTTCTCCAACTTCGCGAGGCGTGGAGCCTTTTACCGGACGATGCTTGGGGACCGCTGATCGTCTCAACCATCGTATCTGCTATCGTCGGGTATCTCGCGATCTGGTTCCTGCTGGCGTTTTTGCGAAAGAATTCGACCTTGATCTTCATCGTTTATCGCGTCCTTTTAGGCATCATCTTGCTCGTTCTTCTCTGGCAGGGCGTGCTCAGTCCCGTAGTGAATATTTAACGGCACGGCCAAATGCAGAAACGCTGGAAGATCGCAAAACACGACCACGCCGCCGCGGATCGGCTCGCCTCGGAACTTGGCGTACACAGACTCGTCGCGGCGCTTATGATCGCCCGTGGACACGCGGATACTGAATCAGCACGGGTATTTCTTTCTCCTTCGCTCGACCATCTGCATGAACCCAATCTTTTGAAGGGACTTAGCGACGCGGTCGAGCGTATCGAGACCGCCATTCGCGCGAACGAAAAGATCCTAATCTGGGGTGATTACGACGTTGACGGCACGACCGGCACAGTTCTGCTTCGCAGCGTTTTGAAGATCCTCGGGGCGGCGACGGAGTATCACATCCCGAATCGTTTTACCGAAGGTTATGGGGTAAACATCGAATCACTCCGAGCTGCGAAGGAGCGAGGTTGTTCGCTTGCTATCACCGTCGATTGCGGCATCCGCAGCTTTGAGCCGCTCGAGTGGGCGGCCAAGAACGGCCTTGACGTGATCGTCACCGATCACCATCTTTCCGACGAGGAACGCGGCAATCCGCCGGCTGTCGCGGTGGTTAACCCAAATCAGCCGGGCTGTGAATATCCTGACAAACATCTTGCGGGAGTCGGCGTTGCTTTCAAGCTCGCTCATGCACTGCTGCGGTCGGCGGGCAAAGAAGAGCTTGTTCCGTCATTTCTCAAGATCGCCGCCATCGGTACGGTCGCGGACATAATGCAGCTCACCGGCGAGAATCGGGCGATAGTCGCGCTCGGGCTTCGCGATCTGCCGAACACAAGCAATTACGGGCTCAAAGCATTAATGGAGGCCGCTGGCTGCACTTCCGAAATGACGAGTATGCATATCGGGTTTCGGCTCGGTCCGCGGATCAACGCTGCCGGCCGAATGGATCTCGGCCGCCATGTCGTCGAACTTTTCGAGTCTGAGGATTTCGGAGCCGCACGAAAACTCGCGGAAATGCTCGACTCGCGCAATCGCGAGCGTCAGACCGAGCAGCAAAAAATAACAGAACTCGCGCTCCTGCAGGCTGCCGAGCAAGGGATCGACGCGTTCGTCGTTGTCGATGGCGAGGGATGGCACCGCGGAGTTATCGGACTTGCTGCGTCGCGAATTGCCGAGCGGCTTTATCGGCCGGCGATCGTTCTTTCGACCGAGAATGGCACAGCAACGGGAAGCGCGAGAAGCATTGGCAATTTTCATCTTCTGAAAGCGCTCGAAAGCTGTTCCGAACTGTTCGATCAATTTGGCGGGCATGCGGCAGCGGCGGGAATGAAGCTGCCGACGGCGAACATCGAGCCGATGCGACGGGCGCTTTGTGATTATGCCGCTGCAGAGCTTACGGGCGATCTCTTGACGCCGGAACTTAGCATTGACGCTCGCCTTTCGCCGGAATCACTTTCTATCGGGCTTGTACGCGAAATCGCACGAATGGAGCCATTTGGGGCCGGAAACCCAAAGCCTGTCCTTGCGACCAAAGGGCTTGCGATGCGGTTTGAACCAAAGGTGATGAAAGACCGACATCTGAAGCTTTATCTCGGTGACCGCGACGGCCGGCGTTTCGAGGCGGTTTGGTGGGACGGTGTCGAGAAAGGAAAAGAGCAAACTCTTGCAGTCGGGCGCAACATCGAAGTTGTTTACACGCTGGACGTAAATTCCTGGCAGGGAACTGAACGGCTTCAGCTTGTGATAGAGGACGTACGGGACGATAATTAAGCAATGGCCGCGAGCGAGCGAAATGTCAAGAAAATGCAGAAACGAGCGTATTTGCCGCTCGTTATGCGTTCCGTCGCCGCGATAGTGCTTGTGGCCACGGTCATAGGCGTGATCGTGTATTTATCACGCGGTGATGCCAATGCAGAATTTCGTGCCCGCGGGCTTCCCGCTTCGCTTTCAAAGGACGTGATCGCGGTGGTCGATGGCTACGAACGACGCGAGGTCGAGAACGGTGTCACCAAATACGCCATCCGAGCCGACCGGGCAACTACGTTCACCGATAATCACCAGGAATTGGAGAACGTTTTTCTTGAGGTCTTCGACGAAGAGTCTCGGCCCAGCCGTATTAAGGCCGTTAAAGCGATCTATCTGCCGGGCGAGGAGAAGACATTCAAGGTTTTTTTTGAAGGCGATGTTCAGGTCGATTCTGCCGACGGGCTTAAGCTAGCAACTGCGATCATTGTATATGACCACGCCACCGGGGTTGCTGAAGCTGACCGTCCGATCCAATTCACCCGCGAGTACGTTTCTGGAAATTCCGAGTCGGCGACTGTCTTCGTTAACGAAAAGCGCGTTGAGCTTCGCGGTGCCGTAGTTATTGAGGGTAGCGATGCTGTCGAAGGCGTCGCGGGTACGAATGGTCCTTGGAAGATGAACTCAAGCTTCGCTTCCTACGACCACGGCAAAAGCCTCGTTGAACTTCGCGGCGATGTAGTGGTTCAGACGACGTCTGATGTGCTGAAAGCGGGTCGGGCGGTCGTTACGCTGGCAAAGGTCAGCGAAACCGCTGCCGATGTGTCTCAGGCTGAGCTATTTGATGGCGTAACCATCGAAAGCCGCGATACGGGTGGAGAGAAGCGAACGATCACGGCAAATTACGGCAAGTACGATAAAACGGCGGGCACATTTGATCTGCAGGGCAATGTTGTCATTACTGCACCGAGTGAAAGCGGACCGGTGAAGATGACGGCGGCGACGGCTCTTTACGATGAGCGTGCCCCATCGGCAAGATTGCTCGGCGGCGGCACCATTGAGACACCGCGCGAAAGGATAAGCGGCGGCGAGATCAATGCCCAGCTTGCCCCTGGCGGAAAGCTTCGGTCGGCCTCCGTCATCAATAACGGAAAAATCACCCAGAATTCGCCCGAACGAAACCTTGATCTGGCAGCGACCCGAATTGATGCCGCCTTTGATGCCGCAGGAGAGCTTGCGCGAGCCGAGCTTAAAGAAAAGGCGACGGCTGTTGTCATCCCTGCGAACGCGGCGGGGTATTCGAAGGCAAGCCTCGCAGCAGCCCGGTCTATCCAGATAGTGATGGATAAAGGCCTGGCGAAAACGATGATCACAGACGGACGGACAACCCTGGTCCTCGACCCGCAAGCGGGAGATGCTGCTTCTACTCGCCGTACGATCCGAGCAGACAAAATAAACACAGCATTCGGACCGGACGGCAAGACACTCGCACGGGCTGAAGCGATCGGAAATTCAGAGCTCGACATCGAGCCCGTAAATGCCGGGCCGGAAATTTATCGCACTATTGTCGCCGCACCCCGTTTTGATTGTGACTTTTTTCCGGGTCGCAATTTTGCCCGTAGGTGCGATGCCGGCCGGAGTGTTCGGACACGGCGTTTGCCGACGGTTGCCCGCGAGGGCCGCGGCGAGCAGGTGATGACGTCGGATACAGCGACCGCACTTTTTCGTGACGATTCGCGGGATGTGGAAACCTTAACCGCCGACGGCAACGCTCGGTTCACCGAACTCGACCGAAACGCATCTGCCGCAAGGTTCGTCTTTAATGCGGCTACGGAGGTCGTACAGCTTCGCGGAGGCTCGCCGACCGCTTGGGATTCGCGTGCCCGCGGCCGTGCCCGCGAGATCGATTGGGACGTCCGCAACCAGCGGTCAAAGCTTTCCGGCAACGTTAGCACGACGTACTACAGTCAGGGATCGACCGGAAATTCGGCGCCTTTCGGCTCGGTCAACGATCCGGTTTACATCACATCGAACACCGCTGAGATCGATCATCGCACCGAGGTTGCCGCGTTCAGCGGTAACGCAAGGGCCTGGCAGAAAGATAACTTCGTCAAAGGCGGACAGATCACGATCTTTCAGAAAGAGGCCCGCTTCCGGGCTGAAACCAATGTTGAAAGCCAGCTTTATGGCGTCAAGACCCGCGGCTCAGGCGGCGCTGTTCCTGTGTTCGCGAACGCAGACCGTATGGATTATGACCGTGCAAGTTCGCAGATCGTTTATACGGGTACCGTACGCATCAAACAGGGCCCTGAGCAAATAAATGCTGAGGTCGGAAAGATCTTTTTGAGCAAAGAGAACGACATCGACAGGGCCGAATTTGAGCAGAATGTGACGATCACACAGCCCGGCCGGACTGCGAGCGGCAGGTCTGCTTTCTATTTTGCCGCCGATGAGCGCGTCGTATTGCGAGGCGATCCGGCGCGTGTTCAGGACCCGCGAAGCGGCTCTACCCAATCTGCTGAGATCACCGTGTTTCTTCGAGATGATCGAGCGATAGCCGATGGCCGAAGCGAAACGAACGCCGCTGGCCGAAACCGTTCGGTTTACAAAGTTCAAAACCCAGACTAACCTCTCATTGGTGGAATCGGATAAATCATTACAGAATGGCAAGGCCGCCGGAACCCTGGTGGCCACCGAGATGCGGAAGTCCTACGGTCGCCGTACTGTGGTTGATGGCGTAAGCCTTGAGATGCGCGATGGCGAGGTAGTCGGGCTGCTTGGTGCCAATGGTGCGGGCAAGACAACGACCTTTTATTTGCTTGCAGGGCTTGAACGGTCGGAGGGCGGGAATATCTTTCTCAATGGCGATGACGTGACCCGCTTGCCGATGTACCTGCGTGCCCGACTTGGGCTTGGCTATCTTCCTCAGGAGCCATCGATCTTTCGCAAAATGACGGCCGAGCAGAACATTCTCGCCGTACTTGAGACCCGCGGTTTCTCGCGAACCGAGCGGTTTGCACGGCTCGAAGAGCTACTCGAGGAATTCGGCGTCGAGCACGTCCGAAAGACCCGTGGAGATTCGCTTTCGGGCGGTGAAAGGCGTCGCGTCGAGATCGCTCGTTGCCTGGCATCGGACCCGCATTTCATACTTCTCGACGAGCCTTTTGCAGGCATCGACCCGATCGCTGTCGAGGATATTCGCGAGCTGATCCTCTACCTCAAAGGTCAAGGCATCGGGATCTTGATCACAGACCACAACGTCCGCGAAACGCTCGGGATAACTGACCGCGCCTACATTATGTCCGAAGGAAAAATCCTCAGGTCAGGGCGGCCGGACGAATTGGTCGAGGATGCAGAGGTTCGCCGAATATATCTTGGCGAACAGTTCAAGTTGTAGCAGATAAACTTTCGCGTTTTCTCCTTAAAGAATCTATAATCGAAGTCAGCAAGCAATTTTCGCACCACAAGTCACGGTGCGGCTCCGAACATCAGTAAATGTCGTCTCTTCGCCTTACAACTTCATTGCAGCAAAAGATGGTGCTGACGCCGCAGCTCAGGCAGCGGATCGAGATGCTCCAGATGACGTCAATGGAGCTGAGCGAGTTGATCGAGACGGAACTCGTGGCAAATCCGGTACTTGAAGAGATCACTCCCGGCGAAGAGATCCAGGAGGTTTCGGAACAGATCCTCGACCAAAACGCAGATGGATTTGACGACTTTCTGCACAACGGCAAACCCGCATCCGAGGTCAACGAGAGCGGCCGCGATGAGGCTCGGGAGTTCGATAGCGAAGGCCAGACGCAAAACGGAGAGACCGCAGACTACGAACGCGATGGCGAATCGACGGAGAACGCCAGCGGTGATACTCAGGACTCGTTTGAAGAAGTTGATTTCGGACGGGAGTTTCAGGAGTATCTCGATCCCGGCTATAAGACCCAGGAGATCGAATACAAGGACGACGCCCCAAGTTTCGAACAGTTTCTTTCGCACAAGCCGTCGTTGACCGACCACCTCGAATGGCAGCTCTCAATGCAAGAGATCTCGGAGCGTTCCCATGATGCCGCGATCGCGATAATCGGCAATCTCGATCCTGACGGCCGCCTCGCTGCCTCGGTCGAGGACATTTCGCAGATGGTCGGTGTTTCGACGGAACGAGTCGAAGAAATACGACAAATGATAATGCGGCTCGACCCCGTGGGATGTGCCGCTTTGGACGTCAAAGAATGCCTTCTCGTCCAGCTTGACGCGATGGGTGAGGGCAATTCGCTTGCCGTAACGCTTGTCCGAGACCACCTCGAGGATCTGCAACCACATCGGCTTCAGCATTTGGCAAAGGCAACAGGCGAATCGCTCGAGGTGCTTGACGCTGAGATTACTTTGATCCGCGATCTGGACCCTTTTCCCGCCCGTCCCTTCTCGGCAGAAGAGGCCGTGTTCGTTGCCCCGGAGGTCTATATCGAAAAGATCGATGAGGATTACGTCATCTATTTTGCCGACGATGGTTCACCACGGCTCCGGATAAGCCAGACCTATCACCAACTTCTCGATAAGAACGAAACGAATAAAGAAACAAAGGACTTCATCCGCGAGAAGGTGCGCTCCGCGGTCGACCTTCTGCGCAACATCGAACACCGACGGCAAACGATCTACCGCGTCGTAGAGTGCATCGTCGATCGGCAGCGTGAGTTTCTGGATAAGGGGGTTGAGTACATCAAGCCGATGATGCTCAAGGACATCGCCGAGGATATTGGGATGCACCTTTCGACGATCTCACGCGTGGTCAATAGAAAATACGCTCACACGCCGCAAGGCGTCATCGAGCTTCGCCGCTTTTTCAGCGAAGGTATGATGAACGAGGACGGCGAGGAGGTTTCGACCCGAATCCTGAAACTTCGAATTAAGAAGCTGATCGAAGAGGAAGATACGAAAAAGCCTCTTACGGATGATCAGGTTGTGAAGATACTCAGCAAAGAGGGCGTAAAGCTCTCGCGTAGGACGATCGCGAAGTACAGGGACCAAATGAAGATCCCGGGTTCCCGCGAACGCAAGACGATCATTTAAGTTTTACTGATTTCTCAAATAGAGGTAGTTTTCAAAACCATGAAAGTTGAATACACAGGAAGACACATTGAGGTAACCCCCGCTCTGAAACAACATGTAAAAGAGCATTTCGATCGTATAGATCATCTTTTTCAGGGAAAGCCCGCAAAGGCCCAGGTGATCATAGAGGTCGAACGAGGACGGCACCGGTCGGAGATCATCGTCAAATGGCGAAATGACGTTTTGACAGCGACGACGGCGAACTCGGATATGTACAAGTCACTCTCGCAGTCGATCGACAAGATCGAAAAGCAGGCCCTGAAGCTAAAGAATAAGGTCATCGACAAGGCTCACAAGGCGACCAAGGCCGGCGTTATCGCGAACAAGGCGGTCGAGGTTCGTCCCGGGCCCGGAGCACCACGGATCATCAGGTCACGTCGCCATGCCGTGAAACCAATGTCGCCCGAAGAAGCCGTTCTGTTGGTTGCGGAATCGGATAACGACTTTATCGTGTTTCGTAACTCGGAGAATGAACGTATTTCTGTCGTGTACTCCCGTAAAGATGGAAATTTCGGGCTCATCGAACCCTGATCTATGCTTAGCGAGAGCAAAGCGAAAACCAGAGCTATCTCCATCGCGGATTTTCTGAGATCCGCTCCGGCGGAGCTTGATCTCGAGCTTGTCGCTGGCGGCGAAGGGCAAGAGAAGCACGAACTTCGGTCGGAGCGGATCCAGAAACTTGGACTGGCGCTTGCGGGCTATTCGGAGTATTTGCACTACGGCCGACTTCAAATGATCGGAACCAGCGAGACAGCTTTTCTCCAGAGGTTCTCGCCGGAGAAACGCGCTGACGCTGTAGCTTCGCTGCCGATTGCTAATATCGCATGTATTCTGATCACCAAGGGCCTAAAGCCGATGAGCGAGGTTCGAGCCTTTGCCGAGCGAAACGCGATCCCGCTGCTTCGCAGTGATGCGGTTAGTTCTCGGGCGATCGCACTGATCACCTCGTTTCTTCAGGAACGTCTGGCGCCTGAGACGACCATACATGGCGTTCTTGTGGAGATGCACGGCTTCGGCGTGCTGATCCGAGGGGAATCGGGTATCGGGAAATCGGAATGCGCTCTTGACCTGGTGGCCCGGGGGCATCGCCTGATCTCCGACGATTCTGTTCGGATCAAGAATATCGGCGGCAAGTTGGTTGGGTCGTCAAGCGAAATAACCGCCGGGTTTCTTGAGATCCGCGGGCTTGGCATCATCAATGTTCGTGAGCTTTTTGGCGTAGCATCTGTCCGAACTTCGAAGTCGCTGTCCGTTTGTATTGAGTTTCGCAGATCCGACGATCAGATCGAGAGCGATCGACTTGGCCTTGAAATGGAGAGCGAAGAGATCTGCGGTGGTCGGCTGCCGAAGTTCTCATTGCCGGTGCGGCCTGGCCGAAACCTTGCCTCGTTGGTAGAGACGGCGGTCAAGGTTTATATGCTTCGGTGCGAGGGTTCGGATGCCGCAAAAGAAGTTCTAGAACGGCATGCCCGGGCAATTGCGATTGATTCAAGTAAGGCATAATCAGATCGAAGTGGCACAATCAAAGAAGAATCAGAACGAGAGTTCATCGCTAGCCATAATTACTGGCCTCAGTGGCTCGGGGATGAGTTCGGCGATGAATGCCTTCGAGGACCTCGGATTCTTCTGTATCGACAACTTGCCGGTGACGATGATCTCGCCATTTGTCCGCCTGATGTCGCCGAATGAAGAGGGAATCGTCCCGATCCCGAAGGCCGCTCTGGTAATCGATATTCGCGAAAGGCATTTTTTGGCGGACTTTTCGAAAGAGATCACCAAGATCAAGAAAAAAGGTATCGAACCGACGGTGATCTTCCTCGAAGCTTCAGAGGAAGTGCTGATGCGGCGCTTCTCTGAAACGCGGCGGCCGCACCCGGCGGAACGAGGCAAAGGGCTCCGAGATGCGATACGTGTTGAGCGCAGGGCGATGGCGGCGGTTCGCGAAAAGGCCAACCTTATTATCGACACTTCTGAGCACTCAGTTCATACGCTTCGTCGAGAGATTCTCCGGCGATTCGGCGATGTCGGCGTCCGGCCTGAATTGCTCGTCCAGATAATGAGCTTCGGTCACAAGTATGGAACTCCGCGTGACGTTGACCTCCAGTTCGACGTCCGCCACCTACCGAACCCTTATTTTGTTCCCGACCTTAGACCAAAGACGGGAGCAGACGGTGAGGTAGTAAAGTTCCTGCGAAAACAAGCGGAAGTAAAGGAAACGATCGAACGCTTTTCAGACCTTTTGCTTTATCTGTTACCTCAATACCAGAGCGAGGGTAAGGCGTATCTCACGATCGCTATTGGATGCACCGGCGGAAAGCACCGATCTGTAATGGTCGCGAACGAACTCAACCGAAAGATCTCAAAGGCTGGATTCAAAACTTCGATCTCGCACCGGGATATGCAAAAATAGCGTCTATGGCAAAGATCGGCGGTGTCATCATCTCGCATGGACAGGTAGCAAACGAGCTTCTCGCGGCGGCGGAGACGATCGTCGGAGAGACGAGCCACCTTACCGCGGTCTCGATCGGCTGGCACGACGACGTGGAACTGGCGAAGAAGGAGATCGAGCGGGCGATCGACCAGGTTTCTGCGGGCCGCGGAGTTATCATTTTAACTGATATGTTTGGCGGTACTCCAACGAATATTGCCGCGATGTTCCTAAAGGATGGCGAGGTTGAGATCGTTACCGGTGTTAACCTGCCGATGGTGGTCAAGCTGGCTGCTTATAAGGGCGAAGGAACGCTGAGCGAAGTTTCAAAAGTGATAGAAGAAACAGGGAAGGGAGCGATTTATCGAACGGCGGCTCTGCTTGATTCGCGTTCGGCAGATAATGGTTGAAACCAGCGTAAAGGTGGTTAACAATCTCGGGCTTCATGCCCGGGCGGCGGCTCAGCTTGTTCGGCTTGCCGGAACGTTTGAATCGACCATAAAGATAATTCGCCCTGACAAGGGAGTTTTTGCGGACGCAAAATCCATTCTGAATTTGCTTACGCTTGCCGCATCGAACGGAACCGAACTTCACGTTCAGGCTGAAGGCCCGGACGAGAATGAGGCACTGGCCGCGGTCGGGCAACTATTTACAAAGGGCTTCGGCGAGTTTTGATCAGGGAAAGAAATTTGTGCAGGAAGACAACCTTAGAAAGATTGACATCATTGGAGTACCGCTTGGATTTGGCGCGGGGAAACCTGGAAGTGAACTGGGGGTCGAGGCGATTCGCCGAAGCAGGATCCGTGGCAATACGCTTATTCACCATCTCGAACAACTTGGTTATCACGTAAACGACCGCGGCAATGTTCAACTGGTTCTACCTCCGGATAGCAATAGAGCAGCAGGCCCGATCAATAACCTCGCCGAGATTTCCTTGTCATCGGAGAACATCGCAACCGGTCTGATCGAATCTCTGGCTAGCGGCGCCACTCCGATAGTTCTCGGAGGCGACCACAGCATTGCGATCGGCAGCTTTTCCGGGATCGCTTCCCATTTTAAGCAGCAGAACGAAGATATTGGACTCATTTGGTTTGACGCTCACGCCGATATCAATACGCCGGAAACCTCCGGCTCGGGCAATATCCACGGAATGCCGCTCGCCGCCCTCTTGGGTCATGGAGTTGACGAACTGGTCAATGTGGCATCGCCTGGAGCTAAGCTCGATGGTCGTTTTCTCGCACATATTGGAGCACGCGACGTAGACCCCGGCGAGCGGGAAACGATCGAAAATCTCGGTCTTCGAGACCACTTTTTCACCATGAGCGATATCGACAAGCGCGGGATGCTCGCCTGTGTCGAAGATGCGATCCGCATAGCAGGTGCGGCATCGGGCGGCTTTGCCGTGACGTTCGATGTCGATATGATTGACCCGCGGTTTGCTCCGGGATCGGGTACGCTCGTTCGCGGCGGGACGACTTACCGCGAAGCTCATCTTGCTCTTGAACTCATCGCCGAATCGGGCCTGATGCGATCCTTCGAGATCGTCGAAGTCAATCCGCTTCTTGACCAGAGCAATCTGACCGTAGAGCTTGCTTGTGAACTGATTCTCTCTGCTTTTGGCAAGACCATCCTTTGATAGAAACAACATTATGCGAATCCGCGTAGGAGTGATCTTTGGCGGCCGTTCCGGCGAACACGAGGTTTCGGTGCGCTCGGCTGCGGCTGTGATAGAGAACATTGATAAAGAAAAGTATGAACCAGTTCCGATTGCCATCACGCACGCCGGAGCATGGCTTAGTCCTCGAGCATCCATTGGCCTGTTGCCGGAAAGGGTGCACGACGCCTTCGCGGTGGAAGCAACTGATGGCGAATTTGCGCTGATCGGCGATACCTCGTACAACGGGCTGACGGCTCTCCATCAAGGGACGCAGAACGTAGGCATTGACGTCGCGTTTCCTGTGCTTCACGGAACGTTTGGTGAGGACGGCACCATTCAGGGCTTGCTTGAGATGGCGGGGCTTCCATATGTCGGCTGTGGCGTGCTTGCCTCATCCTGCGGAATGGATAAGGTCGTTATGAAGTCGCTCTTTCACAAGGCCGGACTTCCGCAGTGTAGGTATTCATGGCTACTCCGACGGGACTTTGAGGCAGATGCCGACGCAGTAATTCGCAGAGTGGAATCAGAGATCGGCTACCCCGCCTTCGTAAAGCCCGCCAACCTTGGCTCTTCAGTCGGAGTTTCACGAGCAGAGGAAGCATCGGAACTCAGAGCTGCCATTGAAGAAGCGGCGAAGTTTGACCGCAAGATCATCGTAGAAGAGGCTCTGAAAATGCGCGAGATCGAGTGCGGTGTTATCGGTAATGACATTCCAACCGCGAGCCGCCCGGGCGAATATGTTATTCGCGATAAAAGTAAGGCCTTTCTCGATTACACCGAGAAATATGCGGGGACCGGCAATAACGAATTTATCGTGCCGGCAGGCGTTTCCGGCGAGCTTGAAGCAAAGATAATGGAGATGTCGATTACCGCGTTTAAGGCGATCGACGGGTCGGGGCTCGCTCGGGTTGATTTCTTTCTTCGCACCGATAACGGTATGCTTTTGATAAACGAGATCAACACGATGCCGGGCCTGACGGATGCCTCGGGCTTCCCGAAGATGTGGGCCGGCAGCGGCGTTTCATTTACTGAGGTTATCGATCAGTTGATCTCGCTCGCGATCGAACGGCACGCTGACCGTTCGCGTAACCTCACTTCGCTTTAGATAGCATTTACTAGGAGGGAATATGTCAGTAGCAAAAAATATCGAGATCATCGCGACTTCGACCGTTAGTTTTGACGATGCCGTAAAACAGGGCGTCGAACGGGCCGCTCGTACGATCGATCATATAAAAAGCGCGTGGGTGAAGGAACAAAAGGTGAGCATCGCCGATGGAAAGGTCGCCGAATATCGGGTAGCGATGATCCTGACGTTTATCCTGGCCGACGACGAATAGGCTCTATTTTACGGCGTAATAGCCGTCACGTGTGCGGATCGTGAGGTTTGGCCTTGCGATCCGCAATTCTATTGAACGCCACTTTCCGTCCTTTTTCTCATTGAGCGGTGCGTAGCCAAGGGTGTACTGAACGCCGAGTTCCGCGACGATTGCCTCGAACGCTGTGCGAAGATCTGCTCCGCCTGGCTTTTCAACAAAGGTCCCGCCCGTCTTTTCGGCAAAATCTTTGAGGACTGCACGAGCCTGTTGGCGTCCGGTCGAGGCAGATCCGCTTGGCGTCATATCAACCGTGTAGATCGCTGCATTTGCTGCAGACGCGGCCTTTAGGGCTCGAGCAGCCGAACGGCCACTCTGCGTATCCGCACCATCTGAAAGCACGATGATCGCCCGCCGTTTCTCGGAACGCTTGCTTAATTCCTCCGCGGCTCTATAAACAGCATCGTAAAGGACGGTCATGCCGTCCGCCTTGACGTCGAAGATGCGTTCATTCACATCGCGGCTGTTAGAAAAATCCTGCACCATGTGGACACGCGAATCGAACCGATATATCGCTACATGATCTTCAGCCCGGATCCCGTCTAAGAAGCGAATAGCCGCCGACCGAGCGAGGCTGATGTTCGTTCCCATGCTTCCGCTACTGTCGAGCAGAATGACGGCGGCGAACGGTGTTTCTTCGGTTGTGAAAAAGGATATCGGCTGCTTTACGTCATTCTCAAAGATCGAGAACACATTTTGCTTTAGGCCGGAGACGTGGAGGCCGCGGCTGTCGCGGATCGAAACGTTCAGGACAACAAGATCGGAGTCGATGGTGAGCGGTTCGTCTTCGTCCTGCCCAAATGCCGCTACCACGGACAATGCGGAAATAATACATAGCAGAATCGGAAGACGGAATACTGTGTACAGCATCGGTTGAATCTATTGGGTGATCTTCAGAAACCGGGCGAATTTGATGACCGCATTCGAGGTCTGAATTGCTGCGGCCGAGATAGTGTAACGGCTTGTTCGGTTTAATTCCTTAACGAGCTTTTCCGTCGACTCTTTTAGAGCAACAAATCCCTGCCGAACATCGGCCGGTGGCTTTTCTTCTGCCTCGAAGCGATCGGTTCCGTCGGCATTCCCACCAAGGTCCTTTCTAATTCGGGAGGCAATTTTTTCAAGGCGATCGAGCTTTTCGCGGTCGGATTTTGAGAGTCCTCCGGTCGTTTCAAGTGAACTGTCGAGCTGTCC
Source organism: Acidobacteria bacterium Ga0074141 (assembly GCA_001464665.1). Classification (GTDB taxonomy): domain Bacteria; phylum Acidobacteriota; class Blastocatellia; order Pyrinomonadales; family Pyrinomonadaceae; genus OLB17. The sequence continues at coordinate 384,394 of LNDP01000015.1, forward strand.
GATCAATTCTATTGCCTCCGCGCCGCGTTTCAGCATCTCCTCATGCTCCTTCCGCAGCTTGGCCGCACGCTGTTTCTGCACCATCTCGCGGATCGAAGTCGAAGGCCGCGTCCTGATGCGGTCTTCTTCATTCGGGAACATCACTTCGTTGTCAGCCGATTGTGCGGAAGCGTCACCGGCGGCAACGAAGATAACAAGCAAGATGGAAAGGCTTACGTAGCGCATCGAAATCTACTATGGCTGATCTACCTCCTGCGAGGGATCCATGACGACTCCTGTCACCCGCTCGACCAGCTTAATGAGAAAATCTTCTTCGGCAACGCCCGAACTCGGAACTGTTACCCACTCGGTCGTAAGTCCACGGCCGGAGCGGCCTTCGATCTTTGCGTTCACAGAAACATTATTCTTGATACCGTCGATCGATTGGACCTCGATCGTCAGCGTGTATTGCCCTCGCGACCAGGCAGTATCAGCATATTCGATAATGCCGTAGCGTTTGAGCTCAGCCGAAGCGATGACGGGACCACGGCCGAAAAGGAATGGCTGCGTTACGATAATTCCTTCGGATGGCCGGGATGAAGCCTCATCAACAATGATCTTGTTCTCGGCAAGTACTTGTTTGATCGTCTCAAGCAGAACGTCGCGACGAGAGTTCAATTGATATGGGTTCGGCAGCCGCTCGCGGACTCGAGTCTTGCCTTTGCCCCAATCGAATGATCTGGTGGCATCTGATGTCCGGCTCGTTGCTTTATTCGCGTCGTCGCGGATGGTTTGTGTCTGTGAATCCACGCCCTTCTGCGCCGTCGCTGAAGAAAGTGCTATGACCGAAAAGATAAATGCTCCGCAAAAGTACCGCATAATATGTCACGAAAGGTGTCTAAAGCCTTACGATGCCCGATAAAGCAGCTTAGTTCGCTTTTAGCCGGGGCAAAGCATAGTTTATTTCCACATTTCGATTTTAGCACGATACCAATCGACGGTTCGAACTATTCCTACCTCAAGCGGAACCGATGGCGACCAGCCCGTAACTTCCCGCATCTTTTCGCCTGAAAGATACTGGGCGTCGATCTCGTTCTTGATCTTTTCTTTGAGGAGGACGTTTGGAGCGACGGTATCTGTGGCATCACAGGCATTGATTATCTGGTTCACCAGATCAACGATCCGAACCGGGGCGTTGGTGCCGAAATTGAAAGCATGTCCGCTTGCAGATTCGATATTTTCAGCAAGGGCGAGATAGCCGCTAACGACATCATCAACGTAAATGAACTCGCGAACGGGCGTACCATCGCTTCGGACGATGGGGTCCTCGCCTTTAAGGACGGAGATGATCGTGCCGGGAATGATCCGTGAAAGGTTGAGATCCGCCGGCCCATAGATATTTGCCGAACGCGAAACCGCGACGGGAAGCCCATATGTCGCCGCAAACGAGGCCGAGATCATGTCCGTACAGGCTTTTGAGACGTCATACGGATAGCGAGCGTTGAGTTTGAGGTCTTCGGTGTAGGGCAGCTCGGTTTGATCGCCGTATGCCTTATCGCTCGAAGCGACGACAACCCGCGTGACAAGCGGGGAGCGGCGGCATGCCTCGAGCACCATGTACGTACCGCGAATATTCGTTTCAAAGGTCGAGAGCGGCGACCGGTTTGCAGAGCCGACTATCGCCTGGGCAGCAAGATGAAAAACCGTGTCGACGTCATTTTCATTGAGCACGCGTTCGATCAGGTCGTGGTCCTCGACGGAACCATCGACAAAGGAAACGCTTTCGCCAATTCCGAGCGCATCAAGTGAACTCGGCGTAATATGGTCGCGGCGAAGGCAAATAACCAAGGCCCCAAGTTGCTTCAGCGTATTGACCAGATTTGCGCCGACAAAGCCGGTTCCGCCGGTCACGAAAACACGCCTATCTTTCCAGAATGAACTTTCCATCATCTACAACAAACGCTTAATCCCAGATCTTCCATGGAGCATCCGCGGCCCAAATAGCTTCAAACTCCAGGCTGTCTTTGTAGGTGTCCATACACTTCCAAAAGCCCGTATGGCGATATGCCATCAGTTCACCTTCGGCTGCGAGTGTCTCAAGAGGCCCCTCTTCGAGAACTGGATCACCAGCGAGCAGATCGAGCACTTTGCGTTCGAAAACGAAGAAACCGCCGTTGATCCAAACATCCAGATTTGGCTTCTCTCGAAATGAACTGACTGCACCCTTGCCGTCAAGTTCTACGATGCCAAAAGGCGATCGCGGATTAATGGTGGTCATCGTCGCAATCTTTCCGTGGGCTTTGTGGAACTCCAAAAGACCGCCAATATCAACATCGGCAAGCCCGTCGCCGTATGTCACGAAGAAGCGCTCCTCACTTGCGAGCGAATCGGCGATCTTCGCGATTCGTCCACCGGTGTTAGTGTCTTCGCCTGTATCGGGGAGTGAAACAGTCCAATTCTCAGTTCCTTCGACTGGAAAATTGACAATGCCGGCATTCCCGTCGGGAGAACCAAAATAACTGCGGATCTTGTCGCCCAAATGGCCGAGGCAAAGCGAGAAGTCATGAAATCCGTGAGCTGAATAGAGCCGCATCAGGTGCCAAATGATCGGCTGGCCGCCGATCTCGACCAGAGCTTTCGGCACCACCTTCCCGAGTTCGTTCAGCCGCGTTCCCCGCCCGCCGCATAATATTACCGTTTTCATCAGCTATTTTGACCGGCCAAGTTCCCAAAGTTTTGCGTACTTCAAGAAAACTCCATACGCCGTGAAAAACGCGATGATAAGCCCGCGGACTCCATCGCGAAAACCTTGCTTGACGACGAAAGTTCGGAGAAACGCCGCAATCGTCGAAAACAATATCTTGGTTCCCGCCGCTGTCTTTCCTTTTTCAAAGAGATGCTCAGCCGCGAGCGTCGCATAGTGTTCCGTTACCCGATGATGCTCGGCGAGGTCCTGCTTTGTGTAATGCAAGAGCTCGCCCTTTAGCGTCTCGACGCGACCCGGAACTCGGGCGGTTTGGTGCGGAGCAATGCCGTCCCAAACGCTCACCGATTTTCGGTAAAGCCGCATCTGATGGTCCGGATACCAACCGGAATGCCGGATCCACTTGCCTAGATATTCAGTCTTTCGGGCAATTCGAAAGCCGTCAGGAAGTTCTTCGTCACTCCTTGCTTTCAACTCCTCGATCTCGGCCTTCAATTCGTCCGTTAAGCGTTCATCCGCGTCAATCCAAAAGATCCAGTCGCCGGTCGCCTTTGAATCGGCAAATTCGTGTTTATCCTTGAACCCGCGAAACTCACGATTGAAAACGTTTTCCGTAAATTCACGGGCGATTTCCACGGTCCTGTCCGCTGAATCAGAATCGACGATAACGATCTCATCGGCCCAGGCGACCGTCTCGCAAAGGCCGCGGATGTTCTGTTCTTCGTTGAAAACGATGATACAGGCGGAGATCTTCACAGACGTAATTGTTGCATTAGAAAAAGAAAAACGAAAGCGTGGCCGGGACCACGCTTCGTCGGTTTGGAATGTATCTTAGCTTAGTTGTCATCCGTGGGTGAGACGACCTCGATGTTGTTTGCTGTAAACGTCGTCGAGGTTGCCTTTTGCAGATCGGCAAGGGCTTTATTGTAATCGGTCTCGGCCCGGATCTCCGCATTGCGAGCATTGGTCAATGCATTTTCACGCTGGAAAAGAAGAAATGTCGTTGACCGGCCCGCCTCGAAAAGACGCCGCTCGCCCTCGAGCTGAATCTCGGCATTCTCGCGAGCTCGGCGGGCGATCAGTATTCGCTGTCGGGCGATGTCAAGAGCCTGAACGGCATTACGAACCTCTACGATCACTGTCTGCTCCTGTGAGCGAAGGCGTGCATCGAGCTGTTCACGCTCGATCTCCGAAGTGGCGAGATTAGCCTTTGCCGTTCGGTTGCCGATCGGGAACGAGATCGTGACGCCGATCGAGTAGTTAGGTGCATCGCCGCGTAATGTGTTTGCCAGCGAGCGATTGAATCCACCCGAAAGAAACGAGGGGCCCGCAGGGAATGTAACCGACGGATTGGGGATCGGATCGAGTCCCGGTATCGATGCTCGAGTGTTGTTGATCGCGGTCAAGAGCGCAACGTCCTGAGCTGACGTGAAAAGATTGGAGGTTATGGGGTCGTTGGGCCCACCGCGGGCAAACCCCGAAAGCGAGAAGCCGCCATTAAGATCGACCTGCGGGCGGGTCTGATTCTTGAAATATTTGCGGTCGATGTCATTGATATCCTGAGCGAGCTTTAGCCGTTGAAGCTCGTAACGGTTCGCCATCGCGTCCCTAACTGCATCATCCATTGCCACCGGGGCAAGATCAAGAGCCGGACGGTCCGTTGGCACGATCGTCCTTGCCCATTCAGGTCCGGTCGCTTCGCGAAGTACTAATGCTTTGAGATTGTTCTCGATGGTCGATACTTGTTGAGTTGCAAGTAAGAGATCGCCTTCCCGATTGGCTAACTCAGTTTCCACCTCAGCCTTTGCTAGGGGGGCCGCAGCTCCGGCGGCAATTCTAGCCTCGACCTGGCGGAGATTTTCACGCGTCAGTTCGAGATTTGCCTGCCGGTTCTGTTGGTCGCGAAGTGCAAAAACAAGATCCCAATATGTCCGCTGAACGAGGGCGATCGTGTCGATGGTTTGCCGGCGGAAGTCTGCGTCAGATTGCTGCAGCTGTCGGCGAGCGATCTTCAGATTTCGTCGATTGCCGTCAATTGAAAGGTTACGAAGCAAAGGCTGGGTGAGCCTTATGCCGTAATTAGATGAATAGATCGCACTGCTACCGGTCGTGATCGCACCTGAACTTACCTGTGCTTGGCTGAACGCACTCTCAGTTCGTGAGTTATTGAAAAATACGCTGTAATTCGCACCGGTCATCAACTCTTGCGTTAGGCTGGAATTTACGGTGAAGTCATTCGTTGCCGTTGAGCCTGTCGTCGAGTTTCGATTATAAGTCGGCGAAACAGAGAAAAAGGCATCGTAAACACCTCGAAGACCGCGTACGCGTTGTTCGCTTATCCGCACGTCATCGCGAACGACGGCGATCGTGTTGTTGCTTTCCAGAGCCATTCGAATCGCTTCCTGCAGCGATAGCGAAAACGGGTCGGACTGTTGGACACCGGGCCGCGTAAGGTCGAGTTCCGCCCGCTTTGCGGCTGACTCAGCCACAACGGATGGCGTGGAATCAACTGTCTTTACCGGTACGGGATTTACCGCCGCAACCGGTTCAAGTTTTGGTTCAGCGCCGCCGGGTTCTTGTCCTGCTACGTCGGCGGAGAATAATAGAAAACTCGCAACTGATGTGAGTATGAGGGTCTTGAGTTCTTTTGATCTCGTCATTTCTTGATCGCTCCGAAACATTCGGGCGGCAAAGCTTGCCCAATTGCACAAACGCTAACTACGTCCTTTTTACTTCCATTGTTTCAACAAATTGACTCGCCCGGCTTTTTCAAAAACATTAACCCGAACTGCTCGACAATTGAAAGAAGCGGCATTATCGGTTATCTTTCTCGTTTTAACTAACGATTCTGGAGAGAACGATAAAACTATGGGTATCAAAGTTGGGATCAACGGATTTGGCCGCATCGGCCGCAACGTACTGAGGACTTGTTTAGGCGACAAAGACATTGATTTTGTTGCCGTTAATGACCTTACCGATACTAAAACACTTGCCCACCTGCTCAAGTATGACTCAGTAATGGGCAATCTTGATAATGACATTAAGGCCGAAGGTGACACGATAACGGTGGACGGCGATTCGTTCAAGGTGTTTTCGGAAAAAGACCCGGCGGCTATCGATTGGGATTCGGTCGGAGCAGAGGTCATCATCGAAGCGACCGGCCGGTTTACCAAAGCCGAGGACGCCGGCAAGCACATTCGCGGATCGGTAAAGAAGGTCATAATCTCGGCACCCGCAAAGGGCGAAGACGTTACGATCGTGCTCGGTGTTAATGAAGAGATGTATGACGCTGCGAACCACCACATCATCTCTAACGCCTCCTGCACGACCAATTGCCTTGCACCCGTCGCGAAGGTAATCCACGAAAAGTTTGGTATTAAAAATGCGCTGATGAATACGATTCACAGCTATACAAATGACCAGCAACTTCTCGATCTGCCGCACAAAGATCTCCGTCGTGCACGCGCCGCTGCTCTCTCAATGATACCGACCTCGACGGGTGCGGCGAAGGCTGTGGCATTGGTCATTCCAGAACTGAAAGGTAAATTTGATGGCATCTCAGTCCGCGTGCCGACGCCGAACGTTTCTCTTGTAGACGTCGTGATGAACGTCGAGAAGGAAACCTCGACCGAAGAAGTCAATCAAGTGCTCAAGGACGCCGCCCATGGTGAGCTAAAGGGAATTCTCGCCTTTTCTGAGGAACCACTCGTTTCGATCGATTTCCGCGGCAACCCGAATTCTTCGATAGTTGATGCCGAAAACACAAAGGTCATTGGCGGCACCTGCATCAAGGTACTTTCGTGGTACGACAACGAATGGGGCTATTCATGCCGCGTTCGCGACCTGGTCAAGTACATTGCAGCAAAGGGACTCTAAGGCGTGGTTTTAGTTAGAGAGCTTATAGCTATTAGCTGATAGCTATAAGCTATTTTTTATAGATGAATAAAAAGAGTATCAAGGACATAGACATAAAAGGGAAGACCGTCTTTATCCGGGTTGATTTCAACGTCCCGATCAAAGACGGCAAGATCGAAGACGATACGCGTATTCGCGGGGCGTTGCCGACGATCAAATATGCGATCGAGCAAGGTGCGAAGATCGTGCTTGCGTCGCATCTCGGACGTCCGCTGAAGGACAAGAAGAAGGCGGAAGAAAAGGGAACACCTTACGATCCGGCGAAGTATACCCTGCGGCCGGTCGCCGAACGACTCGCGGAATTGCTCGAGAAGGAAGTCGCCTTCGAGGGCAAAAACATGACAGCTCAGATCGCCTCCCTTGGATCGGGCGACATTTTCATGCGCGAAAATCTGCGGCTTGACGCCGGCGAGGAGAAGAATGACGCCGAGTTTGCTAAAAAACTCGCAGACGGCATCGACATTTATGTGAACGACGCATTCGGAACCGCGCATCGTGCCCACGCCTCGACCGAAGGCATCACGCATCACGTCGAGACATGTGTCGCGGGCCTGCTGATGGAAAAAGAACTTGAGTTTCTGGGCAAGGCTCTCAACAGCCCCGAGCGGCCGTTTGTCGCGATCCTCGGCGGAGCAAAGGTCTCGGACAAGATTCCGGTCATCGAGTCGCTTATCGAGCGGAAGGTCGATAAGCTCCTTATCGGCGGAGCGATGGCCTATACCTTTTTCAAGGCACAGGGTTATACCGTCGGAAAGTCGCTCGTTGAGGACGAAATGATGCCTAAGGCACTTGAGATCGAAGCTCAAGCAAAGGCTGCCGGAGTCGAGATATTGCTCCCGACGGACCATCAGGTTGTCGATTCCTATGACCCGCTTAATTCCCGCAAGGCGATACAGATCGAATTCACGAATGCCGGGCTTGTCGGGCTCGATATTGGCCCCGATACGGCTGCGGTCTTCGCAAATGCACTCGAGGGCGCCAAGACGATAGTCTGGAACGGCCCGATGGGAATGTTCGAGGAAAAGCCGTTCGATGAAGGCACGATCGCGATCGCGAAAGCGGTTGCCGAAGCGACGGAGAAAGGGGCGACCTCGATCGTCGGCGGTGGAGATTCTGTCGCGGCGATAAATCAGGCCGGGCTTGCAGACAAGATCTCGCATATTTCGACCGGCGGCGGAGCGACACTCGAATTTCTGGCCGGCGATGTTCTGCCGGGAGTCGGGGCTTTGGATGACAAATAGATGAGAAAACCCGTAATTGCCGGAAATTGGAAGATGTATAAGCTGCTCGGGGAGGCGGTCGATACGGCCCTCGCGCTTAAGCCGCTCGCCGCAAACGCCTCGCATTGCGAGGTCGTGATCGCCCCGGTCTTTACGGCACTGAAAACCGTTGCAGACCGGATTGAGGGCTCGAATATTCGCATCGCCGCTCAGGATTGTGCAATCCAGAATGAATTCGGAGCACACACTGGCGAGGTCACACCAGCGATGCTTAAGGACGCGGGCTGCTCACACGTCATCATCGGCCACAGCGAGCGGCGGCAGTTTTACGGTGAGACCGACGATAGTGTGAATAGTAAAACGCTGGCGGCTCTCGGTGCCGGATTAACGGCGATAGTTTGTGTTGGAGAGCACCTTAACGAAAGGGAAGCGGGCAACGCTGAATCAGTCGTCGCGGGGCAACTCGCGGGCGGGCTCGCGGGTTTGACAGCCGATGATATGGAACGTATCATAATCGCTTACGAGCCTGTTTGGGCGATCGGGACGGGTAAAACCGCCACGCCGGAACAGGCTCAAGAAATGCACGCTCATATCCGCCGCGAGGTCGCGAGATCGCACGGCGAGAAGACCGCCGAAAATGTCAGAATACTATACGGAGGTTCGGTCAAACCGGACAACATCAGTAGATTGATGTCGATGGTGGATATTGATGGTGCACTTGTCGGCGGGGCAAGCCTTGAGGCCGAAAGTTTTGCAAAGATCGTAAATTATCAGGCAGCAGCTTGAGCGGCTTTGCGGGAGTAGAAAGATTTGATCTACGTTCTCTATACATTGTTTTTCATCTCGTGCTTTGTGCTGATAGCGACGGTTTTGCTTCAGCCGGGCAAGACCGATGCTGGTGCGCTCTTTACGAGCAACATATCGAGTTCGGCATTCAATCCTCGCGGAACGGCAACTATCCTTTCGAAGATGACCATTGCCGCAGCATCGGTGTTTATGGTCTCGGCGTTTCTGCTCTCGTTGCCGGCACTTCGCGGAGGGGTTTCTGTGCTCGATACGGTCGCTGAACCCGTTACCGAGACCACGGCTCCAGCCGCTGTCACGGATGCGAACACGAATGCCGCTCCGGCCACGAACGCAAATGTGGGGTCGCCCGCGGCGAACGCTTCTCAGCCAGCGGCAAGTCCAAATGCCGAAGAGACCGGACAAGAACAGCCGGCCGCGAACAACTAGTTTAGATACGATTGAAAATTCTGCTGAGGTGGCGTAATTGGTAGCCGCGCACGTTTGAGGGGCGTGTGGAGCGATCCGTGCGGGTTCGAGTCCCGCCCTCAGCACCATAGATAAAAGGAAATAACCAAAATTGGGCATTTCCTTTTTTTTTGCCCTGTTAGACAAAAGTTCTTGAAATACTTGAGGCAATCGTGCTTTAATTCGTTACACCCAAATATGTCCCTGCTTCGGCGAACAACCGCGACTTTCGGCACAGACCCGACCTGTGGACGGTACATATACTGGTAAGGAGTAATAAACCGTGAATCCCGCAACTTCATTTAGGCTCTTTATATCGGCCTCCACACTGTTCTTATTCAGCATTTCAAGTTTGCTCCTTTGGCCGCAAGTATCTTTATCTCAGCGCCTTCAAGGCGATAGACCTACCTCATTGCCAGAGGCCGGACTTCGTAAGAGTAATACTGCCGAGCGGTCGGGAACTCCACAACTTATCGGTACGAGCGGTGACTACACCGTTACTTCGTCTGACACGGTTCTCAATGAATATGCAGAACTTGCCGGAGATGCTTTAGCGGGGTCGAGTACTATCACTGTTACGGACATCGCGGACCTTGATAGTCCGATACCCGAACTCGGGCCCATCGGGACCGAGGACCTCCTAATGATCATCCAAATGCAGGGTGCGACGATCGACACGTCGAATACGGTTTCGTACGGCGCGGTTACCGCACTGAACGGCGCCGGGCTCTATGAGATCGTTTACGTTGCTAGTATCTCCGGCAACGTGATCACGATTAGTAATTCGAATTGTTTATCCGGATTGCGTAACAGCTACTCGGTCGCGGGTCGAACGCAGGTCGTGCGAGTTCCGCGGTTCCTGAACCTGACAATCGACCCAGCAGCTAGTGTTGTTGCTTCTCCCTGGGATGGAACAAGAGGCGGTATTGTCGCACTTAATGCGGCGAACGATGTCGACGTTGAGGGGTTGGTTTCCGCGTCAGGCGCGGGTTTCCGGGGCGGAGCGGTGCGATCCGCTTTTTCGTTTGGAGAAACTACTTTTCGAACAACTTTCGACTTTGCTGCTGCGGAAAAGGGCGAGGGAATCGCAGGGTCCGCAAGTGATTATGACCTTCTATTTGGACGATATGGCCGAGGAAGCGCGGCGAACGGCGGCGGCGGTGGGAACGCACATAATGCTGGCGGTGGCGGCGGATCCAACGGGGACAACGGAAATACTTGGACAGGGCAGGGAGTTATGAACGGAGCGTCTCCGGCTTGGTTCCTAGACCCCGGTTATATTGCTAATGGAAATTCATTGACCAATTCATCCGGCGGCGGTCGCGGCGGCTATACTTTTTCGGATACAAACCTGGACGCAGAAGTGACCGGGCCCGGAGATCCGAGTTGGGGCGGTCTTGATTTCCGGGTGGAGCGAGGCGGACTTGGTGGAAAGCCGGTGGGTAATGACCCTGCAACTCGATTGTTTATGGGCGGCGGCGGTGGAGCTGGTGAATCTAACGGGACAGCCGGAGGTGCCGGGGGACGTGGCGGCGGTATCGTCCTATTGATCTCGGGCCAGATCACCGGGACGGGCCTTGTTCGTGCGGACGGCGAGAATGGTCAGGATACAATTCCCCCGCATAACGATGCGCCAGGCGGCGGCGGTGCAGGTGGAACGATCATCGTTTCAAACGCGATTGCGTTTTCAGGTGTCTCGTTGTCAGCGATAGGCGGCGACGGCGGTTCGCAATTCTTGACCGGCGATGAGGCCGAGGGTCCGGGTGGTGGCGGTGGCGGCGGTTACATTGCCGTTCGTGTCGGGACCACATCCACGATCGCGGACGGTGGGGCTTCCGGAATCACCACTTCGAACGCGTTAACCGAATTTCCTGCGAACGGCGCCACCGAGGGCGGTACTGGACAAGCAAACGAGACCTTTGTGTCGTTACCATTTTGCGTGCGACCTACAGCAGCCGAAGTTGCAATTGCAGGCCGAGCGATCGGCAGCGATGGTTCCGCAATTCGGAACGCATCGATCACGTTAACACGAGAGAATGGTGAACAGTCATCCATTTTGACGAATCCCTTTGGCCACTTTGAGTTCGAGGGTATCAATGCAGGAGAGACGGTTGTCGTATCGATCTCTCACAAGCGTGTCCAGTTCAGCAATCCGGTTCAGGTGGTTACGGCGACAAGTTCGATCAATGAAATAAACTTCATTGGCTTAGAATAGTTTATACGCATCTCAGTTAGGTAGCGGTTACCATTGTTCCGGTGCCTTCGTCTGTGAAGACCTCGGCTAGGAGGGCATTGCGTTCTGAACCGCCGATCACATGAGCGGACCCGACCCCGCGGCTCAGCAAAGAGGCTAGGCTCTGGAGCTTTGGTATCATTCCGCCGGTCGCTTTGCCGCTCTTGATCATTTTGAAAGCTTCTACCGTTGTTAGACGATCGAGCTTTGTCGTCTCATCGTTCGGGTCGAGATATATGCCGTTCACATCGGATAGCAGGATCAGCTTTTCGGCTTTCAAAGATACGGCGATCTCGGCCGCTATCGTGTCCGCATTGATATTGAACACCTTGCCCTCATCGTCAGCGCCAAGTGATGAAATAACGGGAAGATAATTTCCGCCGAGAAGCAGTTCGAACAGGTGCGTATCCACCTCGACTATGTCGCCGACGTTTCCATAATCGACAGACTCGATGATACCGGACTCTTTGTTCAGGACATTCTTCGGCGGCCGCCTAACCGCCTTGATCACGCCGCCGTCCACGCCGGAAAGTCCCACCGCATCGATGCCGCGACGGCGAAGCTGAGCGAGGATCTCGGTGTTTATTTTCCCCCGAAAGATCATCTTTGCAAGGTCTAGCGTGTCGTCATCCGTAACTCTGCGGCCCTCGATCACGGTTTGCACTACACCTAGCTTCTGCGCAAGCTCCCCAAGCTGCTTCCCGCCGCCGTGGACGACGCAGACACGAATTCCGACCTGGTACAGTAGCGCAAGTTCTTCGGCAAGCGATGCGAGGTTCTCACGGTCTTCCGTCACTTTGCCGGAAAACTTTACAACAAATGTCTTGCCTTGAAATCGTTGAATATAGGGTAATGCCTCGCGTAGAAGATCGAGAGATTCAATGTTCATTTGAAAAGCTCCGTCAATATTGCCTTCTGAATATGAAGCCGGTTCTCGGCCTCATCGATCACGACCGACCGTTGGCCGTCGATCACTTCGTCGGTGACGATCACGTTCCGCCGAACCGGGAGGCAGTGCATAAAGATCGCGTCGTTTGTAAGCGACATCTTGCCTTCATCTACGATCCAGCGGTCTCGAAACTGCCGCCGATGAGCAATATCCGCGTCCGGATCTCCGTAAAACTTCTTACCGCCCCAGCTTTTGGCGTAAACGACGTCAACGCCCTTATAGGCCGCTTCAAGGTCGTGCGTGATCTCAAGGTTTCCGCCACTCTCGGCCGCGTAATGAGCTGCCTCGCGTATCAGATCTTCGTCGAGTTCATATCCCGGCGGATGGGCAATGCGAATGTCATGCCCGAATTGAGCTGCCGCAAGAGCAAAGCTGTTTGGCACCGCCATAGGGAGCGGCTTCGGGTGCCAAGCCCAAGTAAGCAGCACGTTCTGTTTTGTCGGACCGCACTTCTCCCGGATAGTCATCATGTCCGCCATTGATTGGCAGGGATGGTGCATCGCCGATTCAAGATTGATCACCGGAACGCTTGCGAATTTAGCAAATGCATTCATGATCGGATCGGTACGCTCCGCTTCCCAGTCCTTTAGGTCCGCAAAAGTTCTGACGCCGATCGCTGAAACGTAACGCTCAAGAACACCTACGAATTCCTTAAGATGTTCGGTCTTGTTGCCGGCCATTACTACGCCTTCGCGGTGTTCGAGCGTCCACGAAGTGCTCCCGGGTTCGAGTATTACCGCGTTCCCGCCAAGCTCATAGATGCCGACCTGCATCGAGGCCCGAGTTCGTAGGCTTGGGTTGAAAAAGACAAGGGCAAACGACTCGCCTTCAAGCGGCCGCCCCGTATTGCCCTTCTTATAGCGGATCGCGGACTCGATGAGTCCCGTCAATTCGTTTGGGCTAAAATGTCCGGTTGATAGAAAATTCATTTTCGCAAAAATACTGAAAGAACGGTGGGGAAATGAACCCAGTTAGGCTTGCTACTTTCCACATCCTACTTCGCACTTATTCCAGAAATCGCCTTCATCAGGGCTCCCGAGGCCGTATTAGCATCAACACAAAGCGGCGGCAAAAGTCTCAACACATTCTGATCACTCGAGGTGCCGGTAATTACGCGGTTTGCCAACAGTGCGTCGTAATACGGCTTGCAGGGCGAATCGAATTCGATTCCGAGAAGGCATCCCTTTCCACGCACTTTCTTGACTCCCGGCACTTGCTGCAACTCCTCACGAAGAGAAAGCTCGACGGCTCTTGCGTTTGCGATCATGTTGTCCTCATCGATCGCCTCGAGTGTTGCAAGAACGGCGGCCATCGCGATCATTCCGCCGCCGAAGGTTGTTCCCAGGTCGTTCAGCTTTATCGCCGATGAGATCCGTTCATTGACCAAACACGCACCGACCGGGATTCCACTTCCGAGCGATTTGGCGAGGGTGACAATGTCAGGAACAACTTCCGAGGCCAGCGAACTCCCGGCAAAGAACCAGTTGCCGGTTCTGCCAACCCCTGTTTGGACCTCGTCAAAGATCAGCATTGCTCCGGCTCGGTCACAGATCTCGCGAAGCCCTGCAAAATATTCCGGTTCGGCCTCGATAACGCCAGCCATTGATTGGATCGGCTCGAGGATGACGCCCGCTGTCTCGCCGTCGATAACCTGTTCGGCACTATCGAGGTCGCCGAAAGTTGCTTCGACGTGAAAGGGGACATTCGGTTCTCCGATCTTTCGATACTTACCAAGGAATGTCGCTGAGATCGAATCGGCTGTTCTTCCGTGAAAGCCGCCGTTAAATGAGACGATCTTTTGCCGTCCGGTCACCATCCGTGCCATTCGCATCGCATTCTCGTTGGCTTCGGTTCCGGAGTTGCAAAAAAACGCTTGCGTAAGCGAACCGGGTGCGATCGAAACAAGTTTTTCGGCCGCCCGCCCACGGATTTCGCTATACACAAGGTTTGAGTAAAAGAGGACTTTCTCTGCCTGTTCCTTTATCGCCGCAACCACGTGCGGATGAGAATGTCCGGTCGCGCAGACCGCGTGGCCCCCATAAAGGTCTAGGTATTTCTCACCCTCGCTGGTCCATACCCAGGCACCACTACTGCGCTCAACCGCGATCGGCATTTTGGCGTAGGTTGAAACCTGAAAGGCGTCTTCCGTTTGCTTGATCTCGTTAAAGTTCATCTCAGGGGTTGCTCCCGGCAAAGATAAGCCCCGTCTTTTCATCTAGTCCGAACATTAAATTCATGTTCTGCACAGCCTGGCCGGCGGCACCTTTAACGAGATTGTCGATGGCCGAAAAGACAACTGCGTTCCGACCGGAAGCGTGAACCGCAATATCGCAGAAATTCGTGTTCTTCACCCAATTTATATCCGGCGAGCCCTCGAGTATACGAACGAAAAACGCGTCTCGATAGAACGACGTGAAAACCTCAAGGAGATCAGCCGACGACGTCTCGCTTTCAAATTCTACGTAGCAGGTCGCGAATATTCCGCGCGAAACTGGAAGGCTATGTGTCATGAAAATAAGGGGTTCATCGAGGTTCCCAAGCGATCGAAGATGCTGTTCGATCTCTGGAACATGCTGATGCGTAAAAGGCTTGTAAGCGTAAAATGAGTTCGTTCGCTGGGGATGATGAGTATTCGCCGCGGGCTTTGCACCGGAACCCGACGAACCGGTCTTTGCATCGACTATAATCTTTCCAGTCACAATGCCCGAGGCGATCAAGGGCGAAAGAGCTAGGGCTGTTGCCGTCGCAAAACATCCTGGGTTGGCGATGTAGTCCGCATTCGAGATCGCGTCGCGGTTGATCTCTGTAAGGCCATAAACAAATTTGCTCTGTAGTTCGCCGGCATGCGGTCGCTTGTAATATGCCTCGAAGATTTCCGAGTCATTGATCCTAAAATCACCCGAGAGGTCGATCGCTTTCGTGCCCACCGGTAGCTTTGGAACAAGCTCCAAAGCCTGCCCGTGCGGCAGCCCAAAGAAAGCGACGTCGATCTGTCCAAGTTCCATTAGGTCATCTAGGTCATCAGGAATCGCCACAAATGAAAGATCGGTCAGAGAATGTAGATTTCTGTGAACATCGCTTACGGGCCTTCCGGCGTGTTCGTTTCCGGTAACAAAAACAATCTCCGCCTTCGGGTGAAAGAGCAATATTCGCAGCAGTTCGCTTCCGCCGTAGCCCGAACCGCCGAAAATGCCGATCTTGATCTTGTTTTTCGTATCGCTCATCTAGCCGCCGAAAAGCTCCAATAATTTCTTTACCGTAGGTCGTTGATCACTCGCCCGTCGCACAGCGACAAAGATCGTGTCGTCACCGGCGATCGTTCCGACGATTTCGCTTATGGCCGCTGAATCGATCCGCGTCGCGGCGGCTGAGGCAAAACCCGGCTCGCTCTTAATAACGATCAAAGAGTCGCCGGACGTCTCAATGCTTTTTACTCCAAGTTTCGCTTTCCGCCTATCAAGTTTCGGAAGTGTATAGTATCCGCCCGACTTTACGATCCCAAGTTCGTCTAGATCTCGTGATACGCTCGCCTGTGTGACGCCAAATCCGCGCTCGGTCAACAGGGCAACGAGCTTTTCCTGGCGGGCTATTCTTCTAGAGCCAACGATTTTCCTAATCTCCTGTAATCTGATCTGCTTTTCCATCCCGATAATGGAATATGCGGTATATACTGCATATTCGTCATGAATATGCAGTATAAATGGATGGCGAATGAAGGTCAATCGCTGCCCTGCTTTTAGAGCGATGTTAAAAAAGCGAGAGCTTTATCCGGAGATACTTCTTTGGATTCTGGCGAAAATCATAAATGAGCTTTGTGCTTTCGCTTGAGAATTGATTGATGTTCGAAGCTGTCTGGTTGAGGTTGTTATAGAGCGTCTCATCGGTAAAGAGCTTGCCGACCGTTCCTTTGCCAGCCTGCGTATCACCAAGCATGGATTCAAGTTTTGTCGCAGTGGCATTAAATCGGGCCAGAGTGTCACGGGCATTGTCGTAGAGTTGCTCGTCCTTGAGGAACTTACCAAGCGAACCGTCACCGCCCGCAAGCGGACCGGTAATACTCTTGAGATCATCCGCGATCAAGCTTATTTTGTTCGCGGTGGTCCGAAGATCGATTATCGCCGCTCGAGTTTCGTTATACAGAGCGTCGTCGGTCACGAATTTACCCGCCGTCCCGCGGCCGGAACGAATATCTGTCGAAATGCCCTCAAGCTGCGCGACGGTTTTGTTGAGGTTTTCGTAAAGCTGCTTATCGTTAAGCAGCTGGCCAGCTGTTCCGTCGCCGGTATTTAGCTTCTCGATAGTACTTTGCAGCTTGACCATCGTCAGTTTTGTCTCCGCAACAGTCGCGTCAAGGTTATTGTATAGAGATTCGTCGTTGACAATTCGGCCGATGGTTCCTTCGCCCTGATTGGCTTTGTTGAGTATCTCGTTTGCCGGAACGGCGATCTTGTTGATCTGCTGGAGGAGGTCATTTCCGGTCTTCGTTAGTTGATTGATCGAAATGGCCTCGCTTGATTCGAGAACGTGATTTTCTGTTACGGCCGTTCCATCAGCGGAGCCCGGCGAAATGTTTATGATCTTTTCGTTCGCTAAGATCGAAACTGCAATCAGCTGAGCCGTTGAATCAGTTCTAATACGCTCCGTTATTGGGCGTCCGTTTAGTTCGGCATCGACCAACATCCGTGCTTCGATCTTTTCGGTTTCAGGGGAATCTGGCGGGAGGAAGATTACCTCCTCCACCTGACCAATACGAATGCCCGCGAGCTGAACATCCGAACCAGCCTTGAGGCCGTCCGCGGCGGCAAACCTTGCTTTGAGCACAAGCCGCTTGGCGAACGGGTTGAAGTCGCCCGTTGAGTTAAGTACTAGAAAAGCGAGTACGAGCAGCCCGGCCAACACGAAAATACCGACCCGAAGCTGCGAAAGCGTAAGTGAATTCCTTGTTTGTACCATCTCTTTTCGGCGCTCCTATTTGCCGTGAACGAACGTCCTGATATAAGGATCTTCTGAACGTAGTAGCTCTTCATCCTTGCCCTCAAAGCCGACCTTACCATCGCGGAGCATCAATATCTCAGTGTTTATCATGCAGAGACGCTCGCCCTCTTTCTCAAACCGGACCTCGCCGCCCTCGTCGATCACCGCGTATTCGGACGAAAGGTAACGCAGGTTATTCATCTCGTGTGTGACAAAGATCGAGGAGACGTCGTGCAGGTCGCGGAGCTTTATCGCCAGCTCGCAGATCGTTCGTGCGGTTGGCGGGTCAAGTCCGGCTGTCGGTTCGTCAAAGAGCACAATTTCCGGATCACCCACGAGAGCACGGGCGATGCCGACGCGTCGCCGCATTCCCCCGGAAAGTTCACTCGGCATTTTTTCGATCGCATCCTCCAGCGCGACGAACCTGAGCATTCGCCGAACCTCAGCCTCAACCTCGTCTTCCTCAACGCCCTGCTCGCGAAGCCGGTAAGCAACGTTCTCGTAAACCGGTAACGAATCGAAGAGGGCACCTTCCTGAAAGACCATACCCATCTTTTGGCGAACGGTCATCAGCGCCGGCTCGTCGTGATCCGTTATATCTTCTCCGTCGATAAGGATCCGCCCGGAATCGGGCTTGATCAAGCCCAGGATCAGGCGAATTACTGTCGATTTACCGCCACCGCTTCGCCCGAGGATTATCTTGGTTTCGCCGCGGCGAACGGAAAAGCTGATGCCATTGAGGATGACCTTCTCGTCAAAAGAAAGGCATACGTCACGAAACTCGATAACGGGTGCCACGCGATCTGGAGAATCGACCGCCTCTTTCATATCAGTGAATTCGATATCATCCGAAAGCGGAAGTGCGCTATTGGCTTCGTCAACGAGCATAGAGATTCCCGATTATACGTGTCAGATACGGCCGATGTCGAGAAGGTACTGCAAGGCCTTTGCAAGAAAGAAGTCAAAAATGATGACCCAGATCGAAGCTGTTACGACCGAGTTTGTAACTGAGCGGCCGACCCCGACTGTACCGCCCGAGGTACTTAGACCCTTGTGGCAGGCAACAAGGCCAATGATGAATCCGAAGAAGATCGGTTTGACCATTCCGGCGATTATGTCCTTCGTTGAGATGCCGTTTCGCACCGATTCGGAGAAAACGTGAATGTCCTGGCCGTAAATGTAGTTCGCCACAATACCGCCGCCGATCAACCCGAAAATGTCTGCAGCAACAGTCAGGAGCGGAAGCATCATTATCAGGGCCGTGATCCGTGGAACGACAAGTTTTCGGATCGGATCGGTTCCGAGTGCACGCATCGCCTCGATCTGTTGCGAGACGACCATCGAGCCTAGTTCGGCAGCGATCGCTGAACCGATCCGCCCCGAAACCATAAGTGCTGAAAGCACCGGCCCGAGTTCGCGGATCAACGAGGTCGCGACCGATCGGCCGGATTCGTTTTGGAGACTGTAGTATTCAAGTGTCGGGTATGTTTGCAGTACAAGTACGCCGCCGGTAAAAAATCCGGTGAGAAGAACAATCGGTAGCGAACCGACGCCGATCATGTCCATCTGCCTGAGCGTTTCGGCAAAGTATCGCGGTCCGTGCCGCAAGCTGACGATCGAACGCCAGAGCAAAAGGCTTACGTCCTGCAGTTCGGCGATAAATCTTAAAAGGGGATTCATCAGAAAACGGGTCGGTAGTGCTTCTTTGAAGAACAGGGTAAGGTTACAACGACCGGCACAAAACGGCAAACAAATAGCCGCCATTTGAAAGGCGGCTAAGATATTTCTAACGCTTATCGCTTAATTGGTGGGCCGCTGCGGCGGCCTCTCGCCTGGCTCTCGGCGTTGGCCGGGCGAGTTTCGCCGGAGTGGGGCATTCGGATTTTGTTGACGCCGGAGTTGCCGCTGCTGGCGGTTTTCGGCAAATCGACGGCGAAGCTCGCGAAACCGCTGAAGTTGCTCGGGATCAAGGATCTTTCTGATCGCAAGCTCCTCTTCGAACCGCAGTTTCGCTACTTCTTTCTGCGCTTCATGAAAAGCCGAAAGCTTCACTTTTACGAGATCTTCATCGAGGTTGTCGGCATAGATCGCCGCATCAAGCTCGCGATTAGCAAGCCGAAGCTGCATCGCCGCTTCCTGCCGCTTTGGCTGCCATGCCTGATTGAACCGACGAAATTGTTGAACTTGGTCGGGCCTGAGTCCTAACGCACGCATCAGGTTCGGGCGCTGCTGTGCAGGCGGCGCATCGGGCTCGTCGTCCTTTGTTTCGTCTTGAGCAAGTGTAACGGCACCGAAAAGAACAAATCCCGCAAGAAAAAGAAATGCGCATCTAAAAATTGTTTTCGCTAAGCTTTGCATTTAGTCCTCTTCACGCGTGTCGATATCAGCGACAAGATCCGCCAATCTCAGCCCGTAATCAATTTCGTCATCGTCCTCGGTCAACCGCGGAAGACTAGCCGCCGGAAGCGACGCGGCGACAGCCTGGGAAGACCGAATCACAACCGTCCCTTGCTTTGGTTTTGGTTTCGGTTTCGCTTTTCGCGTCACGGTCTTAACGCTCGCTCGAACAACTTCAGTTCGAACAACATCGTCAACTGCGCTTTCCTTTTGTATCGGGGTTGCCGCTTCAGCGATCACCGCAGGCTCGATAGCGGGTGTAGCAACAGCCGGAACATCTGCCGTCGCGATGTCTTCCGCTGATGACGAACCAAGAGATGTAAAATAGATCGAACCCGCGAAAATACCGAACAAGACGGCTGCGAAACCGCCTGCAAAGGCGAGCCGATGCGGAGGTGCGAACCATCCGCGAATGGCGTCGAACCAGCCCGCAGTTATTGCGTCCGCAACTTTCGGTGCAAATGCCGAGGTAAAGTCCGGTGTAGCAAGCGGAGCAAACTCCTCACGCTGCCATTCATAGACAGAGAAGCGCGAGAACGAAATGGCGGCAAATTCATCGCGGCAAGCCTCGCACTCAGCGAGATGCCCGTCGAACCGCGCCAGTTCGGCATCAGTGCTTTCCCTGTAAATATAGGGAAGAGTCTCTGCCGAACGTTCGCATCCACTTTCGAATTGTATCGTCTCGTTCTTCATTGCCTTCTAAGTTACTTCTATCGGCAGCCGTTCAAGCTTTGCCCTCAATTGCTTAAGCGCAGTGTAAAGCCGGCTCTTGACGGTGCTGAGCGGAACCTCGAGCGTGTCCGAGATCTCCTGAAATGTCATTTCTTCAAATTCTTTCATCACAACGATCTGACGGAGCTCCGGCGGGAGCGACGTTACAGCGTTCCGTACGTGAAAAAGCCTCTCCGCTTGCTCGGTTGTGTTCGCGGGCGAACTACGTGACGGTGCAACGAAAACACGATCTGACTCGTTCGTCTCTTCGTCGAGAAACTCCTCGGGGCGCGCCTTTTGCCGTCGCTTTATAGTTAGGCATTGGTTCACCGCAATGCGATGGAGCCAGCTCGAAACCTTCGCTTCTCCGCGAAAGTTTTTCAGGTTACGATATGCCGAAACGAAGGTTTCCTGGGCCGCATCTTTAGCCTCGTCCTCGCGGCCGAGCATACCGAAACAAAGTGCAAATATCTTCCTTTCCCAACGCCTGACCAATGCGCCGAAAGCATCGGGGTCATCGCCCACGGCCGCGGTTACAAGCTGTTCATCCGTCAGATCTCCAAACATTACGTATACCGGCTCTTGACCTGAGAAAAACGGCCTCAATCGGCATAAATCTCCGCGGCCTGTTCGTTAGACGCAGTTTCCCGAGAGAAAGTCGAATAAACGTGCGTTAATAGGCCCGAGCGAATATCACCCGTTTTGCGGATTCGTCACCGGAATAAACGCATTTGCCCACTTCCTCAATCGAATTAAGCGGAATGCAGCGGATCGTCGCCTTGGTCTCGTTCTTGATCTTTGCTTCGGTCTCGGCCGTACCGTCCCAATGGGCTGAAATGAAACCGCCTTTCTCGATCTGCTCTTTGAACTCGTCCCAGGTATCGATAGTGAATGTGTTCGCCTCGCGGAAGGCAAACGCTCTGTCGTAGATGCTTGACTGGATATCATCAAGCAGTGCCTTTATATGTGCCGAAATGCCCTCGATCGGCATTGATTCTTTGGTCAGAGTATCTCGACGGGCGACTTCGATAGTGCCGCTTTCTAAATCACGCATACCGACGGCGAGGCGAATGGGCACACCCTTCAGCTCATATTCGGCGAACTTCCAGCCTGAACGCTGTTTGTCGTCGACATCGAACTTGACGCTGACGCCCAGACCCTTTAGCTCAGCAATGATCGGATCGATGCGTTCGGTGATCTTTGCCAAATCTTCTTCGCTCTTGTAGATCGGAATTATAACGACCTGAATCGGAGCAAGCATCGGCGGAAGTACCAGCCCGTTGTCGTCGGAATGGGCCATCACCAATGCTCCCATAAGTCGCGTCGAAACCCCCCAACTCGTCGCCCATGCGAATTCGAGCTGATTCTCCTTGTTGACGAACTTCACATCGAACGACCGAGCGAAATTCTGCCCAAGGAAATGCGAAGTGCCCGCCTGTAATGCCTTTCCGTCCTGCATTAATGCCTCGATGCAATAGGTCTCGATCGCACCGGCGAACCGCTCACTGGGTGTTTTTACTCCCTGGATCACAGGCATCGCCATCCAGTTTTCGGCAAAGTCCGCGTATATACCTAGCATCTGCTCCGTCTCGGCAACGGCTTCCTGCTCCGTCGCGTGGGCGGTGTGGCCCTCCTGCCAAAGGAATTCAGCAGTGCGAAGGAATATGCGCGTCCGCATTTCCCAACGGACGACGTTCGCCCATTGATTTATGAGAATCGGCAAATCCCGCCACGACTGGATCCAGTTCTTGTATGCATTCCAGATGACCGTTTCGGAGGTCGGACGGATGATAAGCTCTTCTTCCAGCTTTGAATCAGGATCGACCATCAGGCCTTTCCCATCCGGGCTGGCTTTAAGCCGATAATGCGTTACGACCGCGCATTCTTTCGCGAAGCCTTCGGCGTGTTCTTCCTCTTTCTCGAGGAACGACCGCGGAACGAAAAGAGGGAAGTAGGCATTCTCGTGGCCGGTCGCCTTGAACATATCATCAAGTGCACGCTGCATCTTTTCCCAAATTGCAAAGCCATAGGGCTTGATGACCATGCAGCCGCGGACGGCGGAATTCTCAGCCAGCCCGGCACGTTTAACCAACTCGTTGTACCATTCCGAATAGTTTTCGGAGCGTTTCGGTAAGCCTTTACTCATACTGATTACTTTGTCTCGTCATTAAAAAGCTAGATACTAATTCATCTCGGTTCGCCTTACAATTTTACAAAAGTTATGCTTTCCAATAACCTAGGTCTTCGCGCCACACAGACGCCATTGCTATGAGCGAATTCACCCTTGACTTCAACGACACTGCCACCGCCTTTGCCGACCGCACAGATGCAGAACTAAAAGAAAAGTATCGCCTGTTCAAAATGATGAACTCGCCGAAGCTGAATTCCATCGGTACCGGCATCACAAAATTCGCCCTGTCGATCGGCCTTCCGGTCGAAGGGCTTATCCGTGGAACGGTATTTGGACAATTTTGCGGTGGCGAGACGATCGAGGATTCGCAAAAGGCGATAGAGCGCCTCGGCAAGGCAGGAATCGGCACAATACTCGATTATTCGGTCGAAGGAAAGACCCACGAGGAAGATTTCGACGCCACGGCAAAAGAGATAATGAAAACCATCGAACGGGCGAAGGACGACGCCTTCATCCCGTTCGCGGTTTTCAAGTTTTCCGGCATCGCTCCGCTCGGGACTCTTGAGAAGATGTCCTCAAAACACAAGCTCGACGCAAAGGGCCAGATGAAATGCGAAGCGATCTCCCGGCGGGTGGACGAGATCTGCGGCCTGGCCTTCAAACTAAAGCAGCCGGTTTTTATCGATGCGGAGGAATCGTGGATACAGGATGCCATCGATCGCCTCGCGACCGAGATGATGGAAAAGTACAACTCGGAGCGCCCGATAGTCTTCAATACTATTCAAATGTATCGACACGATCGTTTGGAATTTTTGAAAGAATCGCGAAGGGCGGCGCACGCTGGCGGTTACAAGCTTGGGATCAAGATCGTCCGCGGTGCGTACATGGAAAAGGAACGCGATCGAGCGAAGGAGATGGGCTATCCCTCACCGATCCAACCGGACAAGGCATCGACCGACCTTGACTTTGATGAAGCGGTGAATTATTGCCTAAAGCATCTGGACGAGGTCGCATTTGTCGCCGGAACACACAACGAGGCTAGCTCTTATCACCTCGCGAAGCGGATGTACGACGAAAACATTCCCAACAATCATCCGCACATCCACTTTTCACAGCTTTTCGGGATGAGCGACAATCTGTCGTATAACCTAGCCAAGCACGGCTATAACGTCTCGAAGTATGTGCCTTACGGCCCGGTAAAGGACGCGGTGCCATACCTGATCCGACGTGCGGAGGAGAACACATCGGTCACCGGTCAAGTTAGCCGCGAGCTCACTTTGATCACAAAAGAATTGAAACGTCGCGGCCTAGCGTAGGCCGAGATGAAGCCGAACCGAGCGGTCAGAAACGACTCGCTCAGGGTCATTTTCCCACGCTTTTACCAACGCAACGAGCTCAGGCTCAAGCGGCCGATTCGCGAGCCGGGATATCTGTGTACTTTCAAACGCCCGGTCTGTTAATGCAACGTGGCTCACCGCGACAGCGAGCGTTCCGTTAAGGGCCCGATCCTCGGCGGTCTCCACATCAAGAAAGAGATCCGAGAACGCCTGAACGTGCCAGATCGGCCCACCTTCTTCGGTTTCATTAGCCAGTAGTCGCATCAAGCCATAACCCGATTCGAGCTGAAACACAAGAAAATCCCCTGATTCGAACATACTTTTAATGTTAAGCGACGACACCATGTCTTCGCATCTGCTCCCACATCCAAATCTTGGATCCGGCATCGCCCACTCCGTCGCCCGCACCCGCGATGCCGCCGTGCGTCGTATCGAAATCCTTCTTCACAAGGTTCACACCGTTCGCTGCCTGCTTACCGCAGGTAGGAAATATCTGCCGGTCCATCCAGCTTTTTCTCGTCGCTATTGCGTGATAGCAATTCACAACGCCGCTCGGGATGTAGTTCAGGTCTGAGTTTGTCGAGGTGTCCTGATCCACCGCATCGAAAAGGAACATTGCCTCGACTGAGCGGCCTTTGGCCTTGAGGTTATAGGCCGTCTGGATACAAGCGGCTGCCCCGCGGCTCCAGCCGATCAAAAAAACACTCTCTTGACGTGCTTCGATGAAGGCGCACGCCCAATCGGCCATCTTTCGGATGTTGATCTGACTGCCGGACATCGATATCGCCGCCGGTCCCGGAATATACTTCGCATGGTGCTCCCGCGTCGTCAGGTATGCTTCCCAGACGTAATATTTGTAATTGTTCTCGCCAAAGATCGTCGGCGAACTACCCTCAAGGCAAACAAGCACAGGTGATTCTCCTCTTGGTTGTGATTTCAGACTTTATGGAAGATCCTGCCTAAGATACCATAGCTTTTTCGTGATTCATAAATTCTGACCGAGGAAAGGACATACAAACGTAATGGCGAAATTTGTTTCGGCGGAAGAGGCTGTCGGCTCTATTAATTCCGGCGACCGTGTTTTTATCCACGGTGTTGCAGCCGCTCCGCGTTTGCTTATAGAAGCGATGGTCGCCCGCTCCGCTGAATTGAAAGCGGTCGAGCTTGTACATCTGCACACCGAAGGTAGGGCTCCGTACTCGCTGCCCGAGCACGAAAGCTCGTTTCATGTGAATGCCTTTTTTGTCGGCGGAAATGTTCGCGAGGCAGTAAACGAAGGTCGCGGTGACTACATCCCGGTATTTCTTTCGGAAATTCCCGCACTTTTCCGCCGAGGGGTGTTGCCGCTCGATGTCGCGTTGATCAATGTTTCGCCGCCCGACAAGCACGGCTTTTGCTCGTTGGGCGTTTCGGTCGATATCGCCCGTGCGGCCGCGGACACCGCTAAGATCGTCATCGCACAGATCAATCCGCATGTACCGCGGACGATCGGTGACGCCCTCGTCCACATTAGCGACATTCACTTCGCTGTCGAGGTCGATGAGCCGCTGCCTGAAGTTCCACCTCCGGCCCCGACCGCAGTTGATGAGGCGATCGGCCGCTCGATCGCCGAACTCATCGACGACGGAGCCACACTTCAGATGGGCATTGGAGCGATCCCGAATGCCGTTCTTGCCTCGCTCACGAACCACAAGGATCTTGGCATTCATACCGAGATGTTCTCCGATGGCCTCATCGAACTGGTCGAGTCCGGCGTCGTTAACGGCCGCAAGAAGGCCAAGCATCCTGGCAAGATCGTTTCCGGTTTCGTGATGGGAACTAAGCGGCTCTATGACTTTGTCGATGACAATCCGCAAGTGCTTATGCTTGATATCGGCTATGTCAACGACACATCGGTCATCCGCCGCAACCCGAAGGTGACGGCGATCAACAGTGCGATCGAAGTGGACCTGACCGGCCAGGTCTGTGCCGATTCCATCGGGCGACGGCAGTATTCGGGCGTTGGCGGGCAGATGGACTTTATCCGCGGAGCATCGCTCTCCGAGGGCGGAAAGCCGATCATTGCCTTGCCCTCGAGCACTTCTCGCGGCGAGAGCAAGATCGTGCCTTTTTTGAAAGAAGGAGCGGGCGTGGTGACGACCCGGGCACACGTTCACTATATTGTGACAGAATACGGTGTCGCCGATCTTTACGGTAAGAATCTCCGACAGCGGGCGAGGGAACTGATTCGCATTGCCCATCCGGACCACCGCGAGGAGCTTGATCGACAGGCCCGCGAGCGATTCCACCGATTCTAGAATGGAGATATTCCACTGGCGTTGATATAATCTAGCGTTATAGCAAGAAAATATATATTTATCATCTGAGGACATATGACAGAAAAGAATAAAGCAGTTATCTTGAGTGCCGCACGGACGCCGACCGGCAAGTTTCAGGGGCTTTTGAAGGGCTTTACCGCACCTGATCTTGCCGCGATCGCGATCAAAGAAGCGGTCAAGCGTGCCGGACTCGAAGGCTCGGACGTCAACGAAGTGATCATGGGCTGCGTCGTTCAGGCCGGCATTGGCCAAGCTCCGGCTCGGCAGGCTGCGTTGAAAGCAGGGCTTCCGCCGGAGGTTTCCGCACTTACGATCAACATGGTCTGCGGCTCCGGCCTTCGTGCTGTTGCATTGGCTTCGCAGGCGGTTCAGCTCGGTGATTCCGAGGTCGTTGTTGCCGGCGGAATGGAATCGATGTCCAACATTCCCTACGCGATGCCCGGTGCCCGCGACGGTTACCGCATGGGCAATCAGACGGTCACCGACCTCATGATCCAGGACGGGCTTTGGTGCCCATTTGAGAACTGGCACATGGGCAACACTGGCGAGGTCGTTGCTGATCTGCACCAGATCTCTCGCGAAGAGCAGGACAATTACGCCTTCAATTCGCACCGCAAGGCCGCTGAGGCTCAGGAATCCGGCCGCTTTGCCGACGAGATCGTGCCCGTCGAGATCCCGCAGAAGAAAGGCGACGCAATAATCCTCGATTACGACGAGCCCGTTCGCCCGGACACGACCGCAGAGGCCCTCGGGAAGCTCAAGCCTGCATTCAAACGCGACGGCGGCACCGTGACCGCGGGAAATGCGCCGGGCGTTAATGACGGAGCATCTGCACTGGTTGTAACCTCGGCCGAGCGTGCCGCTGCACTCGGCATTGAGCCGCTCGCCCGCGTGGTAGCCTCGGCAACCTCGGGCATTGAGCCGAAGCTGATCATGATGGCACCGGTCCAGGGCGTCCTCAACGTACTCAAAAAGGCCGGCTGGGAGATGGGCGACGTCGATCTTTTCGAGCTGAACGAAGCCTTTTCGGTGCAGGCACTCGGCGTGATGAAGGAACTCGGGCTCGATATGGACAAGGTCAACGTCAATGGCGGAGCGGTCGCTCTTGGCCACGCCATCGGCAACTCCGGCGGCCGCATTCTCACCACGCTGCTCTTTGAAATGAAGCGTCGCGGTGCCAAGAAAGGCGTCGCCGCACTCTGCCTCGGCGGCGGCAATTCGGTCGCCATGGCCGTCGAACGGGACTGATCCATTCCAAGAACTAGGTGAAGGCGGCTGTCTGATCGGTAGCCGCTTTTTATAATTCCAGATTCCAGCTGTTTCATTTTTAAAGAGGAGCATATGCTTCTGAAACGTTTGAAACGAATGAATGAAATGAATCGCCTGTAACACTTGAAACATGTGAAACGCCCGGGAGTTTTGAGTCCCGGCTTCAGCTGGCCGTTCAATATTCCGCAATCCAAGGTCCGAATTCCGAAATTGAAGATAAGCCCTTGCTGACGCGCGGGCTTCTGCATTCTGGCGTGTGTTTTTTTTCGGGTATTGCGCGTTCGCGGAAACATCGGAAACATCGTGAACGCCGAGAACAACGGAAACGCCACGAACGTCGCGAACAGATGGGAAGCTTTGGACGCTTGGGACAGATGGGACACGTGGCCGAACTTGGGTCTTGGGTCTTTGGGCATCGGCCGATCGGAATGTCGTTTTGGATCGTCGGCGTTCTTTCGCATTGTCAATTGTTAATCGGACCATTGTTAATTGGTTAAAAAGAAGCATGGGGCTTTTAGCTTCGATCTCCGGCTTACAGCTAAAGGCTTAAGGCTTAGAGCGGATCGCTACAAACATCGGGCCTCTGCTCACGGCTCACTTTCCCCCGATGTCCATTTTCTTCGGCCGCCAACCGGAAAGGAACGGCGATCCGTGAGATATGGAAGATATGGATGATATGGATAGTTGTGAGTTGCAGAGTTTCGGAGTTGCGAAGTTTTGAGTCCCGGCTTTAGCTGGCTTCCGAGACAGGCATCCAAGCCCGCCGGAAGTAGGAACCACGAAAAAAAGAAACTAAGAAACCCGGAATTGATTTTAGCTTTCCTCCTCGACCCTTTATCCGATCTCCTTTTCTACGGGACACCCTCCCTACTGTTCGGGTTTCCGACTGTGTGATGGCCAACGAGTTCGAGGCTCGACAGTGAGGAAGGGCTACAATGCAGTAGCCTGCACGTAAGTAATGGCGTTTCATCCAATGCGAATGCGGAAACTGGAATTCGCAATTAGTCTTGACACTCCTGCTAAAATTACCCTGTGAGGCAAACCGCCGCCGGGTTCGGTGCATCTTTGATGGAAAGGATCGCAAGGCCGAGACCCTGTGAGCATTACAAGTATTCAAAGGGAAAGACTAGAGCAGGAATACTATGAAACTATCGAGAACGGTTAACTTGTCGTTGGCCTTTGTCTGTTTAGTCAATCTTGCTTTAGTTGCAAATTGGATTGCAGGTCAGAATGTGGGCGAAGCCTCCGGGTATGATGATGAACGGGTTTACTTTGAATGGCCGTCACTCAGTCCTATAGAGGGAACCGTCATGACGACATTTGTTAAAACGAACGAGCGATTCCCAGCAGGTTTGCAAAATATTATCTTCCAGAGATTGGATTGCAAAAAATGTGTTTACAGCGCCATAACTGATAGAGACGGAAGGTACAGTGTTCGTTTGGCCAAAGGCAAATACCGTGTGATCGTGAGGTTTAATTCAGGTCCGCGTTTTAGCGAGAGTTATGACGGGCTTGCTCCACATCAAGAACGACTTATTGAATCAAAGATTTCTCCCCTTTCGACTTCTTTCAATATTGAGTTGATCAGCCAAGTTCATCCAGAGAAGATTGAATTGGAAATGCGACCATGATTCGCAGTTCTAACTACAACGGCGCATTATGATCAGACCACCACGTCCAGAGCACCCACCCCTCGAATGGATTGACAATGAGGTTCGGTGTGATGAAATCGGGACGATTGGGAAAGGAAATGGTTACCCCTTGATCGGGATTATGGAAGGCGCATCGATAATTAACGTTGGATCCGTTTCCGAGATCCTGGCGGATCTGGCCGGCTTAGATTCGGATACGCGAGGAACTTTCACGCTCGGTAACGCCGAGACATTCAAGGAGAATTTATCAAAGGAGCTTGGTGTAATCATCACGGACGACGAACTTCGATCTTGCAAAAGCTTGGACAATATCGCCCAAGTTGTCTCTAGGAAGTTGGAGGTAGATGACTCAGGACATTCCATAATTGACGTGTTCACCCAAATTGGGTCGATTGCCAAGACCGAGCTTCATCATTCTATTCATCCTCGCTGGTTCTCCGAGTGGCACGAGTTTGATTCCGCAGGCAACTGGTTAACGAAACCTGACTGGCTCGATTACTTTGAGATGTTTGAACGAATTCGAGAAGAACTCGGAGTTGACCTAGGATTTACAACAAAATCATTCGAGCGCATGCCCCGAACAGTCGGTGAGACAGTCCGGCGTGTTTGGGAACAAAGGAACGCAAATGTTGGCACCTAGTTCGGGACGCGAATATGATTGGATCAAGCGGGAAAGAGCAATTTGAGCCGCTGGCTGATTCGCTTGAGGCGTTTAGGGCGAAATATGGACTAGACTTGGTGAAGTACTGGCGCGACGAGCCCTCTTGGCGATTCAGGTTCCAGCACCCAAACGGGGGCACCGGATGTGTAGAGCTGACCATTGAAAGTTCAAACTTGGTTGAGGTAGCGTCCTACTGGTGGAAAGACGACTACGAAGAAGGCCGGCGGATCTCCAAGCGGGAAGTTTCCCGTCTGCACAGCGTGGAAGGTGCAGTTGCCGAGATAGAGAGCAGGCTGCTCGAGTTGCTCAAATGGGAGGAAGAATCGCTTACCGTGATCCGCGAGGGATTCAAGGATATGTGGCAGGGTCGATACTCGAAGGTACAGTTTGAAGGTTTCACATCTCGGCTTCCTCAATTGACGGTTCATGAGCAGAACCCGAACCTCAACGCCTCGGATTCTTAACGCCATGGAAGACAATACCGTTACATTAAAGCGTTCTTTGAAAAGAGCTCTATTGGGTCGGGTCTGTAATGTGCCAGATTACATTGGCGAAGGTAAAATACTGAGAACAAGCCGCGACGAATTCCGTGCGAGCTGATTGTCGCTGAAAATAACTATGTTGGAAATGCTTATCTCTGCTGCTTTTCTATTCTCCGGGTTCGGATCGTGCGGGTGCCAGTGCCTGCCGGTAGATGCGTCGGAAACGACTTACGAGGGCGGGAACATGGTCGAAGCGTATGTCGAAGAAACGAAGTACCGTCACCTAAAGGGGAAGGTCGTCGATTCAAATGGGATTCCATTAAGCGATGTCTTGGTCGAAGTTTTTGATAATCCGGCATGGATAAAAGAGAAAAATCTGAAATCTCGCGGCGATCAGAAGAGAATCGCGGTTTGCAAGACTGCTAGCGACGGAGTGTTTTGTTTCAAGGATATACCGAAAGGCAACTATGAATTGCGGCTTAGCAAGGGAAAGAGTTGGAATCCAACTCAAATTTTTATCGAAATCGACCCGAAAGGATCAGATGCCGTTTCCGATCCTCTTGAGGTATGGTTGACTGTTGGTGTTTGAATCGATAACGAATTTATCGGCTAGAAATTAGATGCAAAGGGTTCCAGATTTCCGCAGATCGCGGCTTGAGCGGGGAACATGAAATTGCCGGCATTGAACGGTGAAATTCTCAGACGGTCCGAGACATACAATCATGACACCACAGGAACACAATCGATTGATCGGGATTCTTTTTCATGTGCAGGGCGGGCTGCAGGTGTTGGGCGGGCTTTTGATGGTGCTGATTTACGGCGGCATTGGCGGCTTTTTTCTTACGGCGAGCGGCCGCGGCGAGGATCAGATAATGGGCGGCGTGTTCGTCTTTGTTGCGGTCGTTGTCGGGGTGTTTGTTTTTCTCTTTGCTGGGCTCGATTTTTATGCCGGCTATAAGGTCGGCAAGGTCCAGCCGATCGGGAGGATCCTCGGCATCGTAGTCGCCTTTCTTTCGCTTCTCAGTTTTCCGCTCGGGACGGCGCTCGGAGTTTATGCCCTTTGGTTCTTCTTCGGCGATATGGGCAAGGCACTTTACAACGTAGATGGTGCCGGCGGGCAGTTCCAATCGCCTCCGCCTCCGCCGAATAGTTGGCAATAGGAGTATCTCACCACGCAACCCGCAAGCGGCATGGGCCTAAACCCTGCCGCTTGTTTGTTTTGGCCCGGGCGTTTCGATATTCTTGTGGTTTAGGCCAGAACATCAATTTATTACAGGAACATTATCGAAATGAGTGACATTATTGGAGTTATCGGTGCCGGGACGATGGGAAACGGCATTGCTCAAACGGCGGCCGCTTCGGGTTTTGACGTGGTGATGTGCGACATCAGCCAGGATTTCGTTGACCGCGGCGTCGCAAATATCAGCAAGAGCCTCGACCGCTTCGTCAAGAAAGAGACGATGACCGAGGAGCAGAAGGCGGAAGTGCTTGGCCGCATCCGGACGACGACGGCGCTCGAGGATCTGAAGGACTGCACGCTGGTGGTCGAGGCGGCGACCGAGAATTTTGAGATCAAGAAGACGATCTTTGAGAAGCTCGATTCGATCTGCGGGTCGGAGGCGATACTTTCATCGAACACCTCGTCGATCTCGATCACCAAGATCGCGGCGGTAACTAAGCGGCCGGAGAAGGTCATCGGGATGCACTTTTTCAATCCGGTTCCGCTGATGAAGCTGGTCGAGGTGATCCGCGGCATCGCCACCTCGGACGCGACCTATGCGAAGGTTAAAGAGCTTTCGGAAAAGTTTGGCAAGGTGCCGGTTGAGTGCAATGATTCGCCCGGCTTTGTCTCGAACCGAGTGCTGATGCCGATGATCAACGAAGCCATCTTCGCGCTCCATGAAGGCGTCGCGACCCGCGAGGCGATCGACGAGATAATGAAGCTCGGGATGAACCACCCGATGGGCCCGCTGACGCTCGCGGACTTCATCGGGCTCGACGTCTGCCTCGCCATCCTGAACGTGCTCCACGAAGGCCTTGGTGACCCGAAATACAGGCCCTGCCCGCTGCTCAAGAAATACGTTGATGCCGGCTGGCTCGGCCGCAAAAGCGGAAAGGGATTTTACGATTATTCTTCTTAAATAGCGGGCTTCGCGACGCAAATAGACGGTAGAACGAGTGACGCAGTGAACGGAGATCGCATATGAAACGGCATAATCTAACGGCGAAAAAGCGGCTGCAATGGCTGCTTCTCGCGGTCATTTCAACTCTCTGCGTTGCATGTGCTTTTGCCACCGATAGCGATGTTCGGTCATTCACAATGACCTATGGTGGAAGCCAGATTTTGCGATTTTATGAGTTCTCCGTCGATGCGGACGGCACGGCGCATTTCACAAGCGCGGGTTCACCGAGTGAGAGATCAAAGCCGCGATACACTCCTGATCCACCAGAGCAAACACGGTTCAGATCCAAAATATCGGCGGAACAGTTTTCGTTTCTTCGTAGTGCCTTCGCAAAGAGCGAGTTCAGATCAATGGGCAGCTGGAGCTTTGCCGAGACATCCACGGGCGGAAATCTTACGAACATCACTGCAGAATATCGAACGGGAAAGAAGGTCGTTTCCAGTCAGCATGGCAGCAGAGGCCCGGCGTTTGATTCGCTAAAAGACGCGATCGAACAGGTCATTGATCAGATCGAATGGACCGAGGAGCTGAAGTAGCGAAAGACACTTTCCGCTGTCAACCTGATGCATTCAAATCTACGTTCGTTCATCGACGCGTTGAGAAAAGAGAGCGAGATCGTAGAGGTCTCGGCCGAGGTCGATCCGTATCTTGAGATAGCGGAGATACACCGGCGGGTGATCGAGGCGCAGGGCAAGGCTCTGATGTTCACCCGCGTTAAGGGGTCGGCATTTCCGGTTGTCACAAATCTTTTTGGGACGATCAAACGGATCGAGCTTGCTTTTGGAAAGCGGCCGCAGGAGTTTGTCCGGCGTGCGGTCGAGATGGTCGATATTCTTGTCCCGCCAAAGATCGGAAAGCTCTGGGGCTATCGCGACATGGGGCTGACGGCCTTGAAGCTCGGTACCAAGAAGTCGCGGCGGGCACCGGTGCTTGACGTGCGGCAGGCGGAAGTGGACCTTGAGGCCTTGCCGCTCTTGCAGCTCTGGCACGAGGACGGCGGGCACTTTGTGACGCTGCCGCTCGTTTATACCGAGAGCCCAACATCGGGGAAACCGAACCTCGGGATGTATCGCATCCAGCGATACGACAAGCGGACGACCGGCATTCATTGGCAGATCGGGAAGGGCGGCGGTTTTCATTACTACGAAGCTGAACAGCGAAACGAACCGCTGAACACGACCATTTTCCTCGGCGGGCCGCCGGCGATGATCCTTGCGGCGATCGCTCCACTGCCGGAGGATGTGCCGGAGCTGATGCTTGCGTCGCTGCTGGCTGATTCGAAGATCGGAATGGCCGATAACCCATTGGCGGGCCATCATCGGTTGATCGCTGAATCTGAGTTTGCGATCTGCGGCCACGTTCCGCCGCACGAACGCCGGCCGGAAGGCCCGTTTGGGGACCACTACGGCTATTATTCGCTGACGCACGATTATCCGGTCTTTCATGCCGATGCTGTCTTTCATCGCAAGGACGCGATCTACCCGGCAACCGTCGTCGGCAAGCCGCGACAGGAGGATTTTTTCATCGGCGATTATCTGCAAGAGCTGCTCTCGCCGCTTTTTCCGCTTGTGATGCCGGCCGTCCGCGACCTCTGGAGCTACGGCGAAACGGGCTTCCATTCGCTTGCCGCTGCGGTCGTCAGGGAAAGATATGGAAGGGAAGCGCTTTCCGCCGGATTTCGCATTTTGGGCGAAGGTCAGCTTGCGCTGACGAAATTCTTGCTTCTGACCGATAAGCCGCAGGACCTGCGGGATTTTCGCTCGCTATTCGAACACATTTTGGCTCGGGTGGAGTGGCATCGTGATCTGTTCATCTTCTCGCAAACCGCGTTCGATACGCTCGATTACGCAAGCGGAAAGATCAACCACGGCAGCAAGGCTATAATGATGGGAACTGGCGAAGCGAAGCGGGAACTTTCGCGTGAATTCCGTGGCGAGCTTCCGCTCGGAGTTTCGGCCGCGGCAGTCTTTTGCGGCGGCTGTCTTGTCGTAAAGGGCACGGCGTATGAGAACGATAGGGAACTTGGCGAGCGGCTGGCGAAAGCCGAGGCCTTCAAAGATTGGCAAGTCATCGTGATCCACGACGACATCAACTACGCCATCTCGCCGGAAAAGTTCCTTTGGGCGACGTGGACGCGGTTCAATCCGGCGACGGACATTTATGCACGTACAACGACCGTTAAGAACAACCACATCGGCTATGAAGCACCGATCGTCATCGATGCCCGGATGAAACCTTGGTATCCTGATGTTGTCGAGGTGCGCGATGATATCAAGAAGCTCGTTGACGAGCGTTGGGGTGAATACTTTCCCGGAAAGCTCTCGAAATAGATCTCAATGAAAAAGTGGTTAAAGCGGATCGGTCTTCTCATCGGCGTCGTTGCGATTTTGCTCGGGTTGTTTCTGTCATACTCCTATTTTATCGAGCCGCGGCAGTTCGTCGTTGTTAATGACGCTATCGCGGTGCCGAACTGGAGCAGCGAGCTCAATGGCCTTCGGGTCGTGACGATCGCGGATATTCACACGGGATCGAATTTTTCACCGCCGGAGAGGATTCGTTTCGTCGTCGAGCAGGCGAACGCGCAGAATCCGGATGTGATCGTGCTACTCGGCGACTACGTCAGCGAGTCACGATTTGACCGCGAACGAATGCGAACGGCTCCCGACGGTACCGACCGTACGGAACTGAAAGTGCCGTTCGAAACCGTTGCCGAGAGCCTTAAGGGACTGCAGGCGAAGTATGGAGTTTACGCCATCATCGGCAATCACGATTGGTATCACAACGAGCAGAAGATCCACCGAATGCTCGAAGAGATCTCGGGCATTAACGTACTGAACAATGAGATCCACGAGGTCGAGGTCAATGGCGCTACCCTCCGCATTTGGGGTATTGAGGACCTTTGGAAGAACCGCACCGTACCGGCGGAGCCATTCAACGCCCTCGCCGAGAAAAAGAACATCATCGCAATAACGCACAATCCGGATACACTGCTTTGGGCCCCAGAAGGTTTCTCGATACTCTTTGCCGGGCACACGCATGGCGGGCAGCTCAATTGGCCGATCTTTGGTCCGAAGGCTGTCTTTAACGATGCGCGTTTTATGGATGGGCTCGCTGTAGTGGACAACAAGCATGTCTATGTTTCAAGCGGAGTCGGGACGAGCGTGATCCCGATCCGGTTCCGCGTTCCGCCGGAGATAAACGTCGTCACGCTTACATCGAACGCAGAAGCACAATAGCCAATGCGGCGTTTCATTCCTTACATTCTCGTCGCCGTTTCGGCCGCCCTATTGTTTATCGGTTACGGCTATTTTATCGAGCCTCATCGGCTCGTCGTCAATGAACAGGAACTCGCTTTACCAGGCCTTGATCCGGCATTCGACGGGCTACGGATCGTCGCGATCGCAGATATTCACGCCGGTTCGCATGGCGTTGATGTCCCGCGAATGAAGGAAGTTGTCGCGGCGGTGAATGAGCTCGATGCTGACGTGGTTGTGATCATCGGTGACTTCGTCGCGCAGCTTAACGATGGGCGTCCGGTCAATGAAAGGCCGCTTCGAATGCCGGTCGAGAGATTGACCGACGGACTTGCGGGCATTCGAGCAAGGCAAGGCGTCTTTGCCGTGCTCGGGAATCACGATGGCTGGTACGACAACTCTGTTGTAGCCAACGCTCTTCGCGGGGCGGGAATTCGGGTGCTCGAAAACGAGGTCGCTTTCATTGAACGCGGGGGCCGCAAACTTCGGCTTTTTGGAATGCGCGATCATCTGCACATGGGGACATGGGCGACGTTTGACCAGGACATGCGGCGAGCCATCGCGTCGCACGAAAAGACTGGCGACATCATCGTACTTCAGCACAGCCCGGATGTTTTTCCGGTGATCAATGCCTTCAAGACCTTTGGCGATGATTTCAAACTGATGATCGCTGGCCATACACATGGCGGACAGATCTGGTTTCCGGTTCTTGGCTCGCCGATCGTGCCTTCCGCCTTTGGCCAGAAATACGCTGCCGGGCATGTCCGCGAAGACGGTAAGGACCTGTTCGTCACGACCGGCATTGGCACGAGTTTGCTGCCGTTTCGCTTTCTGGTCCCGCCGGAGATCGCAGTCCTGACGTTGCGGAGTAAATAGCCACAGAGGGCAGAGAGTGTTTTGAGGGAGGGCTTGTAGCCAAAACTCTTCGCTGACCTTTAACGCTTGTTGGCACTACGACAAATATCTCAGGAAACTCCGTGACCTCTGTGGCAAATAATTACTTTAGAACCGACTTTATGCGGTTTAGATCGCCGTCATTCTTTGCAGGTTCCAATCCCAGGATCTTGCAGATAAGTTCGTAGACATCGACCGCCTTGAAGGGCTTGGCAACATATCGGCTCTTGAACTTCGGGCCGTGGCCGACAAACATCGCCCGCATCTCTACAATACCGTTGTCGTAGCCGTGAGCTCCGCGAGTGGCGTCGAGTCTGCCGTCTTTCTCGGCCCACTGCATCCGCTCGCGGGTTGTGATCACTGTGCCCGCTTCGGGAACAACGACTAGCGGAGCTATTCGCTTGTTTCGGCCGAATTTGAACCGCTTCGGGAATTCACCGCTTCGATAGATATTTGCGTTTCGCGGGAGTTTTGATTTTATCGCTTTGTAGATCGCCTCTTTTTTACCGGGTTTCGGAAATATCTGCGTAAACTCGCCGACCCAGATGACCCGCTCGGCGTCGTTAGTGTCAAACATCTCGTCGAGCACAACCGCATCGCGCATCTTGTAAGGTGCCATTCCGTGGTCGGACGTGAAAATAAGATTGACCCGATCGAGTATTCCGCGAGCCGCGAGGCCATCGGTCAGACGCTTAATATTCGCATCGACGCGCAATATAGCTTCCCGATTCTGTGTCGATTCGGGCCCAAAATTATGGCCCGCGTCGTCAACGTCAGAGAAATACATCGTGATCATCGTCGGGCGTTCCGCCGCGGGTAGGTCTAGCCAGCCGAGCACCGTATCGACCCGTTCGTTATTCGGGACCTTGCCGTCGTAGTCCTTCCAGTATTTCGGCTGCATTCCGCCAATGGCCGTCTCGGTCCCCGGCCAGAAAAATGCGGCAGCGATTCGGCCCTGCTTTTGTGCGGTGTTCCAGATGGGCTCGCCGCCCCACCATTGCGGGTCCTGTACGGCCTTCCGGTTCGCGAGCCCGAATGACTCACGGCGCTCCGTGTCGTACATATTGTTTTCGATCAGCCCGTGGTTGTCCGGGTAAAGCCCGGTCACGATCGAATAATGGGCCGGAAATGTCTTTGTTGGATATACCGGCTTCATCCATCGTGCCCGTACCCCATTGTTCGCCAATTCGTTTATCGTCGGCGGTTTATGTAGCTCGAAATAATCCGAGCGAAAACCGTCGATAGAGACGAGAATGACCGTTTCCTTGAGGTCAGCTATCCGCGGCTGTGCGAGCACTCCGGCGACCAAAAACAGCACGACCGCGAAGACCGAAAGGCCTCGAAGCCGGTCAAATGGCAAGCAGAAGACTTTTTTCATAATTTCGAGTGTGCGGGCATGTTATGAACAAGATGTTAAGCGATACGGACTGATAAATCACCTCGAACGCGAACGAAAAAAGCCCCTGCGACGTTTAGCGCCGCCGAGGCCGTTTTCCGAAAAATAATGCAATTAGTTGTTACCGCCGGATGCCGCACCTTGCAGCGAAACGGTAAAGTTTGTGCCGGAATCCAGTTTCAGATTGCCTTTATCCTTCGACAGAGCGGTTGATTTACTTGCCGACGCGTTGGCTGACTGCGTAATACTCAAACCCTTGATGTTGGTCCCAAGCGAACCCGTGGCAGCTCCGGTAGTCTGCGTCGCTGTTCCGAGAACCGCACCGCCGGCACCGAGGGTCGTATCGACAGTGCTGCCGACCGTGCTCGTTGCTGCGGTTCCCAAGCTACCGACGGTATTGCCGACTCCGCCCAGCAATCCACCGCCGCCCGAGGCGCGGCCCGAAGCTTGCGTCCGACTGCCGGCCGAGATATCCGAGCCGAATGTCTCACCGGCGGAAACGGCACTCGCAACGCTGTTAACGGCAAGAATATTTACCGCCACCGGGATCGACTGCCCGTTCTGCATCAGAGTGTCGAATGCAACTCCGATGGTAGAGCCGGCTGAACCCTTAGTATCACGCTTGACCTCCGTCACACGGCCAACGAGTTTCGAGCCTTTATCGATCACGACACGGCCGTTGCTCTTCACCTTATCGGTCACTTTAAGCACGACCTGGTCACCGACCTTGGCTATTTCTGCCTTGAGTGAGCCCTGTAGCTTGCCGGTGATGGTCGTCGCGGAGCTTAGATCAAGGCTCTTCTGAGCGGCTTTGACGGAACTGTTGCTCGTGGCGGTTGCGGCTGAATTTACGGAAGCATTCTGTGCGAATGAGGAGATTGCCAGAAGCCCGGCTACTGCAAATCCTAAGGTGATATTCTTCATAAAAGATCCTCCGAAAAATATTAGAATTGACTGAACTGCGGGCAAGTGTAAAAAGGGGATGTCTTGTTGATGCAGTCGATTTTTGTTGGGTTGCCAGTGCCTTTTATGCCAGAAGCTCGTAGTCAGAAATCAGAAGTCAGAATTCGCAATTCAGAAACGATGTTCTTTTGTCGGTGCGAAATCGCTTACTATAAGGGAAAGGAGTTTGTGATGAAGAAATTGATTTTTGTCCTGATGCTGGCTCTTGTTGCGGGGTGCGATGTGCAAAGCGGCATTTCGAAAAAGAGTGTCGAAAAGTATATGCCGACGCCGACGCCGACCATGGAACCGACGCCAACCGAGGAGCCGATCAACCCGGCCGATGTGGTGAATGTTGATACAGCCCAACAGGGGCCGCTGCTGAGCGTCAACGGCCCGAACGTGACAAAGACCATCAACTGCGACCGCTATAACCGCGTGATGGTCAACAGCGACGGTAATAAGGTGACGATAAAGGGAGCTTGCAATCAGGTGATGGTCAATGGCGATGAGAACGAGATCACGGCCGAGGCGACGATGGAGTTTGTCTTTAACGGCACCGGAAACAATGCGACTTACTCAAAGTTTGCGAACGGTAAACGGCCTCGCGTCACCGATAATTTAGGCGGCAACCTTGCAGAAAAGGCCGACGCCGTGGCTGACAAAAAAGACGCGAAGTAGGAATGGCTACTGTGCCGCCGGCACCGCGGCAAACCCGCCATCAAAAAACGCACGAGCCTTCGATATTGCCGGGGCTATGCCATTGAGGTGATTTAGTCCGGCATCTTTGATGATCATCCGCCGGAGCCGCTCGGCCGGAACGCCACGCCGCCGCATTGTACTATACGCAACCTCGGTATTTACTTGGCTGACCACGGTATCGCCGTCAATTGCGATGAGCATAATCGGAACCCGCGGCGACCAATTATAGACGTCGTTTTCGTTCAGCATTCGGACAAATGCATTACGCCTATCGTTTCGCTGCATCGCTCGCATAAATCCGGGTTGAAGTACGCTGGAAAGCCGGTTCTTTGATCGCATTAAGGCGGTCGTGACCCCGATATTGCGGATAACGCCGTCGTCGGTCGGGCTGAGGTTGTAGTTGACGGCGAGAGCGTTTGCCAAGGTCGGCTTGTAGAAGTCACGCCAGCGAAGCTTCTTCTCTTTCACAAGATAATTCACGGCGTACGAGGTCAGATAAACCCGTAGAATAAAATCGACCTGCTCACCCGTATCCTCAAGCATGAATTTGCGCGTCGTACCTGAAAGGTCATACGGCCCCGCAGCGGGTGCAGACTTGGTCACCGCGTATTCCGGGCCCGTAAAGGCCTGCAGTGCCTGCGTAAGGGCCATCGCAACGCCGCCGCCTTCCGAATATCCGGTGACGAAGAGCGGCATCCCGATTCTGTAATTCTTTTGCCGGGCCAGTTCCCGTGC
This sequence comes from Acidobacteria bacterium Ga0074141, assembly GCA_001464665.1. GTDB lineage: Bacteria > Acidobacteriota > Blastocatellia > Pyrinomonadales > Pyrinomonadaceae > OLB17. The sequence continues at coordinate 424,683 of LNDP01000015.1, forward strand.
GGCGGGAATAATATCGACACCAGATCGGGCGTTAACCTTGCTGAGCGGGTAGGGATGAGCGGCCTTGTGGTCGCCGAGGCCGATGTAATCGGGCATCACCACCGCATAACCGCCCGTCGCAAAACCGGTGATAGCCTCGATGGTCTCCGGAGCTTCGCCCTCGCCCTTGAATCGCGAAGGAGAACGGTCACGGTCAACCGTCGTTCCATGGCAGTAAACGACGAGGCCCTTCGAGGCTCCGCCGACCGGCAATGCCACGAGGCCCGTAAGTTCGGCGGGCTTTCCGTTGGCATCGAGCGAGCGGTAGGTGATCTTGTAAAGCTCGACCGCCGTCGTGGTTTCCGGCACCGCATACTTGCCGTAAACCTTCGCCATCCGCTCATTGAGAGCGGCGGCCGGCATGGTGCCGTTGCTCGACGACGAGACCAACTGTTGGCCAAAAGCTGAAACGGCCAGTGTTGCTGCTATGAATGAACCAATGAAAGACCGGCGAAAACTACCTTCCATGTGTTCCTCCCCTTGAATAAATGGAATTTTCGGCCCCTCGGCGGGCGTGTGAATACGGAAACACTTCGAAAAAAATCGAGCCCTCGTCACGTACAGGGTCAGGTTAAATTCTTGTTGTGAGATCGTACAATTCGGCGCTTAGGTTATCTCGATCTCATCAGGCGTGAGCGTTACGATTTCTCCATCGCGGGAGATCACAACTGAATTGCCAGCTTTCTTGTGTTTGATCAAAGCCTCTCTCACTGCTCTTTCGTAGGCTCGATTTATCTCTTGGCTATGGATCACGAAAAGGTTGGTCTGATCCTTTGTTATCTTCTTATTCGTTTCCATAGCTCATGGTCAAAAACGACCTGACCCTCCAATTCGTCGTATCGTGCTATCTCTTTAGGGATTATAGGCGAAGCCTGAAAAATACGCCACGAATTCATCATCGGAAAATATAGTTCGAAGAGGTTTATGAGACCACGTTCGTACCTTCGCCGGATCGTTGTTTCTGGTATCGAATGCCCGCCGGCAGCAACCCTTGCCGCGACTCTTCTAATCGCGATCTCGACGTCTTCCAGCCAAAGATACACCAGAGAACTCTGGTATCCGGACGATTGAAGTTCTCGGACCCAAGGAGCATAGGATCTGGTTGCCAAAGTTGTCTCAAATGCAAAATCCCTGCCTTCGGAAGCTAATTCCTTGAGTCTTCGCAGTGTGACCCTTCCGGCCTCGAAGGCGACGTTTTCGGGGGCAAAAGCCGAAAGGCCGTCGGCGATAACGTCAGAGTTCACAAATTCCGTGATCTTGAATGTATCGCGAAGCAACGCCGGGGCGAGAGTCGATTTCCCGGCTCCATTTGGCCCAGCGATGATGACGACGTTTGGCATACACGACTTCAGAATTTCTTTGTTAGGCCTAGCTCGAAACCATCACGGGTAAGCTCGTCGACATGCTCCTGATAAAAGCTCGCGAGTTCAACCCCGCAGGAAGGACAATATACAATTCTGAAATCGATAATGATTGCGGCCAACGTCGTACTATCGATTTCGCTTTCGTCACCCTTATTTACAGCTCTGAATTGAATTTGAAATTCCGGGTACCCCATTGAATCGCGCCCAACAAGATACGCCAACCCGCGTTCCCCCGCCTGATCATATTTGGCCTTAAATCCAACGCAGCACCATTTCATTCGGACGCTACCCTATGGCCGAAGCCTGTAAAGCATCCGCGGGAACGGAATCGTTTCGCGGACGTGTTCGATGCCGCACATCCAGGCGACGGTGCGCTCGATGCCCATGCCGAAACCGGCGTGGGGGACGCTGCCGTAGCGGCGGAGGTCGAGGTACCACTCGAAGATATCCTGCGGCAGGCCATGATGCTTGAGCTGCTCCTCAAGATAAGGAAGCGAGGTCGCGCGTTCGCCGCCGCCGATGATCTCGCCGTAGCCCTCGGGTGCCAGCAGGTCAATGCCGAGTGCACACTCGGGCCGATCCTTATCGACCTCAAAGTAAAAGCCTTTTATCGCGGTCGGGAAGTGGTGAACAAATACCGGCAAGCCGAACTGCTTTGACAGGTACGTTTCGTCCGGGGCACCAAAGTCGCCGCCCCATTCGAAATTGTTCTCCAACTCGCCCTTGGCGTGGCCTTCCTGAAGCATTTTCACTGCATCGTCGTAGTGCAAGCGGGGAAACGGGCCCTTTATCGCTTCGAGCACGGTCGTATCGCGCTCGAGCGCCGCAAGCTCAAGTTTGCGATCGTTTAGGACGCGGTCGACGATATGCAGGATCAGCCCTTCGCCGAGGTCCATCATGTCTTCGTAACCGGCATAGGCGACCTCGGGCTCGACCATCCAAAATTCGGTCAAGTGCCGCCGCGTCTTCGACTTCTCGGCACGAAACGTCGGTCCGAACGCATAGGATTTACCGAACGCGGCAGCAGTTGCTTCGTTATAAAGCTGGCCGGACTGTGTGAGATAGGCCTTGTCGTCGCCGAAATAATCGACCTCGAAAAGTGTGGTGGTTCCTTCGCAAGCCGCGGGCGTGAATATCGGCGTATCGGCGAGCGTGAAACCGTTCTCATCAAAATAATCACGAACGGCTTTGATCACCGTATGGCGGATCTTCAATACGGCATGCTGCCTCTTCGAACGGATCCAAAGGTGCCTGTGGTCCATCAGGAACTCGGTGCCGTGCTCTTTTGGTGTGATCGGGTAGTCGTGGACGTTCTGGAGCACTTCAAGACCGGTAACGTCGATCTCGACGCCGATCGGCGAACGGGCGTCTTCTTTTACGGTTCCGGTGACGATGATCGAGGACTCCTGTCCGAGTGCCTTGGCGGCTTCAAAGACATCCTCATTGTTGCCTTTGAAGACAACGCACTGAACGGTGCCCGTGCCGTCCCGGAGCTGCAAAAAAACAAGCTTGCCGCTCGACCGGGTGTTATAGAGCCAACCTTTGAGCGTAACCTCGTTGCCGATATGCTCTTTGAGCTGTTCGATATATGTTTGACGCATAAAAGAGATAGTTTAATCAAAACGCAGAGAGGCGTAAAACCGGGAGGACGTGTCAGAGGTTTGACAGTGCGCCCGACAATCGACAGACTGAACCCGTGAACCACGAAAAGAAGAAGAAGGTGAACTATTCGGGGGCATGGGCTGAGGCTCGCAAGATCGTCTGGCGTGCGAGGTGGCGGCTTGCGTTCGGAAGCGTCCTGCTGCTCATTTCGCGGCTTGCGGGGATGGTCTTGCCGGCATCGACCAAGTTCATCGGCGACGAGGTCTTTGTAAATCAAAGATACGAGCTGATCAAATGGATCGCATTGGCCATTGGCATCTCGACGCTAGTTCAGGCCTCGACTTCGTTCGCTCTTTCGCAGATCCTCGGCGTTGCGGCACAGCGTGCGATAACCGAGATGCGCAAACGCGTGCAGGCTCACATCGAACGGCTACCGATTTCCTACTTTGACTCAACCCAAAGCGGCCAACTTATATCGCGGATAATGAACGACGCTGAAGGGATACGCAATTTGGTCGGGACAGGACTCGGGCAGATCATCGGCAGTATCGTAACGGCGAGCATCGCGATCGGCGTGCTGTTTTGGATCAACTGGGTGTTGACGGTCGCGACATTGGTCGTGCTATTGGCTTTCGGCGGCGTTCTGCTTTATGCCTTTAAGGTTCTGCGGCCGGTCTTTCGTGAACGCGGGCAGATAACGGCAGAGGTGACCGGACGGCTCGGTGAAAGCCTCGGAGGTATTCGGGTCGTTAAGGCATACACGGCCGAGCGTCGCGAAGACCTGAGCTTCGCCCGCGGTGCTCATCGGCTCTTCCGAAACGTCGCAAAGACCGTTACAGGCATCTCGGCGATCGGGTCGTTCTCATCCGTCATCATCGGTGCGATAGCGGTGGTGATGATCGTCATCGGCGGCAACGCGGTCCAGGGCGGAACGATGACGCTTGGCGACTTCTTGATGTACATCTCCTTTACGTTCTTGCTTGCGATGCCGGTGATCGAACTTACATCGATCGGAACCCAGATCACCGAAGCGCTCGCCGGACTCGACCGGATCAGGGAAGTGATGGCGATGCCGACCGAGGACGAACAGGATAAGGAACGTCGTCCGCTTCCGAAGATGGACGGGTCGATCGAGTTTCGTGATGTAGAGTTCGAATACGACGAAGGTGTGCCTGTGCTCAAAGGGATATCATTTCTCGCCGATGCCGGGGCGACCACGGCACTTGTCGGCTCGAGCGGCTCGGGAAAATCTACGATCTTGAGCCTCGTGCTGAACTTCATTCGTCCGACGAACGGAACGGTGCTAGTTGACGGCATTGACCTTCAGTCGATACGGCTAAGAGACTACCGTAAGTATCTCGGCGTGGTATTGCAGGACAACTTTCTCTTTGACGGGACGATCCTTGAGAATATCCGCTTTGCGAATCCGGAGGCCACGATCGAGACGATCCGGGAGATGTGTAGGGTTGCAAACGCGGATGAGTTTATCGAGAAGTTCCCGGATGGCTATGAGACCGTCGTCGGTGAACGCGGCGTCAAACTTTCCGGCGGCCAGCGGCAGCGGATCGCGATCGCACGAGCTCTGCTCGCAAATCCGCGCATCCTCATCCTCGACGAGGCGACGTCCAGCCTCGACAGCGAGTCGGAAGCTCTGATCCAAGAAGGCCTTAATAATCTCCGACGCGGTCGCACGACATTCGTTATTGCCCATCGCCTCTCAACGATCAGAAGCGCCAACCAGATATTGGTGATCGAGGCCGGCGAGGTCCTTGAACGCGGAACGCACGAGGAACTGATAGCGATGGACGGCCGTTACAAACAGCTTTATGATAAGCAGTATCGCTTCGAGCAGAATCTTTTCGTCAATCCGGGCGAGGATTTCACTTCAACCGGCTCGGACGTCAAATCGAGTTCCAAACTTTGATTGAGACAGACATTTTCTAAAACCTTATGAGCAACACTGAAACACCTCAGAGCTACTCCAACCACACTCGTTGGTTCCCGCTCGTACATTTTGTGATCTTTCCGCTTTCGCTGATCCTGCTGATCTGGGCGATCGTCGATGCCTGGCGATACTTCGATTCGTCGTCCTTCAGATTCCTCCTGCTGGTACTTGTGGTAATTCTCGTGAGTCTGGCTGCAAGATTACAGGCCCTGCGAGCTCAGGACAGAGTTATCCGGTTAGAAGAACGGCTGCGCTATTCGACCGTGCTCTCCCCAGAGCTTGCGGCTAAAGCAAATGATTTCCGTGTCGGGCAGATGGTCGCACTTCGATTTGCACCCGATGAGGAACTTCCGGGACTGGTTTCGGACATTCTCGCGGGAAAGCTTACCACGCAGAAGGAGATCAAGATGGCGATCACGAATTGGCGGGCAGACCACTTCCGAGTCTAACCGATCTCGGGCAAGAGCAGTTCGCGGAGGTTGGGATATTTCCCGAGCCGCTCAAGCGATCGGATCACTATACGAAACATCGGATCGACGTACGCTTCAAAGTGCTTTTTGTCCCGAAAGGCTGACTGGAACGAGAAGGTACCGACGGCCTTTAGACATCGCTGAGCGGTCTGATGATCGAACTCGGTTGCGAACTCTTGTTCAGCGATCGCGGGGAGCCCTAGTAGGGGGCGGCTTTTTAGGAAATGCTGGATCTTCCCGGCGATCCAATCATCGGAAGGCGGTTCTGTTACGCGGTCGAGAAGCAGCGAAACTAGGTCGTAAGTGACCGAGCCGATGCGTGCATCCTGATGGTCGATGATGGCTAACGAGCCATCGGGGCGGATCATGAGATTTGCGGCGTGAAAATCGCGATGGCAGAGAACGGCAGCACGTTGCTCAAGCCAGGCTGAAAGTTCCTTGAACTCGTTTGAGACGGCTGATTCAAGTCCGGTCGGAACCTCTCGGCCACGCAGCGAATGGAAATAGTGTTCGCGAAAAAAATCGAGCTCCCACGATAGCTTCGCCGAATCAAACCGCAGTTTGCCCGCGATCGATCCACTTGAGATCGCGAGATCGGTTGCCGATTGAATCTTTGGAATAAGCTCGATCGCGGCCTCAATAAGCCGATCTCGTTCTCCTTCGGTCGCGGTCAAAAGGGAATCGCGGAGTATCCGGTCTCCGAGGTCTTCGAGAATTACGACCGAGTGCTCCGGAACTGCACTTATGACCCTAGCGACCGGCAAGCCAGCCTCTATAAAAAGCCCGGTTACGTCTATGAGTTGTTTGGGCCCATCTGTGTCACCATCGGCATAAACGCAGGCGATGACCGTGCCATTGCCACTTCTCACTCGAAAAAACTGACGCGTTGATGCATCGGGCGTGAGCTCGGCCTCTATCTCGCCGAGCCCTGCCTCACGAAGGAGTTCCTCTAGATTATTTTGCTGTTCTTCCGACAATTTAATTGCTTACCGAAGTGGGACTACGTAAAGATCGCCGATGAATTCGCCCGGCTCTGCCTTCTCGGGAATCTCTTTGCAATTGCGAACCATATCCGCCCGAACTATCGCGGAATCATAGAATTTCTGGCCCGACCTGATGACAACACCGTCGCCAATAATAGTACGCTCGAGTTTCGCACCGGGTTCAATAATGACATCGTCCCAGAGCACGGAATCATTGACAGAATTTGGTTCAGCGATCTCGGATCGACGGCCGATGGCCGTTCCGCCGCCGTCAAACATAGCCATAGAAATTTCGAGGTACCGCTTCATTGTTGAAAGCTCGAACCATCGTCCATCCGTGATGTGAGCGGAGATGATCTCGCCGGCATCGATCGCGGGTCGATAGAAGGTCGGCACAATATCTGAATAGACGCCGCGAGGTATGTAATCAAAAACGCGCGGTTCAAGGATCTGGATTCCCGTAAACATATACGGCGGCTCGTTGCTTTTACCTGAAGCCTGAAGCGAAGGCATGCCGCCAAAACCAGTAATGCGGCCCTCCGTAGTGAACACCTCGGTAAAACGCTCTCGGGCAACATTTGGCTTAAGCACCATCGTCGCTATCGCCCCCGAAGAACGATGCGTCTCGATAGCGGCGGCAAGGTCGATATCAGTTATCAGTTTTCCATTGATGACAAGAAACGTGTCATCACCGAGGAGATGTCGTGCGTGGTCGAGAGCCCCGGAGGTTCCCAAAATTGCAGGTTGCTCGATCGAGTAACCGATCTCAACCCCAAATTGCGATCCATCACCTAGAGCCGCGATGACGGAATCAGGTTGGTGATGGAGGTTCACAACGATCTCGCGAAAGCCGAACTCTGCGAGGTATTCGGCGACGTAGCCGACCAAGGGTTTACCCAGGAAGGGAAGTGCCGGCTTGGTTCTGTCAATGGTCAGCGGGAAAAGCCGAGTGCCGAATCCCGCGGCCAAGATCATTGCTTTCATGCGTATAACCCGCCACGAGCAGAGCGGTAAATTTAGAGCTTACCCAAAAACGATCAGAGGCTGCAAATGCAGCCTCTGAAAGCAAAAGCGAAGTATTGAAAACTCCTAGTTGATCTGGAAAGATGCAACTGGGAAATCTCCCGTTGCTCCCAACTGCGACGTCGTCACAGCGTTGTTGGTTCCATTGAGGATCCAGTAGGTTCCGGTCGCAGGACGCCAGATACCAAAATCGGCCTTGCCGTCGCCATCATAGTCACCCAGCACACGCCGGTCCGATGTCCCGCTCGTGCCCCAGGCAACTTGATACGGGCTTCCTGGGGTTGCACTTGGCCTAACGAACCATGTGAGGCTACCACTGATCGTTCGACCAACGGCGATATCGGTCTTACCGTCACCGTCATAATCCGCTGGTAAGATAAGGTCTGTGTTCAGACCAAACGGAATGATCTCACTGCCACCACTCGATTTCAGCATCCAGAAAACGCCTTGGCTTCCACCGCCTGAACGCTGAACGACGAAGTCGTTCTTTCCGTCGCCGTCAAAATCGCCGACCGCCGGGAAAGAAGTATCGCCGCCAGTTCCCCAAGGCACAAACGTAATGTTTCCACCCGGGTTATTGAGGCTTCCGCGATAGAAGAAGGTCGCCTGATCGCCAGCTCCCGCGGGCGTACGGAAAACGGCCGGATCGGCCTTTCCGTCACCGTCGTAGTCGCCTACGACGGTCGGGTTGTCACCGCTTACACCAAAAGTCTCAAGCTGCAGGGTGTTATTTGAACTGCGGAGGATATAGAACGCAGCCACGTCAGCAGCACCCGGACGCCAAGTCACGATGTCCGCCTTGCCGTCACCGTCGAAGTCAGCCGGAGTAAAGAAGTCGGTCGTGCCGATACCCCAGTCATAACCAACAACGCTTCCGGTCGAGCTCGGGTTGATGAACCAGCGAACCTGGCCGGCGATCGGCTGATTCGTTTGACGAACAACCGCAAAATCCGTTCGGCCGTCTCCGTCAAAATCCGCTACAGGCGAGCCAGTAGGAGCCGCCGTATCGATGGTCAACGAAGCAGCTCCAACTCCACCGGTATCACCGCCGCCAAAATCGTTAAAGCGAAGGATCCACGTGCCATTCGGATTTGCAACACCGGCAAACGCAGGATTGATCGAAGTCACTGCACCAGCACCGGCAACGCCGCCGACAGTCGTCGTGCGATAGTCGATAGACGGAACCGGGCTACCCGCAATCGTAAACCAATTTGTTGCAGCAGCTGAATCCGCAAAGCCGTATGGGCCCGCAAGACCGGCCGATGACCCGCATCCAGTTGCAGTAGTAGAGCCGCGACGGCCAAACAACGGGAATGAGGTGGCGTCAGGAGCAATAAGTGTAGCCTGAACGTCACCACTCCAAGTGTGAGCCGGGCTGAACGTCATATCGACCTCAACGTTCGTCGGTGCACCGCTCAACCCCGAAACCGTAAACGTAACATCTCTGTTAGGTCCGCCAGGGGCACCGCAACCGGCAGCTCCGCGATCCGGAATCGCACCTAGGGTTCCTGCATTCGCGGGAAAAGTTGCTGAAGGTGCGGATGTCGCAACTTCAACGGAATTGTTTGCTTCGACCTGAGTGTCGACCGAGCCAAGATAAAAAGCTGTTGCACCGAAGACGCCAACAGCGGCAACGGTTGCAATGCTTCGTGAGGACCAAAGCTTTTGTGTCCAAGACATAGATAGAATCTCCCTCCACAGAGTGACCGATACCCCGGCAAGCGCTAAAGATCGCACATTCCCGCGTATCGGAAGACCAAATTTTCAAAATCAAAGAAAAGAAAAGTGCCCTAAAAGTACATCGTTTCGGTTTTTATGTCAAGACGCACCCGACGGCTGCTTTGGCGAAAGTGTCTGTTTTCCTTATATTTCGCCTGCTTCAGTGTCGGGAGCCATAGCTCCGATATCGTTAATCTGCTAACATCTCGGAGGCCAAACCGATGTCAGACAAGAACGACAAGAGAGAGATCTTTGGATGGATCACCTACGACTGGGCAAATTCGGCCTTTTACACCACGGTTGTCAGCGTACTCTTGGGCCCCTATATCACGGCTCTTGCCCAAAATGACGTTGGCCGCGGTGGAACCGTGCTCTCCCTCGGCGGGTATGCATCGATTACCGCAGATAACCTTTTCACCTCGACGCTAGGCGTTTCGGTATTTGCACAGGTCTTTCTGCTTCCGCTTCTAGGATCGATCGCCGACTATACAAACCTAAAGAAGCGAATGATGGCCGCGTTCTGTTATACCGGTGTCATCGCGAGTTCGCTGCTGTTTTTCGTCACTGGCGACGACTATCTTTGGGGCTGTGTAGCCCTTATCGTCGCAAATATCTCTTTTGCTGCCGCGAATGTCTTTTATAACGCCTACCTGATCGACATAACCACCGAGGATCGGCGCGACCGCGTTTCGAGCCATGGATATGCCGCCGGATACCTAGGCGGGATAATAATGCTCTTCCTCAACATCGCATTGATCCAGTTTGCACCAAGTCTCGGAATCACAGAGGGAACCGCCGTTCGGGTTTCTATGCTGGCAGCCTCTCTCTGGTGGGGCCTCTTCGCTATCGTAACGTTTAAGCTTTTAAAGAACCGCAACCAAAAGAGAGCCCGAAAGGACGGCCAAAACCTATTCAACGCGGGATTTAGGGAACTCGGAAATACGGTCAAGGAGTTAAAGGGTCTCCGCTATACGCTACTGTTTTTGGTAGCTTATCTTTTCTACAACGATGGCATTCAAACGGTTATCCTAAACAGCTCGGTTTTCCTTTCGCAGGAGCTCTTCGTGTCCCGTGGACTCGAGACCGATCAGACCTTTCTTTTGGGAATCTTTGTCGTTGCTCAGGTTGCGGCACTGATCGGAGCCATTGGGTTCGAATACCTCTCACGATTCATTGGGGCAAAGAAAACGATCATCATCTGCCTAATGATCTGGTGTGGGATCGTCATATACGCTTACGGCTTTCTCGATACGCTCACGCAAGCGTTGATCATGGCGGCCTTCATCGGGATGGTTTTGGGCAGCACGCAGGCACTTTCCCGGTCACTTTACTCGCAGATGATCCCGAAAGAAAGAGAATCGGGTTTCTTCGGGATCTATGAGATCTCGGAAAAGGGAACGTCGTGGCTCGGAAATGCGGTGTTCGCCGTCGTAATTGGCGTAACTGGCTCATATCGCCATGCAATACTCGCATTGATTGCCTTCTTCCTTATCGGCCTCGTGCTTCTGGTGTTGACGAATACAGTGAAGGCGATTCATCAGGCCGGTAATCTCACTCCTGAAGAGGCGGAACGTTCCTTTCCGCCAAACTGATTTGAAGCAGATGCCGTATCCGATATAATTTTGCTGTAGCCTTTTATTTTTGGAGGAAATTCTTTGTGCCCGAAACTGCTGCGGAGAAAATGGTGACGATCTTTGGTGGCTCGAAATGCACCGCAGATTCCGAGGAATATCAGGAAGCTTACGCTTTAGGGAAACGATTAGCTGAAGCGGGCTTCGCGATCTGCACCGGTGGCTATCTCGGCGTTATGGAAGCCGCCTCGAAAGGTGCCCGCGAGGCCGGCGGAAGGGTTTTCGGAATCGTGATGAATCAATTCCGCTCTGAACCGAACCGGTTTCTCACTGACAAGGTTGCGACCGACCATTTTTACGACCGACTTCAGAACCTGATCACACGATCGATCGGGTTCGTCGCGTTTCGGGGCGGGATGGGTACTGTCACCGAGATCTCGCTCGTCTGGAATAAGCTTCAGACGAATGTCTTGTCACCGCGCCCCCTAGTGCTTGTCGGTGAGTGCTGGCGCAACGTTGTTGCGAACTGGGAGCAGGAACTCGTCGTATCAAAAAAAGACGTCGGTCTTTTAGATTTTGCAGCAGATGCTGCAGAAGCAAGCTCTATCATTATCAAGCGTTCCGGAGTATAAGAATCAATGAATTGTCCAAAATGTACTGCTGATTTAGCTGCAAACGCACGATTTTGCGGGTCATGCGGCTTCACCCTCGTGGCATCCGAACCGCCGCCAGTCGTCGGTACACCGCCGGTTATCGGGGCGCCACCGCCACGTAACAACGAGACGTTTCATTTTGATCAGGATGGCCGGGGCCAGGGCCGAGGTTACACCTGGGAGATCGCCCACGCGGGCTCATTCGCTCTGGCGCTCGTTAAGCTCGATTCTGGCCAGTCGATCAACGCCGAGGCCGGGGCGATGGTCTCGATGTCTTCAAATGTGGACCTTAGTTCGCAGATGAAGGGTGGCGTCTTTGGGGCCTTGAAACGCGCCGTCGGAGGCGAATCGGCCTTTGTATCTACCTTTACGGCTCAGAACGGACCCGGCGAAGTTGCACTTGCTCCCGGCACGCCCGGCGATATTGTCGGGATCGAAATGCGGAATCAGCAGTTCAAGGTGCAGTCCAGTTCGTATCTTGCCGGTGACACGAGTCTTGCGGTCGAGACCAAATTTGGCGGAGCGAAATCGTTTTTCGGAGGCGAAGGCCTTTTCCTACTTGAGGTAGGCGGAACGGGTCTGTTGCTGATCTCGTCCTTCGGGGCGATCTATCGTCGCGTTTTGGCTCCCGGTGAGGGCTATGTGGTCGATACGGGACATCTTGTCGCCTGGGAGGGCCACATGCAGTATAACCTCCGAAAAGCTTCAAAGGCCGGTTTCTTTAGGAGTTTAGCTAGTGGCGAAGGCCTTGTTGCAGAGTTTTCCGGGCCCGGAGAGATCTTGATCCAGACAAGAAATCTTGCTGCGTTTGCCGGGATGCTCAAGCCCTTTTTCCCGTCGCAATCAGGCGGCGGAATTAACTTCGGAAGCTAGTCTTCCGCCTTTATTTCGATGCGAACATAGTGAGCGACCGACCCGGCCATAAGAACCAAGTCAGGTATAGCGGCAGGGCTGTGTCCCGCGGTTTTGCGGTCGGGCAGATTGTTTCGCTTTACGGGGAAAGGCGGCAATTCTTTCGCGTTTCCATTCCGGAAAGCTCCGTTCAGGGCGAGATACGCCGGCTGCAATCGGCGATCTCGACGGCGAAGCATCAGATTCAACGGCTTATTCGCTCCGACAGTTCGGGCCTAAACGCGATCGCCGAAGGGATCCTCGATACACATCTTCTCGTACTTGAAGACCACACCTTCCTCTCCAAACTCGAACACTCGATCGAACACGACCTTGTGAACGCCGAATGGGCGGTCAAGTCCGTCACGGACTCCTATCTTATCCAATACCGCTCGCTTGATAATTCGAACATTCGGGAAAGGGCCGCGGATATTTTGGACATCGCCGAGCGAATTCGATCAGCTTTGGGCGGCAGACGAAGGTCGCCGATGAGGCTTCCTCCGGATTCCGTGCTTGCGGCAAAGGAGATCCGGCCATCGACAATGATCGAGTTTGGTGAGAACCGCCCGATCGCGATCGTCACCGAACACGGAGGGTGGACGTCGCACGCATATATCCTCGCCCGCGAGCTCGATATTCCCGCTGTTACCGGCCTTCGAAAGATACTGCGGCATCTTCGAAACGGCGATCGTATCATCGTCGATGGCTATCGCGGCGAGGTGGTTCTTAATCCGACCGCCGAGACAGAAAGAGAATATCGGTCGAGGCAACCGAAGCCGCCTACGATCAAGAGATCATCATCTGAGCCGCCGGAACCTGCGAGAACTCTGGACGGCCATTTGATCAGGCTGACCTCAAATCTAGATTCGGTCAACGGGCTTTCGGTGGCCAAACGAATGGGGGCGTGCGGCATCGGGCTTTTTCGGTCCGAATTCCTGATCGGGCAGTACGGCCGATATCCAACCGAGGCCCAGCAGTTCGACGCATACAGCTCTTTGGTAGCAGCTTCTGATGGCGAAACGGTCAATATTCGAACTTTTGATATTGGTGTCGGACAAATATCCGGACGCCACGAGGACCGCGAACGAAATCCTGCCCTTGGCCTTCGAGGTATTCGTCTCAGTCTCAGTTTCGAACACGAGTTCGTGAAACAGATCAGGGCTCTTCTGCGGGCGTCGGCAATTGGTCCTTTGAATATTGTGCTTCCGATGGTCGGAGATCTTGACGAGGTCCATTCGGTTCGCGGATTAATTGCAAAAGTTGCGGAGAGCTTAAAGGAAAAGGACGTACCGATCGGCGAACCAAAGGTCGGCATTATGATCGAAGTGCCGGGGGCGGCGATCCTTGCCGACGACCTGTGTTCAGTTGCCGATTTCTTTTGCCTCGGCACCAACGACCTCATTCAATATCTTCTTGCGGCCGACCGGGACAATGAAAATGTCGCCGGTTGGTATCAAACGCTGCATCCGGCAGTATTACGAACCGTTAGCGATGTGATCGCCGCCGGAAAGCGGGGCAATCGGCCGGTATCGATCTGCGGAGAGATGGCCGGTTCGCCGTTCTACGTGCCTCTCCTGGTCGGAATGGGGGCTGAGGAGCTTAGCATGAATGCGAACTCACTGCCGGAGGTCCGGCGCGTTATTGGGTCGATCGCATTCGAAGAAGCTCAAGCCCTCGCCAGCCGCGTGCTGAAGTTGGCGAGCGCGAAGGAGATCGAAACCCAGATCCGCGAGCAGCATCATGATAAGTGGTCTCACCTTTTTCCGGGAAACAGTTGACCCAACACGAAAAGTTCGAAAAAGCGATAAAGGGCGATTACAACTGTTCAACATTTTTGCTATACTTCCGATTGCCTGAGGCGGAACAGCCGGACGGCCGCCGTAACATTTTTGTTAGGGAGGAAAGTCCGAACACCAAAGGGCAGCGAGCCGGATAACATCCGGGCGCCCGCGTAAGCGGGTGACGACAAGTGCAACAGAGAAAAGACCAGCCCTCACGGGTGATGGGTGAAACGGTGGGGTAAGAGCCCACCGGCGTATCTGGTAACAGGTACGGCCAGGCAAACTCCTCGCGGTGCAAGACCAAATAGGGAAACGTTTATCGGGCGGCCCGCCTGTAACGCGGCAACGCGGACGTTTCCGGGTAGGTTGCTGGAGCCGGCGAGTGATCGCTGGCCTAGATGAATGGCCGTCATTCGCTTTTGCGAATACAGAATTCGGCTTACAGGCTGTTCCGCCAAAAGGCCTTTTCACTAAGACCGGAGAAAATAAGACATCTATGGCTAATCGAAAAGGAGTTTTCATCGGGGCATATGTTCCGAACGAACTCAAGGAATCGCTTCGGCGCCGCGCCGCGGCAGAGCACAGAACTCTTTCACAGGAAATAACACGCATTTTGGTCGAAGCGGTCCACGGCAAAGGCCTTCCCGCCGGCAGCGTCGATCGGCGTAATGACACGACAATACCTCGAAGGCGTTCAACCGACCCGCCGACACGTCGACGTGCGGGCGACCTTCCGTATATTCCGCCGGATTCAGAAGAAAAGTGACACGTGTTTTCGTGCGGCTGCCGAAATATGGCGGCCGCTTTTATTTTGGCTATCCGATTTTGATACGATTAGGTAATGCCGACAAGGTATATCGCAATATCAGTGATTTCCGTCTTTCTGAGCTTCATCGGCGGCTTTCTTGTCGCAAATGCGCTGAATCGCTCTGAGGTCGCGTCTCTACAAAGCAGACTTCAAAAGGCGACGGCAGATCCCGCAACCACAAACAGTAACGCGAACGAAAGCACGCTTTCGGACGACGAGATTCGCGCTAAGATCGCGGAGGCCGACGCGACACCCGATAATTTTGCATTCCAGCGTGACCTTGGCCTCGGGCTATATCGTTATGCCGCAATGCAGCAGGACACGGCCTTGCTTCGTGAGTCGTCCCGCCTGCTCGAACGAGCCTTGGGCCTTAATCCGAATGACTATCAGATCAAGGTCGCGCTCGGGAACTCCCATTTTGACGTGGGCTATTTCGAAAAGAAGAATGAGCCATTCGTAGAGGCTCGCAAGTACTATCGTTTGGCACTCGATGCCCGCCCAAATGACGTAGAGGTCAGGACGGACTACGCTCTCACCTATTTCTTGCAATCGCCGCCTGATAATACGAATGCGATAAAAGAGTTTGAAGCGGTTCTCCGTGACAATCCAAAACAGGAAAAGGCACTGCAGTTTCTGACACGGGCATATTGGCAGGCCGGACAGGGTGATCGTGCGGCGGTGACGCTGCAACAGCTTCGTCAGGCTAACCCCGGCAGCCCGGTGGTCAAGGAACTCGAAAGTCTTTTGTTGCAACCTCCCGCGGCCGCACAATGAGAGAAGCTCTAATAATCCTCGCGGTGATCCTGGTCTTGTTCGCGCTATCCGCCTTCCGCTATCGGAAGCAGATCAAGACCATCTACGGCGTCTGGAAAGCGCTTAAGGAGATTCGTTCTGGCGGATTTCCGAATGGACCGAACAGCCTTGGGCAAGAGGCCGAGTCCTCTAAGCTCGCGAGATGTATGAAGTGCGGAAGCTGGCACCCGGAATCGACAATGATCAGGGTTGGCAACGGGCCGATGTTCTGTTCGGCCGCATGCTTTGAAAAGGGAGCCAAACAGGCGGCTTAGCATTTAATAGGCGAACTGTCCGAGATACCAAGAAATGATCGTCTCCCCGAAGAACAGGGCTGCGACAGAACCGATCCCGAGAAAGATGCCAAAAGGAATTTGAGCCTGAAAGTTTCGGTCTCGCTTAATGAGGATCATGCCAACGCCGGCGACCGCTCCGGCGAAGGCTGCAATGAAGATCGCGAGAAACGCGAGCCGCCAGCCAAGTAGAGCACCGTAGCCGAGCATCATCTTTACGTCGCCGAGGCCCATCGCATCAACGCCACGCAATCGCTTCCATGCCGCTCCGATGGCCCACAGAATCCCGCCGCCGGCGAGTGCTCCCAACAAAGCTCCGGCAAGGGAAACGAGAACAGGTGACTGTCCGGCAAGCTCGGAAATCGGGTACGAAAAGGTATCGGGAAAATAGGAATTTCCGGCCATCAGAGGAAACGCGACCCTGACCAAAATGGCAAATATCACGAACGGATAGGTGATCACATTTGGCAGGATCATATGCTCGGCGTCGATGAAGACGAGCACGACCGTAACGGTTAGAAAGATCAGCGCGACCGGAAGAAATGCGTTGAGCCCGAAAAACCAGAATGCCGAAAGCCAGAGAAGAGCATTGAGCAACTCCACCGCCGGGTAGCGAACCGAGATCGGGGCTTTACAGTTGCGGCATTTTCCGCCGAGTATCAGCCAACTAAGAACAGGAATGTTGTCATAAGGCTTGATCGCCGCGGAACATTTGGGGCAGGCCGAGTTTGGGAAGACTATCGACTGTTCATTCGGGACACGATGGATGACAACGTTCAGGAAACTCCCGACCGCGGCACCAAAAACGAAGATGATGACCGCCGGCAGCCACACCGGCTCGAGGATCAACGGATATAATGGTTGGAGAGGTTGCATCTGTCGGCCTGTCTGAAATTGATTCGCTTATTTATTTCCCGCGACCGCGAGTAGAATAATCGTAAGCGAGACCTTTGAAAAAGAAAAGTACTGGGAACTGAAACCCGACAAGGTTCAGCATCGAATTTAACGCTGATTTGTTTTAGATGTCACGCGGCAATCTGTTCAGGCGAGGTGCAACCCAGAGCGTTACTTATTTATGACAAAGCCTATTGTGATCATAGGGGCCGGTTTGGCGGGCCTCTGCTGTGCACTTGAATTAGCCGATGCGGGGCACGACTTCCTTCTTTTAGATGCATCCGACCGCGTCGGCGGGCGAATAAAGACGGACATCGTTAACGGCTTTAAGCTTGACCGGGGCTTTCAGGTTCTTCTCGATAGCTATCCTGAAGTAAGCCGCCGACTAGTACTCCGCGACTTAAAGCTACAGAAATTTCTTCCGGGGGCGAAGGTGCGGTTCGGCGGAGAGTTCCACTCGGTAACCGACCCGTTTCGCCGGCCTTTGGAAGCGATCCCGACGGTCTTCTCGCCGATCGGAAGCTTGTTCGATAAGCTTCGGGTCGCATTTCTGCGGGCGGATGTGCTCAAGGATTCGACCGCCAAGCTTTTTGCCCGCGAAGAAACTACAACGCTCGAACGCCTTCGTTCGGCTGGATTCTCTGACCTGATGATTGAGCGATTTTTCCGGCCATTCCTTGGCGGAATTTTTCTCGAAGGCGACCTGAACACGTCGAGCAGGATGTTCGACTTCGTGTTTCAGATGTTCTCAACCGGTAATGCTTGCCTACCGGCTGAGGGTATGGAGGCGATCCCGCGAGCATTGGCGGCCACGCTCCCGAGTTCTAAGTTGCGGTTGAATACGACCGTAAGCAGCATAGAAGAGGGTGTGGTCATTCTAGAAAATGGCGAACGGCTCGAGGCCTCGGCAATCGTCGTCGCTTCTGACGCTCTCAACGCGGCGAAACTGCTTGGCGATGAAGAAGTTCGAAAGGGTGTCGGCGTCACCTGCGTTTATTTTTCGGTTCCGATCGCTCCGTTGACCGAGCCCGTTCTTGTGATCAATGGAGAAGGGAAAGGCCCGATCAACAACCTGTGCTTCCCGACGCAGGTCGCGTCGGTTTATGGGCCCGAGGGTACAGACCTCGCCTCTGTTACCGTCCTTGGAAGTGGACACGACGCGGCAAAGTTACTCACCGATGTCCGCGAACAACTCACTGAGTGGTTTGGAAGCGAGGTCAATAAATGGGAGCATCTCAAAACCTACGAGATCGACTTTGCTCTTCCTGCTCAGGAGCCGCCTGCTCTCACTCCGCCCGAACGGGACGTTAGAGTACGGCCGGGCGTCTACGTTTGCGGGGATCATATCGACAATGCCTCAATACAGGGTGCGATGGTCTCCGGAAGGCGTGCCGCCACGGCATTGCTCGAAGACCTGCATTGAGCCGAAATGAAAACGAGGCTGTCGTTTCCGACAGCCCCGCTCAACGAACAGCATATTTGCTGAAGTTACATCACAGGGTTCTTTAGGATAGCTACCAATTCACGGATTCGTGCCGAATTGACCTCATCCGCTCCCTTCACCTTCTCGAGAGACGACGCAAAGCCCTTCAATCGCGACTTCGATTTCTTGTCGAGCTTAGACGCCTCGGCCGATCCGAGTGCTTCGCGGAGTCCGGCGATCTGCTCGGTAGAGATCGCTTTCGACCGCTCAAGTTGATCTACGAACGCCTTAGCAACGACCACGCTTCGCGGCCAGACGATCCTCTCCTGATTCTGGACGTTGAAATGCGAATATTTAACTGCCCTGGCCGCGTCGATCTCATTCTGGGTGAGAAACTCGGTCGGGGTGAGTTCGAAAATATCGAGCCCGCGAGCGATTTCCGATGAATAAATGCGGCCGTTGTACCAATACGCCGACCAAGACCCGCCCATCACGAGCATTTTGTCGTTGATGGGACCGCGGTCGAAGTATCCGATCTCGACCGGATTTGCGGTATCCGTGAATTCCATGAGTGAGATCCCGCCCTGGTACCACGACTGAACTTTGATGTCGCGTCCAGGCACGGGAATCAGAGAACCGTTGTGGGCGACACAGTTCTCGGTCGCCGTCTGTGCTGCCGGCAACTTGTAATAGCTTTTGAAATCAAGCTTGGTACCGTTGAGGTGGAAAAGTGCGTTAGCTCCCCATTTGTCCGGGTCGCTCTCGCGGCAACGCGGGCCCATTCCTCCGCCCCATTCGTCCGTAAAGACGACCTTCTTGCCGTCGTTCGAGAACATAGCCGAGTGCCAATACGCGTAGTTCGGGTCGTTGACAGCCTCAACACGTTTCGGGTTTGCCGGATCCTTGATGTCGAGCAAAATGCCATTTCCGGCACATGCTCCGGCCGCGAGTCCGATCTCAGAATAGACAGTGATGTCGTGACACTGATTCGTCTCCTGCGGACGTCCTTTGGACTCATGCGAACCGCCGTCATTCAGAGCATTGATCGCACCGGTCGCGGGATCGCCAAAGATACGCGGGGATGAGACCACCTTCGAGTTCTGCGGAGCCTTCAATGGCACCTTGATGACTTCTATACGGAAAAGAGCAGTATTCGGGTCCTTGTCAGGTGGTCCGCCGGAGCAACCCTCTAGTTCCTCTCCTGGCCGGACAAAGGATGTCCCCGAGACGTAGATGTAAACGTTTTCCTTATCCTTAGGATCGACCACCAGTGTATGAGTGTGCGAGCCACGGCAAGTTTGGACGGCACCGACCTGCTTCGGGCTCGATATGTCGCTGATGTCAAAGATCCGGACTCCGCGGAACCGATCCTTGCTTGCCGCTGGCGGCCCGTTACCGCCCGGTGCGCCTGCCGCAGGGAAGCCTTGCTCGCCGCAATCAAGCCGGCCATTCGGCATCTCAACCGACATGAACATCAGGTTTTTGTGGACCGAGACGTCGCCCTGCCCGCCGGGGCAGACCATCGAGGTCAAGAGCTTGGTATCGGCAGGGTTCGAGATGTCGTAAATATTGACGCCGTAGAAATTTCCCAAAAAGAGCCGATCGCCCTGAAAGGCGAGGTCCGAGTTCGCGAACGCAAGTCCGGCGAATGAAAGCCGCATCGCTGCCGGGACCATGCTCATATCGGGAACTCCAAGAGCTTTAAGGGCAGTTCCGACCTTTGGCGCTTCGGGATCGATGCCGAGCTCGAAGGCTGCAGGCTTCTTCAGAAGCGATATGTGCTTTATCCCAACGGCAGCCTCGCCTGCGTCGAAGAGACCCGGCGAAAGTTTAGCCCGCGGGTCATTGACGTTTGCTCCCTTCATACCGGCAGGCAGTTCGGGTTTTTGGCCATTCTGGGCAATGATCGCCTGCGAGCCGGAAACAACCAGCATCATGCAGGCGAAGATGATAAGCGATTTGATCGATTGCACTTTACTCATGATTAAGCATTTACGGGATTTTCGTTAACAAAGTTTCCATTGTTTTGATCTCGGCACGTTGTCCGCTATCGACATCGGTGGCGAAGTTGAAGAGTTCGGCATCCTGACCGGCTCCGGCCGTTTCAAAAAGGTCCTTTACCATCACCAATGCTCCTTCGTGATGCTGGATCATCCCCTTGAGAAAAAGGCGGTCAAACTCTTTGCCTCTAGCATTTCGAAGTTCGTTCATCTGGGCCGCGGAAAGCATTCCGGGCATTGAATGTATAGTACTCCCAGAACGGCTGCCGTGGCCGTGAGCCGCGGAGCCTTGTGGAGACTGGTTCCGAATCTCGAGCCATCTCTTCATAAACTCCATCTCATCTGCCTGCGATTTGCTGATCCGCTCTCCAAGCAGCCGAATATCGCGGTTCTCGGTCCTGGATTCGATCATGTCGGTCATTTCAACCGCCTGTGCGTGGTGCACGATCATGCCCTGCAAGAACTCGACGTCCTTTGTTGTGATCACAGGCATCACGCCCATTGTCTCTTTCGGAAGCCGGCGGGTAGGCTCCCCTGGAGCCCCGGGCTGAACGATGCTCGGCTGTGTAACAACCGGCTGCTGCGCAGCAACATTTGACGCACAAGCCGTGAGAACAACTGCGAAAAAAACGGCCGAAGTCGCCCGCAACCGTCCGTCATTCAAGTGATGTGTAACCCAGGTTCTCATTTTTGTGGTAAAAGGTATCAAAAATAGCAATCGAAAGCGAAGAAGGCGGCTGATCATACAACTCCGCCTACACTTCCAAACTTCAAAACGCCAAAACTCAGCAAAAGGTTCTCGCGATGAAGCAAAGAAATGCTAAGGCAAATTGAGGCCTCAACTATTTCGATGTACTCGGGTTAAAAAGGGTTGGAGGCGGCGATCGGAATCGAACCGATGAATAAAGGTTTTGCAGTTCAAACTTACGGTCTTTTACCGAGTGTCACCTACCGTCATGAACCGATATTTACTGAGGTTTTCGAAGAATCGCGTTCAATCAATATCACCCTATCCTACGAAGCCCATACGATAAAGATACGATACAGCCAAAATGCCTAACTAAATCCGTTACAATCTGCAAATCATCCGGCTTAGTCGGCATATCAACCAGTCGGCGCCCGTAATGAGGGAATTCTAACATACAAAAAGCAACACTCATTAGAGCAACTTCCACGCTTCAAACTCGCTTGGTCGAACCTTGAATCGCGGCGCGTTTCCGTCATGCAAGCTGATGAATTCGTTCTCGACCAGGTTAAAAAGATCCTCACGTTTGCCCCCGGAATGTTGCGAGTTTGAATCATTTCACGGATCTCATCGACAACTCGCTCGCCCGGGACCTTTTCCAGAATGATGGATCTCACGATCTCCGGGAAAAATGCCCCGGTTAAGGTAATTCTCCCCGGGGGTAAACGGAAAAAGAAATTCTGTGTTTTCGAGGACGGCAGATTAGTAGCGTCGAGCTTTTTTGAAATGGGGGCCAGTGCATCATACGGCTACTACGCCATTTTCGACCGGGACATCGAATGGCGAAGGCTCGGTATTTTCACGATGCTCAAGGAGATCGAATATGCCAGGGAACAAGAGAACGAGTTTTATTACTTGGGCTACGCCTTTGATAAGCCGACTCCTTATGAGTACAAAAAACGCAGATTCGTGCCTTTATGGACGAGAAAAGGAAAATATCCATGTCGCTTAAATGTCCCCTGCTCCGTGTGAAGGCAGCAGTCTGTCCGCTCCCACTAGTTCGGTCTTGTTAGCGATTTTCCCCAAGGACGCCAGACGAGTGTCGGAAATGGATTCGACATCGGTCATTTTTGTTCAAAACCAGTTCCAAATCTTGCCAGCGTTGTCGAGCATTCCGACCCTAAATTGGGAATCACGGTGACGAACTCATCAAACAGTGTGATAGGAATTTACACGTCTACGCCAACATCGTATGGAAAGTACCAGTGTCGGTTAATCCGTTTCTAAAAAAAATGGCCGTAGCTCAATGACGGCGAATATGAAAACGTCGTTGACGGTTCGGGTTCGGTGTTCATCGTTCCCACATCTCGCGATGCGGGCTAGACTGATGTCACCGTCTTCGACGTCTGGGAAGTTGTTGGGGGTTTTGGCGGCGGAGCCCGATCTTGACAGGCTGTAGGAAAGGTATAGCCTTTCCGCAAATAGAGCGGCAAGCCGCAAGAAGGGCGGCGAGCCGCTTAGACTTATTAGGGCGGAACGGGTCGATGATTCAGGCTTTTTTCCCTTTACTCGTCCGAGACGAAATCGATATCGCTTACATTGTCCGCAACATTAACCACCCGCGTCGGTTTGGAGAAGACGTATCGCTTCGTACTGATAGAAACAATAACCGTCTGTCCCGCCGAGATCTCGTTAAAGCTGTAGTATCCGAAACTAGACGTCCGGGCAATTTGGACTCGTCCGCTCGCTTCGGTCAGGGTCAATACCGCATTCGTGATCCCGTATCCATTTACATTCATTACGCGTCCGCTGAGCGAAACGTTTGCAGAGGTTGGGGCGAAATCGTACGCGAGTGCGAACGGTGACAGCGAAGTGACCTGGCCGCAGACCAGTCGAACGCCGTTTCCATTCGTAGTACGGCTCGTCGTTCTATCTACGAAAACTCCCCCTTCACCATGAAGAAGTTTCAGTTGCTGGAATGCGGGCTCGCTAACTTCCGAAGGCACCGGCAGGCAGACGGTGACCGGCGGCGTGTAGCTCGCGATCGTCGTAATGTCGAACGCCGGACACGTGGGACAAAGCGAATAGCCCGTCGGCAGGTCGGCGTCAGTGATTGGGATCGCTGCAAATGTCGTGATGCCTGCCGTCGAGACTGTCTCAAACTCCAAGGTGACGTCTTCAAGCAGCACTGCCGGAGCCTTAGAATCTGGGCCTTCAATTAGTGTTTCATCGTCACAGTAGTCACCGGTCCCGTCGCCGTCCTGATCCGACTGAGAAGGATTCGCAATGAACTGACAGTTATCGCCTTCATTATCGTCGATGCCATCGTTATCGTCGTCAGGATCACAAACGTCTCCTATCGAGTCGCGATCGTTATCGGCTTGATCCGGATTTGGGAAAAGTGGGCAGTTGTCGGCCGTGTCCTCGACGCCGTCATTATCGTCGTCAGGGTCACACGCATCCCCGAGACCATCCCCGTCAGTGTCTAACTGATCCGGATTGCTGACGGCCGGACAGTTGTCGCACGCGTCTCCGACGCCATCTCCGTCGGTGTCAATCTGATCTGGATTCGACGTGCTGCAGTTATCGCACGTGTCGCCGACGCCATCGCCATCAGTATCGATCTGAGGCGCAAGTGTCGGACTGGCTACTCCGCTTAGCACAGTGATGCCGATCTGCCTCAGATCGGTTCCGTCCGAGCTCATCGAGTAAAGGAAGCCGTTTGACTGATTTGCGAATGTGATCCTTAAACCTTGACTGTCGAACACTGGCCCTGATTCGTTCTGGGTCGTGTTTGTTAATCGCCTCTGGTTTGTCCCATCAACGTTCATGATAAAGATGTCGCCGTTGCCGGACCCGTCTCGCCTCACAAAGACAATTTCCGCTCCGTCCGGGCTGAAGTCGGGTTGAGTATCTATCTCCGGCGCGGTCGTTAGCCTTATCGGGTTTGAGCCATCAGTGTTTACGACAACAATGTCCTGATTAAATTGGCCCGGGCCGGAGGCGATCAGGGATTCATAGGCGACCTTAGTCGCGTCACTGTTTAACGAAGGCCCGGAATTGAACGGCGGATATGCCACCGGCAGTGGAATGCGGGTCTGAGCGGAACCGTCGGTATTCATCGTGTAAAGACTCGGGCTCTCACCCGTCCGCCGGGCAGAGAACAACACCTTGGTTCCGTCGCGACTGACAGCGGGATGCTGATCATTGCCTGTCGCATTGGTAAGCTGCGTTTGATTCGCGCCAGCTGCGGTCATTGAGTAGATCCTGTAGTTCCCCGTTCGATTCGATGCGAAGAATATCTTTGCACCGTCGGGGCTGAAGGCGGGGGCCGTGTCGATTCCGGAGTTCGTCGTCAGTCGGGTGATGCCCGTCCCGTCGAAATTCATTTTGTAAACGTCGGTGTTAGTTCCGACAGTCCTTGCGAACGCGATCGGGTAACCGTTTACGTTCAACGGACAGTTATCGAATTCGTCGAGGATACCGTCATTGTCATCGTCCGGATCGCACACGTTGCCTAGCCCGTCGCCGTCGTTGTCGGCCTGGTCGGGATTCAGATTCAGTGGACAATTGTCACTCTCGTCGGGAATACCATCGTTGTCGTCATCTGGGTCGCACGCGTCGCCGATCCCGTCGTTGTCAGTGTCCAACTGATCTTCATTGTCCACACCGGGACAGTTATCGCAGGCATCTGGAATACTGTCTGAATCGGAGTTGGCCGGAAAGAAAACAGTGGCCCGGAGATCCTCATCTTGCTCATTCGCGCGGATGGGACCCGTGACGTTCGTACCGTCCGGGTACATCGTATAAATTCTCTTAACTCCGGGTGCGTTGTCGCGGTCCGAAACGAATACGATCCGCGTGCCGTATTGGTGAAATCTCGGTTCTGACCCGCGTCCCAGACTAACTTTGCCAGAGCCATCTATATTCATGATCACGATATGCCCGTCCGGGTTAGACTCGTTTCGGTAAGAGTAGAGGATCTTTTCGCCGTCCGGGGAAAACTCAAACCACGTAACGTCACCCTCGTCGGTGAGTCTCGTCAAAGGTAGAGTGGTTGGTATGACGGGCATGGCGAAAATAGAGCGATACAGGCCCTGATTTTCAACCGTCTTTAGAGCGTAAATGTTGAAGCCGCCTGGGCCGAAGCGAGGCATCGAGAACTCGGGTTCTCCCTGGCTCACATCCGTAAGTTGGAGAAATCCGCTTCCGTCACTATTGATCAGGAAAATGTCCCGTTCCGATAGATCGATTCGACCGGTCATAACAATGCGGCCTCCATCAAATCTGAACTGCGGCTCCGAGAAACTGAGATCGCCTACGCCAGGCGGGTTGTGCTGAGTAGTTAGATCGATTTGATTGCTGCCGTCGGAATTCATTACGTAGAGCTGGACCCCAGCGTTGGCGCGACTGGCGATGAACGCAATCTTCGATCCGTCCGGGCTGATGGTTGGATCGTCGTTAGAGTCGAAGTTCCCCACCACGTTCGTCAGGTTGACCAATCCCGTGCCGTCCGGTTTTACACGAAAAATATCGCTCTGTGCGTATTGTGGGTTGGGCCCCTGGCCCTCAACACGCACGCTCTCAAATATTCCCCAGGAGCCGTTCGGGCTGACGTGCGACAGTGGCCCATCTGCGGTGCTGTCTGCATACCCGCGGAGATTGATAAGTCCCGCACCGTTTGCGCTCATAATGCTGCTGTAGTAACCATCGCCGTATGCGATCGAACTGCTGTCGCAGGTCTGTGCGCATACCTTTGTTTCAAATCCATGTTCGCCCACGGCAATCACGATAGATAGAGCAATAAAAAGGACCCCGATAATTCTTCGTTTCAACATAAGTATTCTTTTCAATTCTGTACTGTCTTAGACAAATGACCCTCGAACTAGGTCACCGAACCTGGCGCGGTTTGTACTCTGAGCAAATATCTCGATAGCGAGGCACTGCAAATGCCAGCTCCGTTTATCTTGTGTATATCGCCTCTGAGGCGGAGGGATTCTATGTGTTCTTTGTTTATGCCGGTCGCACAGACAACCTGCCAACCGAGGATCGGCACCACGACCTCGCCACATTCACCGCAAAATAATTCGTTAGCGGCAATAGTGTTGATCCGCATCACACTTCGAGTCTCGATCGTTATCTCTGTTCTCTTTGCGAGTTGGAGCTTTGGTTTCATTCGTGAGGCGAGTCTGCTATGAATGGCGACTGAAGTCCTTAAATTCCCAGCTAAACGTTGCTAAAAAATATTAAATTGCCGCGGGACGGGAACATTTCTATTTCAATTGCATATTCTTTGCAATATAATTCTTGGCATCCCACGAACGTAGCTCGAATTTATGATCGATCCTAAAGATAAGGTATATCGCTTTGAAGAGTTCGTGTTGGATTGCCCGTCGAGGTGTCTGACCCGCAGCGGCGAGCCCGTTAAACTGAACTCGAAAACCTTTGAGTTGCTGAAAACGCTAGTGGAAAATCGCGGAAGGATCGTGAGTAAGGATGAGCTTCTCGATTCTGTCTGGCCCGGGCAATTTGTTGAGGAGAATAATCTGACGGTGCAAATGTCGACACTGCGGAAGGTTCTCGGCGTCGAACGGCCGCTGATCTCAACCGTACCGGGGAAAGGTTACGGGTTCGTGGCAAACGTCACACCGGTAAACGGCAGCCAGGACATACTCGTCGAAAATTTTGAGGTTTCGCGGATAGTCGTCGAAGAATTCCTGCCGACAGCGGAGTCGGACCAACATACAGAGTTAGCGACAAATAGATACGGTAATCGATCTACTACATTTGGAATTGCAGCGATCGCGATCTTAGCCGTTATCGGCGGTACATTGTATTTTCGTGCCGTTACCGGGGCAGAGGCATCGTTTGGTCCGTACCAGAATTCCGCCGTACGCCAGTTGACGACGAGCGGCAAGGTCGGGCTGGCCGCACTGTCGCCCGACGGAAGATCATTCGCGTACACGATCGACGATCTCGGGCAAAAGAGTCTTTGGGTCGGCTATGTCGATGGCGGCGATCATATTCAGTTGCGTCCGCCAGACGAAGCCGTTTACCGCTCGCTTACGTTTTCGCCGGATAATTTTCACCTATTCTATTCACTTCAAGACGAAAAGAATGCGAACGCTTCGTTGATGAAAATTCCTGTCCTCGGTGGTCATCAGGAAAAGGTCCTGGAGCATGTCGGCACTTTTAGCTTGTCGCCCGGAGGCGATGAAATAGCGGTGGTGCGTCAGTCACCGGAAGACGACACTAAAATCAGTATCTCGATCGCGCCGCTTGATGGCTCGCCTCAGCGAGATATTGCGGCGTTCGACAGATCGGAACGTTATATCGCCTCGACACTTTCCTGGCGAAAGGATGGAACAAAGATCGCATTCGCCCTCATCGGCGATGAGAAGCCTTTCCATACTGAGATCGCGACTCTGGACCTGGCGACGGGGACCGTCGATCGAATTGAGCATAAGATGGTTCGGGAGGTTACAAGGACCGAGTGGCTCGATGACGGCAGTGGACTGGTCTTGATAGCGGTCGATCTTGATTCCCACTCATCCGTGCCGCACTATCAGATGTACCAGTTGGATTATCCCTCCGGCGATCTTCAGCGGATCACTAACGACCGCAGCCAGTACGGCGCCTCATGGCACAATGATGCGGGCGTTTCGCTTAGTAGTTCCGGATCCGCACAAACTCTTCTGGCGGTCGAGCATCGCCAACTCAATAACGTCTGGTTGGCAGCGGCTGACGACCTTACTCAACAGCGGCAGATCACTTTTGGTTCGTTTGGAAAGTATGACGGACTCTGGGGCCTCGACTGGACGCCCGACGGCCGGATCATTTACAACACATCCGATACGGAGAGCCAGTTTATCGCCGAAATGAGCATTGATGGTGAAAACCAGAAGCAGTTGACCCCGAGCGGTAACGTGGACAGTTCTTTGTCGGTGACCGCGGACGGGAAGCACATCGTTTTCCATTCGAATCGCGCGACTGATTTTAGTATCTGGCGCACCGATATCGACGGTTCTAACGCGAAACAATTAACGTCGGGCGGCGACGCGTTTCTGGCAACCGCGTCGCCCGACGGGAAGTGGGTGTATTTCAAATCATATATCGGCGAGAGCAACGGTTGGTTGTGTCGTGTGCCGATCGATGGCGGTCAGCAGGAGTGCTTTACCGATCGCGAGACATCGTTTGCCAGCTTCTCGCCTGATGGCAACTACATTGCCGCTGCGTACAGATCGGATAAGAACCGTTTCGCGATATTTTCAGCCGCCGACCATAGCCTCCTCCGGCAGATCGACATCCCGAACAATGCGACAGCTTCTGTCCATATCCGGTGGAAACCAGATAGCAAAACGTTCACAGTACGAGATTCTTTTAGCGGGTATTGGAATTTTCCTATTGACGGTGACCCGTACAAACTCGTCGGGCTGCCGGACGAGCGTCTATATAATTTTGCCTGGTCACGTGATGGAAAATGGTTCGCTTTTGTCCGGGGTCAAGAGATCCGCGACGTGATCCTCCTACAGCGCGCAGCTAACTAGAGACCTCACCGTATTCCGCACTTACGTTCGACTAAGTCTTTGAGCCGAATCGGGGTCAGACTCCCGATAGTGCAATTGGCCAAAAACCGAACGGCCTTCGATCGCACAAGGAATTGACCTCGCAATTATGTCAGCTACACGGGTTTCATTAAGAGTTTTGAATTCTCTGGAACAAAATACGAGCTAACCACGGAGAAACAAGAAAATATTTGAGATCCCGATCTCGGCCCCGTAACCCCCGATGCGGGCTAGACAGATGTCACCGTCTTCGTCGGTTGGGTAATTGTTGCGGGTATCGACTGCGGCGGGGGAACGTTTCGCGGGTCCTCGCCACGGATTCATGCCCGCGGTTCTGACTTAGACCGCTTAGGCGTATTAGAATGCGGAATCGAAGAATGCAAAAAGGTCAGCCAGTTCGAACCGACGGCCTTTTACCGAGTGTCACCGACCGTCACGAGCCAATATTTACTGACGTTTTCGAAGAATCGCGTTCGATCAGTATCACCGTATCCTACGAGGCCCATACGATAAAGATACGATACAGCCAAAATGCCTAACTAAATCCGTTACAATCTGCAGATCATCCGGCCTTAGTCGACGTCAACCAATCGGCCTCCTTAATGAAAGAATTCTAACATACAAAAACCAACACTCATTGAAGCAACTTCCAGGCTTCAAACTCGCTTGGACGAACTTTGAATCGCGCCGCGTTTCCGTCGTGCAAGCTGATGAATTCGTTCTCGACCAAGTTGAAAACATCCTCACGTTCGGCCTCCGGAATATTCTGAGCATTGAGTAGTTCGCGGATCTCATCAACGACTCGCTCGCCCGGGACCTTTTCCAGAATGATCGATCTGACGATCTCCTGGATCGCCGTCCGGCACCGAAGCTTTAACAGATTAGGCTCACCCATCGCTTGCTGAATCGCCGTGTAGCGCTGTGAGGATCGATGGTAGGCCCACACGTACAGATCACGCATCAAACTGATATCGGTTTTTTCATAAACAACGAGCAGAGCCTTTACGTATGCAGCTTGATCGACATCGGTGAACGAAAGCGGCCTCAGGTTTTCTCTGACGAGAGGGATGTTAGCAACAAGCCTTGCCGTCCGCTTGTTCACATCCTCAAATGCCTGTAGGTACGATAGGTGAACGATCGAAAACAATGATTGCTCGAAAGGATCATTTATCTCGTTAACTTTTTCTACGAACAAATCGAAACATTCATTAAGCACCTGCGGATTTTCGAGGGGTACATAAGTCGATCCTCCGATGGCTACCGCGATACTTCGTACTCGGCCCGATGCCGCTGGGTCGCCCAGCAGGTTCTCGGAAAGCAATGCATGAATACTGCGAATTTCCTGAGAAGTAATCCGTTCCTCCTGCGCGGATTCGACAATATACTCGATCGCCGATTTGTGGTTCAGGATCATCTGGGCCTCGGCGACATCTTTGCCGCTAGCCGTTTCGCCCAACTCGATCAATCGCTTTGTTTCGAGCAGGGAATATGTGTTTCCCTCCAGCCTGCTTGAGTTCCAAGAAAGGTCGATCAAAAGTCTGGTGAGTATGTTCCGAGCGTAGGTGCCTGCGGGACGCTCTACTGCTTCCACCTGTCCGACCGCGAGTAATCGGTTGCGCTGCTCCGGTGACAGATAGTAGCTTTTGTTTGGTTCGTACGCTCGCAAGAAATCCTGGTCGTATCCCACAGGCGTTCGCTCGTTGGTGCTTTGAGCAACGTAGTCTAAAAAGCGTTTTGATTCAGACGAGAGCTCGATCCCCCTAAAAGAATCATCGCCTCCCTGAGCGGGCGATGTCTCAGGAGCGGGGTCAACATTCTGGATTGCGAGCGCATGCTCTGACCGTACATAGACCCGCGAGCGGTTTTTCCAGCGATTTCAGGGCTCGTTGAATCGCTTTCCTCTCAGTATCGTCGTCCGCGGACACTCCCACAACTCCGGCGATTGAACGGATGCTGACCTCTGGTTCTTTAGCCAGCAGGTTCAAGATCAGAGTTTCAAGCTTTGCGGTTTTATTTCTGTCCGGCATGGATTAATCAACCTTTAATCAGGACATATCGTGTCCTAATTACGCTAATCAGGACATTATGCGACCCTTACGACATTAAATCAAGACAAATTCGTCCAGCTGCAGCAAACTAGGACATAGTAATGTCCTAATTGCTGATTCAAAATGATCCGTCGATTTCCGCGTCCTCCTTATTTCAAGTTGGCAACGCTATCGACGCTACCCGGTTCAAAACTGCACCACTGGCTCGAAATCAATCCTGTTTCCCGCTCCATCGGTGCACAAACAGCACACCTGCCTTTCCAATACCTATTTTTACACGGTTCGACCGCTCACTGGTACGGCATAAAGTTTGCCAAAAGCTAAACAAAAGCGGTTGACAGGGTTGTGTCGGGCCGAGTCCTGGTCGTCGTTCGACAAACAATGTGAAGTGTTTGGAAACCTCCGATTCCACGTTATCGAAATGAAGCTATACAAACAGCCTAACGGGAAAACATGGTCGATGCGGTTCGTGTTTGAGGGGCGTCGGGTCGAGCGGTCTACAGGTTTCACGAACAAAAGAAAGGCGGAGGCATACGCAGAGGCCTTCCGAACACGGCTGCGGAACGAAGGCGTAGCATTCCTCGAGAAGAAGGATTATCCCACGTTCAAGAAGGCGATTGAAGACTTCCTTGAGTGGTCCGCTACCAGGCAGAAGACGAACACTACTAAACGATACAAGACGGCGTCGACGGCTTTGGTCGAGCACTTCGGAAGAATGCGTGTGAACCTGATCGGGAAGTCGCAGATCGAGGGTTTCATCACTTGGAGAAGATCGCAGGTCGTTACGGCCGGCGGGGTGAGGCCGAAATCCGGCAAGCCGAAGAAGCTGAAACGGAAGATCTCCAACGCCACGGTGAACAGGGAACTCGCGTGCCTGAAGAAGGTGTTTAGCAATCTCGTTGCGGATGGGGTGCTTTCATCAAACCCAGCCAGATTCGTGGAGTTTCTTCCAGAGGACAATGAGTCCGGGCGCGTCTTAAACCGCGACGAAGAGCAGCTTTACCTTTCTGCGGCGTCACAGCCATTGCGCGATTACGCGGTGCTGCTCATTGAGACGGGCGTGCGCCCGAACGAACTGTGCAGACTCGGGGTCCGGGATGTTCATCTCGAAGGTGACAGACCCTATCTCGTGATCACGGACGGGAAGACGAAGGCAGCGAGAAGATCGATCCCGCTATCGAAGCGGGCATGGGAGGTCCTGTCAGTTCGTCTCCACGACGCAAAAGGGAAGTACGTCTTCCCCGGTGGCAGAGGAGGAAGCGACCCGAACAGTCCGGCCCTAAAATTCAGCAATGCTCATTACGGAACCCTTAAACGAAGCGAGATCGATGGTCTTAATCGAAGTGGGACAGAAGGAGCGTGCACTCAATATTCGTTCAGGCACACCTTCGCGACCCGGTTCCTAGAACGCCGACCTGGCGATCTTCTCACGCTCGCTGCTTTGCTTGGACACTCAAGCCTTCGAATCCACAAATTCGAAGCGATAAGGTCGATGGAAGAAAAGCCATCTGACACGGCGCTGGCTCAAATGGTCGATGCAGATTCACTAGGAGAGGACTTAAGTGAAGTGGCTAACCCTCGAATCGCTACCTTTCCGTCGTGAGAGATCGCCAAAGACCTTGCGTTGATCAGCACGATCACTCCTACGCTTTGCCGTTCCGAATTTTCTGGTCCTGTTCTCAAGCCCTTTAGACGTTTGCATCAAGATCACGCCGGAGTCTTGAAATTTCTCTTTGGGGCGGGGCTCCAAACTGCTTTTTATGGTCACGGTTGAAATAGGCCGGGTCCTGGTATCCTACGCGGGACCCTGCAGAAGTGGCATCCACACCCGATCATAAGTCTGCGGGCCTGCTGGGGCGAACCTGCTGATGATACTGGAGTGGGCTCATCGCGGTTGCTGACATGAACTGGTGGAGGAACCCGGAGACGCTCGTGCCTAGTCAAGGAAGATGTTCTGCTTCTTGAGGAACTTGAGAAGCCAATCATCGGCCAGGACATCGTCTACGCAAATCTCGCCGGCGAACTCGAAGCAATGGCGCAAACCATGGTCCTGGCGATGACGAACCAGAACGTCCGACGACTAATCTTCATCCGTTCTGTTGGAATCTATGAAGCTCTACTGCGCATGTTCTTGGTCCCGTATCGCAGTGTTTCCGACGTGATCGAGATGTCGCGGCTTGATTACACAGTACTTCGCCCAACCTGGTTTAGTGACACTGACGAAATGGATTACGAAACAACGACGAAGGGAGAGCCCGAGAAGGGTTCAGTAATCTCGAAGAAAAGTTTTGCGGCTCTCATCGCCGACAACATCGACAATCCGAGCAAATTTTTTCGGCGGAGCATCGGTGTTAATAAGCCGAGCTCCTAGTTTAGCGACGGTCCGGCGCAGAACGCGGAGCACAGAAGACACAGGCGGAAAATTAAGTTTCCAGTTTTCGAGCTTTCGCATTCATCCTTTGCATGCCGCATTCGGCATTTGCTGGAGCTTGCATTCCTTAGTCACGGGCCTCGCACATTTGCCGGCTTTCGCATTTGGGCGAGCTCGCATTTCCTACCGCTCGGGTTTCTGCCTGCGATCAAGCAATAAAATATCGTGGCGCCAGCTGCCTTGTGTATAGAGTATTTCCTTTGCATCCGGTGAAACGCGGAAGTCGGCGATCGGCTCGGGCCCGAGGTCAAGCAAAAACTTCGGGTCCGAACCATCGAGATTTATCTGCCAGAGTGTGTGGGTCTTTCGCTTTGGTTCTTTGGCGACAAGATTGAATGAGTCTTGGGCTGCATCCCATGCGATATCGATGATCTCGGCCCAGCCTGCGCCGAAATTGAACGAGCGTTTCTCTTTAGCGTCTGCTAAAGATGATACGACCAACTCATTGCTTCCAACCGCAAAATGGGCGACTTTCGTCGCATCGGGTGCGATAGCAAATTCTGCGGCTCGGGTGTCGAGCACCGGCTCAGGCTCACCGCCGTTTACCTGCACTCGATAGAGAGTTCGGTGAATCGCATGATGATAAAAAAGCCACTCATTGTCTTGTGATAGGCGAAGCGGGAATCCGCCATTGGCATCTGTGATCTTTACTTGTTCGCTGCCGTCTAAGTTCATCCTCCATATATCCATCACGCCCGAGCGGTTAGAACTGAAAAAGATATACCTAGAATCATCGGGAACATACGGGTGACGGTCCTGACTCTCGGCATTAGTTAACTGGCGAAGGTTCGAATTGTCTCGGTCTATGCTCCAGATCGCGTTGTTCCCGCTTTTGGGGGACGAGAACACGATGCGTTGATCAGCAGCAAAGACTGCATACATAGCAGGCGAAATAGGACGAAAACGATGCGGAGAGTCGATCGAGCCGATCTTTAACCTGAAATCCTCCCGAACGGTCGTCGCAAGAAACTTGTGCTTGTCGCGGGACACGCTGATCTGGTTGTAGCTCTCTGCGTCTTGAGTTACCTGAAGCTCACTACCCGATGTGATCTCCCACAGATCATACTTTATGTTCGGGGACTTAGCCGCTGCGGCGAAAATGCTGGCCGAGTCCGGTGACCAAACGAGCGAGCGAATATTGAAGAAACGCCTGTCCGCGAAAATTTCCTCTCGGCCGGAATCGATATCAACGACTGCGAGAGAGAAATCGTTAGATCCCGTATGTGATTGTCCAACGGCGAACGCAATGCGCTTGCCGTCAGGTGAGATCGAGTGAGCAGAAATTCCAATAGGCTTTGGTTTGGAAACGATCTTTCTTTCGTTTGCTCCGGTCTTTGCGTCTGCGACCCAGAGCGAGCAAAAGTCATTTTCGTCGCGTTCGCACCGAACAAATGAGATCAAATTTCCGTCGTCGGAAACATCTATCCATCCTTCTGTACCGCCTGTTATCTTAAAGGGAACCCCACCGGCAGTCGGTGCCCGATAAATATCAAAGGCAGGTAGCGGGACGGTTTTCGGCCTTCGCGCAAAATAGACGAACCCGTCGTCGGGCCCAAACTTTAAACCGCCGTAGTTAACGTCACCGGCCGACAGTATTTCGAGATTGTTCTTCGATTCAAGATCTCGAAGCCAGATGCTCTCCGGCTCGTTACCGAGTCCTTTCGAATAGATCACCTTTGTACCGTCCGGTGAGAGCTTTGCATGAACAGTATTGTCTGAAAGGCTTAGCCGGGTGGCCGTAAACGCTGCATTGAGATTCAGCACTGGAGCGTTGGCATGCACCGGCGTCGGACTGCTCTCAGACGATGACCTCATCTGGCTCAGTGAATATAGTGAAACAACGGACAAGAACGCAAAGCCCAAGATTCCAATGGCGAGATACTCAAGCCTTACGTGACGATTTTTGGGGATGGCGGGCTGTTTCGATCGATCTGTCGAATTCTCGTGAGTCGCTGTGGCGGAAATGGCTGCTACAGACGGTACATCTGTAGGCACCTGAACAGTTCCCGCAAGATCGACGTTACTAACGGATCCATTAAGTAACTCCGGCCTATGGGGCGGAGCATCGCCGTTTTGCCGGTTTCGAGTTATCTCGTTGACTGCGCCGACGAATCGGTATCCACGCTTAGGGACGGTCTGAATAAAGTCTTGTGCTTTTGAATCGTCACCGATGGCGTTTCGTATTGACCAAATACACCAGGAAACCGCGGACTCCTCAACAAACGAACCATGCCAAACGGTTTCCATCAGTTTGGCTTTATCGACCAATTGTCCCTGGTTCTCAACCAGCAGGACAAGGGTCGCAAAGGCTTTCGGGGTAAGGCGGACCGCGACCTCCTCCTTGCTCAAAATACCTTCTGAAGGATCCAGCCGGAACCCGCCAAACTCATAGATCTTCCCCTTTTTTTCTGACATTTATGCCTATAAAGGAACTTTAAAGGAAATTTCAACAAATATTAAAGGACATTCGGCATGGTGTTGAACTAATGTTCACCAAACGCCTCGACCGCATTCGCGGGCGCTTTGAGTGCCGAAATTTTATCAGTAGAAAACGAGGAAAAGCAATGATGATCTACGGAGTGCTCCTGCTCAAAAACGGCATGATTTGGCTATCAGTTCTAGTTTTGTTCGTCACTATCATTTCTGGGCAGTCGACGGCGTTCACATACCAAGGTAACCTTACCAATTCGGGCGGCCCTGCGAGCGGGAATTTCGATTTCGAATTCAGATTGTTCGATGCCGCCGATGAGGGGAATCAGTTGGGAGCGATGGTGCCCCGATTGGCCGTGCCAGTTTCGAATGGCGTATTCAAGGTCGATCTTGATTTCGGCGACCAGTTTCCCGGATCGGTCAGATATTTAGAGATTCGGCTACGAACCGCCGGAAGCATCGGATACACGGTCCTTGCCCCAAGACAGTCGTTATCTGCGACGCCGTACGCGGTTAGATCACTGAATGCATTAAACGCTGTAATTGCGAACAGCGCGCAACAGGCAACGACTGCGACGACAGCAAACAATGCCTTACAGCTCGGCGGCGTGGCCGCAAATCAATACGTGATAACCACAGATCCGAGAATGGTCAATGCGCGACAGCCTACGGCCGGCAGCGAGTCTTACATCCAAAACCAAACTGCGACCCCTCAAGCTTCAACCGGCTTTTCGATCGATGGAATCGGCAGGGCGGGACAATTTGACGCCGCTTCCTACAAGATAGCAGGTATCGATGTATTGCGAGTCTCAGCTGCGGACCGAAATACCGTAATAGGACAAACGCAGATAAGCTCTGTCGCAACCGAGGACAATGTTCTTGTCGGATACGAGACCGGCCGCAATTCCTCCACTGAAACTGGGGGTACGTGGAATACGTTTGTGGGGTCAAGAGCGGGCACGGGCAATATCGGTTCTAACAATACCGGAATCGGAGCCGGAACGAGATTTCAGGGCTTCCCGAATGGTGGCGGCATTACATTGATCGGAGCCGACGCGTCGGCCTCTTTTCCTTTTAATACGATTACAAACTCAACTGCGATAGGTTACCGCTCGTCTGTAAATACCGCGAACTCCATCGTTCTCGGGAGCGTCGCTGGACAGAATGGTGCAGATACAACTGTGAACGTTGGAATCGGGACGTCCTCGCCGGGAGCAAGGCTACATCTTCGGAATTCTGCCAGCCGAACTCTTTTTGGTGAGCTCAACTGCAATACGAGCTTCGCAGCGATAAGCTTCTCGACGAGTCTCGATTGCGGTTTCTATGCAGGAATCGCCGGAGACGGCAATAGCGTGATCGTGAATCGACGTACCGGGCATTTCGTTCTTTTCCGAGAGGGGAATGTGGACCAGATATTCATCCTACCCGGCGGTACGATACAACTCAATGCACTCGGTGCGGGCACTGTAGGTTCGCAATCGACGTTATGCAGAAATAGTTCTAACCAAATCGCGTTCTGTGGTTCATCAAGTGTGAAATACAAGACAGATATCGGAACTTACTTCGGAGGCCTCGATGTCGTGACGCGGCTTCAACCGGTCGCTTTTACTCTCAAAAGCGATGGAAACCGGGATCTTGGCCTTGTTGCCGAGAATGTCAACGAGATCGAACCGCTGTTGACTTACACCGATAAAGAAGGAGCGGTCGACGGCGTGCGATATGAAAGGATCCCGGTCGTCTTGATCAACGCGATCAAAGAACAGCAGTCTCAGCTCGAAAGGCAATCACAGAAAATCTCCGAACAGGAAAAGCGGATCGAACTGCTCGTAAAGATCGCCTGCGAGGCGAACCGTTCACTCGAGTTCTGCAAAGAAAACTAATCAGTTTCATTTGAATTTTCTAGAAGGAGTAGGCATGAACAAATCAGTCGTAGTATCAACCATTCTATTTTTTTTCCTTGGCTTCACTGTTCCCGATATTGAGGCGCAATTGAGTGTTCCAATGCCCAAGATCCCAGGAATAAAAAGGGACAAGAAGCCTGCAGAATCCGAAAGAAAAGCGGAACCCAGCCGATCGACAAGCAATTCTGAAGCGGTGCCGGCTTCCCAAAACAGCAATAACGATGATGTTTGGGATGGCGTCGATTTCCGGGTTAAGTCATTACGCGACGAACTGCGGACCGCTCAGCAAGAGATAGCGGCATTCACGCCGGAAACAAAGACGACGATCGCTACAAATACCGACCTCGAGTGGCTCTGGCGAGCTATCTCGCCCAGCGAACGGACTGCTTTTTTTGATAAGTGGAATTCGCTAATGTCGAAGCCTGTGCGGAACTGGTTCGAGCAGGAGATCAAAAAACTTTCAGAGATCGCTGCAAACAGGATACCTCTTTTCCAGGCAGGAAAGAACTACGCCTTTCGCAGTCCGGTCGAAGAGAAGATGATGAGGGCGGCGTTAGCTACCGATGTTCCCGGCGTTATTGTTCATAAGATCGGTCTGAATCATTCGGAATGGCAGTACGGCAAAAACAACTTGGGCATTCCCATCGATCGTTATAAATGGGGAATGATTTGGGGGCGAAATCCGAAAGCTGATGATCCGTATTGCCGGTTCTTCTACGTCAATATAATCCAGGATTACGCAGGCGGCGGAACATACGGAAGGTCCTATGCAAAATGGGTGAAATCCGAGATCGCAGGTTGTCCCGCGGCAAAATGATGGTTGCGTTTTTATTTGCCTCGGTCGAAATCTATCAGTTCGAAGATGGAGGATTATGCAGGATCTCAGCTTGATCGCTCGAAGTTCACGTGAATCCGGGATTGCGAACTGATCTCAATTGCCTAAAGAGACGATTATGAGAACCGCAACCATCGAGTTGACATTCAGCTCGCTCGAGATCGGCACAATAAGAAAAATGCGCCTAGACCTGTTTGCCGATGGTGGGTTCGAAACGGAGGGCGATTGGAAAGCCTCCGATAAGGACTCGACAAAGTTACTTAAGATCTATTTGGGAAAGTCGTCGGGCCACTGGAAGTACAAGACGTTTAAGGGTCGGCCCGTAATCACTTTGTACGATCAAGATGATCCCAATTTTGTGAGTTTCTATTGGCGGGACTTTGGTCGCACTGTCTGCGACCTACTAAAGGTCGGGCCGCTTCCATTGACGGTCGGAAGGAAAGGATCGGGCTTTCAAGGAGCCGCTCCGATGAATCCCTTAAACTGGGCCGTAATCTCAACTATTTGAGAGCGACACGAACATCCGTCAACGCTTTCGGAATTCTGAAAGGTCCGTGAGATTTCGGACTGAAAGAACGCAATTTGTCAGGTACGATAACAACGAATATGGCCAAACCATCTGAAGAAGCACAGGAACAATTCCAAAGGGCCCACGCCCTGATGCGCAATGCGCAACTTGCCGCACACAACGACGGTGACCGATTTAGCGAAGAACTTGCGAAATCGTTAACGTGGTTTTATGGAGGCTCCTTTTCACTCGCGCAGGGGCTTAGAGCAACTTACATTTTACTCGAGACTGTCAATCGCCGTCTCGACGCTCTCGAACGGGGACAAAAGCAGTTCTAGCTCTATCTTTGAAAGCGAGGTTCTCTCGGAAAGGATTTCTGTTTCGCTTGTACCATGCACAGATGATCTGCTCTAGGCGGAATGCCGCCGGATGCGACTGGCCGATCAACTGAAAGCCTTGTCCGCAGCGATCAACTTGAGCCGCCAACTTCGTAACGCTTGAAATGTTTTTGATTGGAATAAAACATGAATCAATTTAGCTATATCTTAAACGCGAAAAGCGGTCTGCGTTCCTTTTTTGTTGTGGTCATCTTCGGTGTGGTCGCCTTAGTGTTTGCAGCTACTGCTTTGATGCAGGATCGGGCTCCGCAGGAAACTACGCCTGCGTTCTGGCAGGAGGTCCCGAAAGACGTGGCTTCTGCCATCGATCTTCCGGTCGAGATCGACACCAAAGAGTATCGGGCTTTCACGCTAGACGCTGAAGCGATGCGGGTTAAGCTCGCGAGTGCACCGATGGAGTTTACGTCAGACGCGATCGATAACAGGTTGATTCTGTCGCTCCCAGCACCGGACAAGGGCTTTCAAAGGTTTGCGGTGCAGGAATCGCCGGTGATGGAACCTGGGCTTGCCGCTCTTCATCCGGAGATCCGTACATATTCTGGAACAGGCATCGATGATCCCGGGGCGACCATTCGCCTTGACCAGACGCGGCTCGGATTTCACGCATCGATTCGCGGAAGCAGCGGCAGTTGGTACATTGACCCTAGATTCCACCTCGACCAAAGCCTATACATAAGCTATTTCCGCAGAGACCTCGTCAACCGACATGGCCCGCTCGTCGAAAATGAAGTCATCGAGTCTATCGAAGCCGAGGAGAACTTTAAGGGCGATTCTGCGCCCGCCGATCTGGCCGTCGGCGACCAGCTTCGGACCTATCGCCTCGCGCTCTTGACCGATCCGACATATGCCACCTACTTCGGCGGACCTGCAAATGTGACCTCTGCAAAGGTGACGCTGGTGAACCGCATAACGCAGATCTACGAGTATGATCTTTCGATTCGGCTGGTGCTGATCGCCAATAACGACCTATTAAATCTGAATACGGCGGCACAGTTTTCGGGTCCCAACGGCCCCTGCGGCGGTAACGCCTGCTACTTTTCATCTACGATCAGCTGCTCAGGCTCAACGCTCTTTCGAACTCGTGAGGTTATTGGCCTGCTCGTCGGAGCGTCGGCATTTGACGTTGGCCACATCGCCGTTGGCTCGAACGGCGGCGGCATCGCCAGCCTTGCTGTAGTCGGCGGAAACCTCAAGGCACAGGGCTGCACTGGCCTGGAGACACCGGTCGGCGACTATTTCGCGGTGGATTACGTTGCTCACGAGATTGGGCACCAGTTCGGTGCCAACCACACATTCAACGGCACCGGAGGCTCTTGCTCCGGAGGAAACCGAAGCGCGGCAAACTCGGTCGAGCCTGGTAGCGGGTCCTCGATAATGGCGTATGCGGGAATTTGCGGCCCCGATAATTCCCAGCCTCATAGTGATCCATATTTCTCGCAGCGGAGCTTTGACGCGATAATTTCTTTCAGTTCGTTTAGCGAAGCGAACCTCAGCGAAGTCCAGATGGCGGCCCTAACCGGTTTCAATACGAACGGCCAATCGTTCCAGCTTCAATATAACGGCAACACCTCCGGCCCCATAGTTCGCGGCACAAACTACACGACCGCAGGCATCAAGGCAGCCATCGAGGCGATCCCCGGCTGGCCGTCCGGCGGCACTGTCGCCGTTTCTGGTCTAACCGATAATGCTTTCACTGTTACTTTCGGCAACACTCTCGCGGGCATTAACACCAATCAACTTTTGCTTGTCAACTGCACCGGCGGGTGTTCAGGATTTGTGGGTGAGATAACCAAAGGCGGGACGACAACACGCGGCGGAGCCGTCACCGCGAACGGGAACACGATCCCGACCATTACCGCACCTGCTTCCCTCACGATTCCTTTAAGAACACCTTTCTCTCTCACAGCAACAGGCTTCGACGCCGACGGCGACACGCTGACCTACCTTTGGGAACAAACCGATCGAGGAGCAGCTACCGGAACCGCGCTCTTTAACAACATCAAACTCAATGGCCCGCTCTTTCGTCAGTTCGGCATAGCAGCCAACGTAACACCTGCCAATGCTCTACTTTACAATTCGCCCGGTCAGAACCTTGTAACAACTGACCCGACCCGTTTTTTCCCGGATCTTAATCAGATCTTGGCAAATCAAACGAACGCGGAAACCGGGTCTTGCCCTCAGTCGGACATCATTTGCTTTTCGGAATTTCTGCCGACTGCGGCCTATGTTGGCTTTGCAGGCGTAAACGCCAGCCCGCTTTCTCTAAACTTCAGAGTCACAGTACGAGACGGCAATGGCGGCGTCAACAGCGCGAACACGACCCTGCTCATCGACAACACGGCCGGGCCGCTGCTTGTCACTTCGCAAGGCACGCCCGTAACCTACTCCGCAGGAACCGTTCAGAACGTCACATGGGCCGTAAACAATACGGCGGGACCTTCGCTTGCACCAAATGTGATGATCTCGCTTTCGACCGACGGCGGGAATACTTATCCGTACGTTCTTGCGGCCAGCACGCCAAACGACGGATCAGAAGCGGTGACATTGCCTAACGTCGGCACCACCACAGCCCGAATAAAGGTCGAGGCGGTCGGCAATGTTTTCTTTGACCTGAATGCCACCAACTTTTCAATAACCGGCCCAACTGCTGCGAGCGTTTCGGTCGCAGGGCGGGTGTCAACTGCGGACGGAAACGGCCTCCGAAATGCGGGCATTCTACTCACTGATTCTCAGGGCGTTGGACGGCAAGCGCTATCAAATTCCTTCGGCTACTATCGGTTCGACAATGTGTCCGTCGGGGAGACATACTTCGTGACCGTCAAAGCGAAAAGTTATCAATTCGCTCCACAGGTCGTCACGATAACCGAAGACATATTCGGATTGGATTTCATCGCTCAATAGAAAAGGCGGCAGAGAGCTCGATCCCCCTAGAAGAATCATCGCCTCCCTGAGCGGGCGATGTCTCAGGAGCGGGGTCAACATTCTGGATTGCGAGCGCATGCTCTGACCGTACATAGACCCGCGAGCGGTTTCCAGCGATTTCAGGGCTCGTTGAATCGCTTTCCGCTCAGTATCGTCGTCCGCGGACACTCTCACAACTCCGGCGATTGAACTGATGCTGACCTCGGGTTCTTTAGCCAGCAGGTTCAAGATCAGAGTTTCAAGCTTTGCGGTTTTATTTCTGTCCGGCCTGGATTAATCAACCTTTAATCAGGACATAATGCGACCATTACGACACTAGATCAAGATAAATTCGTCCAGCTGCAGCTAACTAGGACAAAGTGATGTCCTAATTGCTGATTCAAAATGATCGGTCGATTTCGTCCCCTCCTTATTTTAAGTTGGCAACGCTATAGACGCTACCCGGTTCAAAACTGCACCATTGGTTCGAAATCAATCCTGTTTCCCGATCCATCGGTGCACGACTGCACGCCTTCCTTTTCTAATACCCCTATTTGTACAACGGCTCGCCCTCGCAATGGGACGGCATAATGTTTGCCAAAGCTAAACAAGAGCGGTTGACAGAGTTGTGTCGCGCGGAGTTTCATCTTCGACCGCGGCAAAAACGAAGGATGCGGAAACGCTGTGGTTCCACTTATCGAGATGAAGCTATACAAACAGCCCAATGGGAAAACTTGGTCGATGCGGTTCGTTTTCGAGGGGCGTCGGGTCGAGCGGTCTACGGGTTACGAGAACAAGAGAAAGGCGGAGGCATACGCAGAAGCCTTCCGAACACGGCTACGGAGCGAAGGCATCGGGTTCCTGGAAAAGAAGGATTACCCGACGTTAAAGCATGCGTTGGCCGAATTTCTTGAGTGGTCCGCCACCAGGCAGAAAATAAATACTACCAAGCGATACAAGACAGCGTCGACGGCTTTGATCGAGCACTTCGGAAGAATGCGTGTGAATCTGATCGGGAAGTCGCAGATCGAGGGGTTCATCACTTGGAGAAGATCGCAGTTCGTTACAGCTGGAGGTGCGAAACCGAAATCCGGAAAGCCGAAAAAGCTGAAACGGAAGATCTCAAACGCCACGGTGAACAGGGAACTCGCATGCCTTAAAAAGGTGTTCAGCAACCTCGTCGCCGACGGGGTGCTTTCATCAAACCCTGCCAGATTCGTGAATTTTCTTGCAGAGGAAAACGAGTCCGGCCGCGTGCTAGATATGAATGAGGAGCAGCTTTACCTTTCGGCGGCGTCTCAGCCATTGCGGGATTACGCAACGCTCCTCATTGAGACCGGCGTGCGCCCGAACGAACTTTGCAAACTCGGGGTCCGTGGTGTTCATCTCGACGGCGACAAACCCTACCTCGTGATCACGGACGGGAAGACAAAGGCAGCGAGAAGATCGATCCCGCTATCGAAGCGGGCATTGGAGGTCCTGTCAGTTCGCCTTCGGGAAGCAAAAGGGAAGTACGTCTTCCCCGGTGGCAGAGGCGGAAGCGACCCGAACAGTTCGGCCCTAAAATTCAGTAACGCGCATTACGGCGCGCTCAAGCGAAGCAAGATCGACGGTCTCAATCGAAGTGGAACGGAAGGATCGTGCACTCTCTATTCGTTCAGGCACACCTTCGCGACCCGGTTCCTAGAACGCCGACCTGGCGATCTTCTCACGCTCGCTGCTTTGCTTGGACACTCAAGCCTTCGAATTAACCACAAATTCGAAGCGATAAGGTCGATGGAAGCCGGCGGGCACACCCGTGGCGATTAATTCCGTCCTCACGGATACCTAAATCAAACTCCACGATCTCTGCGGATCGGCTAGGAAGCAGTCGGGAAAGCAGAGGCTCGAAAGGAAACCCTTTTTCGCGCCTCTGCCATTCGACCGAACACCTGATAATAGTTCTGATCTCGCTGCCGATCGCTGAAGCGGGCAGGAGTGAAGAACTATTTACCCATTACCGTGACGTTGCCGCCGCCGATGTTCGGGGGTGACGTTCGTGAGCCGACCTGCCGCCATACCATCACGCTACTGTTGAGTATGGTGATAGCGTACTTGTCCGGTTGCCTTGGGCTGAAGAGGTCCCCGTCGCGGACGTCCACGGAGAAGCTGTAGTTTCCGAACGATTCCACCACCGCAGTCGATCGTCCCGGCAACAGAACTTGCATCTGCACCGTTTGCGATGTTCAGCTTGGCGGCGATGAGGTGCCGGGCGGGGATCAGGCTCGCATCGGCGTTCCTGCCGGTGCCGGTCGGAGTGTTCAGAAGATTGAGCAGTTCGGCACTAGTGTAGGTCTCGCTTCCAAGCGTTAGCGAATCAACCGGCCACGCGTCGGGGTTGTCCTTCCAATAGCCCTGCGGCAATGGGCAAACGACCCCGGTCAGCTGAACCTCAAATGCGCCGATATCCGCTGCCGCGCCGAAGACGCGGTCAAAACCGGTTCCCCGCTGATCGGTAAGTAAGCTCAAGGGATTGATGCTGCGTCGATCGCAGGGCTGCCGGCCCGTGGGACGGCACCCGCGTCATCGAAGCATGTGTGCCAACGGTCAGAGAACTCGGCCTCGTGGTCACCTTCACCGATCTTAATTTCCCATCAGTTGCAACTAAATTCGACGACGAAGGGAACCTGCTCGACTCTGCATACAACAATCGCGTCAAAGGCTTCCTGGACGAACTGGTCTGGATGGCATTCGCCCTCCGCTGGGGCCGAAGCAATGTTCCATCAAAATTCCATTAGTTATGGGAAAGTACTAGCGACACTAAAGGCCTGAATTATAATGTGATGGTTGTTTATGAGCCTTGTAAAGCAAGTTTAATAGCGTTTTGTTCAAACATCTCAGGTAGTCGGACACTTTATTTTCCATTCCGACCGCACGCGTAGGGTCGTCAGCAGATGATTTAGTGGAACGTGCCTCGATCCAGAGTGAATCAAAGGGGGTTTGGACGCGCCCGTGGT
Source organism: Acidobacteria bacterium Ga0074141 (assembly GCA_001464665.1). Taxonomy (GTDB): domain Bacteria; phylum Acidobacteriota; class Blastocatellia; order Pyrinomonadales; family Pyrinomonadaceae; genus OLB17. Next base: position 469,632 of record LNDP01000015.1, read on the forward strand.
TGAGTAAAACGCATAAAAATGACACAACTTGATATGAACTCGGAGTTCTATGTTGCGTCGGGCTCCGGAATATTCTTGTTCTTGACCGAAGAGGGAAGTGGCGGCAACTTACGATAATGTTAGCTGATAGCTATTCTTGCCGTTTTGTATTGAGTTCCGTAAATCACTGAGAAGAAGAAGGTTATTGGAGGCGGCGATCGGAATCGAACCGATGAATAAAGGTTTTGCAGACCTCTGCCTTACCACTTGGCTACGCCGCCGTTTCGAAAAGTATAAAGGAGAAAGGATAAGGGATAAAGGTAAAGCCATTATCTTTAGCCTTTTTCCGTTATCATTTCTCCTTTGAAAAAATGGAGCGGGAGACGAGGGTCGAACTCGCGACTTCAACCTTGGCAAGGTTGCGCTCTACCACTGAGCTACTCCCGCACAGCAATCCCCTATTTTACTTTCCGCTTATGGATTGTCAAGCCGCATCGATCGACCGAAAAAAGGGACATGCTAATTCTGAACAGTGATGTCCTTGATGAAGCTCCAGTCTCCGCTCGGGCTGATCTTAACGTTTCCGATCCGCTTGCTTGTGATCACCATGTTCGCCGGATACCAAAGAGGGAAGAGTGGCAGTTCATTGCTGATGGTCTGCCAGGCTTCGACGTAGAGCTGTTTCCCTTTCTCGCGGTCGGTCTCATTCACGGCCTGTTCGATCAGCTTGTCCACATTAGGATTGCTATAGCGACTACGGTTACAGCAACTAACGTTCGGGCCTGGGATGCGGGCGGTCGTGAAAAGATCCTTCATGAAGATCGGATCTTGATTTCCGCCGACCCAGACGCCCGTGTTCATCTGGAAATTTCCTTGGGTGAGCTGCTCACGGATCGTATTCGGATCAAGCGTTTCGATCTGCACATTCAACCCGACCTCGACCAGCATGTTCTGGATCGCCTGAGCATAGCTGCTGTAGGCGGCGTTGCCGGCGGCGAATTTGAACTTGATCGGTTCGTTCTTGTAGCCCGCTTCGGAGATCAGCTTTTTCGCCCTCTCGGGATCAAAGGTGTATTGCGTCCCGGGCGAATAAGCCCAAGAGCCCTCGGGAAGTACCGAATGTGCGATCTTTCCCTGGCCCGAAAGCAGTTCGCGGATTATCTTTTCGCGATCGACAGCATAACCGATAGCTTGGCGAATTTTCACATTCGTCAGCGGTGTCGACTGTGTGTTGAGTCCCAGATATTGAATGTTTGAGCCGTCAAATTGTTGAACATTCAAATTCGGAAGGCCCTCAAGCGTTTTCAGCGAATCGGGTGTCAGGTTCGATGGAAGCGGGGCAATATCGACCGCTCCTGTCTGGAGTTCAGCCTGCAGAGCGCTCGCATCGGGAATGGTTTTGACCCGTATTTTTGCGACCTTCGGTGCACCTTCCCAGTATTCGCCGAATGCTTCAAGTTCGACGGTGCTTTGCGACTGGTCAAATTTTACAAACTTAAATGGGCCAGAACCGACGGGCTGCTCCCGCTGAGTTGCAACGGTTCCATCGGGAATTATGGGTATGGCAACGAGGTTCGAAAGAAGTTGGTTTTTCAATGCCGGGCGTGCGATGCGGACGAGGACGGTCATTTCGTCAGGCGTTTCAATGCCGTCAATGTGAGCGACGAGCTGCTTGTCAACCGAATCGAAAAATGCAAGACGCTTATAGCCTGTGCTCTTGAAAAGTTCGTCGAAGGTGTATTTGACGTCCTTGGATGTGAAGGTCGTGCCGTTGTGGAACTTAATGTTTGGCCTCAGCTTAAATGTGATCGTCTTTCCGTCTTCGGAGGTTTCAATGGTTTCCGCCATCTCGCCCGTGTAATCGAAGCTTTCGGTCTTTTTGACGAGGGCGTTGAACATCAGATTTCGCACTCGTTCGGCAGCGGCGTCGGATTTGTCCGAGGTCAGAGTATCGAAGCCGGAGAACGACTCTGAAAGAGCTATCGTAACGTACTCCGAACCGCCCCGCCGGCACGCCATCGCGGCCGCCATTACACAGACAATGAAAACAACAAGAAACTTTCTCAAAATATTCTCTCCCAATTATGACGTGAATTTACTGGAGTCTAGCCTTGAAGTCGACGACCTTCGCTGATAGCTCGTCGAATTCCGATTCGTCGAACTTGATCGGTTCGGCAAGTGACGAAGCAATTCGATCTATCCTTTCAATCGATGCGTCAAAGTGTGCTCGCGATAGCTCACCATTTTTGAAGGCCTCTGCGAGACGGTCAAAGCTCCGGACTATAAGCTCAGGTTCTGAGCAGATCGCCAACATATCTTCGCCGGCATTTATCGCCATCAAACACGCTTCCGGCAGCCCGTATTCCCGCGTTATGGCGCCCATCAAAAGATCGTCAGTAATAGCAACGCCGGTGAAACCGCATTCTTCCCTGAGCAGCTTATTTACAACGAGACTGCCTAGAGACGAAGGTAAAAGTCTGCCATTTCGGTCACGCTCCTGCAAGGCAAGCTCGGGATAGACGGCATGGGCGATCATGACGAACTGGACGTCGAAATCCGTAATGAGTCGCCGAAACGGGTTAAGATCGATCGATTCGAACTCCTCCACGCCGATCGGGACAACCGGTAATTCCTCGTGCGAATCTACTGTTGCGGCCGCTAGCCCGGGAAAGTGTTTCAGGCAACCGGCGATGCCTTCCGCCTGCATCGCGTGAATGAAGGTGCCTGCAAGTACGACGACTTCCTCAGCCGAATTCCCAAACGATCTTCCCCGTAACCCGTTATTGTTCGCCCTTCGCTCATCGGTGGCAACATCAACCACCGGGGCAAAATTCATGTTAAAGCCGAGCAGCCGCAAGGCCCGTCCGATCAATGCTCCGTGTTCGCGAGCGTCTTCGGCATTTCGGATCTTGTCCGCGGCCGGGAAAGGTTCGATGATTCGCCGGAGCCGATCGACTGTGCCGCCTTCCTGATCGACGCTCAACATTATCTGCGGGCTAACCGTCTCTCGGAGCCCAAGCAGAAGCTCATTGACCTGCTCTGCCGAACGAATATTACGGGCAAAAAGGCAAACGCCGCCGGGGCGAACGCGTTGAAGTAGTTCGCGAGTCTGCGCATCGATCTCAGGGCCCGGAATCCCGATGAAAAAGAGTTTTCCGATCGACCGATCCATGTTTACAGCTCCTTATCTTCAGCCGCCTCGCCGACTGCCGGTTTTGCGAAGAGCGACATTTGCGCCGAAGCCGAACGGCCGGCCGCTCGCTTGAGTCCCGATATTTGCTCATCGGAGAACACGGCGAGTTCGTATTTTTCAAGCTTTTGCAGCACCTCGTTTGCCCTGTCGATCACTTCCCGAGGAAGGCCTGCTAACCGAGCGACGGCGATACCATACGACTTAGATGCCTGCCCCGGAAGGAGCTTATGCAGAAAGACGACTTCGCCATCGCGCTCGACGGCGGAGATCTGGTAGTTCTTCGCCCCGGGAAGATGCTCGGCAAGCTCGGCGAGCTCGTGATAGTGCGTGGCGAAAAGCGTCTTTGCCGAGTGCTCGGGAGAATTATGGAGAAACTCCGCTACCGACCAGGCGATGGCAAGCCCGTCAAATGTCGAGGTTCCGCGACCGATCTCGTCCAAAACAACAAGGCTCCGAGGCGTAGCGTTGTTCAATATTGCCGCCGTTTCGGTCATTTCCACCATGAAGGTGGACCGGCCTGACGCCAGATCATCTGATGCTCCGACTCGCGTCCAGACCCGATCGACTATCGGCAGCCGAGCCGACGATGCAGGAACAAACGAACCTATCTGGGCAAGCACCTGGATCAACGCTACCTGCCGAAGAAGCGTCGATTTTCCGCCCATATTTGCCCCGGTTATAACAAGCAAACGATCGGTCGAATTGTTCAGGTACACATCGTTCGGCACGAAAGAGCCATCGAGAAAGGCCTCGACCACCGGATGTCGACCGTTCTTGAGTTCGATATCGTCGCCGTCGTGAAGAACGGGACGAACGTAATTTCTTTTCGCTGCCGTCTCGGCAAGAGCGGCGAGGGCATCCAGAGTTGCTATCGCACGTGCGGTTGACTGCAGTTTTCTGATCTCATTGCGAACCGCGTTGAGGATCTCACCGAATAGTTCAGTCTCGAGCCGGATGATGCGTTCCTCGGCCCCTAGGACCGACGATTCCCATTCCTTAAGCTGCGGTGTGGAGAATCGTTCGGCATTGGCGAGCGTCTGCTTTCGCTCGTAATCCGCGGGAACCTTTGAGAGATTGGCCTTGGAGATCTCAATGTAATAACCGAAGACGTTGTTGAAGCGCACCTTGAGTGTCGGGATACCGCTTCGTTCGCGTTCGCTCGTTTCAAACGCGGCGATCGCCTGCTTTACCGACCCCGCAACGCCGCGGATCTCGTCGAGTTCTGCATTGAAGCCCGAGCGAATGGTACCGCCGTCCGATAGGTTTACCGGCGGCTCATCAGCGATCGCTTGGGCGATAAGGTCGCGTATCTCGGGCAGCTCGTGGATATTCTCGGAGAGAACTTGAAGAAGCAGCGAACGGGCATCTCTGATCGACGCATTCAGTTCGGGCGTTTGTCCGAGCGAGCGGGCGATCGCGAGAAGATCACGGGCATTGAACGAAGGCATCCCCAGCTTTCCGACCAGCCGTTCGATATCGAGAACACTCTTGAGGAGAAAGCGGACCTTGTCCCTGAGGATCGAATCGCCGAGTTCCTCGACCGCGTTGAGCCTGGTTTCGATCTCACTTCGCTTGACCGAAGGACGCATGATCCAGCCGCGAAGGAGCCGGGAACCCATGCCTGTCACCGTGCTGTCGATCACGCCAAGCAAGCTCGTCTTTGCGGAGCCGCCTCGGCCGGCGATCAATTCGAGGTTTGCGATCGTGACCGCGTCCAGATTCAGGAAATCGTTCTCTTCCTGCATCGTCAGCCCGAGAATATGCTCGGCCGAGTCGCGGCGTGTTTCGATGGCATACGCAAGGCACGCGCCGGCCGCAGCGGTCGCCGCCGCTCGGGCCTCGATGCCAAAACCTGCCAAAGTCTTGACCCCGAACTTTCGGAGAAGAAGCGCCCTTGCGGCTGCTGTTTCAAATGAATCCTCGCTGACAGGCGTCACGCCAACCTCTGTGCCGCGGACATCATTTTGTTCAGTTTCGGGATAGAGCAAACTCTCGCGGCGTGCAAATCCGAGATCTTCTGCCCATCGTTTTGCATTATTGCGAGGTAAGATCAGCTCTTTCGGCGCGTACCGCTCGATGCGTTCCCGTGCTCTCGACCAACGCTCCGGCCCGTCAAATTCCGAAACAAAGAACTCGCCGGTCGAGACATCCAGAAACGCGACGCCGACGGCATTGTCGACTTCAACTGCTGCGGAAAGGAATATTGGCTCGCGTTCGCTTTGGAGCTGTTCATCAACCGAAGTTCCAGGAGTTACGATCCGAACTACCTCACGGCGAACGAGCTTCGTGCCTTTCGAAGCTTGTTCGGTCTGGTCACAAATAGCGACGCGGTAGCCCTTTGAGACGAGTTTGGAAATATAGCCAGATGCGGCGTGGTAGGGAATGCCGCACATCGGAACAGGGTTGGGCGACTCTTTTTGACGAGCGGTCAGCGTGATCTGGAGTTCCCGCGAGCCGATCAACGCATCCTCATTGAACATCTCGTAAAAATCACCGAGGCGGAAAAAGAGAATGGTTCCCGGATACTGCTTCTTGATCTCGAGGTATTGCCGAAGCATTGGGGTGGCATTGTCCATGACTTATCCGTACTCCGGAGAGTTTAGCCAAAACGAATTCGGTTTCAAAATGACGGTTTCCAAAGTCCTTGTCTTTTGTTAGACTTAGGGATTGATTCTTATCGCCGATCGGCTCTCGGGCTTCGCTAGGTTCGAGGGAAGTTTGTAGTGATAGAAATTTATGCGCGATTTTGCCCACTTGGAGAAGTTTTCCATGCGAACAATACTTTGGCTAACAGTTTTCTTTTTGTTGGGCACTAACCAACTTTTTGCACAGGGCGAACCGGCACCGACGCCATCTGGCCCGGCTTCTTTTCAGACCTCAGAGGAACGATACCGAATCGGGTTTCAGGATACGCTCGAGATACAGATATTTCGCCGTCCTGAACTCAATCAGCGGGTGAATGTAAATCCGAACGGGACTATCACTCTCTTTCGGCTCGATGCGCCAATAGTCGCCGTCTGTAAGAGCGAGCGGGAACTTGCAAATGAGATCGCGACCGCATACGCAAAGAACTACCTCCGAAACCCCGAGGTCAACGTAATTGCCGTAGAGCAACGCTCTCAGTCTTTCGCAGTAATGGGCGCCGTTGAAAAACCGGCAAATTACTACATCAACCGGCCGATACGCCTTCTTGAGCTTCTTGCTCAGGCCGGTGGGCCGACCGATAAGGCCGGTTCGCGGCTGATAGTCGCTCGCACGGGCAGCCGTTCGAACTGCCGGTTGACGCAACAACGTTCGGACGAAGATACGGAATTTGAGATCGTTCATCTCAGCCTTAAGGATGTGCTCGAGGCGAAACAGAATATTCCTATGCTGCCGGGCGACATTGTATCGGTCCTCGAGGCTGACGTCGTTTATGTCTACGGCCACGTGGTCAAACAGGGTCAGGTGATAATGAAGGAGCCGCTTACGCTTACGCAGGCGATCGCCTCGGCGGAAGGCCTGAAGCCCGCTTCTCGCACCGATGTTCGGATCTTTAGGCAAAAACAAGGCAGCTTGGAACGCGAAGAGCTCCTATTCAACCTCGGTGACATCGAGAAGCGCAAAGTCGCCGACCCGTACCTTGAACCGAACGACATAGTGGCGGTAAATGAGGACCGCGTGAAAAGTATTTTCAACTCGATCGGTCGTTCGCTTACTAACGGCATTCCGAGTATTTTCTACCGCGTTCCGTAAAACTTTCGGCTTAATCATGCGAGAAACGAGAGACATCATAAAGAGCCCGAGAGATCCTGCGACCGATATCGAAAGGCAGTTCGATCCACAGTTGGTTCCGGGCTCGGGCCGTTATCCGGCCTACAGGGAATTGCATTCAGCCGAAGGCTTTAGCCTAATGGAATACTGGTCGGCAATCCGCAAGCGGCTTTGGCTCGTGATCGGAATTGCGGTGCTGGTCACAACGCTGGTTGCGATCTACATGGCACGCAAGCCGAATATCTATCAGGCATCGGCGACCATTCAGGTCGACCTCGAGCAAACGAATCCGGACCTGATCACAAGCGACCGCCAGCGGCCGAGCATCAACCTTGACCCGTCATATTTCAATACCCAGCTCCAGCTCGTTGGCAGCGACACGGTGCTTCGCCGGGTGATCAAGGAGCACAGCCTAGACTCCAACAAAGAATTTCAGGCCGCAAGAGCAGAAGGCTCGGGCGGAGCCGTCCGCGGTTTTCTCCGTGCCATCGGGCTTGCCAGTTCGGACGATAAGCAGAGTGATGCCGCCTTGAGCGAATTTGCGGCCTCACCAAATTCGGGCTTGATGTCGGCGGATGAGATCGCAGAAGCGATACGTCTCGCTCCGTATGTCGAGATAATCAAACGAAATATTTCGATCGAACCCGTGAGGGAATCTCGGGCGACGGTGAAAGATACCCGATTGATCGAAGTTGCTTTCCGCAACACCGATCCACAATTGGCGGCGTTTGTGGTGAACGGGATCGGTGAGACATTCGCAGTGGCGAATCAAGAGCAACGTTCTGGAACGTCGCGAAAGACAAGCGATTTTCTTCAGCAACGTATCGCGGATCTGCAATCTGATGTCCGCCGCGATGAACTCAAGCTCGTTGAACTTGAAAGGTCTGAAGGTATCTTAAAAACTCCCGGCGATCAGACGATCGTACTTGAAAGACTAGCGGGGCTGAACAAAGACCTGCTAACGGTCGAGAACGAAAGAAAAACGGCCGAGGCACAGTATCTCTCCGTTCGCAACAATCCTGAGAGGGTCGCTGCGTTGGCCGAAGCCGAGAGTGCCCGTTACATTACCGAGCGCGAGAATTTTCTCTTGAATTATCGCAACGAGACTCAGAAGACGATCGCAGGGCTTACGGCAAACCGAGCGAAGCTGCTGGAAGAGTTTCTTCCTACCGCGCCCGAGATAAAGGAGATCGATTCTCAGATCAAGAGTCTCGAAGATTCCTTGGCAACCGCGACGGAAAAGGCTCAGGCAGAGATCCGGGCATATCGCAGCCGCACATCCGACAATTTGCTAAAGGTCCTGGAAACGCAATATCGGCGAGCACAGGACAAAGAGGACAAGATCCGTGCTGCATTTAATGTTCAGTTTCAGGAAGCACAGGGTCAGAATGCCGGTGCCGTGATGATCAAATTGCTTCAGCAGAATATCGAGACAAACAAGGGCTTTCTCGACAATCTGCGGAAGCAGCAGAGCTCGAACGACGTCGCGTCGCAAGGCTCTGACAACAATATTCGTGTTGCACAGTATGCGATCCCGCCGAAGAATCCGATATCGCCAAGTAGAACAACGACGGTCCTTGCCGCTCTGTTTCTTTCGACGCTTTTCGGAATGGGCTTGGCACTTTTCCTCGAGTATCTCGATGACACGATCGGTACGACCGAGGAGATAGAAAGCTACCTGCAGCTTCCTGCACTTGCGGCAATTCCTTCTCTCGATTCATTGCCAAAGCGGAAGCTCTTACTCGTCGGCGGTTCTGATAAGGAGGACGATGAATCGGTTCCGGTGAATTCGGAACTTCTCATCAACACAGACCCGCGGTCATCGCTTGCGGAAGCGTATCGGCAGCTTCGCACGTCGATCCTCCTTTCAACGGCGGGCCACGCTCCGAAGTCGCTTCTCGTAACCTCAAGTTTGCCTTCGGAGGGCAAAACCACGACCGCAACCAATACCGCGATCAGCCTTGCTCAGACGGGAGCAAAGGTACTTGTTATCGATGCGGACATGAGGCGACCGCGGCTGCATTCTGTCTTCGGTATTTCGAATGGCGAAGGGTTGAGTACGATCCTCTCCAGCCAGATGTCGGAAAAGGAGATCCTTGCGGTGATCCAGCAGGAACCGAGCACGAAGCTCAACCTCCTGACGTCCGGTCCGATACCCCCAAACCCAGCCGAGCTTATCGGCTCGCAGCCGATGGCCGAGCTACTCGTCACGCTACAGAAGCATTTCACCCACGTGGTCATCGATTCGCCGCCGATTACCTCCTTTACGGACGGTGTGCTGATCGCGTCGATGGTTGATGGTGTCATCCTAGTGGTTCATTCCGGCAAGAGCTCGCGGCAGATCGTTCGGCGCGCCAAACAGCTCCTGAACGATGTTGGTGCCCGCATATTCGGTGTTGTGCTCAACAACGTCGATATTCGGTCGCAGGATCATTACCACTACTACCAAAGCTATTACAATCAAGGCCACTACAGGCAGGACGAAGAATAGTGGCATTTGGAATTCCCGTCAAAGTCCCATTGGTAAAGGATACGATCAGTCAGGAAGAGCTATTGGCTCTTTCTGACTGGCTTCGTACGTTCCCGCGTCTGACAAAAGGCGAGCTTACAGTTGAATTCGAGGAAAAGTGGTCGACCTGGCAGGGTTCCAAGTACTCGGTCTTTGTAAACTCGGGGTCATCCGCAAACCTGCTGATGTTCTATGCGTTGCTCTTATCCGGTCGGCTCAAGAACAAAAAGGTGATCGTGCCGGCGGTTTCATGGGTGACGACCGTTGCCCCGGCAATCCAGTTTGGCCTCGAGCCGATCGTTTGCGATTGCGACCCGGAAACGCTTGGTTTAGATACTGACCATCTCAGCAAACTCGTTGAGGAACACGACCCGGCGGCGATCATTCTCGTCCACGTTCTTGGGTTCCCGAACAAGATGGATGAGATCACGGCTATTTGTAACGAGCGGGAAATCGTATTGCTTGAGGACTCGTGCGAAAGCCTTGGTTCGGAATACCGCGCGATCAAGACAGGCAATTTTGGACTGATGAGCAGCTTTTCGCTCTACTTCGGCCATCACCTTTCGACGATAGAAGGCGGAATGATCTGCACCGACGACGCCGATATAAAAGACCTATTGGTCTCGCTCAGAAGCCACGGCTGGGACCGCGACCTGCCGAATGCGAAACAGAAAGAGCTGCGGGCCAAATACGGTATTGATGATTTCCGGGCATTTTACACGTTCTATCATCCGGGCTTTAATGTCCGATCGACCGACCTGCAAGCGTTCCTCGGACTGGGACAATTGCAGAAGGCCGACTCGGTCGTCGAGAGCCGCAATCGAAATTTTCTGCATTACGATGCAGCCATAAACGATCATCAATACAAGGTCCGACAACGCGAGGGAACGCTGGTTTCTAATTTCTGCTACCCGCTCATCACCGACAGACGAGATGAGGTGGTAAATGCATTGACCGAGGCCGGTGTTGATTCGCGGCCATTGGTGTGCGGGTCGATCGCCCGACATCCGTTCTGGTATGAACGCTATGGACACGCGGACCTTCCTTTTGCCGATATCGTTCACGACAACGGAATGTACATTCCGAACAATCATGAGATGACCGATGCCGAGGTCGAATATGTTGCTGACGTCGTTAACTCCGTCCTTTAATGCCCTTATCCGCCGAGAAAAAGCGTGTTGCCATCGTCACACCGGTCCACAATCGGTGTGACCTTACATTGCTTTGCCTTCGAAGCATCGCTCGGCTGGATATCACCGGACTTGACGTGTTTACGGTCATCGTCGATGACGGCTCGACCGATGATACTGCCGAGAGGGTAAGTGCGGAATATCCGGACGTCGAAATTGTCAGTGGGGACGGCAATCTCTGGTTCAGCGGCGGGATGAACCGCGGTTTTGAGGCGGCCCTTCGCCGTGATCCCGATTATATTCTCTCGATCAACAACGATACGGTCTTTGATCCCAAGCTTCTACAGAACATGATCGAGACCGCCGACAAGCATCCGAGATCCGTAGTCGGAGCTCTCCTTCTCTTATGGGATCAACCGCACCGGGTGTTTCAGGTCGCGCCGAAATGGAATGCATTCTGGGGCGGTTTTCGCCACTGGCAGCAGCAGACCGTCTGGACCGTTCCGCAACAGGCTTGGGAGGTCGAGATCATCGTCGGGAATTGTGTTCTGTTTCCGGTAGAGGCGATCCGCGAGTGCGGGCTAATGGATGAGAAGCGGTTCCCGCATTACGGCGATGCCGAGTACACGCCGCGGATGCGTCGGGCAGGTTGGACGCTTTTGATCGACCCACGCGCCCGAGCTTTTTGCCAACCAAACACGTCGCCGCCTTCGGTAGGGAAAATGCCTTTCGCCAAGAAGCTGCGAACCCTTTTTCTCGATAAGGGCAATGCGAACAGCCTTTGGCGCCGAACATATGCAAATCTTTACGGAGCTCCGAACAAATTTTCCGGGCTTTTCGCAACGCCGATCTTCTACATCCGATACCTGATCGGGCGGAACTACGAGACCTCATACGCGGAGTTTGCTCCAGAACCTTTGCTCAAAGACCTTTATGCAGACAAGGTAGTCGCTCCTGAGGAATAGGCCGGACGGAGTTCCTCGAGCCAATAATCGGTCATCTCATCGAGCATCGATTCGAAAGTGTATTCCGGCTTCCAGCCTGTAACACTTCGCAGCAGCGATGAATCGCCTTTCAGATTATGAAGTTCTTCGGGGCGGAGGAAGCGTTCGCTGACACCAACATAGGCTTCCGGTTCGAGTTCGAGTTTTTTGAAAACGTAGTTCACCAGATCGCGGACGCTGTGTGAAATGCCGGTTGCACAAACGTAGTCTCCCGGTTCATCAAGCTGGAGCAACATCCACATCGCAAGTACATAATCCTTTGCGTGGCCCCAGTCACGCGTCGCGTCGAGATTCCCGAGCTCAAGCCTGTCCGTTTGACCATACTTGATCCGGACCGCTTCTTTACAGACCTTGTTGGTCACAAAGTTCGTCCCGCGTCGCGGGCTTTCGTGGTTAAACAAAATACCGTTACTCACGAACAGTTTGTAAGCGTTGCGGTAGTTCCTCGCAAGATGATACGAAAAGACCTTCGAACATCCGTAGGGCGAGACTGGATTCATCGGAGTCGTCTCACGCTGAAAGCCGTCCTCATCGATCGTGTTTCCAAACATCTCCGATGAAGAGGCTTGGTACATCTTAGAGTCGGGTTTTGTGAGACGGATCGCCTCCAAAAGATTTAGCGTTCCGAGCCCGGTGGCATTCGCCGTGTAGATCGGCTGATCGAACGAGATCCGCACGTGCGACTGCGCCGCAAGATGATAGATCTCATCGGGCGACGTCTCTTTTATCACATAAACAAGCGACGAAAGATCCGTTATGTCGCCGTAATGCAGCCGTAGGTCGGAGCGTATGTGCTCGATCCTCGTCGTCTGCGTTTCGGCGACGGAGTTGCGTTTGAGGATGCCATGCACCTCGTAGCCTTTTTCGAGGAGCAATTCTGAAAGATAACTTCCATCTTGCCCGTTAATTCCGGTAATCAAAGCCGTTTTCATGATCGATCGATTGACTTGTAATAAGAATACACGCGGCGGAGACCCTCGGCTAGACCGGTAAACTCAAAATCGGGTAAGATCTCCAGCATCTTCGCATTCGAGACGTCTTTGCGGAATTGTCCATCGGGGCCATTTGGGTCAAATTCTATTGAAAAGCCTTCGTTTCCAGTTGCCTCCAATGCGATCTCGGCGATCTCCAGGATCGACAGGTTTTCGGAAACCGCGACATTAAAGTTTTGAGTTACATCCTTTTCAACACAATCGACAAGCACTCTCGCCAGATCCTCGGCGTGCATGAACTGCCTTAACGGTTTTCCTGTCCCAAGCAGATCTATCTTCCCGGCACCTTGCTGTTCGGCTTCGATTATCTTGACGAGCAGTGCCGTAACAAAATGGCTCTTATTCTTGTCGGTCTTGTCGAACTCGCCGTAAAGATTGCAGGGAATAAGGTAATTATAGCTTGTTCCGTATTGAGCGTTGCTGGCGTCAATGTGGGCGGCGAGTGTTCGTTTGCTGATCGCATAGCCGAAGTTCGTCGCCTGCGGCGGCCCATCGTGGAGCATTTCCTCGGTCATCGGGTAGCTGCTCGCTACGTCCGGATAGATACAGGTGGAAAGCACTGCAGTGAACCGCCGAACTCCCGATTCGCGGGCATACTTCAATACGAGGGTGTTCATCAGGAGGTTATCTTCAAGAAACTCCGCCGGGCGCGACTTGTTATCGAGTATGCCGGCGACCCGAGCGGCAAGGTGAATGACACGGTCCCACTTCGACGTGAACAGCCGTCGGACATCTTCCTCGCTGCGGAGGTCGAACTCCTTCGAAGACAAGTAAACTGCATCCGGAAGGTATTTACTAAGATGGCGGCCCACTAAACCGGAGCCGCCCGTCACTAGGATATTTTCCATGCTGACCTTAAAATACACATTTTGCTCTTATGCGACAAGCAATCTATGCCTGGAACTATCTCGAATGGGGTGGTGCGCAGATACACCTATTCGCGATAATTCGTGAGGTTAGGAAGAGCTTTCGCGTGTCCGTCGTCCTTCCCGCCGGTTCAGACCCAAAAGTTTTGAAATTTATTGACGATCTGGGTGTTGAGCGGCATTTTTTTGAAGGATCGATCAATACCAAGCCCGCAGCAGGATTTGTCGCGAGCATCAAGTCTCGTTTTCGAAAAATGAAGACCGAGTACCGAATGATGCGAAAGATCGCTGAACTCGGGCCCGATGGGGTCATCCATCTCGATCTTCTACCGCATTATTCGCTCATCCCGCTGATCTGGGCCACGCTGTACGCGGAGGTGTTCATCACCTCGCACAATCGGTTACCCGAAGTCGGGCCGATCCGGGAGGCGATCTGGAAGTTCAAATGCGCTGTCATTTCGCGGTTCCGAAATTTTCACGTCTTTTGCTCAAACGAAGACGCGAAGAACTATTTTTCGCAGCATTACACGAAACGCACTGCTGAAGATATCCAGGTCACCTATACGAGCATGAACCCAGATGAGATCGGGCCGATCGCAAGTGACCTTTCGGTCCGGGCAAAGTTCAGGGAATTCATCGGACTCCGTGAGGACGAGGTAGCGGTTCTTTGCGTCGGTAACTTTATCGACCGGAAGGGAAGGTGGGTTTTCCTCGAGGCTGCTCAAATCGCGGCCGCGAAAGACCCTTTGTTGAGGTTCGTTTGGCTTTCGCCTTTGCCCGCAGATAAAGAAGCGTTAGAGCGAATAAAGGGCTACGGGCTCGGCGAGCGCTTTCGGTTGGTAATCTCCGATGAGATCGGGAAAGAACGCCAGGACGTTCTCGGCTTCTTTTCATTAGGTGACATTTTCGTGCTGCCTAGCTTTGTTGAAGGCCTCCCGGTGGCTCTCCTTGAAGCCATGGCTATGGGGCTGCCGGCGATCTCGACAAACGTCAACGCGATCCCGGAAGCGGTCATTGATGGGCAGACGGGGCTGTTAGTGGAACCCGGCGATGCAGCATCGCTTGGGGAAGCGATATTGCGGCTTGCATCGAACCATCAACTCGCGGAACAACTCGCCACTGCGGGAACATCTCATGTGAATGCAAACTTCGACGAACGGGTCGTAGCACGCAAGGTTCTCGCCGCTTACCTACACGCACTCGGGGCCAACTGATGCAAACAGGGAACAATGTTATCAGGAGTATCTCCTTCGGTGCGCTGACATGGGTCGGCCCGATGCTGCTTAGCCTGATCGCGACGCCGTTCATCGTCCGAGCTCTCGGGCTTGAGGGCTACGGCATTTACGCGCTTGTTCTCGGAATAATAAGCTACTCATTCAACTTTGGTGTCGGGCGAGCGGCCGCGAAATATGTTGCCGAATATCAGGCAACTGAGGACCGAGCGAAGATCGGCCCGATCGTATCGAGCAGTCTGATCGTAAGCGTCGGACTTGGATCCATCGCTGTGCTTCTCATCGGCTTACTTGCTCCGTGGCTGGTCGTCAGCGTGCTCGGGATCGAGGCCCGCTTTCAGGACGGAGCGATCTACGCTCTGTACATCGCTGCAGGCATCATTGTCGTTACGCTGATCAATCAGCTATTCGGATCCGTGCTGCAGGGGCTTCACCGCTTCGACCTGTATTCAAAGCTCTTTAACTTGACCAACTTTGCAGTTGTTCTCGGAAATCTGACGCTCGCCGTCGCAGGTTATGGACTCGAAGCTTTGCTTGCATGGAATCTGGGCGTGCTGACGATATCGGTCATTGTTCACGTCTTTTCGGCAAAGCGTCTACTTGCCGATGTCAATCTATTCTCGGGTTTCGACCGCGAATCATTGCGGAAGGTATTTCTTTATACGGGCGGAGTCGTTGGCTATCAGCTTTTGGGGAACGTGCTCCTGCTCTTCGAGCGCGGGTATATAACGCGGGTGCTCGGGAGCGATCAACTTACGTATTATGTTGTGGCAATGGCGATCGGCCTTTACCTTCACGGGTTTTCGACCAGCCTTCTTCTTGCAATTGCTCCGGTCGCAAGTGAACAAAATCAAGACCTTGACCGGCTAAAGAAGCTCTATGACCGAGCGACGAAGCTGATCGGAGTGATCGTTGTTTTTGTTACGGCGGTCCTTCTTGTCTCGGGCGGGTCGTTCCTAACCCTTTGGATGGGGCAGCAATTTGCCGATGAGGCAACGGCGATCTTAAAGATCCACACGATCACGTTTTCGCTTCTCTCAATAGCCGGCGTAGCGTGGTTCATGCGTGAAGGCCTAGGGGTTCCAAAGCATAATCTTTATGTTTCCGCGATATGCTTTGTTGTGACGCTGTCCCTTATGCTTTTGACGACCGAATACGGGAATGTCGGGATGGCATTATCGCGTCTGGCTGGGTTTTCTGTGATGTTCTTCTCGATCTTCACATTTGAGCGGTGGCTTTTTGGTAAGTTCGACGGAATGTTTTGGTTAGGCAACGCTCTTCGGCTGCTGGTGGCCGCGATTCTCGCAGCGACACTGCTTTTCTTTTCTCTGCAAACATTCGATCTTTCATGGCCGGCTTACATCGTAGCGGTTGCCTGCAGCGGGCTTCTATATTGTGGTATTCTTTGGGTTTTGGGGTATTTGGACCAGTCTGAAAAGAATGCGATCTTTTCAGCAATCAGGTCCCGAACTGCATGACCGTCGGATTCAAAAGCGTTCAAAGAGTTGAATTTCTTAAAGAGCTAGCCAAGGGCAAGCGCGTGCTTCACCTCGGCTGCACCAATTTCCCGTACACGCTCGACTCGATCGCGGCCGATTCGCTCCTCCATGCTGACCTCGCAGAAATTGCCGAGGAGCTCACCGGTTTCGATTTCGACCAAGAGGGAATCGATCTCTTGACAGAACGTGGTTTTGGAGAGCTTTACCGAGCGGACCTTGAAAGGCTTGAGGAAGTGACACTCGAGCGCGAATTCGACGTGATCATTGCCGGCGAAATGGTCGAACACCTGAATAATCCCGGGCTTTTTCTGAAGGGAATCCAGCGATTCATGAACGCCGAGACAAAGCTCGCGATCACAACAGTAAATGCCTATTGTGCTTTTCGATTTGTGATATATGCCTTTCGCGGAAAAGGCGGCCAAAACGAGCCGGTTCACCCAGATCACGTTGCCTATTATTCATACCGGACCCTGAACAAGTTGATCGAAAACAACGGACTTAGTGTAGAGAATTTCTGTTTTTACGATCTTGGCGTAGAGCACCGAGACACGTTGAAATGGTATTATCGAGCAGTAAACGATCTCTCGGTAGCCGTATTTCCGCAACTTAGCGATGGTGTGATCGCAGTCTGCCGGAAGCGAACTGAGGGCGCAGAGTAGATCGATTCAGATGGCATTCTCCGGAATTCAAAACACGCAGAAACTCGGGTTCGGAAACAGCATGCTGGGTCCTGTTCTTGTGTTGTGGGGACTCGTGTTTTTGGTCGGTTTCGGGTTCATTTGGTATTCGAATGAGATCGGAACCAGCTACAGGAATTTTTATGTGCTTCCTTGGGTTTTTCTAACGGCGATCGTAATACTCGCCCCAAGCGCCTATCTATACTGGAAAGGCCGGTTCGACCTATTTCACCCGCTTGTTTTTGCTGCATGGTCCTATCTATTGCCGGCGTTCGTCGTCGGGGGGGTGATCGTCGCTTTTGACTGGGTTGAGTGGTTCTTTATCTCGTTCATTGAGGACCCTCAATACAATATTCCGCTTACCCTTGTTTACATCTCAATTGGCTTTCTTGGCCTCACAGCGGGATATTTCTCGCCTGTGGGACGTTGGATTGCCGAACGGATAGAACCGTTAATGCCTAAGAGGGAATGGAATCCCGATCAGGTTTGGCTGGCCGGTTTTGTATTGATCATACTTGGCTCGGGGCTGAATATCTTCGGGTTTCTTCAGGGCCTTCTCGGTTTCCAAAGAAATATCGAGATCGGCGCCTTCGACGGGCTTATTTCATTTCTTGTGATCGTTCTGACCGTAGGCGGATTGATTCTCTGGCTTGCAGTTTTCACAACGAAGCAGCGTTCCGGGATCTTCTATTTGACTATCGGTCTGCTACTCGCTTTGATCCCGCTCCGAATGGCTTTGCTTGGTAGCCGAAGCAGCTTGATCATCGGGCTTTTGCCGATCGCATTCGCTTTTTACCATTCAGGACGCAAGATCAAGTGGCAGTACACCGCTCTATTCGGGGTCGCGGCAACTCTGGCCCTCCTCATAGGCGTTGCATATGGAACTAGCTTCCGAAACATCAAAGGGTCTGAGGCCCGTGTTGGCGCCGGCGACTATTTGGGCCAGGCTGTGGCAACCGTTGATTATCTCCTCGAAGAGGATCCGACCGTCGTTTTCGGGGACACCATCCAAGCTCTGGGGCAACGCATCGAAAATCTGACTTCCGTCGCAATAGTTGTTTCAAACTACGAAAAACTCGCGCCGTATGAAGCTGCCTACGGTCTTGAGAACAATATTCTCAACGATCTCTATACGTCTTTCATCCCGCGATTTCTATGGCAGGAAAAGCCTACAACATCCGACCCGCGTGCTTATAGCGACCTTTATTTCAGTTACGGCGATAATTCCTTCGCGATCTCACCGTTCGCTGACCTTTTGCGGAACTTCGGGCCGATAGGAATTCCGATCGGGATGATGCTCCTCGGCTTCTATTTGCGATTCGTTTACGCCGCTTTGATCGACACACCGTACTCGACGATGTGGCGAAAGGTCGCCTATTTTATGCTGCTCACGGTTGTTTCTTATGAGGCATTTTTCGCTATTATCTTTCCTTCGGTTATACGAACCGTATTCATTGTCGCTGTGGCGCTGTTCCTTGCCAATCTACTTTTAACACGAAGAAATGTCGCGAACGCTTGACCTCGTAAAATGGACCATTGCCCTTGGCAGCGGCGAGCAGAATTTTCTAGGGGCGAAGTGGGTTCCCGGATTCCTCGCAAGGTTAAAGGGCGATAGCCAAAAGAAATGGGCCTTGAGGTTGCTTTCGATGAGTCCGCATTACTTTATCGATGGCACCTCAACAAAACGAGCGGATGAAACGACCGATGCTTTTCTTGGTCGGGTTTTTGATGTAATAGTCGAAACGAGGATCGAGATCTACGAAAAGGTTCTGGCTGGCTATCTCAAGTCCGATGATGTTGTGGTCGACTATGGCTGCGGCCCGGGATTTGTAGCGGCCGCGGTCTCAGCACATGTCCGGAAGATATACGCACTTGATATCTCCGACGGTGCACTCGCGTGCGGTAAGATCTTAAACGGCCGAGAGAACATCGAATTTGTTCACGCAAAGGATTCCGAAGACGTTATCCCCAAAGGTTGCGTAAATGCGATATATAGTTATGCAGTCATCCAACATATGACCGACGAAGTCTTCCGGTCGATGTTGGACACTTGCGCCCGATATTTACATGCCAAGGGTAAGTTGATCCTTCATGTTCAGCTTCCGGATGACGCGTGGAAGACCGAAGCTGAGTGGCGATCTGATGCGTCAGCAAAAGGACGCCTTAAGTTTAAGTACGGTCTCCATTGTTTCGGCCGAACAGAGGAAACGTTCGTTCAGATGCTGTCCGAAAGAGGATTTGAGGTGACAGAATGCCTCGAGATGGAGCGGCTTTTCGGTCGGGAAGACCGTGAGTTGGCTTCGCAACGGCTGATCGTCGCCGGTAAGAAATAGAAAGCAAGATGCCGCAAATCGTCTTTACAAACGGATGCTTCGATCTGATCCACCCGGGTCACGTTAGCCTTTTGGAGCGCGCCCGAGCGCTTGGCGATCGGCTTGTTGTTGGGATCAATAGCGATCTGTCCGTTCGAAAGATCAAAGGTCCGGGCCGGCCCGTTGTTGATCAGGAATCCCGAAAAAAGGTCTTGCTTGCTCTTCGTGCGGTCGATGAAGTCCATATATTTGAGGAACTTACGCCCGAAAGGCTGATAAATGACATTAAGCCTGATATCCTGGTCAAAGGCGGTGACTGGAAGGAAAGTGAGATCATTGGGGCGGATCTCGTAAAGAGTCTCGGTGGGCAGGTCGTCTCGCTTCCTCTGGTCGAGGGCTTTTCGTCCTCTACTTTGATCGAGACTATCGAAAAGGACGACGAGCCAGTTGAAAACGAAGCCGAAGAATTGGAGGCGAAAAGCATAGTTGAGGCTTCGTTCGAAGAACATCGGCAAGTTTTCGAAAAGGCGGACGCTTTCCTGATGGGTGCGATCGAAGGCTCTGCCCAAATCATTATCACGACGCTCCAGAATGGGGGTAAAGTTCTTATTTGTGGAAATGGCGGCAGTGCCGCAGATGCTCAGCACCTAGCTACAGAGTTTAGCGGGCGTTACGAAAAGGAAAGAAGGGCACTTCCGGCTGTTGCTCTAACAACCGATACATCCGCTTTGACTGCGATCGCCAATGATTACGGCTTCGAACAGGTCTTTGCTCGTCAGGTCGAGGCCCTCGCGAAGCCGGGGGACTGCCTGATTGCGATATCAACAAGCGGAAACTCTCCCAACGTAATCGCAGCTGTGATTGCCGCTCGCCAAATAGGATGTAAAGTAGTCGGGTTGACGGGCCAGGGCGGTAAAAAGCTCGCCTCGCTTTCGGATGAATGTGTCCTCGTGCCGTCTTCGCGGACGGCGAGAATTCAGGAAATGCACATCACGATCGCCCATATTTGGTGCGAATACGTAGATGCCTTTGCCGTATCGGATCAATGACAACAATTTCGCAAAAATTCGCCGATACAAGTGTTCTTGTGGTCGGCGACCTCATGCTCGACCGCTTTTGGTGGGGAGACGTGACGCGCATTTCGCCTGAGGCTCCCGTTCCCGTCGTGCGGCTTAGAAGGGACACTTATGCCCCAGGCGGAGCTGCCAATGTTGCCACAAACGTCGTGGGGCTCGGAGCTCGGGCCGCGGTCGTCGGGTATGTGGGTAACGATCCGGAATCCGAACTACTGAAAGAAGCTTTTGAGCTTTCCAATATCCCGGTCGCAAATCTGATAAGCGGTTCAAGTTTTCCGACCGCGGTCAAAACACGGATAATCGCCCATTCTCAGCAGGTCGTAAGGGTAGACAAAGAGCCGTTTGAAGGGCTTGGATCAGGGCATGAGACCGAAAGCTTTACGATCCTCGAGAAACTTCTTCCGACGGTAGGTGCGGTCGTCATATCTGATTATGGAAAAGGGTTTCTTACAGACAAGATCATTCGATTCCTGATCGAAAGCTGCTCGGAAACGGGGACACCGGTTCTTGTGGATCCAAAGGGAAAAGACTACACAAAATACGCAGGTGCGACGCTGATCACTCCGAATCGGAAGGAAGCCGCCGAAGCAACGTCGATGAGCGAGGAGGATCCGGAGTTGATTGACGGCGCCGGGACGCGGCTACGCGATGAAGTCGGCATTCATAATGTGCTGATAACACAGGGTGACAAGGGAATGACCCTTTTTATCGAAGATGGAACACGGGTTCACATCGAGGCAGAACCTGTTCAAACCTATGACGTTACCGGAGCCGGCGATACCGTTGTTGCAACTGTTGCGGTTGCTGTCGGTGCGGGACTCTCGCTCACGGAGGCTGCCCGGCTTGCCAATACGGCCGGCGGAATCGTTGTGCAGCAAGTCGGCACGTCCGCCATCACGATCGAACGCCTGCTTGCGGCCGCTAACGCCCGCTCGTCTCGCGATAGTTAGTTTCTAATGAAGATCTGCTTCATCGAACGCCTGGAGGCTGACACGCCCAGCATCGAGCGGGTATTCGACACTCTAACAACCGAACTTCGCTCGCGGGGCGTAGAATGCGTGCGGCAGAAACTCCCATACGGAAATCGATTTCTTGACGTACTTCGCAACTTACTACGCTTCAAGCCCGAGCCAGCGGATATTTATCATATTGCAGGGCATATAAATTACATCGCGCTCAGATTGCCTCCGTCGAAAACCATTCAGACGGTGCATGACCTCGGCATCCTCGATCTTCGGAGTGGACTTCGCAGAAAGGTCTTACAGTGGCTATTTTTCAAGTCGCCGACTCGCCGGGCGAGAAAGACGGTAGCAATCTCGGATGCGACACGAGGGTCACTCGCCAACATCGCCAACGTTGATGTCCAGTCGATCGCGGTGATCCCGAACCCATTTCCGCCGGGGTATGCTCGGCGGCCGAAATCTCTGGGTCAACCGCCGCGTGTACTACAGATCGGCACGGCACCGCACAAGAATCTTGAAAGAACTGCGAGTGCTCTGAGCGGGATGAAAGTTCACTTTCGCGTGATCGGCAGACTCTCAAATGCTCAGCGAGCTCACCTAGAGAACGAGACGCCGGACCACTCAAATATTGAGTTTGTTGATGACAGCTCGATGATGAAAGAATACGAAGCTGCGGATATTGTCGTGTTTTGTTCGTTGTTCGAGGGTTTCGGGATGCCGATCATCGAGGCCCAGGCAATTGGGCGTCCAGTTGTCACAAGTGACCGGAGTCCAATGAAAGACGTAGCCGGGAAAGGTGCGGTTTTCGTTGACCCCGAGAATATCGGGAGTATTCGAAGCGGCGTTGAACGGCTTTTGTCGAATCCGGAGTTCATGACAGAACTTGGCGAACTTGGAGCAGAAAACGCCGGGCAATATCGCGTCGAAGCCATCGCCGAGCGGTATCTAGAGCTCTATAGCGGGATGATGAATGGCGAAAAGCATTAAAGCAGTGGGTTAGCTGTCGGCTCCCGACATATAAAGTTGCATATGAAGGTTCTAATTTTCGGCGGTTCGGGAATGCTCGGGCACAAGCTTGTTCAAGTGTTAGGTGAGGTGTTTGATGTAAAGTACACCCTGCGTGGTAGCTTTGATTCAGTACGTCGCTTCGGCTTTCTTCCGCAAGAAGGCTGTATTGAAAATGTAGATGTAACGTCCGACCATGTACTGCGTGAAACATTTCAAGGATTCCGCCCCGATGTTGTCGTCAACGCGGTCGGGGTGATCAAGCAAAAACCTTCGGCCTCAGACGTTATTACAACCCTTGAAACAAATTCGATCTTTCCACAACGTCTTGCGGCGTTAAGCGCCGAGTTGGGGTTCCGTTTTATTACTGTCTCGACCGACTGCGTTTTCGCAGGAACGCGTGGCATGTACGGTGAGACCGACGCCCCGGACGCACTTGACCTCTACGGACAAAGCAAGCACTGGGGCGAGGTAACGGGCGAGAATTGCCTCACGATCCGGACGTCGATAATTGGCCGGGAGCTTTTCGCGGGTCATAGCCTTGTTGAGTGGTTTCTTGGGAACAAAGGGGGCACGGTACGAGGTTTTCGAAAGGCGATCTATTCCGGCTTTCCAACGATAGTTTTTGCCGATATAATTAGGGGTTTGATCGCAGAACAGCCAGATCTCTCGGGCCTCTATCATGTATCGAGCGACCCGATCAACAAGTTCGAGCTACTTCGACTTGTTGGGCAAGCCTATTCACGTAACATCGAGATCGAGCCGGATGATGACTTCGAGATCGACCGCAGCCTTGACTCGGGTGTTTTTCGATCGCTGACGGGATTCGTGCCTCCGGCGTGGCCAGAAATGATTAGGTCAATGGCTGAAGACCCGACACCATACGATAAATGGAAATGACAACGCCTTTTGAAGGTAAGAAGATTCTGGTGACCGGCGGAACCGGATCGCTTGGCAAAACCCTTGTACGGCGCCTGCTGACCGGAGAAATGGGGATGCCCGAGCGGATCACGATCTTCTCTCGCGACGAAGCCAAGCAGCATTTTATGCGGCTCGAGTATCTTCATCGCACGGCCGCGACCGACGAGGTCATCTATCAGAATTCACAAAACGTGCTTCAGTTCAGGATCGGCGACGTCCGCGATTTTGCTTCACTTGCCGCCGCAATGACGGATGCCGATGTTGTTTTTCATGCGGCCGCACTTAAGCAGGTCCCGAGTTGTGAGTACTTTCCTTACGAAGCTGTTTTGACCAACATCAATGGCGCGGCAAATATTGTCCGTGCAATAAGGGAACTTCGGTTGCCGGTCGAGACGGTGGTCGGAATCTCAACTGACAAAGCATGCAAGCCAATCAACGTCATGGGGATGACGAAGGCTTTGCAGGAGCGTGTGCTTCTCGAGGCGAATCGCGACCTTTCAAAATGCCGGATAATGTGCGTCCGCTACGGAAACGTCATTGCTTCGCGAGGTTCGATCGTTCCTTTGTTCGTAGAACAGGTACAAAAGAAGCAACCGCTGACGGTTACTTTGCCGGAAATGACGAGGTTCTTACTCAGCCTCGACCGGGCCGTTGACACGGTCTTTGCCGCGATCAGGACAGGCAAGCCGGGTGAGACGTTCGTACCTAAAGTCGCCGCCGCAAAGATCGTCGACGTCGCAAAGGCATTGATGGGCGATGCCGACCTGCCGATCGTGTTCACCGGTATACGGCCGGGCGAAAAGATCCATGAGATCATGGTTTCCGAGGAAGAATGCTATCGAACCGTCGAACGTGGAGATTATTATGCGATACTCCCGGTTCTGCCGGAGGTGCGTGGGGAAGATGAGTTCACACCTGCGCTATCGGCAGAGTATTCTTCGAAGGACGATAATGTTTCGGGCACCGAGCTTCGGGAGCTGTTAAGCAGTGCAGGCGGCGAGATCGCGAGTTTTCTGACCGCAACGGGGTAGAACAAGATGCGAGTAATGACGATTTTTGGAACGAGGCCGGAGATAATCCGGCTTTCGCTTGTGATGAAGGTTCTTGACCAACATTGCGAACACATCACTGTCCACACCGGCCAGAATTACGACGAAAGTCTAAGTGACATTTTCATTCGGGATCTCGAGGTTCGCCAGCCCGACGTTCATCTTGGCATTCGTTCAACGAGTTTCGGGGACCAGGCTTCGCAGATCCTTGCCGGCATCGATCGTGTGCTTGAAGAGAAGCGTCCTGACAAGGTATTGATCCTCGGCGATACCAACAGCGCACTTAGTTCGATCGTTGCGGCCCGTCGTCGAATTCCTATCTTTCACATGGAAGCGGGAAACCGATGTTATGACGACCGTGTGCCGGAAGAGATAAACCGTAGGCTGATCGACCACTCGAGCACGATCTTGATGCCCTACACCGGACGAAGCAAAGAGAATCTCGTTAGGGAGGGGATCGACCGGGAGCGGATCTACATAACGGGCAATCCGATCAATGAGGTACTGGAATCTTTCTCGTCGCGAATCGATGAAAGTGACGCTTTATCAAGGCTGGCAATAGAGCGGTTTGGGTACTTTCTCGTCACTCTGCACCGGTCGGAGAATGTCGACCTTCGGGACCGCCTTCAGGGTATCTTCACTGGTCTCTCAGACGTCGCGTCGAAGTATCAAAAGCCGATCTTTGTCAGCGTTCATCCGCGGACTGCGAGTAAG
This sequence comes from Acidobacteria bacterium Ga0074141, assembly GCA_001464665.1. Taxonomy (GTDB): domain Bacteria; phylum Acidobacteriota; class Blastocatellia; order Pyrinomonadales; family Pyrinomonadaceae; genus OLB17. The sequence continues at coordinate 494,505 of LNDP01000015.1, forward strand.
ATCAAAGAGTTTGAAACGAACATTGACACCTCGCTTATCCGTCTGGTGGATGCGATGGGATTCTTCGATTTTGTGAAACTCGAAAAGAATGCGCTCGCGGTTTTGACTGACAGCGGGACGGTGCAAGAAGAGTGCTGTATCTTTGGTGTTCCAAATGTGACGATCCGCGATGTTACCGAGCGACCCGAGACCATAGAGTGCGGGAGCAATATCCTCAGCGGAGCAGAGCCGGAAGGGATATTGAGCGCAGTCGATCTTGCTCTTGCACAGCCTGCAAATTGGACGCCTCCGCCTGAATATCTCGCAACGAACGTCGCAAACGTGGTCAGCAAGATCGTGATTGGCTACACAAATATCAGGAAGTACGTCTCCTAATTTCCGGATGCCGAAGCCCCGAGTCCTTGTGATCTGTCAGTATTACCTGCCCGGCTTCGGCGGCGGCGGCGGGATGTGGACCATCCGAAACCTGATCGAGCGACTCTCCGACCGCTACGAATTTTTTGTTCTAACAACCGACCTTGATGGGCCCGCACGGCGACTACCGGATTCGGTCGTTCGCGACCGATGGACCGAGCACGGATCGGCACGTGTTTTCTACGCGACCCGAGGGTTTGTCTCCGCCCGGACCCTTCACACGCTTATCGAGGAAGCGGCTCCAAGTGTTGTTTACCTGAATAGCGTATTCGCCGGGCTCACGCGGAAGTACTTGTCGGCAAGGCGACGAGGTTCGGTTAAGCGTATTCCAACGCTCATTTCCCCGTGTGGCGAGTTATCCTCCGGGGCTTTGCGGTCGAAATCAACGAAAAAGAGATCTTTTCTGGCGATGGCAAAGCTTCTGGGGTTATTCAATGGAATTGTCTGGCGAGCGACAACTGAACTGGAAATTCCCGAGATAAGGCAGGCAATAGGCGACGGTTCGAAAATATGCGTCGCCCCGGATCTGCCTCCAAAGGAAATTATCCCCGAGTTTTCGTTCGAAGATAAGCCGCCAAAGCGGCCGGGGAAAGTCCGGATGATCTTTGCATCACGGATTGCACCAAAAAAGAATCTTCATTTTCTACTTGAACAAATAAGCCGCATCCCATTGTTAGAATGTGAGTTAGTGATTGCCGGCCCGGTCGAAGAACGGAAATATTGGCGCGATTGTAAGAAAGAGATCGAACGACTTTCGAGCAATACGAAGGTAACGATCTGCGGCGGGGTTTCCAACAGTGAGCTTCTGGAATTGCTAATTGGGTCGCATTTCTTCGTCCTGCCGACGCTCAATGAGAATTTTGGCTATGTATTTCTTGAGGCTCTTGCGGCAGGCTGTCCGCTCATCATTAGCGAAAACACAATATGGTCGGAAGCGGCGGAGCGAAACGCCGGATTCGTCATCCCTTTGGCTGACGTGAAGGCTTGGCAAGGCGTGCTCTTAAGCGTAGCCGATATGAACCAAGATGAATTCACCGGAATGTCCCTGGCCGCCCGGAATATGGCAACGGAATGGCTTGCACGGCCCGACGATGAACTCGCAATGGTCGAAGCTCTAGAATATGTAATTTCAGAGGACCGCGGTCTCGCAAGATGAAGGGAGATCAAAGCAAAACAACTTCAGACGAAACGCAACAACGGCTTTGGATCGTTTGCGAGCTTTATTACCCGGAGGAAAACGCGACGGGACACTACATGACCCAGACCGCCGAGGGCCTTGCCGGGCATTTTGAAGTAAAGTTCATCTGCGGACAGCCCAACTATGCCTCAAAGGGTCAAAAAGGCCCGAAGCATGAGATTCGCAATGGTGTTGAGATATTCCGTTGCTGGGGGACGCGCCTCGACAAGAATATTATCGCTTTTCGGCTTGTCAATATGCTCACCCTCGGGCTGACGATGTTCCTGAAGTCGATCGTTAAGTTTCGTCGAGGAGATAAGGTGCTCGTCGTCACGGCACCGCCAAGCCTGCCATATCAGACGGGGCTAGCGGCTCTAATAAAGGGCTCCGGTTATTATCTGCTTTTGCATGATCTGTACCCCGACATCCTCGTCGCGGTCGGCGGTGCAAAGCCAAGATCATTCTTGGTCCGGACAATAGACGTAGCAAACCGATGGCTTTACAAGCACGCGGCGAAGATAATCGCCGTCGGCCGTGATATGAAGGAACGTCTCGAAGTGAAGACGGCCGGCCTGGACGTTCCGATCGCCGTTATTCCGAACTGGGCGGACATGGTCAATATTGAGCCACGCCCGAGAGAAGATAACGAACTGCTCGAAGAGCTCGGCGTAAAGGACAAACTCGTTTTCCTTTATGCAGGAAATATTGGGCATCCGACGGACATTCGCTCGATCGTCGAGGCAGCCGAAACACTCAGGAACGAGCCCGTCCATTTCATTTTTGTCGGTTCGGGGGCAAAATTGCCGTGGCTTAGAGACGAGGTAGCATCGCGGGAACTTAAGAACGTTTCGATACTCGGGCAGTTGCCACGCGATCAGCAACGCGTCTTTTTGAATGCGGGTGACGTCGCATTGATCTCGCTGGTGAAAGGAATGTTGGGAACCGCGATGCCGAGCCGAACATATAATACGCTCGCTACGGGTATGCCAATCCTCGCGCTTACGGAGGACGGATCGGAACTTGCTAGGGTCGTTGACGAGGAAAACGTCGGCTGGCATATTCCGCCCGGGCAGCCAGATGCTTTGGACGATATCATCCGCGAAATACTCTCCCGCCGCAGCGAACTCGGTTATATGAAACATCGAGCACGAGCCGCCGCTCTTGCAAAGTACACGCCCGAAAAGGCAATTGAGTCCTACTTGAGAGAACTTTCCTAAACGATGAGGGTTTTGGTCACAGGTGCAACAGGCTTTGTCGGCGGTCGAATTTTCAGTGACCTTAAATGGGCCGGCCATGAGGTTACTGGAACATCCACGACGATCGCAGACGATTCTAATATCGTCCAACTCGACGTTACGGATAAGGAATCGGTCTCGCGTTTGTTCGCCGAGCGGTCGTTCGACGCTGTCGTTCATTGCGCCGGTATTGCTCATCGCTTTGAAAAGACGACAGACGAGATCTATCGACAAGTAAATGTAGAAGGGACACGAAACGTCGCCTCGGCGGCGAGGAACGCCGGAGTTAGTAGATTTGTTTTGATGAGCTCGGTTCTGGTTTATGGAGGCGGCGGGTCGGACGGTGAACCAAGGCTTGAATCGGACGTTACGAATCCTGGAGATTCCTACGCAAGGAGTAAACTCGATGCAGAGCTTGCTGCAATGGAAGTGTTTGATAGATCCAAATGCGATTTGTTGGTGTTACGGCCGGCGCCGGTCATTGGAGAGGGAAGTAAAGGAAATTTTGCTCGTCTGATTAGGGCGATCGATCGCGGCCGCTTCATCTGGCTTGGGACCGGATCGAACAAGAAGAGCCTTACTTATGTTGGCGATATTGCCTCGGCCTGTAAATTATTATTGTTCAGCGAAATGGAAAATCGGGTTGCAGTTTTCAATATCGCATCGCCGCCGAAAACTATGGCAAATATAGTTGCGGCAATTGCTTTGGAGTTAAATCGGGACATATCTGCTTTTCGCGTCCCGCGTGTTGTCGCAAGTGCGGCCGCTCGAATAGGAAATACCATCGGCGGCCCACCCGGTAGTTTGGCACGTTCGATCGAGACGTGGCTTTCGGAGGATGTTTATTCGTCCGACGCGTTAAACGCCGCATTGCCGGAATTGCACCTTACGCCGATCATTGAAGCCGTCCGACGCGATGTCAGTGGATATCTTGCGAAACGATGATTGAGGTTTCGATAATTTTGATCAGCTCGGTTTTCGCTTTTGTTTTGGTGGAAGCGGTCCGGCGTTGGGGGCTGCGTCAAAGGGTTCTTGACGTTCCGAACGAGCGGAGTTCGCATTCGACTCCTGTTCCGCGTGCCGGCGGCCTTGGAATTGTTGCAACGGTCCTACTTGCTTACCTCGCGGGCTCATTCGTTGCCGGCTATCCGCTTTCCATGGGGTTCCTTAGCGGCGGCTTGATCGTCGCAGCGGTTAGTCTCATTGATGATCTTCGCGACCTCCCGTTTTACGTTCGCCTTTTCGCTCATGCAGTCGCGGCTGCACTGGTCGTCGCAGATATCGGAGTTTTTGGTGAGATCAGCTATCTTTTGATCGACGGTTCATTCTCGCTCGGTATTTTCGCCATCCCGCTCACGATAATCTGGATACTCTGGATGATCAACGCCTACAACTTCATGGATGGCATCGATGGCATTGCCGGTCTTCAGGCTGTTATAGCTGCGATCGGGTGGGCATTGTTTTCGTTGCTTTTTGGCGTTGACGAGGTGAAATGGCTGGCACTTGGAGTCGGCGGGGCGTCGGTCGGTTTTCTCATTCATAATTGGAGCCCCGCGCGGATCTTTATGGGAGATGTCGGGAGTGCATTTCTGGGATTCCTATTTGCCGTGCTTCCGTTGATCGCGTTAAATCGGCAAAGCGTTCCTACGGGCGTGATCCCGATTCTCGGTGTTTTGTTCGTGTTTCCATTTATTTTCGACACGGTTTTTACGTTTCTACGACGCCTGTTCAATGGGGAAAAGGTTTGGAAAGCTCATCGAAGTCATCTTTATCAGCGAATGGTGATCAACGGAGCTTCACATTCGCATGTAGCGTTGAGCTACGGAGCACTCGCTGCCGTTTCATCGCTTGTCGGGATCGGCATCGTTGCCCAAATTGAAATCGCAGGGCCATTGACACTTTTCTGCATTCTCAGTGCATCGGCGTTTTTACTTCTGATGGCGTCGAAAAAACGTTGACGTAAGTATCTGAAAGTGATAACTTTACAGAATATTTGATGCTGGAACTAGGAAGTAGCGAATCTCAGGCGGTTAGTGATTTTCGTTGCACGGACGGTGAAGGCGTCAAGTTTGTGTTTGAGGCTTATGGCATCCTGGTCGGTGTAACCACGGACGATCTTGAGTTAAGCCGGAAGCTCTTTGAGATCTCAAACCGAGCAATGCTGGGAAAATGCCGGGTTCTCGATGCCTCTAACGCAAAAGCGGAGCACGAATTCGTCATTAAGAAGAGTTCTGGTGACAAATTTGAATTGACATCCGTCGGGGAATACACGACCGGTTCCGGAGATCTTCGCGAAACGCTTGAGCTTTTTGTTCGAATACTGCGTCTGAAGGTGTCGCAGTTCGCAAAGAATTGGGTTTTTGTACATGCCGGTGTTGTTTCCTGGGACGGAAAGGCGATCATCATCCCGGGTAACAGTGGTTCAGGCAAGACGACGTTGGTTGCCGAGTGCGTTAAGCAGGGTGCGTTATATTTTTCGGACGAGTATGCGGTGCTTGCTCCGGATGGCTTCGTTTACCCCTTCGCACGGGCACTTTCGATCACGAACGGCGGGCGAAAGTGGAGCGAGGACGGCATTCCGGTCGAGAAGCTCGGGGGTCGGGCGGCAACCGAACCGGTAGAGGTGGGAGCTGTTGTTTTGACAAAGTATGAGCCCGGAGCTGCGTGGCGGCCCGAGCGGCTCACGCCGGGAAACGGGATTATCGAGGTGATACCGCATACTATCCCGATGACAATCGATGCAGATTTTTCGCTTAAGGTATTGAAATCGGCACTAAGCCGTGCCATAATTCTGAAAGGTGTGCGAGGCGAGGCCTCGGATCTGGCCGCCGAACTTTATTTGTTTAGTTATAATAAGTTAACGACTTAGTATTACACTTGTTTCCGATACGCTCGGAATTGATCTTGGAGAAGATATGAACAATCCGCAATATCCAATTGCCCGCAAAAACGGACTTGTAGTCCAGGAAGTGCCCGACGAGGTTTTGGTATATGACCTCGACACGAACAAGGCTCACTGCCTTAATAAGACCGCAGCAGCCGTATGGCAGTCCTGCGACGGTAAGACGTCCGTGCCGGAGATCGCGAAATTTCTTTCCTCCGAAATGGGAACCAAAGTCGATGACGACCTCGTCTGGCTCGCGATTGATCAGCTTAACGAAAGTGCTCTTTTGGAATCACAGGCCGAGCCGAAGTTTCAAGGCCAGGGCCGCCGCGATGCCATCCGCAAGATCGGTATCGCCTCAATGATCGCTCTGCCGATCGTGGCTTCGCTAGTCGCCCCTAAGAGCGCAATGGCAAGTACTTCGTGTCGATGCGACAATGGTCAGAATCTTGACTGCCAGCTTCAGCCATCCTGCCCTGCCACATGCAATACTTCGGGTGGCTTGAATCTTTGTCAATAATTACCAATTGCCGAATCACAGGTAGTTAACAAGAAGGTGGGCATTAGCTCACCTCTTTTTTTGCATCATGGGTCTCAACGCTTCTGCGAAATGGTCTGTTTTGTTGTCTACGGTACGGTTCAGCAGACTTGTATCTGCGACCGAGACAATTAGGTCGATTTTCGGTGATGAATACGTGATGATTAAAGGCGAATCTGCCGCGAGATTTTATCCAGTGGGCGGGCATCGCCTTTATTTCGATTTTGATTTTGTCGTATCGGAATTCGCTCGGAGCGAGCTTACGACCGAGCAGTTGTCATCGATACGAAGCGAGAATATCGATCTTCATTTTGGGCTTAGACACTTAGATACACTCTCATGGAATCAGTTTCTTGAGCGCTGTCATGAAATCGATATCAACGGAATTAAGTTGAATCTCCCGTGCCCCGAGGATCACCTTCGGATCATGGCGGTCCATTGGCTGACGGATGGTGGGGAGTATAGGGAACGGCTTTGGGATATTTATTATGCGGTGGCGAACCGGCCGGCGGATTTCGACTGGAACAAGTGCCTTGATGTCGTCAGCCCAACCCGCCGCAAATGGGTGATAACCACGATTGGTCTCGCACATAAGTATCTTGGGCTTGAGATCGAAGACCTCCCGTTTGCCGAAGAGGCTAAGCAGATCCCGCAGTGGATCATCGATACGGTCGAGCGAGAATGGGCTCGCGATCTTCGTCTTATTCCACTTCGTATTTCTTACCGCGACCCAAAAAAGCTGATACAACAGATCCGCAAGCGCTTGCCCCCAAACCCAATCACAGCGACAATCGACATGGAAGGCGAGTTCGATGACCGCTCACGCGTTTGGTACCAACTTGGCAGTATCGCCAAGCGGATTCCGCCGGGTGTGAAGCGTTTCGTTGACCTGGCAAAAGCTCGATTGGGCCGCAAGAATGCCGATCAATCACGATAGAAATTTAACGCTCTGCCTTGAAAGCGGTATAGCCGGCGGAAGCATTGCCCTTTTTGATGGCGAAAGCTTCGTCGGCGGTCGCGTCGGCGAGGGAAACACGTCGCGAGCCGAGGATCTGCTTCCGTCAGTTGAAAATCTGCTCAACGACTCTGGCTCATCGCTGCGATCGATCGGCCGGATAGGAGTTTCGGTCGGCCCCGGGAGCTTCACCGGCCTTCGTATCGGCATTGCGTCCGCACTCGGGCTTTCGCGGGCACTGGAATGCGAGGTGGTTGGCGTCCCTTTGCTGACTGCAATGCTTGCTCTCGGCGATGGCTCGCAAAATGCCGCTGCCGTGGTTCCAATAGGGAAGACGGACCGAGCTTATCTTGTTGACGTAAACTCGGTCCCGGCCGTCGTTGATATGCAGAAGATCCATTCAGCACTGTTGTCCGCGAGCTCAGTGGTGGCTCCGCTCGACATCGTACCCGAACTGCGAGACCTGGCGTGCGATCTTGTTGATACGGGATCAAATCTTGCTGTGATGATCGGAAAGGGCATTAGTTCGGGCTATGCAACTACGGATCTATCGCCGATATATGTCCAGAACCCCGCCCGAACCCGCGGCCTTTATTGAATGTCTCAACTGAGCATAAAGCCCGCCAACGAAAGTGATCTCGCCGCGATCGTCGAACTCGCCGATCGGAGCGGTTTGGCCTTCTGGAGCCGAGGCGATTATGCCAAAGCAGCCGCCTCAGACGACCATCTTTTGTTAGCGACGAAGGACAAAACGGGTGAGACCACCGGCTTCATCCTGGTTCGGTTACTCGCCCGCCTCGATAAAACCAACGACGTAGAGATTTTAAACATTGCGGTCGAGCCGAAGCATCGCCGTAGCGGAGTAGGTGCGGCTCTCATTGAGGCCGCGGTTCGCGATTCTCACACCGGCCCTGAATCTAATGTGTTACTTGAAGTTCGGGAGTCAAATGCCTCGGCTATTGAGTTTTATCGCCGATTGGGATTTGAATTGCAGTCCATCCGGCGATCTTACTATCGCGACCCGGTCGAGGATGCTCTTCTATTCGCTGCGACGGTTAGTAAGCTATTTCCGGACACAGCCAAAGACCGATAGGCCGCCTTGCGGGCAACTCGGTCGAGAAAATTCTTTATCCTCTTACTTTTTCTAGACAAGATTTGAACTTTGTTCGAAAGGTGCTTCTTGTAAATTGAGAGCGAAGTGGGTTAAGATTCTGTTTACACCACAGGCTTTGAGCGAAAGAACAACGCCAACGGTGTAAATCTTTTGATAAGCGAGGAAAAGTGCCATGGACCTTTCAACTCCTGATCCGGTGCGTGATGAGCTTTTGAAGACGAACGCATCATTCCGGGATCTTGTGCACCAACACGAGAATTTCGAAAAGCGCCTCAATGAACTTGCAGCGATCTCCTTTCCAAACGACGATGAACAATTCGAAGAATCGACCCTAAAGAAAAAGAAATTGATGATCAAAGATGAGATCCACGCGATCATGAACGAGTACGCGACGTCTCATTAAAACGTAAATTCAGCTGCAAAGGGCGAGGAACATCCTCGCCCTTACTCATTTTTGCCGCAGCCCGCGGAGCTCGAATAAGCTCTCAGCCCGCGAGAAGTAAGGAGCGCCAAACCACCGGGCTGCGTCTCGAGCACACCGCCTGGCTGGACTTCTTCGTTTTCCTCAAGCTGGATAAAATTCCGCACTTTTCCGTTGGAAAGGTCGATAATAAAAATCCGCTCCTCGCCAAGAACGCCAATCGCAACTCTGTCATCTCGCAACACCATTCCGGTTGAAGGCCGTCCGGGAAGCCGGCTCCGCCAGATCACGCTCCCGTTTTGTTCTCCGAGTAAATAGAGAAAGTTATCGTTTGATGCGATCAGTATTTTTCCGTCGAAACTGTCGGCAAAAACGATCTCACCGCCGGTCTTAAATTTCCAAACACGTCCATTTGAACCTAGTTGTTTCGAGCGTATCTCCCCTTTGCCGTTTCCGGTTATCAACCGGCCATTTGCTGTGATCAATGCACTTGCAACCAGTCGACCTGTCGTCGGTTGGTATGACGGCATAGTCGCATCTGTTAAAGAAACCACTCTGGAAATGCCGTTCGTCGATACTACAAGTAACTGGTCGTCGTCCGCGAAAAGGACCCGATCGCCCGTCGACCAAAAGTCTAAACGCCGCGTTCCAGTCAGTCCGGAGCTATCGAGCATTTGAGGCGCACCAGCCTCGGGGACGATAAGTACGCTTTCGCCGGCTTTCTGAAGCAAATACGACTTGGAAAACTCGAGATCATAAGTGTTTCGGGTCAGGCCAGTGTTTAGGTTTATCTCGCGAAGCCTCGAACCAGGCTCATCGGAATCGGTATTGGCCGTTACAAAAAGAGAGTCCCGCGAGAGAAGGAGATTTGAAACGATATTGCCGCCAACCTCCGCTGACCAGATGGTTTCGAGGGTTGTTTGATGCAGCAGGCGAACCCGGCCACCGGTCTCGGCAAGAAAAACACCCCGATGGTCGCCCACGGCTGAACCGATGTTGCCGGTCTGCGGAAAGTAAGACGAACAAAGCTTAAATGGCTCTCCGACAGTAACATTCGACTGTCCACTTGCATGCCAAAAGGAGAAAAGCATCCACCCGGCCAGAACTACGGTCCGAGTGCACGATAGAATTTTTGGGCCTCGCAAAAACTTTTGATCTGATGTCATTCGAACGCCAATACGCGAAAACGAAAATATTAACACGAGCACCTTGACCGCGATAGAATGATGAATGTAATATCCCGAAAGTTTCCAACTAAATTTTATTTGATTCCCAAGGAGGAACTCCACAGCACAATGTCTTTCAACAAAATCATCCTTGTCGGGAACCTGGGAAGGGACCCTGAACTCCGCTATACGCCGCAGGGCGATGCCGTTTGCGACTTTTCAATGGCCACAAATGAACGGAAAAGAGATAAATCGGGTGAATTTCAGGATGTCCCCACATGGTTTCGCGTAACGCTTTGGCGTAATCAAGCGGAGAATGCAGCGAAATATTTGAAGAAGGGAAGTCAGGTCTATATCGAGGGGCGTTTGAGCCTTGAAGAATGGACCGATCGGGAAGGCGCCACCCGGCAGACGCTTCAGGTATCAGGAACGGATATGCGTTTTATTGGCTCGCGAGGCGATGCCCCGACAGACCGAGGTGGATCGGGTTCCGAACCAGAGTTCGCCGGGCCTTCGGACCAGGCATCTTCGTCGTCGTCCTCATCCGCGGCCCCCGCCAAAGCGGCTTCGACCGACGACGATATACCGTTCTAAACTCGTCCAAATGGTAAAGTAGAAAAGGGCCGCGTCCGTGGACGCCGGCCCTTTTCTTATCCTAACCAAATGCCCATTTTTCTGAATTTTTGAAATCTGCGAAGAATAAGCTCGTCCGAGCTAAGCGATCGAAGTTCCTCTAGGTGACGTTTCAAAACAGTTTTAAGAGATTTGCCGACCTCCTCGAAATTTGCCTCTTTAGCATCGTCACCATCCATCTTCCAGGCTGTTTTCTCGGCAACGATCTCGTCGATCAATTCAAACCCGAGCAGGTCATTTGCCGTCAGCTTGAGGTTCTCTGCAGCTCGATCCGCCATTGCTGAATCCTTCCAAAGAATCGCGGCGCAGCCCTCCGGCGAGATCACCGAATAGACCGCATTTTCCATCATCAGTACGCGGTCGCCAATTCCGATCGCAAGGGCACCGCCTGAGCCGCCTTCGCCGACGACGACCACGATTATCGGCACTTTAAGCCCGGCCATCTCGCGAAGATTGAAGGCTATCGCTTCTGCCTGGCCGCGTTCCTCGGCATCGATTCCAGGATAAGCACCCGGCGTGTCTATGAAAGTGATGATCGGCCGGCTGAACTTTTCAGCTAACCGCATTACCCGCAATGCTTTTCGGTAGCCTTCGGGTTTGGGCATGCCGAAATTTCGCAATTGCCTTTGTTTGGTGTCTCGCCCCTTTTGCTGGCCGATGACCGCGACTTCGAGCCCATTTAACCGGGCAAACCCGCACACGAGTGCGTTGTCGTCGGCGTAGCGGCGGTCGCCGTGGACCTCAACAAAATCGTCGAAAACTCCGTTGAAGATATCCAGTGCATACGGCCGTTCCGGATCGCGAGCGTTCAGTACGCGAACAAATGCTGTAGTTGCACCAGTGTTTTCTGCCATATTAAATGATCCTTAGTGACTCCATGTTACCGCGCAACCGAGTGACCTCAATTGTTCTTCGAGCTTTCTAGAGCCTTGCACTTGCAGAGCAGGTGCCTTGAGCGTCAGGTCAAATCCATCGATCGGCAATATGAGCGTAACATCACACATCCCGCGGTCAGAAGCGAGCAAAGCGTAGAGGTCGTTCATCAGTTCCTCATCGAGCGCCGATTTTGGCAACGTAACAACAAGATTGCGGGCCTGCCTCGAAATGACATCCGGTAGAGAACGGGCCTCGGCAGCAACTATCGTGATCTCTCCTCCGTCGTTGTTCTCGATCTTACCGTCAACTATCAGGAGAGCGTCATCCGCTAACATATTAGCGATCCTCGTGTAAGTTTCGCTCCAAACGAGAATTTTCACATTTCCCGCTCTATCCTCAAGCCGGAACTGCGCATACCGGTTTCCGGATTTGCTCCAACGCACAAGCAGGCCCGAGACGATGCCTGCGATCGAGACCATATCGCCGATTCCAGCCTCTCCCAGTGAGTCTATCGAAGTAACGCCGATACGGTCGACCCGTGTGTCATAGGCATCAAGCGGATGTACGGAAAGATAGAAGCCGAGCGCTGCTTTCTCACGAGCAGCCATCTCTTCCCGGGTCCAGGGAGCGGCTTCTGCCAGATCAACCTCGAGTGTGGACTCCTCGCCGGCCGCCGCGAATAACCCGGTCTGTCCTTGCAGCTTGTCGTTCCACGAACTCTGCCCGTAGGCGAGAATATCGTTGATCGATGCGAACAAACGGGAGCGCCATGCGTTGGCTTCGACGCCTTCGGGGATCATTGAATCGAAAGCCCCGCCTGCGATGAGGCTCTCAAGCATTTTTCGGTTGACGCCGTTTTGCCCGACCCGGCTGACGAAGTCGAAGATCGAACTGAATTTCTCGCTTCCGCGGGCTTCGATTATTGCACTAGCCGAAGAGGCTCCGAGGCCCTTGATCGCACTTAATCCGAACCGAACTGAATCGTCCGTCGGCGTAAAGCCTTCGTCGCTTTCGTTCACATCCGGAGGAAGCAACCGAAGCCCCATCGAACGCAGTTCGCTCGAATACTTATACACCTTCGAGCTGTTATCCGATTCGTGCGAGAGCACTGCGGCATAGAAATAGGCCGGATAATGAGCCTTTAGGTATGCGGTCTGAAACGCGAGCATCGCATAGGCGATACTGTGGCTTCGGTTAAAGCCATAGTCGGCAAACTTTGCCATCAGGTCAAAGATCTCTCGGGCCGTTTTTTCCTTGATGCCACGTTCGACCGCTCCGCCGATGAACTTCACCTCATGCGGGGCCATCTCCTCGGGCTTCTTTTTACCCATCGCCCGTCGCATCAGATCGGCCTCTCCGAGCGAATAGCCGGCGAGCCGCTGGGCGATCTGCATGATCTGTTCCTGATAAACTAGAACGCCGAAAGTATTCTTTAGAATATCCTCCATTTCAGGAAGGATGTATGTGACCTCTTTTTCACCGCGGTGCCGTTTGATGAAGTCCTCGACCATTCCTCCATCGAGCGGGCCGGGGCGATAAAGTGCGTTCAAGGCGGCCAGATCCTCAAGTTCCTTTGGCTTGAGACGACGGCAGATCTCCTGCATTCCAGACGATTCGAACTGAAAAACAGCCTCGGTTTTTCCGTCGCCGAAGATCTTCATTGTCTTTTCGTCTCGCAACGAGACGGTTTTCCAATCAACTTCCTTCCCGGTCCTTTCACGCAGGCTTGCGAGGCAATCGCTAATGATGGTGAGCGTCGTTAAGCCGAGGAAGTCCATTTTGAGCATCCCGAGCTTTTCGAGGTCGCCCATCGGATACTGGCTCGTCAATTCGTTCTTTGCCGAGACGGCGATCGGCACCATTTCGTGCAGCGGTTTCGGCGAGATAACGACGCCCGCGGCGTGAACCGAGGAATGCCGGGAACAGCCTTCGACACGAAGCGCCAGTTCCAGCAGTTCAGCGACCTTCGGATCGGACTTCTGTGCCGCTTTGAGTTCGGGCACGTCCTCAAGAGCCTTTGAGATGCTCGTGATCCGGCCGCGAAACGGCGGCGGGATCATTTTCGCAACGCGTTCGACATCGCCATACGGCATGTTCAGAGCCCGGCCAACGTCCTTGATCGCCGCTTTCGATGCCATCGTTCCAAACGTGATGATCTGGCAGACCGATTCACGACCGTAAAGCTGCACGACGTGGTTAATGACCTCGCCGCGGCCGCGGATGCAGAAGTCGATGTCGATATCGGGCATCGAAACTCTTTCCGGATTAAGAAATCGCTCAAAGAAAAGATCGTACTGCAGCGGATCGACGTCGGTTATTTCGAGCGCATAAGCAACAAGCGATCCTGCCGCAGAACCGCGGCCTGGCCCGACCGGAATGTTGTGCTCCATTGCATAGCGAATAAAATCCCAGACGATCAGGAAATAGCCCGGGTATCCCATTCCCTCGATCGTGTCGATCTCAAGCTGGAGCCTTTCGTCATATTTCTCGAGCGGGTATTTCAACTCGCCTGCATCGCGTGAGGGAATGAGAACCTCGCTCTTTCGGCGCTCAAGCCCTTCGCGTACGACCTTTTCGAAGTACTCTTCAATTGTTGAGCACCCTGATTCAGCCGGAATCGGAAAGGTCGGCAGCGTTAGGTCACCGCCAATGGGAAGAATGACGTCGCACTGCTCGGCGATCTTGACGGTATTTGCGAGAGCTTCCGGGAAGGACTCAGCGAAGAGGTCTCGCATCTCCTGCGTGCTCTTCAAATAATATGAATCATTCGGCAGGGAAGGTCGGCCTGGGTCATTCAAGGTCGTTCCGGCGCCGATGCTTAGCAGCACTTCCTGAGCTTTTGCGTCCTCCTTTTCGAGATAGAAAACGTTGTTGGTAGCAACTAGCGGAAGCGAAGCTTCATTTGCCACGGACATGACCTTTTCGCGGATCGCAATTTCCTCGGGTATTCCGTGATCCTCGATCTGGACATAGATGTTCTTTCTTCCGTAGATCTCCGCCAGTGTAGCAACGTGCCGTTTCGCACGATCAAGATCACCGCTTGAAACATAATGCCAAAGCGCCGATCCCGGAGCCCCGGTCAAAACGAAAAGATCAGAGCTTTTTTCTCTGAGAAGCTCAAGATCTACGCGTGCCTTGCCATTATTTGCCCCTTCGGTATAGGCTTTCGAGGCGATATAGGAGAGATTCAAATAGCCTTCGTAGTTCTTAGCCAAAAGCACCAACTCGTAATACGCGAGTTCGCCAGCCTCGAGCGCCAAAGACTTGTCAAAACGGCTTCCCGGAACGACGGAGGCCTCATATCCGATGATCGGCTTGATGCCCGCATATTTCATTTCCCGATAGAACGACGCCGCACCGAACATATTTCCTTTATCGGTGATCGCGCAGGCCTTCATGCCGAGTGCTTTCTGCCGCTCAGCAAGGCGTTTTAGTTGGATTGTGCTCTGCAACAGGCTATAATCCGAGTGCAAATGAAGGTGGACAAAATCGTTCTTTTCGAGGGGTTGGTATTCCATTTTCGTGGTCGTTTATGAAGAAAGTCTACCTTGAAACTTTCGGCTGTCAAATGAATGTTTCGGATTCCGAGCGGGTCGCTTCGTCACTGGCCGCGGAGGGCCTTGAGCTCGTCCGAGAAGAACATTCTGCCGATATAGTTTTGATAAATACATGCTCTGTCAGGGAAAAAGCTGAGCAGAAACTATACACGCGGGTCGGAAGGGTCAGGCATCAAGAAGGGGCCAAACCGGTTATCGGAGTGATGGGATGCGTTGCCCAACTAGAAGGTGAAACGCTCTTCAAAAAGATCGAAGGGATTGACTTTGTTCTCGGCACTAGAGCGGTCGGAAGGGTCAATGAGGCGATTCGTAAGGTCCTCTCTGATGGTCCTGGCTATTCCGATCTAGGCGAGAGGGAAGTGGACTATGATTGGTCGGTTGCGGATGCACAGCGGCATTCGCGATCGGTTGCTTTTGTTCCGATCATCGAGGGGTGCAACAAGTTTTGCACATACTGCATAGTTCCGTTTTCACGCGGCAGGGAAACGAGTCTTTCCGCCTCAGAGATCATCCGCCAGGTGCTCGAACTAAAGCGAAACGGCGTTAAAGAAGTCCATTTGATCGGACAGAACGTCAATAGTTATAGACCGAAGACCGAATCCGGGCTCGAAGGCTTTAAGGGCCGCTCGCCTTTCTCGCGTTTGCTCAGGGCCGTTGCCGCAACGGGAATTGAAAGGATCAAGTTCAACACTTCTTTTCCGCGAGATTTTAACTCAGATATCGTCGAAGCCATCGAGGAGAACGAAAATCTCTGCAACTGGGTTCATCTTCCGGTGCAGTCCGGCAGCAACAAAGTGCTTAAAGACATGCGGCGGCTCCATACGGTCGAGAGTTACAAGAAAAAGATCGATCGAATTAAGTCATCGCCGAGAAAGATCGCACTGACAACGGATATAATCGTCGGATTTCCGGGGGAGACGGAAGAAGATTTCAGGGATACGGTCGAACTCTTTGAGTATTGTGAATACGCGATGGCCTATATTTTCAAGTACTCGCCGCGGCCCGACACGCCGGCTTTCGATATGCCCGATGACGTGCCGCTCGAAGAAAAGACACGTAGATTTCTCGAGCTCGAGCGAGTACAGAAGCGTCACCAGGCAAAGCATCTCGAAGGATACTTGGGCCGGACCGTCTCGGTTTTGGCCGAAAAGCGCTCGGCCAAATCGTCGTCCGACCTTACCGGACATTCGACGAGCCACAAGGTTGTGAATTTTCCGGGAACCGATGATATGCTAGGGAACATCGTCGATGTCCGCGTCACTAAGGCAAAGGCAAATTCGCTCTACGGAGAAGTGGTCTGATCTATCGTGAACGAAACTTCCGAACTAATTGAAATGCGAATCGGGGCCCTGATAATGGACCCGAACACGAACTCGCCGATCGTCGTGCTTAAGGGGATCGAAAGCGAGAGCGTTCTGCCTATCTGGGTCGGTGCGTTTGAGGCCAATGCGATAGCGCTCGAAATAGAAAAGATCGTCCCGCAGAGGCCGATGACGCACGATCTTCTTAAGAACTTAGTGTTGGCCTGTGGGTTAAAGCCAGGAAAAATCGTTGTTACGGACCTGATCGACAACACTTTCTTTGCCAGGATCGAGCTTGAAGATGACGAAGGTCAACCGATAGTCTTTGACGCTCGGCCTTCCGATGCTATAGCCCTCGCGCTAAGGCTTGATTGCCCGATATTTGTTGAGAGCCGTGTCTTGGAACTTTCCGCGACCTCGACCAAAGGCGACGAAAGCTCCACCGATGATGAAGAGAGTGGGCAGTCAGTCGAAGATTGGCCCGAAGTCATCGGTTAATCCCAATTTTCTAACTTTAATGATAATTGCTATCACCAACCAAAAAGGCGGTGTCGGTAAAACCACCACCGCGATAAATCTGGCAGCCGCATGTGCCGAAAAGGGAAAGCGCGTGCTTCTTATCGACCTCGATCCGCAAAGCAACACCTCCCTATCTTTTATCGACCCCACACGCGTCTCTCTGGGATCCTATGAATTCTTTACGGAAACGGATAAGTCGCCTGATGACTATATTTACGAGACATCGGTTGAGAACTTACATTTGATACCAGCGCGTATTAACTTGGCGAAACTGGAGGCAAAACTGATCGGAGATTTTGACTCCGCGTACAAACTCCGTGACCGGCTTGCCCCGGTCATCTCGTCGTACGATCTTATTTTGATCGACACCCCGCCGACGTTAGGCATCATTACGGTAAATGCCCTTGTCGCAGCGAACTACGTTCTAGTTCCGATCCAGGCCTCATATTTTGCATTGGAGGGAACCGACGACCTGCTTGAGACGATCGATAAGGTCCGCTCGCGGCCGAATCCTGATCTCGACCTGCTCGGTGTGCTCGTAACACTTTTTGACCGGCGGACGTCGTTATCAAAAGATGTCGAAGCACATATCCGCAAGGTCTTTGGAGCAAAGACTTTCAAAACCCTGATAGGACGAAGCGTCCGGCTTGAGGAGTCTCCCGCTCACAAGCTTTCGATACTTGATTACGCTCCGCGTTCTTCAGGCGCGACCGAATATAGAGAATTGGCTAAGGAGGTGCTTAAGCGTGTTGAAAAGAGGACTACCAACCGGCGTGCAAATGCGGCATGACGCACATTATGTGGATTCGCTCGGAGCCCCTGTATCTACGATCGGCCGCAAGATCGCGATAGAGCTGATCGAGCCGAATCCCGAGCAGCCGCGTTCCGAATTCGGTGACCTGACCGACCTTACTGCTTCAATAAAGGAAAAAGGCGTGTTGGAGCCGCTCCTCGTCAAGCCGATCTCGAAGTCGGGCCGTTGGATGATCATCGCGGGCGAACGACGCTGGCGATCCGCCAAGCTTGCCGGACTGACTGAAGTGCCTTGCATCGAGATGGATCTCGATGAGCAAGGCGTCGCAGAGATCGCACTCATCGAGAACCTTCAGCGGAAGGACCTCAATCTTTGGGAGGAGGCGGACGGTCTTGCCGCACTTCAGCAAAGATATGGCTACACCCAAGAAGAGATCTCAAAAAAGATAAGCAAGAGCCGTACGACCGTTACCGAGTTTCTCACGATCGCCGGACTGCCGGCTGAGATCCGCGAGCGTTGCAAAGCGCTTAACGTCACCACAAAATCCGCACTTCTCGAGGTCGCCCGCCAATTCGACGAGCCGGCAATGAACGAATATCTGGATACACTCTCAGGTGGGCCAAAGCGAACTACGAGCGATCCTAAACCAAAGCGTACCAAACTAGCTGACACCCCGCCGGTTGAATCCTCGCCGTCAGAAGGCAGAGCTTCGGACTTCAAGTATCAATCGCCCGACGGGTCGTTTACGGTGTATGTCTCATTTGCCGGCAAAGCCGCCGGAAAGCGAACTGAGGTGCTTAAAGCACTTAAAGCGGCCTTTGATGCTGTGAAGGGGTCCTGAGCCTGGGATTCCCACGCCTATCGCGTTATTACATAATCCTTATTATCAGACGCACCGTATTCGCCTCCAGCGGGCCCGCTTTTCCTTCTCCCCCTTTTGTGCATCCTCGAATCCCTTTCTTGATGAAGGCAAGGAATTCGATTCACTTAAAGACAACCACTACCCTGTAGCAACACCGGTCGTGTCGGCTCGCTCGCTTGCCCGACTACCGTTCTTTGACACTTTTATGCAGAAAGCTTACACTTTTGAGTTTGTTGTTAGGACAGAAATTTATTCTAGTAAACGTTAAGGAGCTTCAATTTTGAGGAACGGAAACTTTCTATTTACTTCGGAATCTGTGACCGAGGGACACCCGGATAAGATCGCGGATAATATTTCCGATGCCATTCTCGATGCGATTTTCGAAGTGGACCCGATGGCCCGTGTCGCGTGCGAGACTCTCGTGACTACAGGTATGGCCGTAGTCGCCGGCGAGATCACGACCACTGCAGAGGTTGACTACAAGAAGATCATTCGCGATACGGTGCATGAGATCGGCTACAACGATGCCGAGTTCGGGTTCGATTCGAACACCTGTGCGGTCATCGATGCCATCGGCAAGCAGTCGCCGGATATTTCCCAGGGCGTTGACACCGGCGGAGCGGGCGACCAGGGGCTGATGTTCGGTTTTGCCTGTGACGAAACCCCGGAGCTTATGCCGATGCCGATCCAGATGGCACATAACCTGACTCGCAGGCTTTCGCAGGTGCGTCGTGATGGGACTGTTCCCTATCTCCGCCCGGATGGAAAATCGCAGGTTTCTATCGAATACCGCGACGGCCGTCCATTCCGAGTTGAGGCTGTCGTTATTTCAACCCAGACAGCTGACCTTGAGATCGAGGACATTCGCCGCGATATCATGGAGCACGTCATCAAGCCGGTCATCCCGGCCGAACTCCTGGACGAAAACACAAAATACCACATCAACCCGACCGGCAAGTTCGTTATCGGTGGCCCGATGGGCGACGCGGGATTGACCGGCCGCAAGATCATTGTTGATACCTACGGCGGTTATGCACCGCACGGCGGCGGAGCCTTCTCGGGCAAGGATCCGACAAAGGTTGACCGTTCGGCGGCGTATATGGCTCGCTACATTGCGAAGAATGTAGTCGCTGCAGGGCTTGCCAGCCGTTGTACGGTACAGCTCGCCTATGCGATCGGCGTTGCGGAGCCTGTTTCGGTGCTTATTGATACCGAAGGTACCGGCACTATCGATGACGAAAGGATTGCCGATGTCGTCCGCGAAAATTTCACTTTGACGCCGAATGCGATAATTGAAACGCTCGACCTTCGTCGACCGATCTATAAGGCAACCGCTCGCTTCGGCCACTTTGGCCGTACGAACGACGAATTCACTTGGGAAAAGACTGACAAGGCGGAGGCCCTCCGGCTTGCTGCTGAAAAAGGAGCTGCAACAAATGGCTAACCCCGGAACCTCAATGCAACACGATATTAAGGATATAAATCTCGCCCCGCAGGGCAAACAGCGTATTGAATGGGCCGACCGCGAAATGCCGGTCCTCCGGCTGATCCGCGAGCGTTTTGAGCAGGAAAAGCCGCTTGCCGGCGTCCGCTTGGTTGCGTGTGCCCACATCACGACCGAAACGGCGAATCTCGCCCGTACGCTGCAGGCCGGCGGAGCCGAGTCGCTGCTTATTGCTTCGAACCCGCTTTCAACGCAGGACGACGTTGCGGCCTCGCTGGTTGCCGACTGGGGCATTCCGGTGATGGCTATAAAGGGCGAATCTACAGAGACTTACGTCAGTCACGTTAAGGCTGCACTTGACTCGAATCCGAACCTTATCATCGATGATGGATCGGACGTTGTTGCCACGATGATCAAGGAAAAGCCGGAGCTTATCGGCAACCTGATCGGCACCACCGAAGAGACCACGACCGGCATCGTTCGCCTCAATGCGATGGTTAAAGCCGGCGTGCTCACCTTCCCTTCTATTGCTGTTAACGACGCACAGACGAAGCATTTCTTCGATAACCGCTACGGCACAGGCCAATCGACGCTTGATGGTGTTATCCGTGCGACCAACATCCTGCTCGCCGGCAAAACGATCGTCGTCGTCGGCTACGGCTGGTGCGGTAAGGGCGTAGCGATGCGTGCCCGCGGCATGGGCGGCAACGTCGTCGTCTGCGAGATCGATCCGATCAAGGCGATCGAAGCGGTAATGGACGGAATGCGTGTGCTTCCGATGAAGGACGCCGCAAAGATCGGCGATTTCTTTATCACGGTCACCGGCAACCGCCACGTTATCGACAAGGAACATTTCGAAGTGATGAAGGACGGAGCGATCGTCTGCAATAGCGGCCACTTCGACCTCGAGCTCAACCTCGATGCACTTCGCGAAATGAGCGAGCCGATGATCAAGCGTCGTCCGTTCGTTGACGAATACATCAGTCGCGATGGCGGAAAGAGCGTTATCGTTCTTGGCGAAGGCCGTCTTATCAACCTCGCCGCCGCCGAAGGCCATCCGGCTTCCGTGATGGATATGTCGTTCGCAAACCAGGCACTTTCGGCTGAATATCTTGTTAAGCAGAAAGGAAAGCTCGGCGCCGGCGTCCACGTCCTCCCGGCCGAGGTCGATCAGGAGATCGCTTCCCTCAAGCTCCGGGCAATGGGTATCAACATCGACGAACTGACCCCCGAAATGATCGAATACATGGGCAGTTGGGAAACCGGAACCTAATTCGTGAATCGTAAATAGTAGATCGTGAATAGTGAAAAGGCTCGGCATTTTGCCGGGCCTTTTTTATTTTCGAAGTGGCTAGAAAGTGTGCGGTGCACACGGCAATATCGATAGCTACACATGGAGCCGCAAGGCGAAAGGTGTAGATATCTTTATCCGAAAGTGTGCGGAGCACACGGCTATAACTTTAGCTACACGTGGAGCCGCAAGGCGAAACGTGTAGAATAGTGCCAACCAAAATCGCAAAGCGTGTGAAACACGCGACACCGATGTCACATACACATTTTCTTTATCACATCGTTTTTGGAACGAAGGATCGATTTCCGCTGATCGATGCGTCATGGGAAAACGAACTTTATCGCTATCTCGCTGGCATTATAAAAGGGCAAGGCGGAGAGGCCATTGAGATAAATGGCATGCCTGAACACGTGCACGTTTTCGCTCGCCTTCAGCCATGCGACTTCCCCGCGTTTATGCGCGAGTTGAAAGCGGGTTCGTCGAAATGGGCAAAGAAGCACAATCCAAAGTTCGCGTGGCAGCGGCGTTACGGTGCGTTTACTGTAAGCGAATCGGCAGCGGATGCCGTGCGAGAATATATTCGCGAACAAAAAGAGCGACATGCAAAGCGGACGTTTGAAGAAGAGTATGCAGGTTTGTTAAGGAATCATAAGGTCGCATTTGATGAGAAATATTTGTGGGATTGAGTGATCCCATGACATTTACGATCGTTATGTCGCGTGTTTCACACGCTCGGGCAACCGGGTGTGAACTGTCTACACATTTCGCTTCGCTGCATGTGTAGCTAAAGTTATGGCCGCGTGCTCTGCACGCTTCGGAATTTAAAGCAGGAAACTACCAATTGGAAGCCCGAAGATCTCCATTGCTCGTGACTTGAGTAGCAAATAGATGAAAAAGGCAGCGATGGCGGCGTGGATACTGATGATCCACCAGCCGGCTCGGTCGAAACGTTTTGTTTCCATCCAGCCGTCTTGGGCGCTCTGCAGAAAGACGGAGAGAAAAAGCCCGGCGTATGGCACGAACCGCAGAAACATCAGCCACTGGCTGGCCCCGATGTTCCTGAGCCGCATAACGTCGAGCACGACGCCGGCGACCGAGAGGATCAGAGCAAGATACCGAAAGATCGTGCTTTCCGGCCCAAAATACATCACCGCGAACACTGCAGTGAACATCATCATTACCCGCAAAGCAAAGTAACTGATCCGGTCCACGCCCGGATATTTGTTTTCGAAACTCTCTCCCGCCATACCTCAGGATTTTAACAGAAACTGGTTAATGCGGAAATATTTTTTTCTTAGTGCAAAATACGTCACCAGCGTTTTCCCGGCATTGGATTTGGCCGAAATCGCTCCGGTTTCGGCTTTTTTCCGCCTGGCGACGCATTTTTCACCCGCGGGCGACGGGTTATTCTCAGCCGAAGAATATCGGAGCCCGGCGGCCGGCCATTCGTCGATGTATTCAACCGAACTGCTTTCCCCAATCAGAGCCCGTGTCGAGAGTGGAAAATGTTGCGTCCAGGACCGGCAATAATTTCATGGAACCTCAAAATTTTCGCTTGCCTGATATCAACGAAATCTGCGTGCCACAGCCCCTCGACACAACCACCGACTAACCCGACGAAAACCGCCGACGCAACCACAGACATTTCACAGTTCCAGAGGCTCCGTCTATCTGTGCATTTCGGTTTTTGTTCTGTGCATTCTGTGGTTTTGCCTCTAATATCCAGATACCACTGAATGCACAGAAGGAAGACACAGAGACAGGCGAAAAACCAACCGGTATCGAGGGTGTGGTGTGTTTAAAAAAGTGAAACGTTCTTCGGCTATACGTTTCCAGCCGGTCGAGCATCAACTTCGCTGATCGATTCGAACTTAATCGCCTGCAATTCGTCTAGAGTCAATTGAAACCAATACTCGGACCCGTCATCGTCATAGAAACTGAAGCAAAATGCCATTTCAGTCGCATCAAATCCGCCGCGGTAGCGGTGTGATTGAAACATATCATCAGACTCGATCTCAGCCCACTCACTCTCGGTTCGTTCTGCATCTAGAATCTGGACGAAGATATCCTTGAGTTCTCGTGTGACTGGTATTTTCATTATTTAATCCAACCATTTCGACGACTCTGAGAATTCGCAAACTCAATGGCCGCAACCAAAGACTCAAGACTATTTCAGAAACGATTCGGCCCAAAGCGTCTCGAATTCGGTTTGGCTAATCTCATCGCTTTTTGTTAGGCCGATCTCCGATAGCGGCTGATCCGCTAAACCTGTTCCGAGCTCATTAAGGTTTTCGCCCCATTCAACCACGTCAATCAACCTGAATGAATCGCCTCACAACGCGCTGCAATAGTTGATATGGTCAGGTGCATTCTCACCATCCATAAATGAAACATAGCCTGAGCCTGTATCCTTAAAGAAAGCAGCCGAGCGAATGCGGGTGTCGACATGCGGATTAATGATGCTTAAGGCATCAATCAATCGCACAATAATCAGCCTTGCAATGCTGACATAGACGACCCGCCGTTCGAAGGTCACTCTTCCGTTCGAATCAGAGATGCGATCTTCATAGTGACCCATAAACTCATACGGCGAGGCAGATTTTAGAGTAACCGCAACCCCTGGACGTGCCAATTGATCGCAGCCATGGACAATCAGTTCCACGCGAGGCGTGATCTCTATTGGCTTTAAAGGAGCCGCCGCAAGTACTACGACGCTTACTATGATAACAACAAGTCTTTTCGTCCCTATTTTCATTCGCCTTGCCACTTTATCTTCAATTTTAAACGGCAACTCGAACCTGTTTAGAGAGGTCCGGCCTCTGTAAACTATTTGATCCGGCGGCAGATAAGAGTGTAGTTCACGCCGCGGTGCGCGGGTTCATGGGTAAAGCCCGCAGAGAAACCATCTTTTTGGCCCCGTACAGAAATCGTGTTTATGCCGGACTGTTCGTAAACATCCGTCCAACCTTCGCGGTTGAAATAATCGAAGAAAATATCGCGTACCGTTTCGTACGGTTCATCGGCGAGATACCCGTACTCAAGAAACTCTACATCCGCACGAAAGCTATTTCGCATCAGGATCAGACGGAACGAATCAGTTTTCGGAAGTGATTCACAGACTTGGTTTACCTCCTGCAGCGACGGCGATTTGCGGATCGCTTCCTTTGTCGCCTCGGTTTTTCGCCGCTCACTCTCCAAAGACTCTGTCGGGGGAAAATAACCGCAGCCACTCAAAAAGACGATGAGAATCATCGAGAATCCAAGAAGGATCGTTCTGCAGAACTGCCTTAAGAATTGATAACCACACTTAGACATGTAAGAGCCCTCTCAACGCTCTCAATCATCCGCCTTCTCTCCCGGACAGGTGCCACATTTTCCATAGTAATCTAAAAGAGCGCTGGTACGGAAGTCACCTTTTGTTCAGCTCCAATGCCACCGTCTTCGACGGTTCCGATACGCTCGTCCGCCACCCACATCTTCCGATGTGGGCTACATTAATCACGTCGTCTTCGACGACTCCGGCATTTCGCGAATGCAGCGGATGCTCACGGTACCTGGAGACTATTTCGAAAACGATTCGGCCCAAAGCGTCTCGAATTCGGTCGGCCTCTGCAAACTATTTGATCCGGCGGCAGATCAGGGTGTAGTTGACGCCGCGGTGTACGGGTTCATGGGTAAAGCCCGCAGAGAAACCGTCCTTTTGGCCCCGAACAGAAATAGTGTTTATGCCGGACTGTTCGTAAACATCCGTCCAACCTTCGCGGTTAAAGAAATCGAAAAAGAGATCACGTACTGTTTCATACCCGTTTTCGGTGTAATAACCGTAAACAATGTACTCCTCGTCAGCGCGAAAACTCTTGCGCATGAGGATCAGGCGGAAAGAATCAGTTTTCGGAAGCGATTCACAGACTCGGTTTACCTCCTGCAGCGATGGCGAGTTGCGGATCGCTTCCTTTGTCGCCTCGGTTTTTCGCCGCTCACTCTCCAAAGACTCTGTCGGGGGAAAGTAACCGCAACCGCTAAAAAAGCCGACAAGTAGCAGCAAGCATCGAGGAGAACTTTTTCTGCCAAAGTGTTTCAATTTCGGCCGCGCACCACGGCTTGCGGCGTCGGGTACATTAGTCACGTCATCTTCAACGACTCCGGCGTTTCGCGAATGCAGCGGCCGCAAAGGCGGAAACCGGACCGATATGAACGGTGATCTAAAAATTAGGCGCGACAAGGGCATTTCAGTTACGGAAAGAATTCTCTAATTCATGTTGCGCAAAACTGTCCAGCAACTTACGACCGCCATCGCACCGCCGGTAAGAATGTAAGCAATTCTGTTGATCAATAGCATTTTTTTTTGCTTCGACGTCGGATGATGTCTCAGCGTAGAAAGGGCCAATCGCTTATTGAAGATGATTGCATAAAGCCCAGCCAAACAGACGATTAGCCCCATTATAAGAATCATAGTTAATCAGGTTCCTAAGTCATCGGGGAAAGAGTTTGCAAAAACCGTCAGCGGTCGACCTCAAGGCTTAATTTTAGCAGGACTGTCAAGAGGACTACCAGATTCCGAATTTGGATACCACACCCTCCCTACAGGTCGGGTTTCCGCCTTAAGATTCCATATTCATGATTCCGCACGGATGTGGAGTGCTTGCAACGGTGTTGCATGTGTGCTACGCTTGTAGTCGGTTTGCGACGGGTGTTTTATGGAACTTGAGTGGAAGATATTGCCGAGGGGAGATGTGGCGCCGCATTGGTCGGGGCTATATGTGACGATGAACGCCCGCGGGGCGATAGCGATGAGCCGCGTTACGCACGAGCGGATCGGGGCGCCGGAGGCGGTGATTATAATGTACGACGCGATGCATTCCCTGCTCGCACTCCAGCCGGCGAAACCGGGCGCGGCAAATGCGTATCCGGTGCGAAACTACGGCCGCCGCGGAGCTCGGATCGTCCGGGCGTATCGGCTGCTCACCGAGTTTGGCATACAGCCCGCCGATACCATCGAATTTATGAAACCGCGGATCGATGACGAATCCCGCCTCATCCTCTCGTTAAGAGACATCCGTATCTCGCCGAAGGCACATTCGCAGTGCAGGTGAGAAGTCAAAAGTCAGAAGTCAGAAGCCAGAAGCCAGAAGTCAGGCGTTTTTTCGGCACAATTATATTTTTGCTAATGTGGGACATCTAACATTCAGGACCCGAAAACAAGAGTACGATTGTATCGGTGACGCTCTGTGCGTCGCGGGAGATTCTTATGTCATTAATAAATTGTCCTGAATGCGGAAAGGAAGTTTCAACGAACGCCGCCGCTTGTCCCAATTGTGCTCGTCCGCTGCACGCACCGCCCGTGGAACGGAAGGTTTTCGTTACTCCGCCGCCGGAGCGGGAGGAAGGCTTCCCGACGTGGGCTCTGATCCCGATCGGGTTGATGGCGGCGGTCCTTGTATTCGTCGCGTATCTTGCCTTTCGCGATACGGACGATACGGCAAATATGAATGTGAATGTGAGCTCCGTCCCAATGAGCGACAGGCGGTCACCGACGACCAGCAGTGTCCCGTCGACCTCGACTTCATCGGCTCCGGTAACTCAGTCGGCCGAGCCACAGTCGCCTTCGCAGACCACGACGGTTCCCGGTTCATCGACCGATTCACCATCAGCTCCGCCGGATAAAGGCAAGGTGGTGATAAGTGTTAAGACCGTGGCGGCAAACGGCTCGCCCCAGGCGGTCCGCGGAACAAGATTTTATTTGCTCGAGCAAGACGTCGAGACCGTGTTGCGGGAAGCTCGGGTTGAGCCGATCGCCGGCAACTCTCTGGCTGGCAGCCTCGGGCTCGCCACCGTTTTCCCTGACCGCTACGGCGATTTTCAACGCGCCGCAATGCGGGCGATCGCCGCCAAAGCGAAATACTCAGGCACGACAGATGGAAGCGGCGGGGCGAACCTCGCAGACGTAGATCCGAAGGGCTACTATCTCTTTGGCATCGCTAAGATCGGACGCGGCTTCGCACTCTGGAATGCCCCCGTCTCCGTTATTGCCGGCGACAATATGCTAAACCTAAGCCCGCAAAGCGTGACGGAAATCTTAGATCCTAACAGCTAATCCAAAAGCCACCGTCATCGACGGTTCCCAGGTTTTTGACTGATAAAGCCCACATCTCGCGGTGTGGGCTTTATCATTTTCATCGTCTCCTGGACCCCAAACTCCGAAACTCGATTAGGTTCGGACGCGAGAGAGGAGGAATAGGCCGGCGGCGGCGAAAAGGAGCATTGGCGCCCAGATGGAGAGCCAGGCGGGGACGGATCCATTGAGCCCGAGTTGCTCGAAGGCGGCCGAAATTCCCATAAACACGAGCCAGACGGCGACGGCATATCCGACCGAGACGACCTTGCCTTTCCGGCCCAGCGAGATCGCGAACGGGGCCGTGAAAAAAGCTACGACGACCGGGAGAAAAAGCAGTCCGATGCGTTTGTGATAGGCGACGGCGAGGCTCCGCTTTTCCGATTCGGCCCGCGACACTCCGGACTGCTGCGAGATCTCAGACAAGGTCATCTCGCTAGGCTTTCGGACCGTGCCGAGCACCGGATCGATCATAAGGCCAAAGCTGTCGGCCGAACTTCCCTGCCGAATCTGCCCGCTGGCGCCAATCTCAAGAACTTTCCATTCGCTCTTGGAGGAGAGCTCCGAGCCATTCCACTTGGCCAAATCGGAACGGTACAGAGTTTGCGCTCCTCCTTCCTTACCACGAACCAGAAGGAACGTATCCGGCAGCGAGCGCGTGGAATTGCCATCATAAGCCTCAGACACTGCGTTATCAGACGCAGTGGTATTATTCCGAAAAGAAATAACCCGGTCTTGATCGATTACCCAGACCCGGCCAGCGGTTACTACCCGCGTACTTGTTTCGCGCAGTTGTCGACGGAGGTCTTCCTGAATTTTGTTAGCACGTGGCGTTATGTTGTCCGATAGAAGCAGTAGCAGGACACCTAGAAACAACGTGAAGATAATAGCCGGAAGTAATAGACGATAAATGCTTTGCCCCGATCCGATCCAGGCCACTATTTCGTTTTGCCGTGACTTGATGACGTACGTCGCGAGGATGGCGAGCATGGCGGCCGAAGGGGCGATCTGCAGGAAAACGAACGGCGCGAGAAAGAAGAGATACTGACCGAGCAAAGCGAAACCGCCCGCCTTCCCTGCCGCAAATCGCCAGAGCTCGAATGCCGTGAAGACGAAGAACAGGACGCTCAGAAATGCGAGCGTAATGCCGAAATACTTAAGCAGGTTCGAAAAGATGTCAAAATCGCGAAGCCCGGTGGTCAGGTCCATTAGGATGCTGCTCCGCTGGACGCCCTTTCGCTCGAAAATTCCCTTCGGCATAAGCTCGCCGAGCCGTTCAAAGCGAAGTCCCGAGCCCGCCATTCGCTGGCTTGCGAAGAGCCAGATCACAACGCCAATGCTCGCGAGTAGCGGCAAAAGCGACGCGCTTACAACCGGAAGCGTACCGGCACGAGCGAATTGCTCCGCGATCATTGAGAGCAAATAGAAGCCTAGCAGCGTGACCAACGCCAGAAAAATGCCGACCCCGCGGCCGCCACGGTTGAAGCGAAGCACCATTCCCGCCCCGAGAAATGCGAAGATCAACGGTGCAAACGAAAGCAACAACCGCCGCTGAACCAAAACCTCGGCCTCGCGCCGCTCGGCCCCATCTTTCGCGCTAGCATAATCGACCAGCTCCCCGATGCCGAGTTCCTGCGGCGAAAGCTCGGCACTCTTGAGCCGCTCGATCAATTCCGATCGACGCGTGCGGATGGCGATGCGGATGTCGCCGAGATTCTCGGCCGTTATCTTTTCGCCTTCGGTTCCCTTCCCGAGCGTGATCGCCCGGGCCTCTTCGAGCACCAATTCCGAGTTTTCATCACTAGAATCTATTCGACCTCCGCTACTCGTTATCAGACGCACGTCTCCCGTCTTCGGATCCTCGGCGTAAATGAAAAGGTCGCGCCATTCGCCCGTTTCCGTATCGCCGCCACCGGCGTAAATCGTAAAGCCGGCAAGCTCGGTGTTGAATGTGCCGGGCTCGATGGGCGACTCGAGTTTTAATATCGCCGCCCGAATGGCGATGTTTCGTACGGCTCCCGCAGCAGCCGGAACCCCGTAGATATTGACGACGAGAGCAAAGATCGAAAGAGCGAGGCCGAGCAGAGCGATCGGGGCGACGATCTGCACATTGCCGATTCCGGCCGCCCTCATGGCGACCAGTTCGCTATCGCCCTGCATTCGCGAAAGGCCGATGATCGTCCCGACAAGCACCGCCATTGGGCATGTGAAGGCAATGACGCTCGGCAGCAAAGCCGAAGCAAGCTGCCAGACCAAACCTGACGGCAGATTGACGCTGAAGAAGATCTCGGAGAACTTCCCTGCCTGCTGGATGAAGAGCACGACGCTGAGCAGTAGCCACGAAAAGAGGATATAAGGGCCGATGGCCCCGATAATGTAGCGTGCGATCTTTGGTCCGAATGACATCCTTATCTAAATATTCGGGCGGGCGGTGGCCTTTGCCTGGTTCGGGCCGGCCGCCTGCGAGAGCATTTTGAATACGATAGCAGAAAGCTCGCGGAGTATCTCGCGGTGGCTTTCGACGTCTGTTAAAAATTCAGCAGGCGATAGTCGCAGGATCCGCAGCAATGTATTCCGCACGCCCGGGGCGATCGGCCGCCTTCCCTTTACCGAGCAGCGTGTGCATTGAAGCCGATCGTCGGCGTCGAGCTCTGCGGCCTCGACCGGGTCGAATTCCCTTCCGCAGCGGGCGCAAACTGACCAATCTGGCAGGAAACCTTCGATCCTGAGCAGCCAAACCTCGAAGTAAAGCTCGATTGCCGTAAGGTCCGCGTCCTTCTCGGCGGCGATAATAATAAGCGCCCGCAACATCCGGTAAAGCAGCGGAGCGGGCAGGTTCGGCTGGGCAAATACTGTGATCAGATCGGCGAAGCGGGCAAAGACCCTTAGAAAGGGCGGCTCGCTCGCTGCCTCGAAGGAAGAGACGACCAGCTCGGCCTTCTGGATCGAAACAAGCTCGCGTTCGTCCTTTTGAAAATACTCGAGATTGACTATCGAGAATGGCTCGAGCGCGCTGCCGAACTTGCTGTGCAGCCGTCGCGAGCCC
This sequence comes from Acidobacteria bacterium Ga0074141, assembly GCA_001464665.1. Taxonomy (GTDB): domain Bacteria; phylum Acidobacteriota; class Blastocatellia; order Pyrinomonadales; family Pyrinomonadaceae; genus OLB17. The sequence continues at coordinate 524,804 of LNDP01000015.1, forward strand.
TTTGCGACGCCTCGGACGATCCCCGTCTCGCGGGTGAGAAAGAGCGCGATGCGGTCCGCTTCGGCGAGGTTATAGGTCTTGAGGACAATGCTTTCAGATTCGTGCAGAGGCATCCGGCATTGCACTCCTTAAATGTCCGACCTACCAGGGGATGAAATAGAGCAGCCAGGCGATCGCGAGACTGATCACGACAAACTGCAGGAACGACTTTGCTCCGTAGATCACGCGTTCGCGGGCGGTCCCATCGGAGAAAACGGCGAAGAGCACGGAGATGAAAAACGCAAAGATAAGCAGGAAAAGAAAATGTGTCATTTCTTCCTCCCGTAATAGATATCAAGGGCATCGACAATGGCCAAGAAGTTGAGCAGGCCGGCCGCCTCGAGCAATCGGCCACCGTATTCAAAGGTCGCGCTTGCCGCCGCATCCGGCGAAGGCGTCACGGAAAAGAGAAAGGAAATGAAAGCCCCAAGGCCGTTGCCGAGCTTCGCAAAAGCGTTGAGCAAGTAAAGAAGTTGACCGTCGCGGTATTCGAATCCGGGGTAGTAGGCTCCGCCGGAGGCGATCGCGATGATAAACATTGTCCAGATCGAGGCCGCGATGATGATCCCCCGACGATTCTTCTTTTGAATAAAGTGACCCGCACCCGGAAATATCCAGGAAACGATGCCGATGACGATTGGATTATCCATTTCTTAGCTGAACAAACGCTTTAAGAGTCGGAACCCGACCTTTGAACAAACGCATGAACTCAAACTGTAACTTACTGTAAACACTCGGCTTGCCGGCCCTTAAGGTGATGGCTGAAGCCCTAAAGTTTTACTTTAAGTGCCCGCCTCAAGCCGACGCCTTCGGCAAGCCTCAACAAATCGCTCAAATAGTTCCCGTGAGAACCGATCAAACTCCCAACATAGCTCGGGATGCCATTGCACGCCGATCTGAAATCTCGAACGGTCAGTTCCCTCGACCGCTTCGATAACTCCATCTGCCGCCCGGGCCGAGATCTGCAGTCCTGAGCCGACGGCCTTGACCGACTGATGATGATGCGAGTTTACTCGACGTTCGCCGCCTTCCACCGATGCGATCTCGGCAAGCACGCTTCCATTTTCGATATCTATCCGATGCGAGAGCCGTTCGAGCGGCATTCCCTGCTCGTGCTTTAGAGCCTTCGGCACGTCACTTGGGATGTCCTGCACGAGCGAACCGCCGCGGACGACGTTCAATATCTGCATCCCAAAACAGATTCCGAGTATCGGCAGCCCGAGTTCATCCGCGGCAAGGATCGCAAGCCGGTCGGTCTCGTCCTTCTCAAATATCACCTTCTTCAGCCCGATCGCAGGCTCTTCGCCGTAACGGGCCGGGTCGGGGTCGGTGTCGCTTCCCGGCAAGAGCAGACCGTCGAGTGTCGAGACGGCCGCATCGATATATACTTTCTCCGCAAGTAGCGGCAGCATCACCGGAACCCCGCCGGCCGCCCATATGGCCTCGGAATAATGCCGCCCCAGATAAAATCTTCCGGTCTCAAGCTCGAGCCGTGTTGTTATTCCGATTCTTGGCCGCGATGCCATATAAACTTCAATGTTCAGATAAAACCTAAACAGTGTCAATTTGAGCATTTGGGTTTCAACTCTTATGATTCAAGATATGGTTCAAGGACGCGACGAGCGGATCCGCTCTACAACGATATTGCTTGTCCAACGCGAGGGTGCTGTTGCGATGGCCGGCGACGGCCAAGTCACGCTCGGCGATACGGTGATCAAGTCCTCCGCCCGCAAGGTCCGAAGGCTCCACGAGGGCACGATCCTCGCCGGATTTGCCGGAGCAACCGCCGATGCTTTTACGCTGCTGACGCGGTTTGAAGCGAAGCTGAACGAGTTTCAGGGCCAGCTCGAACGAGCGGCGATCGAGCTTACGAAGGAATGGCGGACGGACCGATATCTGCGTCACCTTGAGGCTTTGATGATCGTTGCAGATAAGCGGACGGCGTTTTTGATCTCGGGCAAAGGCGATGTGATCGCATCGGATGATGGCCTGCTCGCGGTCGGTTCCGGAAGCAGCTACGCGCTTGCGGCCGCACGGGCTTTAATAAAGCACACGCCGCTTTCGGCCCGGGAGATAGCCGAGGAATCGCTGCAGATCGCCGGGGATATCTGCATTTATACGAATTCGAGCGTGATAGTTGAGGAGCTTTGATCCGCAATACTTTTTAAGATGCCGATATATTTAAGCGGAGAAACAGACCTGAAAGAAGCAGCGCCGAGGCTCGATGATATGACGCCGCGGCAGATAGTTGCCGAGCTGGATAAATACGTCGTAGGGCAAGGTGCGGCGAAGCGTGCCGTTGCAGTCGCATTGCGAAACCGTATCCGCAGGCAGAAATTGCCGGCCGAGATCGCTCGCGATGTGCTGCCGAAAAACATCCTGATGATCGGCTCGACCGGCGTTGGCAAGACGGAGATCGCCCGCCGGCTTGCCCGCATTGCCGATTCGCCATTCGTAAAGATCGAAGCCTCGAAATTTACTGAGGTCGGCTATGTCGGCCGCGATGTCGAGAGCATGATCCGCGACCTCGCCGACGCCGCTGTTGAAATGGCGAAGCAGGCCGCGTATGACGACGTCCTGCCGCGGGCAGAGGAGAACACAGAAGAGGTTTTGCTCGATGTGCTTTTGCCGCGGACGGATCTTGGCTATTCATCAACGCCGGACACTACCGACGCCGAGGCCCGCCATCAGCGTACGCGAGAGAAGCTCCGCGAGCAGCTCCGCCGCGGCGACCTCGATGACCGGCTGATCGAAATGGACACGCAGGAAAAGCCGAACACGACCATCGATTTCATCGGCGGCCAAGGGATGGAAGAAATGGGTGTGAACATAAAGGACATGTTCGGCAACCTCTTTCCGAGCAAGACCGTCCGGCGAAAAATGAAGGTCGCCGAGGCACGCAAATACGTGCTCCGCGAACAGCAGGAATTGCTCATCGATAGCGAGCAGGTCACTCGCTCTGCCCTTGATAAAGCACAAAACTCGGGCATCGTTTTCCTTGATGAGATCGACAAGATCGCCGGACGCGAGGCCTCAAGCGGGCCGGACGTTTCGCGGGAGGGAGTCCAGCGCGACCTGCTGCCGATCGTAGAAGGAACGAATGTGAACACCCGCTACGGGATGATCAGCACCGAGCATATTCTGTTCATCGCGGCCGGAGCTTTTCACGTCGCAAAGCCCTCGGACCTGATCCCGGAATTGCAGGGCCGGTTCCCGATCCGGGTCGAGCTTGAGGCGCTGACTGTCGAGGACCTGGAACGCGTTTTAACGCAGCCTAAGAACTCGCTTATCAAGCAATATCAGGCACTCTTAAGCACTGAGGGCATTGAACTTAGCTTTACCGAGGACGCGGTCCGCAGGCTCGCCGAGATGACGGCCGAGATAAACAAGGTCACGGAAAATATCGGTGCTCGCCGGCTCCATACGCTGGTCGAAAAGCTGCTCGAGGAGATAAGCTTTGAGGGCAGCGAGATAGAGGAAAAAGTACAGAACATCGATGCTGCTTATGTTGAAGCTCGGTTAAGGGGCCTGATCGCGAACGAAGATATTCAGAACTATATTCTTTAGATGAAAGCTCGAAACGCTAAAGGATCGCTTCGCCTGAGACGCGAAAGTCGCTCGCTTGTGGCCGTCGTCACGCTGCTCGCGGCGGTTGCCGTTTTTGCGGCGGCATGCGGTAAGCGTACGCCCCCGCTTCCGCCGAAGGAACGAGTTACGCAGCGAGCGGAGATCGGAGGGTTTCAACGTGGAAATGAAGTGATACTTTCGTGGCAAATGCCGGCCCGGAACGAATCACCCTCGAGCGTGCTGAACATCAGCCGTATAGACGTTTACCGTCTTGCCGAGCCGCTCACGGCACCCCAGTCGATCGGCGAGGACGATTTTGCTGCGAGGGCGATCATCGTGGCCGCACTCAAGATCGAAGACGGCGACTTTGGCCTTAAGCAGTTTACTTATCGCGACTCGCTGCAGTTTGCCGGCCAGCCGGTGCGGCTGCGATATGCGGTCCGTTACGTTAATGCCTCTGGGCAGAAGGCGGCGTTCTCAAACTTCTTTTTGCTCGAACCCGCGTCAAAGGTCGCCAAAGCTCCGACCGCTTTGCAGACCGGACTCTCCCAGCAAGATGTACGCCTGACCTGGGAAGCCCCGGCCGCAAATATCGACGAGACAACGCCGCCTAACATCATCGGCTATAACGTTTATCGGTCCGAATCGCGTGAATCCGCGGCGAAGCTGCTCAATCAGCGGCCGATAGCGGATCCGGATTTTCGAGACACGACCTTTGAATTTGAAAAGAGCTATTTTTACTTTGTCCGGACGGTCTCGCTCGGCACAGGTGGTGAATCCGTCGAAAGCTCAGAGTCGGGCATAATCGAGATCAGCCCGAAGGACACCTTCCCGCCGAGTGCCCCGCGGTCGATAACCATCGCTGCCTCGCCGACCTCGATCTCGATCTTTTTTCCGGCGAACCCGGAGAATGATGTCGTCGGCTACACGATCTATCGCTCGGAAGATCCGAATGCTCCGCTCGACGGGTGGACGCGTGTTTCACCCGAGTTGCTCGAGCGGACGACGTTTGAAGATACACGCGTCGAAAGCGGCAAGACCTATTTTTACTACATAACGGCCACAGACCGCTTTAAGAATGTCAGCCAGCGGAGCGAGGTCGTAAGCGAGCGGGTGCCTTAAGCACTTAGCGGGTGGATAAAGTTGATCTGGGGCATTACGTTATCAGACGCAGTGATGTTTAAGCACTTTTGTAAGGATCTGAAGGTAGTAACCCATACCGGGAGCAAGCGAACCATCAAGTGAAGCTAGAAATAGACAAAACACCATCGAAGATAGTCTGTGTCGGGCGGAATTATGCAGACCACGCGGCCGAGCTCGGCAACGAGGTGCCGAAAGCTCCGCTGCTCTTTCTTAAGGCGCCGTCTTCCCTTATCCGCGATGGCGAACCGATCGTGATCCCGCCGCAATCCGAACGGGTCGAGCACGAGGCGGAGCTGGCGATCGTGATGAAGGAACGGGCAAAGGACATCGCAGACGATGAAGATGTCTTCAAGTACATCCTCGGATTTACCTGCTTAAATGATGTGACAGCGAGAGATATACAGCGGGCCGATGTTCAGTTTACGCGTGGAAAATCGTTTGACACCTTTTGCCCGATCGGCCCGCATATCGAGACCGAGTTGGACGTCTCGGACATCGAGGTACAGTGCCGCGTCAATGGCGAAGTCAGGCAAACAGGACGGACATCGCAGATGGTCTTCCCTGTTGAGTTCCTGGTTCGCTATATTTCACGGCAGATGACGCTAATGCCCGGTGATGTGATAGCGACCGGGACACCGGCCGGCGTTTCCCAACTTCATCCGGGCGACGTCTGCGAGGTCGTCATCGAAGGAATCGGAACCCTCAGCAATCCCGTCATTTCAAAACCCATTCAGCCTTAGCCGTCATCAGCATCCGTGATGCTGATATAGGTGATAAATTCGCTGTGGTGCCCGGCGATCTCGGAGCTTTGCTGAAGCGCCGATTGGTACTTCGCCGCAAAATACTCGTCCGTTTCCATCTCCACAACGGCCTTTAGCCGACCGAGATGCTCATCGACCACCTCGTCGCTAATTCCATCCTTGGCCGCAAACAATTCATCGACCTCAACGATCGCCGTCGAAAACCGCCGGAGCCACTGGAAATCGGGGTCGCTAAGCAGCATTCCCAGAAACATATTGGGTGTGATCGGTCCCTGAATTCCCTCCGCGAATTCCTTTTCGCGATCGATAAGCGACTTGTGAAGCCGCAGCAAGACTTGGCGTGCGGCTTTAAGCTTTTCTACGTTGTTCACGCAACAATCCTACACGATTCAATAATTTAATCGTAGCCCGCTAACGTTTGATAATTAGCACGCTAATCAGTTATTATTAGCTCGCTAACTATCATTGATTAGCCAGCAAATATTATATAGTGAGGCTGCAAATTATTGTGTTTAAGGTGGCTAAATGAAATTTGAAGATACAGTAAGCCATTTGCTTTCGAGGGTCGCAACCGCACATAAAGCTCATCTCGAAAAGCGCCTTGCCGCCGTCGGGCTCCACGGCGGTCAGCTCTCGGTGCTGTTTGAGCTATGGCGGCGCGATGGCCGCCGGCAGGTCGACCTCGCCCGCGAGATCGGCCTGGCAACGCCGACGGTGAACAAGATCCTCGGCGGGATGATCGAGGTCGGGCTCGTTGACCGGACACGGCTTGAGGACGATGCCCGTGCGACCCGCATTTACCTGACCGACGAAGGGCACGCAATGCGGGCAAAGGTCGAGGAGGTCTGGCTTGAGGTGGAGGAGGAACTGCTCTCTGAGTTCACGGAGTCCGAGAGATTGATTCTTTTTTCCCTGCTTACAAAGGTCCGGAACTACTACTTCGGTGTTGATCCCGACCAGGTGGACGATTGATTCTGGATTGCTGCGGCGATTCGGTATAGAATCGTGCTAAACATTCAGGACCTGCAGCCCACGGAGGAAAACAAAAAATGAAGATACTTTTAGCGACGGACGGCTCAAAGCAGAGCGAGGCCGCCATCGACATGCTCAAGAATTTCTCGTTCAAATCGGCAGACGAGATGAAGATCGTTAGCGTCGTCGATATGGCCGTCCCGATGGCCATCGACATTTATGGCGGCTATCTTCCGGATACGACCGAAATGGAAAAGACGGCCCGCGAACACGCTGAAAAGGTGCTTTCGGAAACCTGCGAGCGGCTTGAAGGCATCTGCAAGAATCTGACCGTTTCGAGCGATGTTCTCTTCGGTTCGCCGGAAAGCCGTATCGTCGAAACGGCCGAGGAATGGGGAGCGGACCTGATCGTCGTAGGCTCGCATGGCTATAGCCGTTGGGAGCGGCTGCTTCTCGGCTCGGTCTCGCAATCGGTCGTGCATCATGCGCCGTGTTCGGTGATGGTGGTTCGCCCGCCGGCTGAATAATGAAGCCGGGAAGCACGATCGAGGTCGTTTCGCTTGAATGGGACGGAAAGGTTCGGCGGCGGTGGCTTTGCGAGCTGATAAAAGCAGAAAACGGCTTGATCGAGTTGAAAGGTGAATTTGATCGTGATGTCGAGCATCCGTCACTGGGCCTCATCGAGAAAGGCACGGTCTCCGTCGAGTATTTCTGGCTCGATCGTCCTTATAACATCTTCGCCTTTACCCGGCCCGGCGGGAATTTCCGTAACTGGTATTGTAACGTTTCGTTACCCCCACAATTTGAAGGGGACACTTTAAGTTTTGTCGATTTGGAGTTGGATGTCCTGATCTGGCCGGAACAGACGCCGATCGTCCTCGACCGAGACGACTTAGAGGTAATGTCCAGGCGTTTAGACACGACCGGCACAATGAAACCTTTGGCAGAGGATGGGTTAAATAAGTTGTTGCAGCATATTGAGTTTAAGTACTTTCCATTCTCTCAACCTGACGTACAACCTTAACTTCTCGGCTGCACTCTCAAAACGTAACTACACACAACTAGATTGGTTCCCGGTGTCAACGGAACGAGTTGCCCCTCGGGCAGTTCGTATCCGCCGATCGAAGCCGGATTTTTGCCCAAGTTGACGGCCCAGTACTTTCCCTGGCCGTCGGTGGCGACCTTGAGGTGCTGGCGGCTGACCTCGGCATCGCCGGTAAGTGCGACATCTACCGGCCGGGACCGCGACCCGCGTCCGACGGTCACCTCTGGGCTATAGATCGGCAAAACGCTCTGTCGAACGCCGCCACGCCATATCTCAAGCTTATAGATCTCTGTCGCCCGCGGCCGGACGTTTGTCATCACCTCGCCGTCATCCGAACGGACTACGGGGAGTTTTACTGCAGTCGGCTGCTGAGTTGGATCGAACGGCTTGGATTGCTGAGCTGGCTGCCGCGGCGGCACATATGCCGGTGCCGGCGATTGTTGAGCCTGTTTCGTTTGGCGAGAAGATATTTGACCCAATGACGGGTTCGTGTCGAGGGACTGCGGGCGTTTAAGCACTCCGGTCTTTGACGACTCCGAATCTTCCCAGCTATGCATCACCCGGACTTTGCCTTGCTCAAGAGTGCCATCAACCCTGAGTTGGATGACGAACGACCGGGTCTCGAGCTTCTTTTTTCCGGCGATCTCGCGGGCCCGCTCGGCGAGTATGTGGTAAAGGCCCTGCTCCAACCCCCGACGCTTTATGCCGTGCCATTCTTTATCGTCGGCTTCGCTTAGAAAGACGTTGTATTCGGTCGGGATAATGGTCGTTCCCTGCGGAAGCGGCAGCATTTCACGCTGAATTATCGCCTCGATCTCGCGAGCAATGGTCACGACAAATTCCTCAGCCTCGCTCCGCGGCTTCACCTGAGCGTTTCGCGCCGCTTCCTCAAGGACGAGTTCGGCGGTTTCGCCGTCTATCCAACGCCTGACTTTTTCCAATACTCCCAAGCTTTTACCTCTTCAATTTATTCTACATCGACAAAGCGGCCGTTCAGCCAGCCCTTGCCGCTCGCGAGCTCCTCGCGTCGTTCTCTTCCCTGCTTTACGATCTCGACCTGATACCAATTATTGCTTTCGCGTTTCAGCACGCGAACCTCCGAGCCGCGGGTTACAAGGCCGATGATCGGTGTATTCGCACTCGGCCCCTGGCGGAGATTTACGTCGGTATTCGTAATTCCGACCGGAACCGAGGCCAGCGGATTCTGAAATGCCGGAATCAGCCCAAGCCCCTGCAAATACACGCTTGTTCCATAAAGCCCGATGCCGAAAAACGCGAGAACTACCGCGGCGAGAACGGCCTTTCTGAAGCCCCTTGCCCGACGGCCTTCATCCACCACCGGGTTCGCCGCCGGTGCGTCCAGATTAACAGAAAATCGGCCATTTCCCTGCTGCAGCGGATGGGTAACGGGCCCGCCGTTCCCATTTACGAGCGGCTCGTCGATCCGCGGCTGGTCGGCAACCGGTGCCGGCCCGCGGCGCTCAGGCATCAGCGGCATTCGCAGACGAAGGTCGCGCGAAGTGTCGAACTCCGGCTTTGTCGGAGCATTTGGCGAATAACCAAGTGCGATCTGCGGCTGCGGTATTGTATGCAGCTTAGGCCGAACGCGGGTCTCGGTCTCGCCGCCAGAGATCAAACGCCGTACCGGCTCAAGATCAGCCCAAAATTCATCCACGGTTTGGTGCCGAGCCGTCTCATCCTCATCCGTTGCACGCCGGAACACTCGTTTAAGTTCCTCGGCCCACGGCTCGTTCCTAACCTGCATCGGCAGGTCGGTAAGCGGTTCGTTCGCGTAAAATCGCGGAGCCTCGCCGGTTGCTAGTGTGTAAAGCGTCTTGGCAAGCGAATAAACGTCAGCCGCAGGCGTCAGGCTTGACGCCGGCCGGTTCGCCTCTTTGCCCGCAAAGAACGGGCTGTGCTCCGGCGGTGCGTAGATGTTCGTGCCGACACGCGTTATCGGGGCATCGGTCGCGTGGACACGGGCTACGCCGAAATCGGCGATCTTGACCACCTTTAGGTCGCCGCTCAGCAGCAAATTTTGCGGCTTGATGTCGCGGTGGATGACGCCTTTCGCGTGGGCATGCCGGAGCCCGGCCGAGACCTGCTCAAGGTAACCGATCGCCTCCGATAGCTCGAGCGTCCGCTCGCGGCAGACCTTGTGCAGATCGCCGCCGGACATATATTCGAGCACGAGATAATGGAACATGCGGCCATCGAGGTCGCGGGCGGTTCCATGGCCGAGCCGGCTGATGATATTCGGATGGCGGACGCGGTCGAGAGCTATCGCCTCGTTCTGAAAGTTTTCCACCAGCGTCCGCTCGAGGTCATCATCTACATCATCCTGAAGAAAAACGTTGAGGACCTTTATGACGACCTGCCGGTGCGGAGAATTCGGGGCGGCGATCGTATCCGTCGCCAAAAAGATCTCGGCATAGCTACCGCGGCCGAGCCGTTCGGTGATCTCGTAACGTTTATCGAGCCTTGAGTTTACTAGCCTGAGTTCTGACATTCTTCCCGGTGCAAGCCGATCGGATGAAAGAACGCGGTTACACCATCACAAAATATTACGACATTATATGCTCAAAGTTCGCTTCCATTCTAGAACGAAAAACGGCGGCTCCCTTGCGGAACCGCCGCTTTTCGATTGGTGGCCTAGGCACTTCTGCCTAGTTTCTCCGTTCGAATCCGGTGATCTGGATCGATTGGAAGAAGGGTGTTCCCGGCGGAATTCGGTCCGCATTGAGGAACGTTGTATCAAAGACCCAGTTTCGATTTGGCGGGCCGTACACCTTATCGCAGCATTTGAACGCACCATTGTTGTTCGCGGCGTTGAACAGATTGATCAGCGAACCGCTGTAGTTTAACCGGCCACCTCCCCAATCTTCGAGGAATCGCTTGAAGTTGTGGACACCTCCGCTCATCCTCGGGTCGCCGCCCCCCTGATTTGGCGTGCCGTTAAGGCTCGAAAGCGAGTCACCTGTCAAGAGTGCAAATCGGACGGTCGTCTCTGAGGCCGACCTGTTACCTTTTGAGAAAGGATATCTAAAGCTCCGGGCGTCAGACCAAGCATTAGACAAGATCATTACAGCGTCGGCCGCAATAGACGCAGGAATGTGTTCCGATGTGTTCTGCGGAAGGTAGTCGCTTGCCGGCGTGGGTGTTCCGTACGATGCGACCCCAGTAGCATTGTAGTTTCCTTGAACGTAAACCGCGTTCTCAGATGCCACGGTAAACCCGCGTGTGTTGTTCGGCGCGGTGCTGTCATAGAAGCCCGGCAGACGGGTCCCGTTGATCAGGCGAAGGCCGCGCCGATAATACTTGTGGTCAAATACGGCCGCGATGTCCGGAGACTCCGAGGCACTCGATCCCGTGTAACCGATCGCCTCGCCGGTCGTAAGGCCGGCACGGTCGAGTACACCGTTGAAATTGGCATCTTCGCCCGGCTGCAAAACGCCATCCGTATTACCATAGATGTCTTCCATGTCGTATTCGCCGTCGAAGTCAAAGTCGCCGCGGCGATCTGAAAAATAAAGCACCCAACCATTGGCACTCGGAATGTCGGTCGAGCGAAGAGGCCGTCCGGCTGCTACAGCAAACGGAGTCGTTGCGGGCAGTCCCGGAACGCCGACACCGCCATCAAAATCACCGCGAAGGAACCTACGCAGGTTATTTACATCGACGTCAACGATGCTCATTACGCCCGCCCACGGCACCTTAGCCGGGCCATAATTCGCGGCTGCAGTCGGGCTGAAAACCGATGTTGTGTCGTTGAACAGCCCTTCACGTGTGTCAAACATCTTGATCGGGAACGGGACCATACATCCGTATGTTCCGGTGCCGTCCGAGACGTTCGCGGTCTTCATATGAGCGACCTGGTTCGCTTGTGCCGCCGCGTCGAAACCATGACCGTTGGCGGTGAATAAACCGCCATTGCGGACCGTACGGGCCCCGGTCGCACAGGTGTTTGATGCGGGAGAATTCGAAACCCGGGCCGCTAGTACATAGTTGTTAGAGCCCGAAACATACATGTAGTTGTTCGGGGCCGAGAATGCATGGGCGGGATTGATCCCAACGCCGCCCATTACGAATCGCTGGAGCTTGATTATTGATCGCCCATCGGAGCCGTCACTTCCGGTCGTATAGCCATCGCGAAGTAAGCCGGTCGGAGCTTGTTCTGTGACGCCGAGCGCCAGGATGTCTGCCGTAATGTCGTTCGTAAAGTACGATTGTGTGGTCGCGTCGTAAACTACGGTGTCGATCTTGAGCCAAACCTCACGTCCGGGAATATGGACTCTCTCTCCATTGAGCCGGGTAACGTCGTATGTCGGGCCGGTCATCGCTAGTGGTTGATAGCCGCGAGCCTGTCCGACTGCCGGATTTGAGCCATCTCCGGCCGCAGAGCCATCGAGTCGGACACCACACGGCGTAGTCACAGCAGCTCCGCTGCCCGTAGCGCATCCTGGAAGCTTTGCCTTGCTGTCGGCGAGGTGGACACGAAATCCTGTCTTGTTGGCATACCGCTCACTTGCCGTTACGAGATCATCTTTCGTTGAATTAGTTACTGCGACTATGTTCGGTGACGTATCCGTTCCGCTGCCGTCGTTCCAGAGATCGCCGACTGACTTGGTTCGCTTTACGATCTCGCGAAGCGAGACCGGATTTCCATTGATATTCGCATTAAGTTTGATCGGCAATTCAAGCGTTTTCTGATAAGCCAGCAAATTGCCTTGATACCGAGCCTGCACCGTTTCCCAGTTTGCGTTTCGATACGTCGTTGGAAGCGGGCTGTTCGTTACAGGCGCACCGTTAGGAACGGTTTCAAGTACGGATCCCTCGCTCGAAAACAGACGGCGGAATACACCCGAAGCGTCTTTGATGTACACCTGATCACTCCAATTGGTCCACGGGAATCCGTTCTTCTGGACATCGGTAAAAATATGGTCGTGCGCAGTAACTTTTGAAGAGAAGTTGAGACGTGTATTAGCGGCCAGAAAGATACTGCCGTTCGAGTGGACACGGCCACCGAAATCAAACCGGGGGCCGGGGTGAAACTCAAGGTCGTCTTCGTAGAATATACCGAACTGAAAGATCGGGATACGATTGTTGAAGAAACGGCGGCTGAGGGTCACTTGTACGCCCGTCGCCTCGTGAATTGCTGGAGAATCAAGACGCCAACCGTCACGCAAAGCGGTCAGGCCTTGGAACTGTCCTTCGGTCATGACAACCGATTGAGTGGCATCCGTGCGGATGATCCGCTGTCCGGAAAAATCATAGTCGTCGAATCCTGGCGGGACCTGAGATTCGACATTTGCCAGGTCGGCCGGGTCCGGATTGAGCTTGACCTCGAAGATCTTGTTGAAGTTTCGCGTCATCACCTCGAGGCTTGCGTGACTCGCGTCGAAAGCCTTTGTCTCCGCAGCGTCATTTCCTGCTGAGATCGTTTCGCTGTTCGTTCGGGAGATCGCGAGAACGACAAAGCCCATCAGCAATACCATCACCAACAGGGCGATAACGATCGCTGACCCGTCTTCGCGACCGGCGAAGGTCCGCAACGCAGTAAATTTCTTTGACTTGAAAATTCTCATAATCACCTCTGGTCACCATCAAGACCGGTTCTTAACCGGCGTCGTATTCCATGTTTCGGGTTGCAAACGTCGCTGAAAGCGTGATCACTTCCGGTAGCCCTGTCCGTTCGTCGTTTTCTGAAGACTGAACGGAGATGCGTACCGTGATCTGGCGGATCATATTGAACCCTTCCGTAAAATCATCTGCGGTGCCGACGATCCCATCGGGTCCGGCGTTTGGTGTGGCCGTCACTGTTCCATCTCTCAGCACATACTCGATCTGCATGTCCTGAACGTTGTAAGCCAGCGGCTGTTCCTGGATCTGATCCGCTGCCGGCGCTCCTACATTATTGCCAAAAACTCGCCTTACAAGCGTACCGTCCGGGTTCACCCGATACTGCACGAGAAAAAAGCGTTTCATCGAAGCTACGTAAGTGGTGCAGTTCTCATCATTCTGATCGATGCACTGTCGCAACACACTGCCCGCGGCTCCGGCACCGTTCAATGGCTGGTTAAGACCGAGCGGATCGCCGGGAGCAGCATCTATCTGATTCGTTCCCTGGACGTTCGTTGCCATAATGGCCACCTGCGTCGTATCAGACTCGACAAGGTAGAGGTGGAAAGGGCGAGCTACGGCCGCACCAGTCGCAGCAAGTGTGCGGACTCGCGGTGTCGCAGGACTGCCTGAAGGATTTGTTACGTTCTGGAGCATCACCAGGCGTCCGACCTGCTCGTCAGCGGGGAGCGTCGTGTCCGGGTTGAAATCCATATCCCGAAATGCGAACGAGATCGAATCGGTCCTAACAGTGCTATCGGGATTAATATTGTTTGCGTAAATGTTGTTCCCAGCGACTATCGAGGTAAGAAGATCTCTTTCATCATCGACGTCTGGCGGAACCTCGAGAAGGGTCGAGACAAAGTTGTCAGGCGTGACAGCTCCCGCGCGGTGAAAACTGAGACCGGCATTGAGAGCGTCGCGCCCGATAAGGTGCACTGCCACACGGGCGTTCTTTTGAATATCCGCTCTTCGACTCGCTCGGTTTCGGTCGATCCTTCCGATCTCCATCAATCCGTAGATCGCTCCCGTTATGATCAAAAAGATGACCATCGCGACAAGAAGTTCAATAAGGCTGAAACCTTCTTGTCGCCTTATTGCCGCGAGATTTAGTTCGTTTACTGATCGATGAAGTTTTTTCATTAGTCGGTGACCTCGTATCTCGTTAAGATGGTCGAAACGGTCTCTCGCCGGGTTGCCTGATTGACGAAGTAGTCAACATGAACGTCGATCCGCCGACGCGTGATCGGGTACGTTGGCGACGGACGCTCAGGGTCCTCAACATCGGTGATGATTATCGTTCGAGCGTATCCGTTGATCACAGGGCTCGAGTTCGTCGGCCGGCCGCTAACAACGCATGGGCCCGTTTCTGCACAGGCATCATCTACAGTCCCAGCAACGCCGTCCCAGCCAAGTTCTTCCCGGATGGGTAGCGAACCGGGAAGGAACACGCCTCCAGGAGGAAGAGCATCGCTGTTTCGAATCGAATCCCAACCCTCGAAAACTCCCGCTCGACGGATCTCTTTTGCCGAGATTATCGATTCGATCGTCGATAAGGCGATCTGCTTGGCTACGACTCGTTTTTCCGATTCCATTGCACGAGCCAAATTGGCCGTAAGGGCCGAAAGCATCGCGAGAATTCCAACCATCAAGATGACGATAGCGATCATCACATCGATATATGAAAATCCTTGTTGAGTTTTCCGTTCTTTCATTTTTCCTCCGCGCTCTGGCCTAGTTGCCGGTAAAGCCGCCGTATGTGCCGGAACGTCGTGAGTCTTTCCACTTGTTGGTCGTTGTCAGGCTGCGGTCATATTCCCAAAGCCTGACCGAACCTGACGAACCAATCACAGTGATCGAACGTGCGATGTCAGCATTGGCCTGTTCTGTCGCATTAGGCGACCAAATGTGGACGGTTCCACCGGTCACGACCGCTCCGTTACCCGTGGCGGTATTTCCACCGTTCGTCACAGTTCCGTTTGCCATAAACCTATATGTCGCGACCGAGTCACCAACGCTGGTCGGATAGTTGCTCGGAAGGAAAACCGCATCCGGAACCGGAAGCGGTTCGGGGGGATTAACGTCAATGTTCCCGGGCTTAACCCCAACAGAGACAACCGAGTCTTCAAGTAGGTTCATCTCTCTGATCACTGCGTCGTCATCTACGGTCGCGGGAGTGTTTTCGTCGATCAAACGAACTGTCTTCCGAGTCCGATTGATCTCAATTCGATGTGTCTCCCGTTGGGTTAGGGATTTCTGTCTCGCCTCTTGAAAAATGTCGGTTATCAACAGAGCCTGCTCGTCCGGTTTGTACAGGGTCTGATGTGCCGTAAGATAAAAGAGCGAGACGCTGGAGAGCACAAGAATGATGGCAAGAACCATCAGGAGTTCCATCATCGAGAATCCGCTTTCGCTCGATATTTTTGAATGTTTATATTCCATAAGGCTCCGGAACCGGAAAAGAGTGGCTTGTTTTCGTAAGTGAACGAGGTTAATGCCTAGTAGTAGGAAAGGCGGAATGTGAGAAACATTCCAACGTTATTTTACACAGCACAACATTGTTATGCAATCTCTTTTTTATGATTTCGTCCCGAACGCGACACTGTTATTACCTCCGAACCCGGATGTAGCCTAGTTCGTAGATGTTTCAATGCCTGAATTGGTCAAGAAAAAGGGGATAGAGTCAGTCATTCAAGGAATCCTTACACGTTCTGGTAGCGTGATTGATAAGCTGACCGGGCGAGGATGGCGGCCTTCGAGTTCGCTTGCGACGAGCGAGCTTGCTGATAAATTGCGGCTATTGTTCGATGAACATGCCACGACGGGCACGGGCGGCCGAAGGGTTGTGCCCCATTTTATTGAGCTTAGAATGCAGTGGGACAAGTTCTCGACCGATGCCGAAGAGTCGATCAAGAAGCTGACAGATGAGCTAACTGTGGCGGCGATAGATCATATCAACGACCGGCATTACTACACTGCGGCACCGCTTTCGGTACAGGTCCGGCCGGACTATTTCACATCGGGCGTGCGTCTTGTCGTGAGCTTTGAGAAATTTGACCCCGAGGAAGGCGAACGGGCGGCGACCATCGTAGGTGAAGAGCAGGTAGTTGCGGTCAACGGCAATACGGACGCGCTCGAGACGCCTTCGCAGACAGCGACACTTGTAATGACCATTTCGATCGACGGTTCGACCTCGACCAAACGCGCGGCCATCTCATCCGGGAGCCGCCTTTCGATCGGACGCACCGGTGAGAACGATATCGCCCTTGGCCACACGAGCGTCTCAAAGTTTCATGCCGCACTTGTGTGCGACGCGGAGATGAACCTCTCGATAGCCGATACGGGCTCGACGAACGGAACTTTCGTTAACGGCACGCGTATTTCTTATGGCAAGGCAACAGCGGTAAAACCGGGCGACGAGCTTGGATTTGGTTCAGTAAAAGCCACCATTTCGCTACTTGATAAGCCCGTTGAAAGTAAGCCTTTAGCCAGCGAAGCACCGGCCGTTACCGAGGCATTCAGTTTAGAAACAGGCGTTGAGCAGAAAACCTAAAGAACCGGAATTAGCCCTAAGATGTTTTTACTATTCTTACTTCAATTCGACCTCGGTTCTCTCTCGTGGGAGTCGCTCTTCGGCTCGCAGGTCCTCGAGCGGACACCGGCCGGGCTGACCCTGATCTACATCATCGGCGTTGGCGTTCTCATCGGCTTTCTTGTTCTTACGTTCATCGATCATTTTCGCCGCCGCGAGTTGCCTTTTGAGATCGGCTTGCCGCGTGAGGTCGTCCGCAGGTTAACGACGACCCTGGCGAACCGAAGCATAATTATCTGGCAGGTGGTGTTCTTTTCTCTTGCATTCGGTGTTTTCGGGTTTCAGGCCTACTGGACCTATTTTGCGGGCGATGCGAACGAGCAATACCAGGCACTAGCTTACAAAGACCTTCGCAATCGTCGAACTTCTGCCGCAAATCTCCGCGGGTGGATGTTCGACCGCACCGGCGAGCTCTCGAACGCACTCGCCTATTACAAGACCGGCCCGAATGGCGAGATCAGGCGGGCGTTCTCGCTCGAACGCGAGATGGCCCATCTGCTCGGCACCGAACGCGGCACTCCGGGTCTTGAACGTACCATCTATCAGCGGACGATCGACCCGATGCCGGAAACTTTCGAGGTTTTCACCAAGATCAAGTTCAAAGAGGACGAGAATAAAGATGTTCGGCTGACCATCGACCGAGAGCTGCAGGAGTTCATCGCCCGCCAGTTGGACGGCCGCAACGGAGCGATCGTCGTGCTCAACCCGCAGAATGGCGACATCCTCGCGATGTATTCCAACCCGTCGTACAGCCTCGCGGAGACGCAGGACCTTGAGACATATCTGAAGCTAGAAGGTGATAAGCGGAACAAACCGCTGCTCAACCGAGCAACCCGAGAGTTTTACGTGCCGGGCTCGACCTTTAAGCTGTTTACCGTGATCTCGGCCTTTCGTGCCGGCAAGCAGAATGCGGTTTTTCCGAGCTTTGCCGATGGCTTTCGGCCGACACGCGGATCGCTTCCGATCGTCGATTCGAGCCAGAAGCGTGACGGAATGAACGTCAGCGGTGCATGTGCCGGCGGCTGCCAGGAAAAGGACATAATCAACGCGTTCAAGGTCTCAAGCAATCAGTATTTCGCCCAGCTTGCGATCTCGCTCGGCCGCGAACGGATCGCCGAAACGGCCCGTGCGGTCGGCATCGAACCTGTAGATACGCCGCAACAAGCTCTGGTCGCTAAGTTTTTCCCGACCGTTTTCAATACAAGTAATGCCGCGATCGCCAACGCCATCGCTCCGATCCGTTCGACAATTGTTACCGGGAAAGACGCATCCGCCTTCGATATCGGCCTCGAAGGCATCGGTCAAGGCTACGCGGGCCAGATGACGCCGCTCCAAATGGCAATGATCGCGGCGGTCGCCGGAAACATGGAAGGCAAGCTGATGAAGCCGCGGATCGAGTATGACCGCGAGCCGGAAATGTACTCGCAGGTCGTCTCGCCGCAGCAGGCAGCGGCACTTCGTCAGATAATGGCGACCGTGACCGAAGAGCCGGGCGGAACAGGAACGGTCATTTCGTCAAAGCTCTCGGGCACCGGTATCAGGACCGGCGGAAAGACCGGCACGGCAGAAAAAGAAACGCCGCTTTACGACGAAAAGACCGGAAAACTACGCACAATAAATAAGCAGCGGCGGAACGCGGCCGGCGAGCTTGAGGAGTACGAAGTGCCGGTCACATATACACGCTCGGATAGCTGGTTCATAAGCATCGCACCGCTCGAACGGCCGACGCTTGCGATCGCAGTTGTGGTTGAAGGTGGCGGATACGGCTCGCGGACCGCGGCTCCGATCGCGGCAAACGTGATATTGAAGGCTCGCGACCGCGGGCTACTAGGCGACCAATACAAGCCAAAGGCCCCGCCAAAACCTCCGGCGAAGCCCACCACAACCCGAAGGAGGCAGCGATGAAAAACAGGACTTCGTCACACGTTTTCATACTGCTGCTGATCGCAGCGGTAACGGCCATCTCGCATTACTCGATCTACTACGGCGGCCTGATCCGCGGCTATGAGACGTCGTTTTATTCGGGCGTTAGGAACATTGGCCTCTTGCTGATCCTGGCACTCTTGCCAATTGTGCTGAAGCACGCCTTGAAATTCAGCGGAAACTGGACCATTTACACGTCTGCGGTCCTGCTTTTCTCGATCGGCCTTACCGTCCAGTACCGGCTCTTCAGCGACCCTGAATACATCTCGCGGCAGGACCGTGCCGCGGCCCGCGAGGCGAAGATCCGTACTCTGCAAATGCACTATATTCAGGAGAATTACAGTGCAGAAAAGAAGCAGCAAATGGGGCTTCCGGCGACGCCGCCATCGCCGGTGGATCTATCGACCCTAACGCCGCGGCCATCTGAGGAGACCTTGCCGGCGGTGCTCCTTTCGGGCAAGACGATAAACCCACTGCTCGGTATCTTTGGCCTGATCGCGGCGTTAATGCTGCTTAGGCGTGAGAAGGTGCTTGAGTTTCTGCAGAACAACGGATTTTTGATAGTGCTCCTGACGCTCGGGCCGCTGATAGTTGCGGCTCTAACCTCGAATGCGGGTAAATCCATCGGCAACATGACGCCCTGGGAACCGGCGAAAATACCTTTCTTGATCGGGTTCGCGGCAATCCTTGCCGTGCTTTACAAGAATTTGGCCCGTACTTATTGGGGCCTGCCGCGGGCAAAGGACGTTGTTCCGCTTGTCTTTATGGCGGCACTTCCCTTTGTTCCGTTCTTTTTGCTGAAGGATTTTGGGCAGATGATGGTCTTTTCGGCCGTCTATGCGACGCTTTACCTGATCGCCGTTCGGCGGTTTACGCAGCGATCGGTCTTTGTCGGCACGGTGCTTCTTGTGGTTAGTATCCTGGTCGTAGGAGCGTTGCCGCTCTCGACCCAGGAGCGGATTCCGCTCCTTCCGACGGTCGCGGCTCCAGTAAAATCAGTGTTGCCAGACCGCATACAACAGCGGTTCCATCTCTGGCTGGACGGCTTTAACCCGCCGACGCCAGAAACCTCATGGTGGAAATCGGACTACGACAACTATTACAAACGGCTGGTCGAACGCGACCCGAGCTTACCGCAGCTGCTTGAGCAGGATCCAAATCTGCAACGGTCGATAAACGTCGACGCTTGGTTCGACGTCCTGGCCTTTCAACCGGCTCAGGCCACTTTCGGGCTCGCATCGGGTGGCACGACCGGCCGGGGCCTGGGACTCGGATACCCCGAATTGATACCGGTCGCGGACTCCGATTATATCTTTGCCGCGCTTGCCGAAGAACTTGGACTTTTTGGGGGTTTGTTGTTAACCTTGGCGTTACTTGTTCTGGTCAGCGCCGGGGTCAGAACTGCTTTAGATTCAAGAGATATGTTCAGCAAGCTGTGTTGCATCGGCCTCACGGCTTTCATCGGATTCCAGGCCCTCGTCAATATCGGCGGCATCACGCGGGCACTGCCGATGACGGGCATCACGCTGCCGTTCGTCAGCCACGGCGGTTTCTCGCTGATCACCAGCTTTGTGATGCTCGGAATGCTGATGGCCTTTTCGCACCGAAACGCACTGGACCGAGGGCCCGAGGAAATTAAACTATTGCCTTAGAGTTGCGGCTCTAACTTATTGCACGATAACCGCTTCAGGTTATGGCATTTGCCCCCGAATAAAGAATATGGACAATAATTTTGCGGTGATCTCAGCAACGGTGAGTGATCGGGGATTGAGCGAAAAGCGGCCCGAGAACGAAGATTCGTTCGTCGCGATGGACGCAGCCGGGCTTTATGCGGTCGCGGACGGCGTGGGCGGTGCTCAGGCAGGCGATGTTGCTTCGCAAATGGCGGTCGAGATCCTCGGTGAGGCGTTTACGCATTACGGCGATTCTGTCGACCCGGAAGACATCATGCAGGTCGCTCTCGAACGTGCGAATGAGGCGATCTACCGGATGTCGACCGAGCTTCCGCAACTTTCGACAATGGCGACGACCATCGCCGCGGTCCATATCTCCGGAAACATCGTGACCATCGCCCACGTCGGCGATTCACGTGTCTATCGGGTTGACCCCGACGGCGTTCTCCATCGGGAAACGAACGATCACTCGCTCGTGGAAGAGGAAGTTCGAGCAGGCCGGATGACGCCCGAGCAGGCCGCAAATCATCCCAGCAAAAACGTGATCAGCCGCGCACTAGGGGCGGAAGCTACTGTAGCCGTTGAACTTAAGACCATAATGGTCGACCCGGGCACCAGCTTTCTCGTGTGTTCGGACGGTATAACACGGCATCTGGAGGACCCCGAGCTTGAGCATCTGATGACGACCGGAATGGCTCCGGATATGCTTGTCACGCAGATGAAGGACATCTGCTACGACCGCGGCGCTGAGGATAACCTGACCGCGATCGTCGTAAAGATACTGCCGACCGTCCTTGAGAACCGCGAGGACGGCGTTGCAGCCGCACCGGTTACAGGCCCGATCGAATTCCCTGCCACACAGGATCTTGCGGAGGAAGAAACGATCGCCTCGGCCCGTTCGCCTTTTGACGCTCCGGTGGCCGATGAAGCCGCCGACGAAAACAATGCGCTCGACGATCTGCGTCGTGAGATTTCGGATGACGATGATGCCGAAACGCCAGCAAACGATGATGAATTTCTCGGCGGGCTCGATGACAACGGCCAGATCATCGAGACGCCAAAGAAAGACTACGCCTCTTCCGGTTTCGTAGTTCAGGCCGATGAGCCGAGGCCACAACCGCCCAAAGAGGATTTCAAGATGTTCGGCGCCAACGGCGATGCCGAGGTAGAAACTACACGCTCAGGCGGCGGATTCCTTTCTAAATTGCTCTCCGCCGTTGTTTGGCTTGTGCTCGGCGGGATAATCGGCGTCGCGGGTTACTATTACTGGCACCTCAACAATCCGATAGTACAGCAATCCCCGCCGCAGCTCATTGAGCGATCGTCGGATGTGCAGGTATCTTCGCTCGAAGAGTCTCGTAGGCTGGTCGATGCCGACCCGAAGGGCTATCTGGAGAAAAATTCCGCCACGCCGCAGGACGCTGTGGACCATTATCTTTTGGGCCGGGCGTTGCTGCTGGATGGAAAATATTTTGAATCACAGCGGCAACTTCGAATGGCGAAGGAAAAGCTCGGAGAGGCCGACCAGAAGGACCGAGCGACGATCGCTGCTGAGATCGCACTCGCAAATGCGATAATCTCAAGCGGACCTGCGACCGAGGCTTTCAAGCGGGAGCTAGAAACAGCCCCGCCGGTAAATTCGAATGCTAACGCCAATGCCTCTTTGATCCCGACAGGCAATACGGCCGCGAACACCGCCCCGGCGAACGCTAACGCTCAACCCTGAACCTGCCTGCGGGCTTCGAACAGGATAATGCCGGCCGAGACCGCCAGATTGAGGCTCTCGACCGGCTTTTCCATTTCGATAGCAATACGTTCGTCGAGCTGGGCCTCGATCTCCGGCGAGATCCCGTCCGCTTCCGAACCAAAAACGAGCAGCCGCGGCCGCGTCCAATCAACCGCAGTATGAGCGACCGCTCCGTCCATCGCGGTGCCTGAAAGAACCCACCCCGCCTCTTTGGCTCGAGCCACGACCGATCCTTCTTCTGCCTTCTCGATTATCCGCAGCCGAAATGCCGAGCCCATCGATGCCCTCAGTGCCTTTGGCGAAAATGCGTCCGTCGAGCCTGCGGTTGTTATAACTATTCGCACCCCGGCAGCGTCGGCCGTGCGAAGAATCGCACCGAGATTTGCGGGATTATTCGCACGACTCAGCATCAGAACGAGCGGCAAGCCACCCGATTTGGCCGGGCCAAACACCTCTTTAACCTCCGCCACCGGCCTCGCAGCGATCAGGATCACGCCCTGCGGAGATTCGGTATCAGCGATCTGGGCAAACAGCTTGTTCGGAAGCTCGTAGACCGGGACGCGGGAACGATTGAGAGCCGTTCGAATCGCTCCATCATCCTCGCGAGCGAGAAATTCGTTCGACACAAATCCGTGGCTGATCACAAGGCCGGAACCGAGCGCTTCGAGCGCAAGCCGCTTCCCTTCGATGAAGATCTCGCCCGGCTCTTTGCCGCTCCTAACGCGCAATGCGTGCTTGATCTTTTCGTTGTCGCGGCTGGTTATTCTCTCCATATCGGCGGACGAGTGTTAGTTTGCGAACGTTTATACGCTAGAATCGGAATATTACGGATAAATACTGCAAACGCTATGAAACCAGAAACCCAGGCGATTAACAAACTTGACGAACTGCGCGAACGTAACGAGTGTGCCGAACTCGGCGGCGGCGAGGCCCGGCTTGAGAAACAGCGGGCCGCGGGAAAAATGACCGCCCGCGAGCGGATCGAGTTTTTGCTTGATGAAGGCACTTTTGAAGAGTTTGACAAGTTCGTCGTCCATCGCTCGACCGACTTTGGGCTGGATAAGCAGCGGTTCCCAGGCGACGGCGTCTTGACCGGGCACGGAAAGATCGACGGGCGGCATGTCTTCGTTTTTGCTCAGGACTTCACCGTCTTTGGCGGTTCTCTCTCGGAAACGCACGCTCAGAAGATCTGCAAGATAATGGACCTTGCCATGAAGACCGGAGCTCCGGTAATTGGGCTGAACGACAGCGGCGGTGCCCGAATTCAAGAGGGCGTCGTTTCGCTCGGCGGTTATGCCGACATCTTTTTGCGGAACACGTTGGCGAGCGGTGTGGTGCCGCAGATCAGCTGCATTCTTGGCCCTTGTGCCGGCGGGGCGGTCTATTCGCCGGCGATCACGGACTTTAACGTGATGGTCAAGGATACGTCCTATATGTTCATCACCGGGCCGGATGTGATCAGGACCGTGACGCACGAAGAGGTGACAAAGGACGAGCTTGGCGGTGCTCTGACGCACAATACGAAATCCGGCGTCGCCCATTTTGCCGCCGATTCGGACGAACACGCTCTCAGGATCACACGCGAGCTGATCTCGTTCATACCGTCAAACAACATGGAGGATCCGCCATTTGTGGCCTCCGCCGACCCCGCAACGCGGATCGACAAGGAACTGAACACGCTCGTCCCCGAGAACGCGAATATGCCCTACGACATTCGCGACATCATCACGCGGGTGGTTGACGACGGCTATTTCTTTGAGGTGCAGGAGCTTTTTGCCCAAAATATCGTTATCGGATTTGCCAGGCTCGGCGGGCATTCGGTCGGGATCGTGGCAAATCAGCCGGCCTTTCTTGCGGGCGTTTTGGATATCGATGCCTCAGTAAAGGCGGCACGGTTCGTTCGCTTTTGCGATTGCTTCAACATTCCATTGATAACCTTTGAGGACGTGCCGGGCTTTCTTCCGGGCGTTGATCAGGAACACCACGGCATTATCCGCCACGGGGCGAAGCTGCTCTATGCATTTGCCGAAGCGACCGTACCGAAGATCACAGTGATCACCCGGAAGGCCTACGGCGGTGCGTACTGCGTTATGGCCTCAAAGCATATTCGCACAGACGTTAATTTTGCGTATCCGACGGCCGAGATCGCCGTTATGGGAGCGGAAGGTGCGGTCGGAATACTGTATAGAAAGGAGCTGGCAGAAGCTGAAAACGCCGAGGCCGCAAGGCAGGAAAAGATCGCCGAGTTTCAAAATAAGCTCGCGAATCCATATGTGGCTGCCGAAAAGGGGTTTGTCGACGAGGTGATCGAGCCGGCATTTACGCGGCCCAAGCTGATAAGGGCACTGGAGATGACCCGGAACAAGCGCGACACCAATCCGCCGAAGAAACATGGCAATATTCCGCTTTAAGCGTTGCATTAGCTGTCGGATTACGACAGTTAACATTGACTCTACTATTTAGCGGCAACTTATTGTACCTAAACACTTTGAGTATTTATTAAACAATCACCTTAATGCCAGAAACGTTCCCCAACCGGCCGACAAAGGCCATTATCGATCACACCGCACTCGTCGAGAACGTGCGGTCGATTCGTGAGTTCATCGGCCCGGGCACGAAATTCATGGCGGTCGTCAAGGCAAATGCATATGGCCATGGGGCTATCGAGTGCTCGCAAACGCTTGAGAAAGCAGGGGTTGAGTGGTTCGGCGTCGCAACACTTGAGGAAGCACATGAACTTCGCAAGAACGGGATAGCCAGCCCGATAACGTGCTTTGGATCCGTATGGCCGGGCCAGGAAACCGCATTTTTCGAGCATTTCGTTATTCCGGCCATATTTTCACTGGAAACGGCTAAACGATTGGACGAAGCAGCTGCAAAATGCGGCGTCGAAGCTCGCGTCCACCTGAAATTGGATACGGGAATGGGCCGTGTCGGGCTGCGTTTTGATGAGTTAGAGGGATTCTTGCAAGCGATCGCGGAGCTGCGGCACCTTAGAATCACGGGGCTAATGACCCATTTTGCCGCTGCCGATGACCTCTCGCAGGCCGATTTTACGGGGCTGCAGATAGCTCGATTTAAGAGTTCACTTGAACTATTGCGGAAGGCCGGAATTGAGCCTGAGGTCGTTGATCTTGCAAATTCGCCTGGAGCGGTCGTTTATCCCGAATCGCGGGGAAAGATGGTCCGGATCGGCGGGATAATGTACGGGCTCGGCGATGACGTGCTTCCCCGCGAAGCTCCCGGCCCCAAACTTAAACCGGTTCTCTCGCTGGTCACAAAGGTCGCCATGGTGAAACGCATAAACGTTGGTGAATCAATAGGATATGGCCGCTCATATACCGCAGAACGCGAGGTTACAGCGGCTGTTTTGCCCATTGGTTACAATGATGGATACTGTCGAGCTCTTTCCGGGCTCTCAGACGTTCTTATCCGCGGCAAACGCTGCCGTGTCCTAGGCCGAATTTCGATGGACTGGATCACCGTTGACGCGACCGCGATACCAAATATAGAGGCCGGCGAGGAGGTCGTATTGATCGGAAGTTCGGGCGATGAAACGATCACTGCCGCCGAGCTCGCCGGAATTTCGGGTTCTATCTCGTATGAGATCACGTGTGGACTCGGGTCGCGGGTACCTAGAATTCACATTAAGTAAACTATATGTAGCCTGAATAAATGGAAGCTAAATATTATGAATACGCGGGTTAGTATGTTGTGTATAAATCACTTTTAAGGTATTACAGTAGATTAATTTCCACAGGAGCCTTTGAGCGGTCGGCCGAGGTCGCCTTCTATTTCGTATTTGCATTCTTCCCGCTCTTGTATTGCCTGGTCAATATCGCGGGACTACTTCTCGGCTCAACCACCGAGATGAGGGCCGAGCTCTTCAGCTACCTTCACCGGATAATGCCGGATACCGCGTTTCAGCTTGTGCGCTCTACAGTCGATGAGATCATCGAAGGCAGTAGCCCGGGCAAGCTCATACTTGGGTTAGGCGTTACACTTTGGTCTGCTTCTGCCGGTATTGACGGCCTTCGGTCTGCGTTGAACGCAGCATATGGTATCCGAGAGCGGCGGCAAGTATGGACGACCCGCGGCCTCTCAATCGGCGTTACGATACTTTTGATATCGCTTACATTGATCTCGTCATATCTGGTTTACGTGATCTGGGGCTATACCGGAGGCTCACATTCGGACGAAAACGGTGCCGGGCTCTCGCTGGTCGCATTGCGCTGGCTTTCGATCATCGCGGTCGTCTATCTGCAGTGTATTATCATCTATCGGCTGCTTCCGGACCTTGACGACCATTCTCTGAAATGGACCTTGCCCGGAGCGATCGCGGCCGTCATGATCTGGTTGATCCTTACCTTTATCTTCCGGCTTTATATTCAGAATTTTAACACTTACAATCGAGCCTACGGTTCGCTCGGTGCGGTGATGATATTGATGTTCTGGCTTTACCTCGCGGCTCTTGCGTTAATGCTCGGCGGCGTGATCAACGCCGAATTTATGCATCACCGAAAGAGCCGAGGCCAAGAGCCCTCGCCGCCGGCGGAGCCGTAACACTTTTTATGTCGATAATGATCGAAGAGATCTTTGAGCAGCCTCAAGTTCTCGAACAAACCCTCACAGAAGAAAGGCCGAAGGCCGAGGCTCTTGGCCGCCGGTTAAACGAGCGAGACATCGACCTGATCGTCCTCGTCGCCCGCGGAAGCTCTGACAATGCCGCGCTTTTCGGCCGTTATCTGTTGGAGGTATCGACCGGAATTCCGGTTTCGCTTTCGGCACCCTCGGTTTTTACCTTATATAACGCGAAGCTCGATCTCTCGCGTGCATTGGTCGTCGGGGTTTCGCAGTCGGGCGAAGGCACGGACATCAATCTTGTGCTGGAAAAGGCGAAGGCCTCGGGCGCATTTACGCTCGCCATCACAAATGAGGCAGATTCTGCAATGGCCTCGCTTGCAGATGAAACGCTGCTTATCCATGCTGGCCGCGAGCGTTCCGTCGCTGCAACAAAGACCTACACTGGCCAGATGTTGCTTTTCTATTTGCTGTCGGAGGCCCTCGGCGGCCGGAAGCTCAACATTGAGAAGATTCCCGAGCATACGTTGCAAAGCCTCGAGACGGCAGAGACCATTCGCGGTTACGTTGAGCGATACGCGTTTATGGAACAGTGCGTTGTTGTCGGCCGTGGCCTTAACTACGGCAATGCTTACGAACTTGCTCTCAAGTTGATGGAAACGTGCTATGTTGTGGCCGAGCGGTTCTCGTCGGCCGATTTTTTCCACGGGCCGCTGGCCATTGTCGAACGCCGGTTCCCGGTGCTTATGTTCGCTCCCGAGGGAGCTGTGACGCAGGGCAACGTCGATCTGCTCGAAAGGCTCGGCGAGCTTCGTGCGGATTCGCTCTCTATCACGAACAGCCGTCGCGTCGCAGAGCTTTCGTCGCGCTCGGTGATGCTTGATGAAAAGATCGACGAGTTTCTATCGCCGATTCCCTTCGTTGTGCCGGGCCAACTCTTTGCAGCATATCTTTCGGCGGCTAAGGGGCTTGACGCGGACGCTCCGCGATCGCTTAAAAAGGTGACACAGACCATTTAATGACGGCAAACAGCGAAAGCGAACAGGTCTCAACCGCCCGCTCGTGGCTTGAGACCGTCGTTTTCGTTGTTTTCCTTCTGCTCATAATTTCGCTGGGATTTATGCAGCCGAATGTCCGCTTTTCCGGAATGCGGCTGCAAGTTACGGACCTTCTTTTCCCTCTCTTTTTTATTGGTTGTGTTGCCGTCGCTTTCAAGGATCGGTTCGCGATGCGGCCGGATCGCACCTATATTTTCATCGCCATCTATTTCTTAGTTCTTGCGGTCTCGGCCGCTTTTTCCGTTCGACCGGCGGCGAGCCTTCCCCGGCTTGCGGGCGAAGTCTATCTAATTCTCTTTGCCGTCGGTACCGCATTTATCGTGCAGTCAGAGCGTGATCTGCGAGCGGCAATTTTCGCCTGGATCGCGGCTAGCTCGCTTGTTTGTTTGATCGCTGTTTTGACCGCTGCATTGTTTTATATTGACCGCGACAACGTGTTGCTGAACTACACGCTCCATCATTACGGGTCGCTACCGCCGGGAAATTATCCGCGGGTGCACAGCACGTTCATTTATCCCGCGATGCTGGCGAATTACCTCACAGTCTCGGTCGTTTTCCTGATGTTCGGGAAAATACGAGGATGGTTCGGCCGTGCATTTTGGCCGTTGCTTGTTCTTCATTTAGCGGGTGCGGCATTCACAGTAACGCCGGGCCTTGGTGGTCTTGTCCTCGGCATCGGCGTTTTCATTTGGATCTTCCGTACGGATGTTGTCTCATCCCGGCTCGCTTTTGCTGCACTCGTTTTCGGCGTTGCAGCGGCGGTTGGGTCCGTCGTCGTCTCGGCGGTCACCGCCCGCCCGATATCAAGCTCGCCGTTCTGGTTTGACGCCTTCGGTTTTCGGCTCGACCCGACTCAGCGTTTACTCACATGGATCGGTGCTTGGCAGACGATGCTCGAGTATCCACTGACCGGCCGCGGCCTTGGACTCGACGTCGCGAGGGTGTATTTCGAAGCTCCGTCGGGGCAAAAGCAGATGCTCACGGATGCCCACAACACCTGGCTTAACATCGGCGGACAGGCAGGCGTTCCGGGCTTTCTTGCCTCGATATTGTTGACCCTGGCGCTTATCGGACGCAGCTTGCCGCTTAGGGCGACCCGTGCACTATCTTATCAAGCGATGCTCGGCGTTGCGTTCATCGCGGCTTTCGTGGCTCAGGGATTTGTCGGATCCTTTGAGAATGCACGGCATCTCTGGGTTCTGATCGGCCTCTTGATCGCTGCCGCACGTTTTCACGAGGCCGATGCGGAGCTTTAGTTTTGATCCAAAACTGGTATAATTTCGGAGTCCTGCCATCATTTCGATTTTTTTCAACCAGACTCGGAGGTTTTCTTTGAAGAGCTATTTACGTTTTCTTCTCTTAGCGGTGTGTGTTTTCACCGCCGCCGGAATTGCATATCTAACCATCGCCCCGAACGGCGGAGCGATCGCCGATAAGCCAGTCTATTGGATAACCGTGGACCAATCGGAGATCGGCCACCTGATCGAAAAGGACCTGTCGCTTTCTGGTTCTACAAAGTTTGAGGTCGTTGAGACGCGCGGCGGACTCGCCATAATCAAGCTCGATGAACTCGGCTCGCAATATCTGAGCGGGCGGATGCACGAGGAGTTTCACAAGTGCGCCGGTTTTCTACGGCACGAAACTTACGAGGAAGCACAACGCTCGATCGATGCCTCGCTCACTGCCAACCCTGCCGCCGAGTTTGTAACCTACACGATCAACAATCAGACGGCTGTCGTTCCAATGCTTGCCGAGGCGGCCGAACCGAACATCCGCCAGACGATCCTCGATCTCTCTTCGCTTCACACCCGCCGCCATGACCAGCAAGGCGGACTCGACGGGGCGAACATGATACTCACCAAATGGCGGCAACTCGCTCTCGCCTCCGGCCGAACGGACGTTTCGGTGATGCCCTACGCTCACCTTTCGCCGACCAATCCGGACACATTCTTGACGCCGCAGCCGTCGATCATTCTCACCATCACCGGCACAGAGTTTCCAGAGGAGATCGTAGTTGTCGGCGGGCATCAGGATTCGATCCGCTCGGGACAAACGACAGGTGCGGCTCCGGGTGCCGATGATGACGCCTCCGGCATTGCGAGCATTACCGAGACGATCCGCGTGTTACTCGAAAAGGACTTCCGGCCGAAACGGACGATCCAGTTCATGGCGTATGCAGCCGAAGAAGTTGGACTCGTCGGATCAAAAAACATTGCCCAAAACTATCGCGCCCAAAACAAGAACGTCATCGGAGCACTCCAGCTTGATATGACGAACTACGGCGGCAACTGGGCCGATATCGTCATCATCACGGACAATACGAATGCTGCCCAGAATCAATTTCTCCGCGACCTGGTCACCGAATATCAGCCGACGCTCGTCGTAAAGAACGATCAGTGCGGTTATGGCTGTTCGGACCATAAGTCGTGGTTCGATCAGAACTACCCGGCATCGATGCCCTTTGAAGCTAAGTTCAGCGGCACATCTCTCGACGGCATCGCCGCCCAGTACAACACCGCACTTCACACCGCGAATGACACCATCTCGCGGAGCAACGGCAACGCGAATCACGCACTGAAGTTTACAAGGCTTGCTATCTCTTACGTTGGAGAGCTCGCAAAGGGTGATATCTTGCAGGCAACCTCAAACCAAACACCGTTCGATTTTGACGCCGATGGCCGGGCTGACGTTTCGGTCTATCGGCCGGCTGATGGAGTTTGGCATATCGATGGTTCCAACGGTGGCTACTCAGCGTTCCAGTTTGGCATTTCAACTGACACCATTGTACCGGCGGATTTTGATGGCGATGGAAAGACCGATCTCGCTGTTTTCCGCGACGGTGTGTGGCATATGCTGCGAAGCCAGGACGGCTATTCTGCCATCCAGTGGGGCGTTGCGGGCGACATTCCGCAGCCGCAGGATTTTGACGGCGACGGCAAGGCTGACATCGCTGTCTTCCGTCCTTCGAATGGCGTTTGGTATGTGCTGAACAGCAACGGAGGCAACTCGATCTTCCGATTCGGACAGCAAGGTGACGAGCCGATCGCAGCCGACTTTGACGGCGATGGTGAAGCCGACGCCGCGGTCTATCGAGATGGCGTCTGGCACATCAAGGGCTCTACCGTAGGTTACCTCGCTTACGAGTTTGGCATCGCTACCGATACCGCTCTCGTGGCCGATTTTGATGGGGACGGTAAAGCCGATCCCGCCATCTTCCGCGATGGCGTTTGGTACATTTTGCGATCCGCGGGCGGTGTGACCATCTTCGAGTGGGGCGTGGCCGGCGATGTCCCCACCGCTGCTGACTATGACGGCGACGGCAATGCGGACATCTCGGTCTATCGCGGCGGAACTTGGTACATCTACAATAGCGGGAATTCGAGTGTCAGTTATCGCTCGTTTGGAATAGCCGGCGACCTGCCGGCGGCAAATGCTTTCGTAAAGTAGGCAAACCTGAAAAACCGAACGGGCCGTGATCTTTAAGGATCGCGGCCCGTTTTTTTTGTTTACCTTGCTCTTCTATTTATGAGAATTCGGAAGCGGCCCGGAGCAGAGCTTCTCGCATCTCGCCTGATGTTCGCCAGCGAAGCTCGACCTGTTTGGCAAGTGCGGTTTCGATGACGGCCGATATTCGCAGCGGAACCTCCGGCACTCGATTCGCGATCGGGATGATCGGCTTCTCAAAGATCGCCTTCACAGTCTCTGAGATGCCGGCTTTGGGGCTGATGTCGAGCGCGTGTGCTCCCGTTAGCAGACTATAAGCGGTCATCCCGAGAGCATAAATATCCGAAGGCGGCCGGACTTCTTTGAAGTCCTTCACCTGCTCGGGCGGCATATAGGCGATCGTTCCGGCGACATCTCCGACCATCGTCACACCGCTCATTCCTGTTTGCTTGTAGCTCTTTGAGAGCCCGAAATCGGTCAGCTTCGCAATATAGTTTGGGAACGTGCCATCGACCAAGATGTTCTGCTCTTTTATGTCGCGGTGAACGAATCCTTTGCCGTGTGCAAATTCCAATGCGGCGAGGGTTTGCTCGATGATCTTGACGACCTCTTTGTAGTTCAGTTTGCCACCACGTGACTTCGCAAGCTTGGCGGCATCCGGCCCGCTGACAAACTCCGAGACGAGATAAACGATCCCGTTGTGAGTTCCGTGGTCGATGTAGCTGACAACGTTCGGGTGCTGCAGTGATGCAGCAACTTCGATCTCCCGCATGAACCGCTTCAGCGATTGATCGCTGACGGCCACCTCAGGCAAAAGCGTCTTGATAGCCACCGCACGGCCATCCTTGGTCGAGCGGGCGAGCATTACGCTTCCCATTCCGCCTTGGCCGAGAATTCTGATCATCTGATAGCCGGGGATCGGCTGCGGATTGTTGCGGAGCACCTCGCGGCACTCTTCGCAGACGTAAGAATATTTTGCGTCCGGCCGCGAGCTTTCAGCCTTTGATAATTTGCCGCAATTCAGGCAAGCGACCGTGATGATCGAAGGCTCGGTGTTCTCTGATTGATAAAGTGGCGTCGCGGCTTTCACTGAGTCGGCCGATACCTCAACCTCGAGGACTGTCTCGCCGCCTTGGATGCGGTCGCCGTGTTTCAGATAAGCCGTTTCGACACGCAGCCCATTAACGAACGTACCATTGGTCGAACCGAGATCGCGAAGGAAGCACTGCGGCGGAGCTATCTCAATGATGCAATGATGGCGTGAGAAAAAACGGTCCTGCGGCAGGCAGAAGTGCGCGTCCTCACTTCGCCCGATCATGAACGTATCGTGTTGGTCAAATGTAAATTTTCGGCCGGTTTGAGGCCCGGCGATGACATTCAGAGTAACGCGCATCGCTAAGAGTATAAGGAATTTAGGTTATCTGTGCCACTAGGCCGAGGAAGATGAAAAGTATCGAGATGATAAATGTGATGATCCCGATGACAAGACCGGCGATCGCAAGCCCGCGGCCGCCATACCGATCAGGATCACGGTCCGCATTTCTCATCGCCAAAAACCCGACGACCGCTGCCGGAACGCCGAGCCAAAGACCTCCGTAACAGCAAACCATGATCAGCGAGGCCACACCGAGCGCCATCGAGACTATCGGCAGCGTTTGATCTTTGCTTTGGCTTATCGGTGCAAAAACGGCTTGCTGAGGAAACTGAACCATCGGAGCACTGTACGGCGTGATGGGATCCATCGTCGGCCAGTTGGTCTCGCGGGTAGCACGCGGCGAGTCCATGATCACCGTCGGCGGCTGATCGTCGGCGAAAAGCGAGGGATCTCGGCTCTCCTGAAGATGCGAGAGCAGTTCGCCGTCCTCCAGGCAAAAGTTGATTCCGGGCTCTGTGTATTGTTTGCCGCAACGCGGGCAGGTCTTCATTCGTTGGTCGTCTCGCCTAACGCTTGATCTCGAGGTCCTTAAAAGCGATCCGCACGCCGTCGCCAGAGTAGAGCCCGACCACGCCGCCCTGATAGCCGTGCACATTGCGGATCGTCGTGACCTTCGTGCCGTTTATATAAAGATCGATATTGTCGCCCTTGTGGTCAGCCTCAAGCGTGTTCGAAGCCGAGCCCGGCCGGATGAGATCGCTTTTCGCCCAATTGACCACCGGGAGTTCCTTGCTCGGCTCGTGCCGGACAACGCGATACTGTCTGGTCTTGGTGTCGATCACAAATGCGTAACCTTTCACGAGCGGCGTCGGATTGCTGAGAAATATCAGGCCATACCCAAGGCTCGAAGGAGCGTCATTCATGTTGCGGAGCGTGACCGAGGCCCTCGCATTTTCGCTGGTGCTCTCTGCAGGAGCCACCAGAACATAGTAATAACCGCGCTGGCGGGCGGCCATCAGGAACTCGCCGCCGGTAAACTCCGTTGTCCCAAAAGACGAGGAATCGCGCACCCATTTTGAAAGATCGAGTTTTTCTACATTTGCGCTATCGTTCCGCGACGGAGAACTGCTGGGTGTGGGCGTCGGATCCGTAGAAACGACATTCGTTCCGGGGTCCTCATTCATTATCCCGATTACAAACAATCCAGCAATACCGCCGCCGCAAAGCAGAAGGCCGATACCGAGAATGCCGACGATCCACATCCAGGCACCTGATTTCTTTGGCTGGAGCGAATAGTTCGGCTTGGCGTCCCAGCTCGTCTGCATTGTCGGGGGCGCCGGAAACTGTCCGCCGGGATTAGTCGGCGGCGTGTTCATCACCATCGTCGCCGGTGGATCATCCCCGGCGACAATGAGCGGCGTTCCATCCTCAAGACAGAAGTTTAGTCCGTGGTCCGGATATGTTCGGCGGCAAGTCGGGCAGCTCTTCATGCTTTTATTTTTTTAACAGAGGCCGAGCCTCAGGAATTTGCTCATTATACGCAATTTCCGCCTGAAACTGAATTTACGACGTGCGGCTTGAAAAGTTCGATTGCCGCTCAAACGGAAAATGGGACGGCTTAGGCCATTGTCCCGCCGCATTTTCCGCAAAAGCGTATTTCAGGCGGAAAGGTCGAGCCGCATTTGCCGCATGTTTTAAGGGCTGGCCTCTGCGCAGTTACGAATGAGGTCGCCCGCAGCGGCGAGGTCGCGATCGTTTGGCTAATGCTGAGCCCGCAGCGGCCGCAGAAACGAGCGCCCGCCGCAAGCATATTCGAGCATCGCGGACACGGAAATCCGCCCGGTACATCGCCCGGCGAAACAAGCGTAAATGACCTGTTCCCGCAGCGGCCGCAGAACTTCACACCATCGGCAAAGCGGGCGTCGCATTGCGTGCACGCAACGATCCCGGGCATCATACTTGAGCCGTCGCCGCTGCTGCTCATTCCCTGCGATGGCGATGGCTGGCTGCCGCCTTCACGCGGAGCCCGAAGCTGGGCCTGGATCACCTGTTCATCGCCGCCCTCGCGGACCTCGATGACGCGTTCGTCGTCGCGCTCGCCCGGCTTTGAAACACGGAGGATATGCTGTCCCGGCGGCACGCCTGCAAGGATCACGCGGCCCGAGCGTCCGACGCTTCCCTTTCGCTCGTCATCGATGTACACCTCGGCACCGGCCGGAGCCATCACGACCACTCGGCTTCCGCCATCGGCACGGCTTTCTCCGATCGACAGGGCGGCGTTCTCAAGGTCCTCGATCCATTCGTCGACCGTCGCGTGACGCTCCGCGGCTTCGATCGCGAGCGAGCGCATGATTACCGATTCGACGGCACTCGAAAGGTCGGTCCGCAGGGTCGAAAGTGCCGGCGGCTTGTGCATTATCTTCTGCATCACAAGCTGCATCATGTCGCCGGCGAAGGGCGTTCGCCCGCCGAGCATTAGATATGCGATGGTCGAGAGCGCGTAGATATCCGCCCGGACGTCAACGCCCATTTCCGGCTGCATCTGTTCGGGTGCCATGAATTCCGGCGTGCCGATGATGCCGCGCGAGGAGGGCGTCGCGTTCGAGCTAATGTCCGTAACGGTCTGGCTGATTATCTTGGCAAGGCCGAAGTCGCCTACCTTGATGAACCCGTCGCCTTTGCCTCGCTGCATTATGAAGATGTTGGCGGGCTTGAGGTCACGATGGAGGATGCCGATCTCATGCGCCGCATCAACGCCGTCAGCGATCTGCCGAAGGATCTTAACGCTCCGCTTTACCGGCAGCGTGCCCTCGCGACGAAGAAGCCGATGGAGCGTTTCGCCCTCGACATATTCCATCACCAGATAAAAAATGCCTTCGGACGACTCGCCAAAATCTGTAACGCTAACGGTGTTCGGGTGTTGAATAGAAGCCGCGGCCTGAGCTTCGCGCTCGAAACGGGCGATCGCCTCTCCTTCCTGCAGATCGTCGCTGCTTAAGATGTCTTGCCGAACCGTCTTTACCGCGACCTTGCGGGCAGCGAACTTGTTGTCATTTGCCAGATAGACCTGTCCCATCGCTCCGCGGCCGAGCCGCTTGGTTAGCAGATATCGCTCGGCAAGGAGCTGCGTTCCCGGAAGGCTGTGCTTCGTCGGCGTATCGTCGTGCGGACATAAGGCGACGGCGTCCGGGTAACACTGTTCACATTTTGGGCACTCTTTCATTCAGCGGCTCTGCCCGTAGCGGGCTCGAGGTAGTCGATAGACAACAAACGAGTATTCTACGTCAGAACGCCGTGAATTAAAAAAACCGGCGGCGGGCCAGGCGATGCAACTTGTTTCGTTTCAGTTAACTGGCGGCTTTACACAATGAAATTCGTGTTGCTATACTTCACCCTTTGGGTCGATAGCTCAGTCGGTAGAGCAGCGGACTCTTAATCCGCGGGTCGCAGGTTCGATCCCTGCTCGGCCTACCATTTCAAAACCGCACAAACCGAATGTGCAACAACAAAAGGCGTGATCGAAAAGCTCGGTCACGCCCTTTTTTTGTTCCAAAACATCTCCCGATGCCGAAAAGCCCGCAAACTTCAGCAAAACTTAACGATCTTCACTCAAACAATTGGCATTGTCTGGTAAACAATCGGCATTGTTAGACAAACAATCGGCTCTGTTACGCTAACAATTGGCTCTTTTACGCAAACAATTGGCTTTGGTAGACAAACAACTGGCTTTGTTACGCTAACAATTGGCTCTGTTACGCAAACAATCGGCTTAGATACACAAACAATCGGCTTTGTTACGCTAACAATCGGCATTGCTACGCAAACATTTACGGCCGTAAACGCGAGATTCACGACCGCAAATTACCTATTCACCGTTCACCATTCACTATTCACTATTGACTATTGACTATTCACCATTCACTACTCAAACCTTATCCCGCCACCGCAGAACCTCTTCGCGGAGCAGCGGATTCTGTTGAAAGCTTCCGGTCTGGCCTTGGGCGGCGGTTGCCCGCTGGATGTGCCAGTAGCTGAGCCCGAGCTTGCCCATCGCCCGGAGATACCGACTTCTGTTGAGCACCGTACCGTTGAAGATCCCGCCGATCAGCCAAATGGTGCTCTTGAAGGCTGATCCAGCCTTTTCTCCGTGTTCTTGTGGAATCAGGCCCCGGGCAATGTCGATAGCGAGCATTTCCCTGAGGATCCTTCCTTGGCGCCACATTACGTAGAAACTAAAGATCATAAAAATTACGAAGAATGGGACCTGTATGACGAAATAGCCCAAAAGTAGCCCGATCCAACCTCCGAAGATCGGGAGAAACGTCGCCATCGTGTTCCAGATCATGTGTAGTACAACAGCTCCAAGGTAACCCAGTACGGGTGCGATGATCTTAAAGGCTTTGTTGTGCGATTCACGAGCGATCCCGCAACCAATACCGATCATTGCGGTAAAGGTCACGTGGGCGAACGGCGAAAAGATTCCGCGGGCAACGAATAAGACCTGAAGGCCGTCAACCCCGGAAGAACCATAGGCCCGACCGTAATAAAGGACGTTTTCAACTGTCGCAAACCCAAGTGCTATAACTCCGGCAAATACGATACCGTCAAGTATGTCGTCGAAATAACGACGAAAGAAGATCAGCAGGATGAGCAGGCCGATGCCCTTTGAAGCCTCCTCGACTATCGGTGCCGACACGATTGCACCAAGAATATCGCCAAGTATCATTCCCTCCTGTCCGCCTACCGCGCTTGCGACGCCGATGCCGAAGGCCGTGTTGAGAACGAACGAGACGAGGACGGCCACGAGGGCCCCCCATGCGAAAGAGAGAGCGATGAGCCAGAAAGGCTCGGGATCATAACGGTCGAGCCATATAAGCGGCAAGATGTAAAACGCCGCGGGTGTGAACGCAACGACCGCAGCGACGGTCGCGTATACAATCCCCCTAACAGGATCGAATCCTTCCTCTGTCATCGAAAGCGACGCAGTAATGAGCGCGGTTACAATCAGCCCCAGCAGAACGAGCACAAAGATGGTGATGCCGACTACAACGTAGCTCTTCGACGGCTCGGGCGGCTCTATCTCGATCTGTCCGAGCCCGATATTCGCGAGCGACGTCTGCACGCTCTCCGGCTTATGTGCCGCGGCCTGCTCAAACTCGCGGAGTTGCATCTCGCGGAAATCGATGTTCGCATTCGCCGTCGGCACTGAATCGAAAGAGTCGATCTGTACCGTGGCGGTCACGCCGTTTCGGCCAAACTGAACCGTATCGCCGTTGTTGAGCTTCTGACGCTGAGCCCTCGTCCCGTTGACGATGGTGCCGTTCGTGCTGTTGTTATCGACGATGTAGAACCCATCCGGCCCGGCCTCGATTATCGCGTGCTGCTTCGACGCTATACGTTCATTGTTCGGATCGAACCGGACAGTGCACGTCTGCCCGCGGCCGATGGTCATAAAACCCGTATCTAGGTCAAACGACTGGCCGGAAAGCCCGCCGCTGGTGATCGTCAGTTTGAGATGCATACGGCAATAATAGAAATAAAACGCCCGATGTCAAGCAGATGCCTGACACCGGGCAGTATGTTGTTAAAGTTGCAAGTCCTACTGCGGTTGAACCGACGAAGGTGCCGGCCTGTCGGCGGGCGAGCCGAAGCCGCGGGACGAGATCGCCTGGTCCGAGCTATTTACCCGATACCAAACGTTCGTGCTCGGCCGATAAACCGAGATATCTGCCTTGCCGTCGCCGTCATAATCGCCGGGAACCGGAATGTCCTCTTCAATGCCGAACTGGTATGCCGTGAAGTTGCCCGTGGTGCTGAAAAGCTTGTACCAAACACCGGTCGAAGGCCGATAGACCGCGTAATCTGCACGGCCGTCGCCGTCGAAATCACCGAAGAGCGGCTTATCGCCGGAAGCCCCGAACTGCGTGTAGATCGGCAGGCTCGACGAGCTCTGATTCACATACCAGACGCCGTTCGAAGGCCTCCAGACGGCGAAATCCGCCTTGCCGTCGCCCTCAAAATCGCCGACGACCGGAATGTCGGTCGAAACTCCCCATTGAACGAATCGAAGCCCGAGCGTGCTCTGGTTGATGTACCAAACACCGTTCGAAGGCCGCCAAACGGCGAGATCCGTTTTCCCGTCTGCGTCGAAATCACCGGGAACTGGTATATCGCCATTCTGCCCAAATTGAACGGCCCGGAAGCCGCCAGTACTCGGCAGAATGTACCAAGTTCCGGTCGAGGGCCGCCAAACGGCGATGTCGGTCTTTCCGTCTCCGTCGTAATCTCCGGCAACGAGTCGGTCTTCGGCGATGCCGAAATATGCCGACGTCATCTGCTCGTTCGAGCTGGTCTCGATCTGCCAAAGTCCGGCGTCCGGCGTGTAAACCGACAGATCGGTCTTGCGATCGCCGTCGAAGTCCGCGACGCGGTTATTTGCCGGTGCGTTAAGCCCGGTAACATCCACAACGATCAGGCCCGATGTGAGATCTCCGAGTATGACCTTATCTTCGCCGAGGAACGGATAGACCGCCCAAAGGCCTGCATAGGTAGTCGGGAGCGTCATCCCAAAGCTGTCGCGGCCGCAGAAAATGTCCCACGGCTCGATCGAAGTGTCGAGAGCAGATTCCTCCGGAACGAAAGCGGGTGTAAATGTATCGTACTGGCCGGTGCGGACCGGGTTGACCGGGTCCGTAATGTCAAACACCTGTAGTCCGGCCTGATACCATGAAACATAAAGCTTGTTCCCCATCACGACGGGGTTGTGCGGCGTAACGGCATTGATGCCGAGGTCGGTCATCGTAATCCGGTTGACGAGCGTCGGAGCAGCCGGATTTGAGACGTTATAGATCCGAATATCGCCGGGGCTCGCTCCGTTGCTCAGAGTCGTTTCGCGGGCACTGTAAAGATAGTTTCCGTCCTCCGTGGTCCATGTGCTGTGGTTCGACCCAAGGCCGACGGCGACCGAGCCCAAAAGAGCCGGTGCCTGAGAAGCCAGGTTTGAAATATCGAGGATGTCGATCTTGGTCGTTTGCGAAAACCCGGAGAGAAACAATCGGTTCCCACGAATGTGCATGGCGTGGACCCATCCGTTGTCGCTTGCGCTGAATTCCCACTTGAGCACGGCCGCCGCGGGATTTGTTACATCGATGATCCGAAGCGGCCTTAGCGAGGTCGAATTCGAATTCTCGAGCAGGTAGCGTGCATTTCCCTGGTCGAAGACCATCATTTCATGGATCGTCGGATAGCCGCCGCCATTTGACGCATTAACGATTCCAAGAAGCTGCGGACTCGCCGGGTTCGTCAGATCGACAATATGAACGCCGCCCGTGTTACCTGTACCAAAATAACCGCGGTTGCCGATGACGATGGCTTCAAGAAACTGAAGGTTCGCGCCCGGATTGTACCAATTTGCGAGGATCGGGTTATCCGGATCGGTGATATCGAAAATGAAAACGCCGCGGCAGTTGAAGCTGCCGAGAACGGCGATGTTTCCGTCGGCATGCAGGTCGGCATATTTCAGCGACGAAGAAGTTGCACAAGCCGGTACGGTTTGGGACCGAAGTTTGACCTTTTGCGCCGAGGAAACAACCGGCAAAAAGATCGAGATACAGACCGCCGCGAGTAAAGCGCCAAGCAGGCGAGATCGGAAAATGTTCATTTGAATTCGACGTTCCTGAAACGTAATGGCCCGAACGAACGGGCCGGCAATTTGCAAAGCAGGGTCAAAAAAACAACTGAGAAGATTATAGCGGAAAGTCGCCGCACGTCTACTAGAAAAAGCTCGTCTACGACGCAGCCTGCAGGGCTTCTCGCATTACCAGGTCAAAGGTACCGGGGCCGACCTTGCTGAACCGCCGATTTCGGTTGAGCGAAACGGCGACCGAGATGGTCGGATTATTGCCTTTAAACTGCATTCCACCCGCGACCAGCAGGTTATAAAGCTCGTTCACATGGAGCGGCCGGCCCGCCTCACGGAGCAGGAGCGTGCAGGCCTGTGTGATCGTCCGGTCTGCAAATCGCTGGCTAAGAGCTTCGACGTTCACCGACCGCGACGGTACCGACCGATGCTGGTCAAAATAAGCGACCGAACCCTGCCTTTCCCGCGGCTCCTCGATATAACTTCTGCCGGGCGGTGGCAGCTTGGCTTCGATCTCGGAGACGTCATCTTCGATCTGGATCGTCGTTCCGAGACCCTTACGGCCTGTTGATGAGCCCATCATTACGAGCAGGCGATCGATCGAGGACTCGGTTTGCGAGGCGAAATTTTCGAGCTCCCGGATCTCGCTCCGCAGTTTGTCAGCCTCGCTTTCAACTTCGTTAAGGCGCGCCATCAGCCGGTGCTGTGCGTTGCGTGTCTGGCGCAGGCTCTGCTCGAGCGTTGAAATAAGGTTCTCGTCTAGCATCGGAATTAAGTTTGCGAGGGACGGCCGCCGCGTTGCAGCGACGATGAAAACTCAGCGATTTCGCTCGATAACGTAGTCAAGTATCGAGCTTAAAGACTCACGATACTCGTTTTTTGGCAGAATTTCAAGATTTTTTCTCGCGGCCTGCGTATGTTCAGCCGCGATATCCCTTATCTTGTCAAGGATTTGCAGGGACCGCATTTCTTCCGAAAGCCGTTCCCGAACGCCCTCATGATAGCTGCCCGCATACATTACCGCTTCAAGCTCCGCCCGAAGGCCCGGCCGTTCGCGCATTAGCAGTATCAGCGGCAAAGTTACCTTGCCTTCCAGAAGATCCGAACCCGCGGCCTTGCCGAGCGATGTATCGTCGGAGGTCAGGTCCAGAAGATCATCGGCAAGTTGAAACGCGATACCGAGGTTCATCCCGTAGTCTCGCACCGCGACCTGTACCTCGGGCCTCGCGTTGCCAAGGATCGCGCCGATCTCGCAGCAGCCCGAAAAAAGATACGCCGTCTTTCGCCGGAGGATGTCGTAATATTCGTCCTCGCTGATCTCGACGTTGCCGATCATCGTCAACTGGATCAGTTCGCCTTCGGTCATCTTGCGGGTCAGCCGAGTCAGGATGTCGAGGATCTCAAGCGACCGCTCGCGAAGCGAGGTCTCGAACGCCGACATATAGAGCCAATCGCCCATCAAAACGGCCGTCTGGTTGCCAAAGCGGGCGTTGACCGAGGAACGGTTTCGGCGAAGGTCGGCGTTGTCGATTATGTCGTCGTGGACGAGAGTCGCCGTGTGGAGCATCTCCATCACGGTCGCGAGCCGGATGACGTTTTCCGCCGAGCCGCGGCCACCGACCGCATGATTTGTGAGGATCAAAAGAGCCGGACGCACCCGCTTGCCGCCCGAGGAACGAAGGTAATCGCCGAGATAATTGATGACCTGAATATTCGACGCCGCCTGCCGCTCGAACTCGTCCTCGACCAAAGCCATCTCACGCTTGATGAGGCCGAAGATCCGCCGGGCGGTCGAATCGGGAAAGAGTTCCCTCTTGGTAGCGGCAAACGTCTGCATATGGTCTTACCGACTTGGACCTGACGCGTACTTCCAATAATACTTTCTCTCTATAAGCGATTCTTCGACGGTTCCCCACAACCGAGAGTCCGATGAATTATCGCGATTGTCTCCGAGAACATAATAATGACCATGCGGGATCACTCGTGGCGGGACAGCGGTTTTCATTTGGTTGTACTGAGAGTCAACATAAGGTTCATCCAAACGAACGTCATCTACAAAGACCTCTCCATCCCTGATCTCAATCGTTTCCTGCGGCAGGCCGACAACCCGCTTTACGTAAGACTTCTGTGGTTCCTTTGGGTGTCTGAACTGGATGATATCCCCGCGTTTAACCTCACTCACATACGTTGAGAAAAGAATCCGATCGCCTTCTTCTATCGCCGGACTCATCGACATCCCCTCAGACACAACCGGCACCAAGCAGGAACTCGCCACCATGCTAAGTGCCAAAATTGCTAGTAAGCGAAACGTCGATCTCATTTCCCAAAAAAAGGTTTTCAGTTACTCCGATAATTGTCAAACTGCATATCGATGCCGAAGTCGGTCGCCTTGAGTTTTGCGATAACGTCCTGGAGCGTGTCGCGGTCCTTGCCCGAAACGCGGACGGTCTCGCCCTGGATCGACGCCTGGACCTTCAGCTTCTCGTCTTTGATGAACTTGACGATCTCCTTTGCCTTGTCAATGGGGATTCCCTGTTGGACCTTTACCGTCTGCCGAACCGTGCTGCCGGCGGCGGCTTCGATCTTTTGGTAATCGAGTGCCTTGAGCGAAATGCCGCGTTTGACCAGCTTGCCCTGCAAGATGTCGTTCATATTGCGGAGCTTCGTTTCATCCTCGGCCGCAAGCAGAAGGTCCTTGTCCTGAAGCTCGACCGTCGCCTTGCTGCCCTTAAAATCGAACCGCTGCGAGACTTCTTTTGTCGTCTGGTTTATCGCGTTCGTCACCTCGGCGTAGTCGGTCTTTGAAACGATATCGAATGAGTTTTCCTTTGCCATATGTGTATTCTGCCACAGAGCGTACGGAGAAGGTATTCAGTAGGACTAGCTTGTGACAATCGATGGATCGATGCGGAAGAGGCTTGAGAAATTTTCGGTGGTCTGCTTTGCCAACTCATCAAACTCAACGCCCATGAGCTCCGCCAAAAACTGCGCAGTATGCACGACCATCGCCGGCTCATTGCGTTTGCCGCGATGCGGAACCGGCGTCAGGAACGGGCAATCTGTCTCGACCAGCAATCGTTCGAGCGGTACGACCCGAGCAGCCTCGCGAATTTCCTCGGCCTTTTTGAACGTAACATTCCCGGCAAATGAAATGAAAAAACCAATCTCCGTTAACGCCAACGCCATCTCAGGCGTCCCGCCAAAACAATGCATGACGCCCGGCTTATGGCTAACAGCTAGCGGCTTAATGCTGTTCTTATCAACACCGGAGCTATTAGCCGTTAGCTCTGAGCCGTTAGCTTTCGCCTGTAACGAGTATTCGTCTGTCAGTATTTCGACCGTGTCGTCATTGGCATCGCGGCTGTGGACGATGATCGGAAGGCCGAGCTCTTTTGCCAGCCGGATCTGCCGCCGAAAGACCTCGCGTTGAACGTCCCGCGGGCTGTGGTCATAGTAATAATCGAGCCCGATCTCGCCCCAGGCGATCACTTTCTCAGAGCTCCGGGCAAGTTCGAGCAAGTGTTCCTCGGCTCGGTCGTCGTAGAGCTTCGCATCGTGCGGATGGACACCGACGCTCGCCCAAACGTTTTCGTATTTTTCGGCCACCCGCACAGCACGCCGAAAGTCATCAGAATGCGGATCGCCGGTGCCGACATTGAGCATCGCCGAAACTCCGGCTTCCATCGCCCGCCGAACAACATCATCGCGGTCCTCATCGAACTGCGGCCCGTCAATATGGCAATGCGAATCGATCAGCATTACTTTTCGAATTCGATCTTAGAAACCGCCTCGAGCGCGGTCGTACAGTCAGCCTCCACCGTGCATGTGACCGTGATACCAAGTACACGGCCGCGTCTCAATAGAAAAAAGATGTACTGATCCTGAGAAGCTCCAGCTAAGGTTATCCGATTTTTCATTCGCATCGCCGAAATATTCCCAAGGTTCACCTGCGTTGGGGGCTCAACGACCTTATAGGATGAAATTCCTGAAAGAAGCGTCGCGGTCACCCCGGACAATCGTTTGACCTCCGCGAACGAGCTTGCTTCATTCGCAACAGTGATGTTGATCATCCCAAGCCCATCCATTCCGATCGGTCCGGAAAGGAACGCCGCAAGGTTTGTCCTTCTTTGAGGCGCCGGCAGCGATCGCCCGCCCGTCTCTTCTCGGATGGTTGAGCGCCCCCAGTTTTGAATGTCTGCGACATCTTCCTGTGTGATACGGATCCAGCCTTCTGGAACGCTTAACTTGAATCTAAAGAAATTGCTTTGAAAAAGCTGGCTCTCAAATGTGGATGCGAACATCGGCGGGTCAGGCGTAGGAGCCGGAGAGCCCGGCTCGCTGATGACGATAGAATTGAAAAATCTCTCAAACTCGGCGGTGCGGACCTTGATCAATTCTTCCGAAGGCGGTTCGTCATCTTCTTCATCCTCAACGGGCATTGCGATCATTATGAACACATCACGCCCAACGATAAATGCCCGGCTTAACGTCGATTGAAAACGGACGTCATTCGGCAGCGAACGCAACTCGACCGCAAGATTTCCTGCGATCTCAAGATCCTTAATGTGCTGAAAGCGAGACGGGCCTTCCTCTGACATTCCATTTGCAAACTCACGGTAATAATCTCTAAGCAACTTCGGATCCGTAACCCGATAGGGCAAAGACGTTTTGCCTATGACAT
Source organism: Acidobacteria bacterium Ga0074141 (assembly GCA_001464665.1). Classification (GTDB taxonomy): domain Bacteria; phylum Acidobacteriota; class Blastocatellia; order Pyrinomonadales; family Pyrinomonadaceae; genus OLB17. The sequence continues at coordinate 569,663 of LNDP01000015.1, forward strand.
AGACCGCATTTTCCCCAACCGATAGGTAAATGATCGAAGTCATCCGTCCAAGCCCAACCTGGAAACCCGTCTCGGTCTGTCGGATCGGTTCCCTTGGCATCAAGGCCTTTACAGAAAACCCCTCGAACTCCCGAAGTTTCCACTCGATCGGTTCTTCGGCGGAACGAAGGATCTCAGCGGCGAACTCCTCGTCGGTTTTCTCGAGAGTTTCCGCCGGGGTCGGAGTCGCCACCGGTGGCGGCGGTGCCGGTTTTGGAGGTGGCGGCGGCGGTGCTTTTTGGGCGAAAGATGTCAGGCCGAGAAAGACAAAGAGTGCAAATGCAGGAGCAAATCTTTTCATTACAATCTGAACCCCTAATACAAACGATCGCCAACCGAAGCACGAACGAGCTCTGGGAGACGGTGGATTCCGGAACTTTCGCTATTCTAACCTCGATCCGCCATTTTGGGAAGAAAATTGTTTGATGCCGGAAAGGCTCTGCTACTTGAGTCTGGCGCCGATATCGACGTTCTCTAAAAACGTTGTAAGGGCCGGTTTTTCGCCGGTGCCGTCTTCGAGCGAGGCGACGCAGATCATTCCCTGCGATTCGAGCCCGCGCATTTTTCTTGGTTTTAGGTTTGCAACCACGCCTGCTTGGCCCGCCCTCGTGGCAACCTCATCCCGATCCTCATCGAACTGCGGCCCGTCAATATGGCAATGCGAATCGATCAACATCAGCGCGCTGGAATCTCGGGTTTCTCTTGGCGGGTGATCCGGATGTAATCCCTTAACGCTTCATTGACGGATTGTTCTGTGGGAAATTCCTCGGCAACATCGGGAGCCAATCCGACCCTTACGACCATACGATTGTAGGCCGCGGCAAATCGATTCGGTTTCGATTTCGCAAAATCGAGATCGTACTCCGGGAGGAGATCATCATTCTCGTCAAGTTCAATTTGCATACCTTCGGCTCTCTTTAGGCGTAGCTTGCCTTGCACTAATAATCCTGATTTTATCACCACCGCGTTCAGTAAAGCTCACAATTAGCAAATTATTCAAAGACGAATGTCCGAAGATCACATGCCGTTTTTCCTCGAAGGAGTGAATTTCATCATCAAAGATGCGTGCCAATTCGTCTCCAAACACCGTCTGAGCCTCGTCAAAGCTAACTCCGTGCTTTTTCAGATTTCTCTCGGCCTTTTCTTGATCCCATTCAAATCGCATTCTTCGTAAACAATGAGCAATTCCCCGTCATTGTGGCGGAGGGAGTCCACGTGTGTCATTTCAATCTCGCTCCGATGTCGACGTTTTCGATGAATGTAGCGAGGGCCGGTTTTTCGCCGGTTCCGTCTTCGAGCGAGGCGGCGCAGATCATTCCTTGCGATTCGAGGCCGCGCATTTTTCTTGGCTTTAGGTTCGCGACGACGACGACCTTCCGGCCGACGAGCGGTTCGGGGTCGTAATATTCGGCGAGGCCGGCGAGGATCTGCCGCGGCTTTTCTTCGCCGAGGTCAACCTCAAACCGCAGGAGTTTGTCGGCATTCGGCACACGTTCGGCGACCTTGATCTCGCCGACGCGGAGATCGACCTTGATGAAATCATCGATGGTGATGAAGTTGTCTTCTTCGGCCTGAGCATCAATAGATGCCGGAGTTTCTTGCTGGCCGCCTTCCGAGGCAGGCGCCTCTACTACACTTTCTTTTATTTCGCTCATTGTTTTTGCTTTATCGATCCTTGGAAATATCCCTTCGGCCGCTCCGATCGGCGCTCCGGCCTCGAGCCCGCCCCATTTTAGCCCAGCCGGGTCGAGCCGCGAGAGATCATCGCCGAGCCCAAGCTGTGCAAATATCCGCGTCGCCGATGAAGGCATTACCGGATAGACCATCGCCCCGATCCATCGGAGCGTTTCGGCCGCACGGAAGAGCACGGCGTTGAGCGTCTCGGCCTGTCGTTCGTCCTTTACAAGTTCCCAGGGCTTTGCGTCCGAGATCATCTTGTCGATCTTGGCGATGACCGACCAGACGCCTTCAAGTGCCTGGCTGAACTCAAAGTTGTCGAAACGGCGAAGAAATTCATCGCGGGCGTGTTCCAGCACGTGAACTATCTCGCCGCCATCGGGGTCGAGCCCCGCTCGCCGTGCTTGAATGTAATTCTCCTCGGCGATCTTGCCGCTTGGCACGCGGCCCTCGCGATACTTGTGAAGCATCGAAACCGTTCGGCTCAGAAGGTTGCCGAGCCCGCTGGCGAGGTCGGCGTTTGCCCGGTCGATCAGGTTCTCATAGCCGAATTTACCGTCCTGCCCGAAAACCATCTCCCGCAGGCAAAAATACCGAACCGCATCCACTTGAAAATGCTTATGAAGCAGATCGACGTCGATGACATTGCCGAGCGTCTTGCCCATCTTTCGGCCGTCGGCATCAAGCCACATCCCGTGGGCAAAAACGGTCTTCGGCAGCGGCAGCCCGGCGGCCTTCAGGAACGAGAACCAATAGACGGTGTGAAACCTCAGAATGTCCTTTCCGACCAGGTGAACGGCATTCTGCCAATATTTCTCAAATCCCGGTGCATTTTCGCGATCGTTCCCGTATCCGAGGGCCGTGATGTAGTTCGAAAGGGCGTCGAGCCAGACGTACATCACGTGATTTTCGTCGCCCGGAACCGGCACGCCCCACGCGACGGACCGTTTTTCGCGGCTGATCGAGAGGTCTTGTAACCCGCCTTTTATGAATGAGATGACCTCATTACGCCGAGATTCCGGTTTAAGTATTTCCGGGTCGCCCTCGATGGTCTGAAGTAGGAATTCATCGAAGTCCGAAAGCCGAAAGAAATAGCTTTCTTCAGAGACGCGGTCGAGGGGACGTTCGTGGATCAGGCAATTCGGAATATCTGAACCTTCGGGAGTTATATACTCATCTTCCTGCTTGAACGCCGCGCAAGGGGCGCAGAACCAGCCCTCGTAATGGCCTTTGTAGATATTGTCGTTACCTTTCGGCGTTTTCCCCGCCGCGGTCCGCTGCCAGAGATGCCGTACGCCCTCGTAGTGAAAGGGCTCGGTCGTCCGCATAAAGATGTCGTATCCGCCGCTCTCCGGCCCAAGGCCGAAATCACTGAACATCCGCTTTAGCTCGCCCGCAATAAAATCTACTTGCTCTTTCGGCGTTTTACCGGCCTTTTCCGCTGCCCGCTGGATGTTTATTCCGTGCTCATCCGTACCGGTTAAGAAAAGCACATCAAACCCTCGCTGCGTCTTATAGCGATGCAGGACATCCGCGACGATGGTCGTGTAGAGATGCCCGAGATGCGGCAGGCTGTTGGCGTAGTAGATCGGGGTTGTGACGTAAAAAGAGTTCATCTTCAAAAAAGAAAAAGTGTAGCGTGTATTGGCAAAATTCGCCACACGCTACACTTTTGTGAGTCTTCTTTCTGACCCTACTTCGCCATCCGCTTCTTGTCAGCGTCCGCAAACTCATCGGTTTCGAGATATCGCGGCATTGCGGCGGAGTTTGCTATCTTGAGCCCGATCGCCAAGCCGAGCTCGGCATTCTGTACCATCGCCGCGGCGTCCCACCAATCGTAATATTGATCTGATGGCTGATGATAATACTTCGCCGTGTAATTGCTGAAGAATTCGAGCGCCGTTCCCTCGAGCGGCTTAACAAAATCGTCTCCGTGGCGGAGCGAAACCGCCGGCACGCCGACCTTTGCAAACGGGAAATGATCCGAGCGGAAGAAAAACCCCTGCTCAGGCCGCATATCGCCTTCGAGCGTCATGCTGCGTTCGCGGCCGACTGCCTCGACCAATGGACCGAGCGTTGAACGCTCAGCCCCGAGTGCCGAAAAGTCCTTTGTTCGCCCGAAGAAGTTGACTCCGTCGATGTTCACATTTCCGGCGATCTTGTTGAGCGGAATAAGCGGATTCTGAGCGAAATACTCAGCCCCGAGCAAGCCTTGCTCCTCGGCAGCGGGAAACAAGAAATAGATCGAACGCTTTGGCCGCTCGGCCTTTTTCATCTTCACGATCGCCTCGCCGATACCGATGACTGCAGAAACTCCCGAGGCGTTATCATACGCTCCGTTGTAGATTCGATCACCGCTAGCGTCGGGCTCGCCGATACCCAAATGGTCCCAGTGGGCTGTGTAGATCACATACTGATCGCGAAGTGCCTTATCGCTTCCCTCGATCTTGCCGACGATGTTTGGCGATTCAAAGGTAGTCGTCGCGGCTTTGAGGTCGATCTTGACGCGAAGCCCTGTTTTTACTGGGCGGAAGTTGCGTGTCGCTGCCTTCATCCTGAGGCCTTCGTAATCAACACCCGCCTGCTTCATCATCGCGGCCGCGGTGTCGTTGGTGACCCAAGACATCAGGTCGAGATACGGCGTTTTATCGCCCGCAGCTCTGAATATTTCCGACCGCGGCCCGCCGAAAGAGGTGCGGACGACGTTCCATCCGTAGCCGGCGGATTCGTTCGTATGGATAAGGATCACGCCGGCTGCACCGCGTCGGGCGGCCTCCTCGTATTTGTATGTCCAGCGGCCGTAATAGGTCAGGGCCTTGCCGCCGAAAAGGTTCGGCTCATCGGCTGTCGCGGGCGGGTCGTTGACCATTATCATCAAGACCTTGCCGCGGTAGTCTTCGGCCGGGCCGCTGTAGTCGTTCCATTTATAAAGCGGAGCATCGACGCCATAGCCCATAAAGACCACATCGGCATCGACCGAGACGTTGCTTCGCTGAGCACCGGTCGTTGCCACAAAATCGTCGCCAAATTTGAAATTCTTTGTCTCGTTGCCGCGGGTAACAGCGAGCTGCGTTGCCGGATCGACCTTCACCCCGACGAGCTTCACATTCTGAAAATAGCTCTTTCCGTTTCCGGGTTTGATACCCGCGGCTTTCATCTGGGCGGCGATGTAATCAGCCGCTTTTTTGCTCCCCGCATTTCCGGGGCCGCGGCCTTCGAAATCGTCGGCCGAAAGCCTTTTAACCCTTTCGCGAATTTTCGCGGCATCGAACCTGGCTTCCATTGTCTGAGCCGGAATTCCGGACACCAGCACGGACATCGCAACAACGAATAAAAGTATCTTTTTCATAGCTAAAGTTGTGTCTGAAGTGTCGGAAACCGACAGCTAAACGGATTTCTGAAGTTAAAGTTACCCCTTAATTAATGACATCGCCTCGGCACGCGTCCGCGGGTCGCGACGGAAACCGCCGAGAACAGCCGATGTGATTGTGATCGCTCCGGGCTTTTTAACGCCGCGGAGAGTCATGCAGGTATGCTCGGCCTCGATAACGACCATAACGCCAAGCGGTTTGAGCCCCTCAAAAAGCGTATTCGCGATCTCCTGCGTCAGCCTTTCCTGAACCTGCAGCCGGCGGGAAAAGATCTCGGCGATCCGTGCGAGCTTTGAAAGCCCGACTATCCGCCCACCTTTTGGAATGTACGCAATATGGCACTTGCCGACAAAAGGTGCTAAATGATGCTCGCAGACGGATGCGATCGAAATGTCCTTGACCAGCACCATCTCGTCGTGCGAATCGCCCGGCAGCGGAACGATATGCTCCTTTGCATTCTGCCACATTCCCTCGGTCAGCTCGACGTAAAAATCAGCCACCCGCTCGGGCGTTTTTATGAGCCCGTCGCGGTCCGGGTCTTCGCCCATCCCTTCGAGCATCAGCCTTACGCCCGCTGCGATCTTTGCCGTATCAACCGTTCTTTTTTTTGATCTCGCCATTTATCTTTCTTTCGTTACGCCCCAACAGCCGTCGCCTTCTCACTTGCAGCCTCGGACGCTGCTTCCCATACGATACGAAAAGGGACATTTTTCTCCAAAGCCAAACGCCGCACATCTTCGTATTCCGGCATCGCATTCATCACGCTACCCTCCCACATTGCGATCTTTATCCGGCACTCGCCAAATTGAGTCTTGACCGCCTCGATCCGTCTTTCAAGGCTGACGCGGGCTACCTGCGAAGTTCTAATGCCGATGGTCGTGCTCTCAGAAAAAAGCATCGCGAGCAATGCGTCCCTGTTTTCCGGCGAGGAAAGCACCGAAATGACCACGCCCGGGCGATTCTTCTTCATCTGCACCGGCGTAAACCAGCAATCGAGGGCACCGAGTTCAAACGCCCGCTCCATCACAAATCCGACCGCCTGCGGCGTCGAATCATCGACGTTCGTCTCCATCAGCACGAGGTCATCATGATCTTTCGCGGGCTTCTTTCCGAACTCGGCCGCTTCGCCGACCATCAACCGCAAGACATTCGGAAAGTCCTTATACTCACGTGTTCCCGCTCCGTATCCGGTTGCCTCGACGGACATTTCGGGGATGGCGCCGAAACTTTCACAAACCGCGGCAATGATCGCGGCTCCGGTCGGTGTGATCAGCTCGCCTTCGATCTCTGTCGAATAGATCGGCTTGCCTTTTAGCAGCTCAGCGACGGCCGGCGGCGGCACCGGAAACTTGCCGTGTGCCATAGTGACAAATCCGCTCCCGACGTGGAGCTTCGACGCCGCGAATTGCTCGACGCCCAACATCTCAAATCCAATGCATGCCCCGACGATATCAATTATCGCGTCGAGCGCTCCGACCTCGTGAAAATGTACCTTACCGACGTCCGTGCCGTGAACGCGGGCCTCGGCTTCGGCCAAAAGTGTAAAGATCTTGATCGCCCGCTCTTTAACGCCGACTGAAAGCTCGGCCTCGTTGATCATCTTCTCGATGTGGTGCAAATGCCGGTGAGAATCGACTTCGGGCACGATGACATTTACGTGGCAAGAGGAAATTCCCGAGCGGTCCACCGTTTCGGGCTTCAATGCAAAGCTCTCAATATTTAGGCCCGCGAGCCGCCGCTCAAGCTCAGTTCGGTCGACCCCGAGATCGAGCAGAGCTCCGAGGATCATGTTGCCGCTTGCACCGGCAAAGCAGTCAAAATATAGGGTTCGCATAAGAATATAGGGTTCGCATAAGAACTAGGTTAAATCTTAGCCTTTTCGCCGATTTCGATGAAATCCGCAGTGATATCTTTTTGCGAGTTTCAACGCGTTATGTAAGTGAAGGACACTTCCAGAAAGGAAAACTATGCGAACGCTCGGAACATTTCTCGTAACCGCCGCTCTTTTGCTTGGGGCAAATTCCGCCTTCGGCCAACCATACAAGAAGATCCGCTTTGCCAAAGGCCGCACCTCCGCGACCGTTGCCGGAACTCTGACAGCCGGCGGCCGAGTCTGCTATTTCGCCAATGCCCGCCGCGGCCAGACGCTGACGGCGACCATAAGCTCACGCACTGGCAAGGTGAACATCTTTGAAAGCGGTGAGACGAGCTACACGCTCGAGGTCGAATACCCCGGCGACCAGAGCATTTGCGTCGATAACCTCAACCGGGCGACCAGCTTTTCGCTGACGGTCTCTATACTTTGACCCGCCTGTTTTGCTAATAGCTTCGGGCAAAACGTATAATTTCGGTTTTATCTCCTGTTGGGGAAATATACCGAATGACACTGCTCGAACTTCAAACAGCCCTTCGAACCGCGATCCGCGAGGCCGCATCGGAAGAATTTGGCATTTCGCTGGAAAACATCGCCGCCGAAACACCGCCAAAAACCGAGCTCGGCGACCTTGCCTTCCCGGCCGCCTTTGAACTCGCGAAGCTTGTAAAACAAGCGACCGGCGAAAAGCAAAATCCGCGTTCAATTGCCGAAAAGCTGAAGGCTCGAATCGAGAAGTTCGATTTCATCGACCGTGTCGAGATCGCCGGACCGGGCTATCTGAACGTCTTTTACGATCGGGCTCGATTTTTGGTCGAAAATCTTGATTTAGCACCTATTCCCGCTCGGGCCGGGATCGTGGCGAAGGTCTGCGTCGAGCACACTTCGGTCAACCCAAACAAAGCTGCCCACATCGGGCACGTTCGAAATTCCGTTCTCGGCGATACGTTCGTCCGCATTCTGAAGGCTAACGGAAAAGCGGTCGAGGTCCAGAACTACATCGACAATACGGGTGTGCAGGTGGCCGATGTGGTCGTCGGGTTCATGTTCATCGAGCACTTGAACTTGGACGCGATAAAGGCTCTGGATAATGAGCTTAGTGTAAAGGGCATCTCGTTCGATTACTACTGCTGGGACCTCTATGCGCGGGTCGGCCAGGCGTATCTCGCCGACGAGGAGCTAAAGGCAAAACGGGCCGAAGTGCTGCATCTTATCGAAGAAGGCAACAACCCGACGGCCGAACTTGCGGACTACGTCGCGACCCGAAATGTCGAGTGCATTCTGAAGACGATGGAGCGCTTCGGCATTCGATATGACCTGCTGCCGCGTGAGTCTGAGATCCTTCACCTTCACTTCTGGGACAAGGCTTTCGAGCAGATGAAGCAACTCGGCGTTGTTCACAATGAGACCGAAGGCAAGAATGCGGGCTGCTGGGTGATGCCATTTGAGGAGCACTCCGGAACGGACGAGCACGACTCGGACAAGATCCTCGTCCGCTCCAACGGCACGGTGACCTACACCGGCAAGGACATTGCGTATCAGATGTGGAAGCTCGGGATACTCGGGCTCGACTTCCATTACCGGCCGTTTTATAAATATGCCGATGGCAAAGAAGTTTGGATAACGACGGCTGATGCTTCGCTAGGCTCGGCGGAGTTTCCGGAGTTTGGCCACGGCGAGACGGTCTATAACGTCATCGACACGCGACAGTCGTATCCACAGGAGATCGTAAAGCGAGGCGTTGCCGCCATCTATCCCGAACGTGGGGAGAATGCGAGCGTTCACCTTTCATACGAGATGGTTGCCCTCTCGCCGGCGGCCGCCGAGGAGCTTGGATTTAAGCTCTCCGACGAGGACAAGAAGCGGACGTTCATCGAAATGAGCGGCCGCAAGGGCCTCGGCGTAAAGGCCGACGACCTGATCGACCGGCTCGAGGCCAATGCTTTCGCTGAGGTCGAGTCGCGGCATCCGGATATCTCAGTTGACGAGAAAAAGCACATCGCTCACCAGATCGCCGTCGGCGCTTTGCGGTACTTTTTGCTCAAGTTCACGCGGACGACCGTCATCGTTTTTGACTTCAAGGAGGCACTTTCGTTTGAAGGCGAGACGGGTTGCTTTTGCCAATATTCGGCCGTAAGGGCAAACTCCATTTTCCGAAAGCTTGCAGAACGTAGCGAGGATATTTCGGCTATAAAGGCCACGCTAAATTGCTCAGAGAAGATCAGCGAAATGCTGTCGGCGGAGGATGCGAACGACATCTGGGCAATGCTGACCCTTGCTTCGCGGCTCGAGGAGACGCTTCAGCAGGCAGCGAACGCCAATGAGCCCGCGATTTTAGCCAAATATACATTCAACCTTGCGAAGGCTTTCAACCTTTTTTACCACAACCACAAGATCCTGCCCGAGCCCGATGAAACGAAGCGAGCAGTGCTCTTGACGGTCGCCGAGCGGGCTCGCGACACCCTGACCACAGCACTTGCGACGATGGGAATTGAGGTGCCGGAGAAGATGTAGTTGACATCCGTGCATTCGTTTTGCTATTTCTTACGACAAGGACATGAAGCCCGTTACCGCAAATTACACGACAGCAACCCGCCATTGGGGATGGTGGCATTCGTCGTTTGCGGTATTGGGAGATCAATCCGCTTAGCCAAGGTGTTGCTAAGCCGAATGTTCAAAGAGATCGACCCCGATGCCGCCTTTTGAAGGGCGGCATTTTTTGTTTGTGACCAAAGAGAATCCAAAAACATTGCAGCCGGTGGTCGCGAGAATTCCAGCCGACCTCCACACACCGCTCTCGGTTTACCTGAAGCTCGCGGCCGGCGCGGACCATTCATTCCTGCTCGAATCGGTCGAGGGCGGTTCGGCGTTGGCTCGCTATTCCTTCATCGGAGCAGGGCCGGAAATGGTCGCAACCGGCCGTCGGCAGACGGTAGATCTGATTCGTGGAGGCGAGGCCGAAGAGCTCCAGATCGATCTGATCGCATTTCTTCGCGAGGAACTCGGCAAATATAATGTTGAGCCGGACGCCGGACTTCCCTCGTTTACCGGCGGTGCCATCGGCTATCTTGGCTTCCCTTGCTCGGAGTGGTTCGAGCCTTCGCTGGCACGGCCGAAGGGGCTCGATCGTGAGTTTGGGATGATGATGTTCTTCCGCTCGGTCGTTGCCTTCGACCACGCCCGGCAGCAGATATTGATCATCACAAACGCCGACGCGGGCGACGAGGAATCGCTAACAGCGGCACACGATACAAATGCCCGAATTCGCGAACAAATAGAAATCTCGGAACTCCGAGTTCCCCGCTCTGGAACGGTCACTGAATCGAATCCGTCCGTCTCTTCAAATTTCACCCGTGAGGATTTTATTGACGCTGTCCGGCGGGCGAAGGAGTACATAGCGGCCGGCGATTGCTATCAGGTTGTGATATCACAGCGATTTTCTCGCCCGACCGCGGCGGGGCCGGTCTCGCTTTACCGGGCGATCCGTTCGCTGAACCCGTCGCCGTATATGTTCCTGATCAAAACGCCTGAGCGGTCCGTGGTCGGAGCTTCGCCGGAGATGCTCGTTCGCGTTCGCGACTCTGAGATCCATTACCGGCCGATCGCCGGCACGCGGCCGCGTGGTGCGGATGACGCCGACGACCGCCGGCTGGCGGACGAGATGGCCGCCGACCCGAAAGAGGTTGCCGAGCACCGGATGCTGGTCGACCTCGGGCGAAACGATGTTGGCCGTGTGTCCGAATACGGTTCTGTGCGGGTCGAGCGGTTGATGGCGGTGGAGAAATATTCGCACGTCCAGCATCTGGTCAGCGACGTAACGGGCCGCCTGCGTTCGGGGCTAGACCGCTTTGATGCCCTCGCGTCGTGCTTCCCGGCCGGCACAGTTTCGGGTGCGCCGAAGGTGCGGGCGATCGAGATCATTCGGGAACTCGAGCCCGACGAAAGGTCGATCTATTCCGGTGCGGTCGGCCACTTTGACCACGCCGGGAATATGGACACCTGCATCGCGATCAGGACGATCGTGCTAGAGAATGGCGTCGCTGAGGTCCAGGCCGGTGCCGGGATCGTTGCGGATTCGGACCCAGAATCGGAGTATGAGGAAACCGTGAACAAAGCGGCGGCATTGCTACGGGCTATGGAGATCGCTGAAAAGGAATTATGAGCCTGCTTCTCAAGAAATATCGCGACGATTTCGCGGCCGGCCGTTCATTTGACGCGGCCGATGCCGAAGCATTGCTCGATGCACTCATCGCGGAAACGGAAGAGGAACCAATTGCCGAAGTGCTCACCGCATGGAACGCAAAGGGTATCGCGACCGATGAGATCTACGAATTTGCCCGCATCTTACGGTCGCGGATGAAACGCGTATTTTCGAATCACGAGACCTTCCTTGACATAGTCGGGACCGGCGGCAGTATGGCCAAGACGTTCAATGTTTCGACTGCGGCATCTTTCGTGGTCGCCGGCTCCGGTGTTGCGGTCGCGAAGCACGGGAACAAAGCTGCCACGAGTAATTCGGGAAGTGCCGATGTCCTGACCGTGCTCGGAATTGACCCGGCGGTCTCGCCGGAAACTGCGGAAGCGTGCCTGAATAAGGTCGGCATCTGCTTTATGTTTGCGCCGAATTTTCATCGACTTTCGCCGACTCTGGCAAGGGTGCGCCGCGGACTATGCTTCCCGACCATCTTCAACTGCGTCGGTCCGCTCTCCAATCCTGCGTCGGCTCCGCACCAGTTGATCGGAGTTTGGGACAAGGATCTGCTGCCGAAGATGGCCGAGGCAATCGCTCGTTTGGGCACAAAGCGTACGTGGATAGTCCACGGCGAGGACGGCCTTGATGAAATATCGCTCTCGGGGCGAACCTTGGTAGCGGAGATCGATGGCGATTCGATTCGCCGATTCGAGATAGCCGCCCGTGATCTCGGACTCGGGATTGACGAACCAAGCGGACTTCGTTCGAGAGACTCGGCGCACAGCGGCGAGATGATCCGCGGCGTTTTGCTCGGACAGCCGCATTCGCAGAGCGCCGAGGACCTCGTGCTCGTTAACGCCGCAGCAGCAATTTTCATCTCAAACGCCCCGGACAGCTTTGAAGGTTCGATCGAAATGGCCCGCGAAAGCCTATCTTCGGGCGCGGCCCATAGGAAACTGGACGAGCTAGCCGCCGCGGCACCGCTAAAATGAGCACCTTTCTCGACAAGATCATCGCTGCAAAGCAGGAGCGGATCGCCGACGCGAAAAGAACCGCGAACATGCCGGATTTGGAATCGCTTGCCCACGAGAACGCCAAGCAACCAGGCAGGCTGGCCGAAGCTCTCGGAAAATCGGGCCCCGCGATCATAGCTGAATTCAAGCGTGCGTCGCCTTCGAAGGGTGTCATCAATGACCGGCTTGATCCGGTCGCGACCGCGAGATCTTACGAGGCCGGTGGCGCCGCGGCGATCTCCGTACTTACCGAGGAGGACTTTTTTGCGGGTTCGCTAGCAGACCTAGCTGTGATCAGAGATGCCGTCTCGATCCCGATCCTTCGTAAGGATTTTACGATCGACGAATTCCAGATCGTCGAATCAGCGGCGGCCGGTGCCTCGACGATCCTCCTGATAGTCGCCGCACTAGAGAAGGTTCAGCTTCGCGATCTCAGAGCAGCCGCAGAAAGCCTCGGGCTCGATGCGATCGTCGAGGTCCACGACCGCGAGGAAATGGAGATCGCGATCGATTCCGGAGCCTCGATCATCGGGGTGAACAACCGCAACCTGAAGACGTTCGAGGTCTCGCTAGATGTCTCGCGGTCGCTGATCGAGCTTCGGCCGGACGGCGTTCTGATGATCGCCGAAAGCGGCATTTCGAACGCCGACGAGATCGCCGAACTTTACGACCTTGGATTTGATGCCTTCCTCATCGGCGAGACGCTAATGCGAAGCGGCGATCCGGCCGGAGAGTTAGCTAGCCTCATGAAGGCGGCGGGAAACTGAAAATGGCAAAGGTCAAGATCTGCGGAATTACAAATCTTGAGGACGCTCTCGCGGCGGTAGAACTCGGTGCGGATATGCTCGGTTTCAATTTCTACACAGGAAGCAAGCGATACGTCGAGCCCGCAACCGCGGCTGATATCGTGGAAAACGTGGCCAGCCGAGCGGAAACGATTGGTGTCTTCGTGAATGCAGATATGGAAGCTATTCAAAGGACGGTCGACATCGTCGGCCTCTCCGCCATTCAGCTTCACGGCGACGAGACTCCGGAGTTTGTTGCGAAGATCAGTGAGGCCTGCGGTGTGCCGGTGATAAAAGCGATTCGTGTCAGTGCCGATTTCTGTCCGGAAGAAGTTCGGGACTTCCCTGCGGACTCGATCCTCCTCGATGTTTTTTCTCCCGCGGCTTTCGGTGGCACGGGCGAGCGGTTCGATTGGAACATCGCGGTTGCGGCAAAGGAACACACGGACCGGCTTTTTCTCGCCGGCGGCCTAACGCCTAAAAACGTCGCCGAGGCGGTCAAGCTTGTGCGGCCCTATGCCGTTGATGTGGCCAGCGGAGTAGAAAGCTCGCCGGGTAAAAAGGATGCGAAGAAGATGGAGGCGTTCATCCGAAACGCGAAAGGAATATGAGCAAATACGAACCAGATGAACGCGGATATTGGGGCGAATTTGGCGGGCGTTTCGTCCCGGAGACTCTCGTCGCTCCGCTTGATGAACTGACCGCAGGCTACTTCGCTTTACGCAGCGATGAGGAATTTAATCGCGAGTTCAACTATTACCTCCGCGATTTTGCCGGCCGGCCGACGCCGCTTTACTTCGCAGAAAGGCTGACTGAAAAACTCGGCGGTGCCCGCATTTTTCTGAAACGCGAGGATCTGACGCACACCGGTGCACACAAGATAAATAACGCTATCGGCCAGATACTCCTCGCCCGCCGAATGGGGAAGACGCGCATCATCGCCGAAACGGGTGCCGGCCAGCACGGCGTTGCGACCGCGACCGTATGTGCACGGTTTGGCCTCGAATGCGTCATCTACATGGGCACCGAGGACATTCGCAGGCAGGAGCTTAACGTCTTTAGAATGCGGATGCTCGGCGCCGAAGTTCGCGGCGTCGATTCGGGCTCGCGAACGCTGAAAGATGCTATTAACGAATCTTTACGCGACTGGGTTACGAATGTAAGCAATACTTATTACTTGCTCGGGTCGGCGCTTGGCCCGCACCCGTATCCGCTGATGGTCAGAGATTTTCAAAGCGTAATCGGCAGAGAGGCCCGCGAGCAGTTCCTCGCACGCGAGGGCTCGCTGCCGGATGCACTCGTTGCCTGCGTCGGCGGCGGCTCGAACGCGATCGGGCTATTTCACGCCTTTCTGGAGGACAACGTCAGGATGATCGGCGTCGAGGCGGGCGGAAGCGGCGATGAACTCGGGATGCACGCGGCACGCTTCGCCGCCGGCGGCCACATCGGTATTTTGCAGGGCACGAAGAGCTATGTACTTCAGGACGCCGCGGGACAGGTCGCCGCGACGCATTCCATCTCGGCCGGACTCGATTACGCCTCGATCGGCCCGGAGCATTCGTATCTCCGTTCCATCGGCCGGGTCGAATACGCATCGGCGAGCGACGACGAAGCATTTGCTGCCTTCAAAGAGCTTTCTGCGACCGAAGGCATTATTCCGGCACTCGAAACTGCTCACGGAATAGCCCATGCGATCAGGATCGCCCCGACCCTTCCGCGCGAAGCGACGATGATCGTCAATCTTTCCGGCCGCGGCGATAAGGATCTGATGTCGGTTGCGGAATATGAGAACGGGAGGGCAGAGAGATGAACAGGATCGCATCGAAATTCGCAGAATTGCATTCGGCGGGCCGCAAAGGCTTTATTCCTTTCGTTTCCGCCGGCGACCCTAATTTGGACACATCGCTTGAGATCGTTCTGGCACTCGCTGACCTTGGTGCCGACATTATCGAACTTGGTGTTCCCTTCTCGGACCCGATGGCAGATGGCCCGACCATCCAGGCCTCGTCGATGCGGGCTCTGGCAAACGGCGTCCGGCTTGAGGATGTGATCGAGATGAGCCGTCGGTTTCGTGAAAAGAGCGACGTGCCAATCGTGCTTTTCAGCTACCTCAACCCGCTTCACCGCTATGGCCTTGAGCGGCTGGCTCGCCATGCAGCGGCCGCCGGCATCGACGGCGTGCTTGTAACTGACGCGGTCGACGAAGAAGCTGCTGAGATCGGCTCGCTTCTCCGTGCGAACGGCCTCGACCTCATCTCGCTGATAGCACCGACGACGAGCGACGAAAGGCTTGCGAAGATAGCTGCGAATGCGAGCGGATTTCTTTACGCCGTTTCGCGTGCCGGTGTCACTGGTGCCCGTTCCGAAACGAGTTCGTCGGCCGAAGAACTCGTCCGACGGTCGAGGAAATTCACCGATCTGCCGGTGGCGGTCGGGTTCGGTATTTCGACCCGCCAACAGATCGAGGAAGTTTGGGAATATGCCGATGCCGCGGTTGTCGGCTCGGCAATCGTTGCGGAGATCGAACGGTCGATCCCGCTCGGAAATGTGCCGGAACGCATCCGCACGTTCGTCGGCAGTTTGCTGCCCGAGGTTGCAAATGCGGGCACGGAAAATTAAAGTCTTAGCTTTGTATCAAGGACGCAATTTATGCTTATCGTAATGAAGGCTGACGCCTCACAGTCGGATATAGAAAGGGTTGTTCAGATCATTGAAAGGCTCGGTTTTAGAGGCCACGCGATGCCGGGTGAGAGCCGCACGGCGATCGGCATCACCGGAAATCGCGGGTCGGTTGACCCGACGCATTTCGAGAATCTGCCCGGCGTCGCCGAGGCGATTCGGGTCACAAAACCCTATAAGCTCATTTCCAGCGATCTGAAGCCGGGACGCTCGGTAGTGAAGGTTGGGAACGCCACGATCGGCGGCGGCGGCCTGGCAATGATCGCGGGGCCCTGCGCGGTCGAATCAGCCGAGCAGGTTTTCGCAGCCGCCGAGGCCGTCGCGGCGAGCGGCGCCAAATTCTTTCGCGGCGGTGCGTTCAAGCCCCGTACATCGCCTTACGCCTTTCAGGGTAAAGGCGAAGATGGCCTGAAGATCCTTGCGGAGGTCCGCGACCGCTTTGGGCTGAATATCGTAACGGAAGCGATGGACGAACACGGGATCGACCTGGTCGAAAAATATGGCGACTGCATCCAGATAGGAGCCCGCAATATGCAGAACTTTTCGCTGCTGAAATATGCCGGCAAGGCCTCGAAGCCGGTGTTATTGAAGCGCGGGCTTTCGGCGACGCTTGACGAGTTTCTCCTGGCGGCCGAATACATCATGGCCGAAGGAAATTACAACGTTATCCTCTGCGAACGCGGCATCCGCACATTCGCCGACCACGCCCGGAACACGATGGACCTCTCGATCGTCCCGGCGGTCCGAAGGCTCTCGCACCTGCCGATCATTATCGATCCCTCGCACGGCACCGGCCATAACTACATGGTCGAACCGCTCGCTCTCGCCGGAACAGCCGTCGGTGCCGACGGCCTCATCATCGAGGTTCATCCGTGCCCCGAAGAAGCCCTCTGCGACGGCGCCCAGGCCCTGACGCCCGAGCAATATATGAAGCTCTATGATCGGGTTAAGCGTGTCCATGCGTCGGTCGCATCGGAGGAAGTGGCAGCCGTTACGATCAACGCGAAATAGACCGTTGCCAAAATCAGGTCGGAAACATTATCGTCCTGAGCCACTCGGCAAGCTCGTCCTCGGATACGGTGCCATCGGCGAGCCCGAGAAACATCGAATACGTTTCTGTCGGCTCTCCGTCAAAATCATATCCGTTCAAGTTAAGGAACGTGACTGAAACGACCAAAGCGGTGCGTTTATTCCCGTCAAGGAAGGGATGATTTTTCGCGATACCAAAGGCGTAGCTAGCCGCCAGAGCCGCTAAGTCCACTTCATCGCCGCCATACGCAAACAGATTCTCCGGACGTGCCAGAGCGGATTGCAAAAGTCCTTCATCCCGTGTTCCTGCCGAACCACCGTGTTCTGCGATCTGTCGATTGTGCATTGCGTGGACGGCCTCCAGCCTTATCCACTCAAATTCCTTTGTCATTCGGCAAGCTTCCTTAATACTTCACGGTGTTTACGCATTACTTTTTCGGCAGCGTCCATCTGTTTAGCAACTGCAGGATCGTAGGCGGACAGCTCGATGCCAGTCGGTGTCTCCACTGCAATTATCGTATCTCCTTCTTCGACCCGCATCTTCTCCAGCAATTCTCTATTGATGATCACACCGGTCGAGTTTCCTATTCGTCGCAATTTGAGCTTGTATGTCATATCTCGATATTATTACAGATGTTATAACGTAAAAGCAACGATAAAAATTCCGCATACCATTCCCGAGCGGTATGCGGAATTTTGTGTTGTTTGACGCCTTTTGCCTATCGGGCCAAACTAGATTTCATCATAACATATAGCTGCATAAGGCAGCTTACAAAGGCTGCGAAGATGAGTAGCGTCATCGGAAGCGAGGCATAAGCCGGTGCGGCCGCGGGAGCTACCGCGAAAGCGAATCCGATGCCTGCAAAGGCTCCGACGAGGGCGATGGCGGTTCGTCCGGCGAGCCAATGGGTAAAGGGCATCGTTTCATGTCGGCCCGGTAAAAAGTACGGCAGGACGGCAAATGCAGCGATCGCCAGCAACGAAAGCCCCTGATCCAAACCATTGCCGCCTGCCGATGCCGCGAGTTCCATTGCCAGAAAGAAAAGGACAATGGAC
This sequence comes from Acidobacteria bacterium Ga0074141, assembly GCA_001464665.1. Taxonomy (GTDB): domain Bacteria; phylum Acidobacteriota; class Blastocatellia; order Pyrinomonadales; family Pyrinomonadaceae; genus OLB17. The sequence continues at coordinate 587,377 of LNDP01000015.1, forward strand.
GTATCGACCGAATGAAAACTGCTTGCCTCGTCCGCGACCTCTACCCTTACAAGTGCCTGTTCCATCATCTTCGTTTACCTCGTTCCCTGTTTAAGCTCTTACTTCTTTCCCTTTTGCTGCTGCTGGGGCGTGCTGAACTGTTTATAAGCCACTCGGAAAAGCTCCGAAAGAGCCTGGGCCGTCTCCGAGCTGAGGTTCTTGTCCGCCCTCAGATGAGCCTCTACGATCTCGGGCGTTGCCTCATGCGGGTAGTAGATCACCGGTTCGACCTCTTCAGCCTTCTTTGTCATAAGGCGGTCGATCGGCATATCAAGCCAGGCTGAAAGCCGTGCGATATTGTCCGAATCCGGCTTTCCGGTGCCATTTTCTATCCGCGAAAGCGTTGAGGCCGAGACATTCGTCACATCGGCCACGTCGCGCAAGCTAAGCTTTAATTCTTCCCGACGCCGCTTGACCGCTCTTCCAAGCTCCGCAGTATCCAGAAATTTTTCGTTGCTATAAGCCATAATTTTTCTCCGTTAGTTTGAAGTGTCACAAATGCACTTTCTATTTCACAAATAAAACATAACACGGATGATTTTTAATTGCAACACCAAGTTTCATGCTTGCAACATTTCTTTTGGTGTGGTACATTGTTTCACGGATGGCACATTTGCAGCCGATAAAGGAGATGAATATGAATACTGACGCAACTAACGTGAACATCGCCAATACGACCATGCCCGCCGCAAACGGCGCCGCGGACAATGTTTATAGCTTTTCGACGACGCTGCGTGAGCTTCGTGAAAACCTCGAGCCCGCAATGCTCCGCCAGCGGACCGGTTGGCGTTCGAAGGACGGCTCGGCCCGCACGATCGAATATGTTGAGTGGCATACCGTCGCCGACATTTTGGACACGACGGCACCGGATTGGAGCCACAGCGTGAAGGACATCCGCAACATCGGCGAGATCGCCATAGTCACCGTTGCCATAACCATCGGCGGCATCACCCGCGAAGGCATCGGCACCGGCTCGGCGACAAGCGAGACAGGCATCAAGAAGGCCGAGCACGACGCCCTCAAGCGTGCGGCCGTAAAATTCGGCATCGCTCGCGATCTTTATAAGAATGAGAACCGCGGACGCGAAACCCCGCAAGACGAGAACACGGAAGCGATCTCACCGGTCGCGGTGAGCTTAGCCGATATGGTCACCTCGAAACAGCTCGGGATGATCCGCGGGCTTGCCCGTCAGCTAAATATCAATGCGGAGACGGAGTGCTCGGCTGAGTTCAACTGCAGCGTAACGGAACTTTCCCGCCGGGCGGCGTCGCGTCTTATCGATAAACTTCAGTCAATGGCTCCCGTCGCACAGATGCGAATGGCCGGCTGATCTAGTTGCTCTCCCGCCACCAAAAGTTTTGAGTTGCGGCCGGCCTCCCTGCATCGTGGAACGGCCGCCTCCCATTTACCGCAACTCAAAACTCCTCCTCACCGTAGTAGTTTTACTTTTCACCCGGCCAGTGATACTTTGTCGGCTTTATCAGTAAATTCGCTTGCTTGCGGAACAGAAAGGAAAACAATGAGTATTCGCGACATGTTCGAATCGCTTACGGGCGACTGGAAAGGGACGAACCGGCTAAATCTCTCCTTTTTACCGGACCCGATATTTGAGTCGCCATCAACGGCGAAAGCCGGCCTACGCATCAACGGCCAATGCCTTGAGATCGCCTACACTTGGGTTTACGAAGGCAAACAGAATGAAGGCGTTATCGTGATCGCTGGCAGCGGGAAAGACGATGCGATCTCAGCATTTTGGACTGATTCATGGCACTCGAAAAATGTCCTGATGGAGTGCAAAGGAACGATCTCGGCCGAAGGTGTTTTTAACCTGATGGGGCATTATTCCGTGCCCGACCATCCCGACTGGGGATGGCGGACGGAAATTGTTCCCGGCGGCGACACCTTCAAGTATCTAATGTTCAATGTCTCGCCCGAGGGCGAAGACGCGTCTGAGATCTTCGGCCTAAGCGGCTCGCGTTCCCTTGAATTCGAGGTCGCCGGGAAGCATCGCTGAGGTGATCACACCGGAGAGCGAGTCGACTTCGGCCGTTCCGGTGATCGCAAATTCGACCTCCTGTCCCTGTAGCTCCGTAATAGCGGTCGCCGTGACCTTGCTCCCATTCACACGCCCGCCGCTGATCGTTCCCTCGCCGAGCATTGTAACCAACTTTCCGCTGACGCTGCTCCCGTCCTGCTCAAGGTGCATTTTTATCTCGACATCGCTGCCCATGAAGTTAAGCGCAAGCGTCCACTCGCCTGCGACATCGGCCGCATCAGTATCAGCGGCGACCTCGTATTCATTCATATTGCGTTCATTCCCGTCCTTGTCAAATATCTCGACCGTATCCGCCCATTCGCGTGCCTGCGGCAAGATCTCTCCTGCGTCGCCAACGATCACGATCGCCATCTCCGCCGGCCGAACGTATTCGTTTGCAACACGCTGTATCTCGTCGGCGGTCACAGCCTCTATATGAGCGCGATAAGTATCAAGATAGTCGTGCGGTAGCCCATAAAGCTCCTGGCTTACGACCAGGCTCGTTAGCCCTTCCTGCGTCTCTGCCCGGATCGGGAAAACGCCGGTCAGAAAATTCTTCGCATCGTCGATCTCTTCATCGATCACACGTTCGTCACGGATGCGGTTGAGCTCATAGAAAAACTCCTTGAGCGACTCGCCCGTAACCGCCGTCCGAACCTCTGCGGTCGCCTCGATCGAACCGTCAAGCCGCTTTGTATCAAGCCGTGTATAAGCCCCGTACGTATAGCCCTTTTCCTCACGCAGGTTCATAAACACCCGCGACGAAGCTCCGGCGCCCAAGACCTGGTTCATCACGATCAGCGGAAAATAGTCCGAGTGATTTCGCGGGATGGTCCGGTTCGCGATCACAATGTTGGCCTGGGCCGAACCGGGCCGGTCAACGATCGTGAGCGATCTCGCCGTTCGCACCGGCGGCTGCGGAAATTCGTGTATGTGCCGGTCGCCCGACTCCCAATCACCAAAGTGATCTTCGAGTTGCAGAAGCAGTTCGTCCTTTCGCACGTCGCCGACCGCGATGAACACGGCATTGTTTGGCAGAAACTCCCGACGCCTCGCCTTCTCGAGAGCATCGCGGGTCAGCCGTTCGATGTCCGCCAGTTTCGGCGAGATCGTGGCATAAGGGTGCTGGCCATAAAGAAGTTTCGCGACCTGCTCGTTGGCAAGAAATGACGGCTGCGAACGCTGAAACTTCAGCCCCTCGATCGAGTTCCGCCTGTAAAGATCGAGTTCGTTCTCCGGGAATGTGGGTGAGAAAACGATCTCGGCTAATAGCTCGATCATGTCCGCCGCATACATCGAAAGTGCAGAGGCGGCGATCATCGTAAAGTCATCGTTCGAACTCGCCGAAAGGCTCGCTCCTAGCCGTTCGATCTTCTCCGCCAATTCCCTGCTTGAGTGGTTTTCTGTTCCTTCGGTCAGCATCGATGCCAAAGCCGAGTTGATCCCGATCTCATTTCGCGATTCGTTTGCGTCGCCGGTCAGAAAAACAAGCCGATAGCTCGAGAGCGGAATTCGTTCGTCATCAACGATGACGACACGGAGGCCGTTCGCCATTGTAGTCCGGAAAGCTGTCGGCACTCCGAATGGCACCGGTTCAAGCGGTTCGGGCGGTCTGTTTCTATCAAGGGTCATAGTAAGTTCCTGTAAAGGATAATTGGCGATAGGTCTCGCCTAGCCCCGTCCTGCGGGGACAACATCGAGCAGCGAGCGGTTCTCCGTATTCAGAAATTCCGAGACGGTTTTTCTTATCTCGTCCGGCCTGATCGCAAGAAGCTCATCGAGTTCCCTATTGATCAGATTCGGGTCGCCGTCGTAAAGCGCAAATTCCGCAATATGCTGTGCCCGGACCATCGAACTCTGCCGCATCCGCACCGCATCATTAACAAGTTGGTTGTGGAGCTTCTGCATTTCATCCGCGGTCGGTCCGTGGGCAGCGATGTTGTCGATCTCGGCCATTATCACCGTGCGGATCTTGCTCAGGTCTTCCTCCGGTTTGGGGATCGCCCCTATATAAATGCTCGAAGGCCCACGGCGTTCGTCGGTAAAGCCGAAAAGCTGGACCACCGATTCATCTCCCTTAACGAGCTTCTGATAAAGCCTCGAGCTGTCGCCGTCGTAAAGCAGCTTCCCTGCCAGATAAAGTGCCTTGAATTCGTGAGTGTTTCGGGGCGGTATCTTCCATCCCATCAGAAACGCCGGGAGCGGCGCGTGCGGATCGCGCCATTCGCGATAATCGTCTGCGACCTCGGGCGGTTCTGTAACGTCTAGTGACGGCGGTGCGGGCTGCGATGGAATATCGCCGAAATACGTTTCGACAAGTTCCTTCGCCGTCGCCGGATCAAATGAGCCGGAGAAGGTAAGCACCGCGTTGTTCGGAGCATAATAAACGCGGAAGAACTCTTGCACATCCTCGACCGTCGCGTCGTCCAGGTCCTCCATCGAACCGATGGTCGAATGGGCATTGGCGAAATTTTTGAAGATCATCGATGTGATGATGTCGAAGATCTGCCCGTAGGG